>CAWCSB010000033.1:0-76813 GCA_963798045.1 uncultured Actinomycetota bacterium
TCGACTGGACCGTCGAGGAGGACGAGCGCTGGGTGATCCTCGGACCCAACGGTGCCGGCAAGACCACGCTGCTCCAGGTCGCGTCCGCCCAGCTGCACCCCACCACGGGCGTGGCCGGGATCCTCGAGGAGGTGCTCGGCACCGTCGACGTGTTCGAGCTGCGGCCGCGCATCGGCCTGACCAGCGCCGCGCTCGCCGAGCGGATCCCGCGTGGCGAGACCGTGCGCGACGTGGTGGTCTCGGCGTCGTACGGCGTGGTCGGCCGCTGGCGTGAGGAGTACGACGACCTCGACCACGGCCGCGCCCTGGCACTGCTCGGGGAGCTCGGGGTCAGGCAGCTGGCCGACCGCACCTTCGGCACCCTCAGCGAGGGGGAGCGCAAGCGGGTGCAGATCGCGCGGGCCCTGATGACCGACCCCGAGCTGCTGCTCCTCGACGAGCCGGCGGCCGGGCTGGACCTCGGCGGCCGGGAGGACCTCGTGTCGACGCTCGCCGTGCTGGCGATGGACCCGGACTCACCGGCCACGATCCTGGTCAGCCACCACGTCGAGGAGATCCCGCCCGGGTTCACCCACGTCCTGCTGCTGCGCGACGCGAAGGTGGTCGCGGCCGGGCTCCTCGACCAGGTCCTGACCGAGGAGAACCTGTCCGCCACGTTCGGGCTGCCGCTGGTCCTGACCCACGCCGGGGGACGTTGGTCCGCCCGGCGTCGCCAGCGACGCGCCGGCATCCACTAGGGTCCCCGCCATGGACTGGCTCAATGAGCACCTCGCCGCGGTGTGGCTCGGGTTGGCGATCCTGCTCGGCGTCGCCGAGCTGGCCAGCATGGACCTGATCCTCCTGATGCTGGCGGTCGGCGCCCTGGTCGGGATGCTCGTGTCCCTGGGTGCCGGCTTCGCCGTCTCGGCCATCGCCGCAGCGGTCGCCTCGGTCGCCTGCCTGGCCCTGGTCCGCCCCCAGCTGGTCAAGCGGCTGCACAGCGGGCCCGAGCTGTCGCTGGGCCACGGCAAGCTCGTCGGCCAGCAGGGCGTGGTCACCGAGCGGATCACCGGGCATGAGCCAGGGCGGGTCAAGGTGGGCGGCGAGATCTGGTCCGCGAAGCCGTACGACGAAACCATGATCATCGATCCGGGAGGCACCGTCGAGGTCCTGGAAATCCGTGGAGCGACGGTTTACGTCCATCCTGTAGCGAGCCTCGAGTCCTAGCCAGAACTTCTGGCCCACAGATCTGAAGGAGTACCCATGGGCGCACTCATCGTGCTGATCCTGCTGGTCCTGCTGTTCCTGTTCGTCGTCACCCTGCTGGCCAAGACGGTGCGGATCGTGCCGCAGGCCCGCGCAGGCATCGTGGAGCGGTTCGGGAAGTACAAGCAGACCCTCCCGGCCGGCCTCAACATCGTCGTGCCGTTCATCGACAAGGTGCGCTACCTGATCGACCTTCGCGAGCAGGTCGTGAGCTTCCCGCCCCAGCCCGTGATCACCGAGGACAACCTGGTGGTCTCGATCGACACGGTCATCTACTTCCAGGTGACCGACCCGATCGCGGCGACCTACGAGATCGCCAACTACATCCAGGCGGTCGAGCAGCTCACCATGACCACGCTGCGCAACATCGTCGGCGGCATGGACCTCGAGCAGACGCTGACCAGCCGTGAGGAGATCAACCACGGCCTGCGCGGCGTCCTCGACGAGGCGACCGGCAAGTGGGGCATCCGCGTCAACCGCGTCGAGATCAAGGGCATCGACCCGCCGCCGTCCATCAAGGACGCGATGGAGAAGCAGATGCGCGCCGACCGTGACAAGCGGGCGCTGATCCTCTCCGCCGAGGGTCAGCGGCAGTCCTCGATCCTCACCGCGGAGGGCAACAAGCAGTCCGCGATCCTGAACGCCGAGGGTGACCGCGAGTCGCAGATCCTGCGCGCCCAGGCTGACCGGGAGTCCGCGATCCTGCGGGCCCAGGGTGAGGGACAGGCCATCCAGATGGTCTTCCAGGCCATCCACGACGGCCAGCCGGACCAGGCGCTGCTGGCCTACCAGTACCTCCAGATGATGCCCAAGCTCGCCGAGGGCGACGCCAACAAGGTGTGGGTCATCCCGTCCGAGATCACCAAGGCGCTCGAGGGGCTGGGCTCGTCGATCCACGAGATCTCCGGCATCCCGAAGGACTCCGGTGGGCCGCGCAAGCGCGTGGACATGGGCAGCTACGAGCCGGCCAAGCTGGCGGGCAGCGGCGCTCTCGCCGACGCCGAGGTCAGCAAGGCCAACGAAGCGGTGCAGGCCGCGATCGCCGAGGCCGCCCAGGCCGCCAACCCGGGCGTCTCCGATCCCGCACCGCCCCCGCCGCCCGCACCGCCGGCCGCCTCGGACGACCCGCCCCCTGCACCGCCGGCGCCGCCCGCCTCGTAACCTCGCGGGGTGTCGCTGCTCGAAGCCATCGCCATCGGGCTCGCCGGGCTGGCTGCGGGCACCATCAACACCGTGGTGGGGTCGGGGACGCTGATCACGTTCCCGACCCTCCTCGCGTTCGGCGTACCACCCGTCACCGCCAACGTCTCCAACACCATCGGCCTGGTGCCGGGCTCGGTGTCCGGCGTGGTCGGCTACCGGCGCGAGCTGGTGGGCCAGCGGTCGCGGATCCTGCGGATCGGCATCGCCTCGCTCATCGGCGGCCTGCTCGGCGGTGTGCTGCTGCTCGTGCTCCCGGACGACGCCTTCGCGGCGATCGTGCCGGCCCTGGTGAGTCTCGGGATCCTGCTGGTGGTCTTCCAGCCACGCATCTCGGCCTGGGTCGAGGCCCGGCACGACCGCCTGGGCGCGCCCACGCGCAACGCGGTGGTGGGCGCGTGGTGGGTCTGGCCCGCCGTGCTCGGCGCCGGTGTCTACGGCGGCTACTTCGGCGCCGCCCAGGGCGTGCTGCTGATGGGCATCATGGGCGTCGGCATCTCGGAGACACTGCAGCGGCTCAACGCGCTGAAGAACGTCCTCGCCGCCATCGTGAACGCCGTGGCCGGGCTGCTGTTCGCGATCGTGGCCGACGTCGACTGGAGGATCGTGGCGCTGATCGGGGTCGGGTCGGTGATCGGGGGCCAGCTCGGCGCGACCGTGGGCCGGCGACTGCCGGGCCCGGTGCTGCGCTGGACGATCGTGGTCGTCGGCGTGGTGGCGCTGACCGTGTTCCTGCTCGGCTGACTCAGGCCTTCTGGCGCAGCCCCTGGACCCCGGACAGCACGGCGAGGATCGCCGGCACGATCAGCATGGCGCCGGTCCGCATCGGCACCGACTTGTCTCGGACCCCGAGCACGCCGGTGGCCGCATCGGCCGCGTCGACGCCGATGCCGGCCAGCACGAGGTTGCGCCGGGTCTTGCCGCGGGCCAGCAGCGTGGCCGAGCCGATCGCGATCTCCCGCGAGCCGAACAGCCGGGCCAGGTAGGAGCCCTGGGGGTTGTTGTCGACATCGACGCCTAGCATCTTCGCGGCGAGCGCCGGCTGGGCGAACGAGAGAGCGCCGACCACGATGCGGCCGAGGGAGAGTCCGGTCACTGGGTTCACCTAGGGAAGACTAGGGGCATGGAGCTCTACGACGTGATGCGGACGACCGCGGCGATCCGGGAGTTCACCGACGACCCGCTTCCGGACGACGTGCTGGGCCGCATCCTCGACCACGCCCGGTTCGCCCCGAGCGGCGGCAACCGGCAGGGCGCGCACCTGGTGCTCGTCACCGACCGTGCCACCCGCGAGGCCCTGGCCGAGCTCAACAAGCCGGCGGTTCGCCGCTACGCCGCACAGTCGGCGGCCGGCGAGGTCCCGTGGAACCCGCTGAGCCCACCCGGCCCCTCGGCCGAGGAGATCGCGGCGACCGAGCCGCCGGCGTACTTCCTCACCCCGGTGCTCACCGCCGCCGTCGTGGTCGTGGTCTGCGTCGACCTCGGCGCCGTCGCCGCGACCGACCAGGACCTCGACCGCGTCGGCCTGGTGAGTGGCGCTTCGGTCTATCCGCTGGCCTGGAACATGCTGCTCGCCGCTCGCCAGGAGGGGTTCGGTGGCACGTTCACGACCATGGCGATAGCCGAGGAGCCGAAGGTCAAGGAGCTGCTCGGCATCCCGGAGCAGTACGCCGTCGCGGCGGTCGTCCCGCTCGGGAGACCGGTCAAGCAGCCCACGAAGCTGCGCCGCCAGCCCTTCGCGGAGTTCGTGACGCGGGAGCGGTTCGACGGCGAGCCGTTCAGCGGGTGAACACCCAGGAGATCCTCCAGCTGCTGCAGGACGTCGCCGAGGAGGTCATCAACCCCCGGTTCCGCACCCTGACCGACGACCAGATCGCCGAGAAGAACCCCGGCGACCTCGTCACTGTCGCCGACCACGAGTCCGAGGTGCGCATCACCGAGGCGCTCTCCAGGGCCTACCCCGGGGCGCTGGTACTCGGCGAGGAGGCCAACGAGGTTGACGACACGCTCCTCGACCGGTTCCGCGACGCCGACCACGCCTTCACCGTCGACCCGGTCGACGGCACCAAGAACTTCGTCTCCGGCTCGCCGGACCACGCCGTCATGGTGGCCGAGCTCCGCGCCGGCGAGGTGGTGCGCAGCTGGATCTGGCAGCCGCAGCACGACACGGCGTACGTCGCCGAGCGTGACGGGGGCGCCTGGCGCAACGGTCAGCGACTGGTCCGGCCGCCGGTGGGTGAGGTGCTTCGCGGCGTCACGTCTCGCCGTCGGTGGATCGGCCGGGCGCTCGACGGCCTGCCGCCGCTCGAGCTGACCTGGATCTGCTGCGGCGTCGACTACCCGAAGGTCGTCGAGGGCGGCGCCGACTACCTGCTCTACACCGGGACCAAGCCGTGGGACCACGCCCCGGGCTCGCTGCTGCTCTCCGAGTCCGGCGCTTACGTCGGGACCTTCGCGGGGCAGCCCTATCGGCCACAGGACCCACCGCCCGCCGGGCTGATCGCGGCAGCCGACCGGGCGTCGTACGACCTGGTCCAGGGGCTCGTGGGCGAGCTCGCCTGAGCCCGGCGTGGGTTGGTGGGTCTTGGGTGTTGGGTCTGGGTCTGCGCTCGTGGCACCGTGATGCCGGCCCGCCGGGTGGGGGGTGTCCGCGCCGACAGGCGACGCCGTGTCGCGGGCAGCTGCTTCCAGCGTGGTTGCGTTGGGAGTGCCCGCGCCACGCCGCGCTTTTAGCGACGCGGACACCCCCACCCGGCGTTCCGGCACGCATCACCCTCGCTCCGTCATCACGAGCGGGGTGGGGCGTCGGGCTCGCAAGCGCTGCGCGCTGCCTCGCCCGACGCCGTTCTCGAACCAGCGGGCGAGTGGGCCGCGCAGCGGCTGACGAGCCCGCCCCCACCCTAATCGTGATGACGCAGCGACGGCGATGCGCGGGGCGGGACCGGGGCTGGCGCCCCGGAGGCATCAAGGGGCTTGGCCGCGGCGCGGGCAGCGCAACGCAATGGGAGCGCAAGCCACCCCCGCGACGCGCCGCCCCAGCCCCGGGGCGCCAGCCCCGGGCCCGCCCAGACCCGGTGCCACGAGCGCAGACCCAGACCCAACCCCACCCGCCTACAGCAGCGTGCGCTTCGGCGGGTCGACCCAGGCCGTCATCCAGGTGTTGATGGCGTCGTACGCGCGGGTGCGGGGCTCCTCACGGGAGAGGACCACGTCGTGCCGGGCGCCGTCGATCGCGACGTAGGTGACGTGCGGGCCCAGCGCCGTCGCCCAGCGCCGGATCTGGGCGACGTCGAGCACGATGTCGGTGCCGTGGACGTCCTCGCCCATCTCCTCGGGCAGCGTGGAGCGCCCAGACGAGAGCACGAGGACGGGACAGGGTAGGTCGAGGCCGCGGTGCAGCCGGGCGTGGCCGTCGCGGATCGCGCGCAGCCAGCCGGCGTAGACCGTGAACGACTCGATGGGCTTCCACACGAGATCGAACTCCCACTCGCCTTCGTGGTCCTTGTGGAGGCTGCGCGTGTAGTGCCCGGTCACGTGCCGCTTGATCTCGCGCCGGGGCTGGCGGGCGGCGATCGCCTTGAGCGCGGGCCGGCTGATCACACGGAACACCGCGCTTCCCTGCAGGTCCAGCCAGGGCGAGTTCATGACCGCGCCGACCAGGTGCGTGGGCCTCCGGTCCTCGGCCCACAACCCCACGACGAGGCCTCCTGTCGAGTGCGCCGAGATCACGGCCTCGGTGTGCCCGTCGCGCTCGGTGATCCGACGCCAGGCCTCGTCCAGCTCGGGGTAGTACTCCTTCAGGTCGTCGACGTAGGTGGGTGTCTGGTGGGGCCTCAGCGAACGGCCGTACTTGCGCAGGTCGAGCGCGTAGAAGTCGTAGCCGCGCTCGGTCCACCAGTCGGCATACCCGGTCTGGAAGAAGTAGTCGGCGAAGCCGTGCAGGTGCAGCACCGCCTTGGTGGTGGGCCCGGCGGCGGCCCGCTTGACCAAGGTCGCGACGACCGCGCCTTCGTCGTCGGGAGGCAGCTCCAGAGTCTCGGCGAGATAAGGCTCACCAAGCACGTCGGTGACGGCGTCCACGTGTGCGTCCGTGGTCATGTGGGCATCCTCTCAGGCGATGTGGCGAAGGGAACGCCCAGACCCGCGCGCACGTCTTTGACACGGAGGTCCCTCCCCGAAAGGGTCTCCTCGGACCCGAACGGCCGCCGAGACTTCGGCTGCCCCAAGAGAGAGCAAATACATGAAAAAGATCGTCGCAATGTTCACCCTGCTCGCCGTGCTGACCGCCTGTGGTGGCGGCGGCGGCGGACGTCCCTCCGAGGGCGACATCGCCAAGGCGCTCAAGGACGACGACAACCCCGTCGGGCAGCAGTTCGGCGCTTCCGACATCGATGACGCCGCCATCGACTGCATCGCCAAGGCCTTCCACGACTCTGATCTCTCGGACGACACGCTCCAGGCACTCGTCGACGGTGACGAGGACTACGAGGGCGACAAGGACGAGGAGAAGATCCTCGACGACCCGGACTTCGCGGCCGACGTCGCGAAGTGCGTCACCCCCTGACGCCGGACCTCACCTTCCCCTGATTCGCAGCGCCAGGCCGGGCTGGTTGGTCGTGACCAACCAGGCCCGGCCCGGCCGCAGCCAGTAGCGAAGCGACTCCTCGGAGTCGACCGTCCACACCACCAGCGGCAGGTGCCGGCGCCGGGCGAACGCCGCGACGCCGAGCCTGGCGAGGATGTCCTTGGCGACGACGACGTTGGCCCTCGACTCGCGGTAGCGCAGCTTGGGCAGCAGCTCCGACACACGCACGCGCACCTGCTTCCACCACGGGAGCCCGCGGACCGACCGGCCCAGCGACAGCCCGACCAGCAGCTCGTGGCCCTCGGCGTCGGCCCAGTCGCGCACCGCGCGCACTGCCTTGTCCTCGTTGGTGGTCACCATCAGGTAGCCGGCGCCCAGCACCTCGAGCGCCCGACTCACGGCGACCACCTCGTACGTCGACGCGGGGTCGGTGTAGGCCTCGTCGGGGGAGGTGAACTTCAGGTCGATGTGCGCCTTGGACTGCCCGTCGATCCGCGCCAGCACGTCTTCGTAACGCACCACCGTCCCGGCCAGCACCTCCAGCTGAGGGGGCGTCAGCGAGGAGATCGGGAGGTGGTGGCTGCCGACCGCGACCCAGCTGTCATGGGTGACGACGAAGGTCCCGTCGTTGCAGCGATGCACGTCGAACTCGACGTAGTCCACCCCGAGCGTGAGGGACTCGCCGAGGGCGTCGAGGGAGTTCTCCAGGTCCCGGTCCTTGCCGGCGCCGAACCGGTGCGCGCTGATCAGCACCGGTTCCCGGCGCCGACCCAGCCTCACGAGCACACCCTCACGAGCACAGCCTCATCTTGCAATCACGGTCACGAACGGTACGCGGCCGCGGCCCGCACCAGCCCGGCCAGAAGGCCGACGTCGGCAGCGGTCTCCGGGTGCCACTGCACGGCCAGGCAGAACCGGTCCGCGCCGGCGACCTCCATGGCCTCCAGCGTGCCGTCCGCGGCGTGCGCCGAGGCCACGAACCCGGGGTGGTCGCGCACACTCTGGTGGTGGTGGCAGTTCACCGTGAGCGACGGCCCGACCAGGCTCGCGAGTCTGCTGCCGGCCTCGGTCGAGACGGCCACTGCACCGAAGGCGTCACCGCCCGGGCTGTGCTCGTCGTGCCCCACCAGGTCGGGAGTGTGCTGGTCGAGGCGCCCGCCCGCGTGCACCGCCATCACCTGCATGCCGCGGCAGACTCCGAGCACCGGCAGGGCGACCGGGTCCGCGGCCGCAAGGAGGGCGAGCTCCCACGCGTCGCGGTCCGGTCGCCAGTTGGCGGTGCGCGGATGCGGTTCGGCGTCGTACTGGGCCGGGTCGACGTCGGCGCCGCCGCTGATCACCAGCCCGTCGAGGCGGGCGACCACCGTGTCGGCAGCTCCCGTGGTCTCGATGGGCGGCAGCATCAGGGGTACGCCGCCGCACGCGACCACCGCCTCGGCGTACTGGGCGGGCAGCAGATCGGCGCGCTGGTCCCACACTCCCCACCGGGCCTGCTCGCGGTAGGTGGTGAGACCGATGACGGGTGGGCTCATAGGGGCGTGACGTAGGCCCCGGTGATGCCGCCGTCGACCAGGAACGTGTTCGCGGTCATGAACGACGAGTCGTCGGACGCGAGGAAGAGCACCGCCGAGGCCATCTCCTCGGGCTCGCCGAACCGGCCCATGGGGATGTGCACCAGCCGCCGCGCCGCCCGCTCGGGGTCCTTGGCGAACAGCTCCTGCAGCAGCGGCGTGTTCACCGGTCCCGGGCAGAGCGCGTTGACCCGCACGCCCTGGCGCGCGAACTGGACGCCGAGCTCGCGGGTCATCGAGAGGACGCCACCCTTGGACGCGGAGTAGGAGATCTGCGAGGTCGCCGCGCCCATCACCGCGACGAACGACGCGGTGTTGATGATCGACCCTCTGCCCTGCTCGAGCATGTGGGGGAGCGCGGCCTTGCAGCACAGGTAGACCGACGTCAGGTTGACCTCCTGGACCCGTCGCCAGGCGTCCAGGTCGGTGTCGAGGATCGAGTCGTCCTCCGGCGGGCTGATCCCCGCGTTGTTGAACGCGATGTCGACCGAGCCGTAGGTGTCCTTCGCGGTCTGGAAGAGCGCGTCGACCTGGTCCTTGTCGGTCACGTCGACGTGGACGTAGGCCGCGATGTCGCTCCCGCCCAGCTCCTCGACGATCTCGGCGCCCCGGTCGTCGGACAGGTCGCCGATGACCACCTTGGCGCCTTCCGCGACGAAGCGCCGCACGGTTGCCAGGCCGATGCCCGAGCAGCCGCCGGTGACGACCGCGACGCGGTCCTGGATCCTTCCTGGCATTGCTCAGGCCTCCCCGTGTGCGATGAAGACGTTCTTCTCCTCGGTGAACGCCATCGGGGCGTCCGGACCGAGCTCACGGCCGAGGCCGGACTGCTTGTAGCCGCCGAACGGCGTCCAGTAGCGCACCGACGCGTGCGAGTTGACCGAGAGGTTGCCGGCCTCGACGGCGCGCGCCACCCGCAGCCCGCGGCCCAGGTCGTTGGTGAAGATCGAGCCCGAGAGGCCGTACTCCGAGTCGTTGGCCTTGGCCACGGCGTCGGCCTCGTCGTCGAACGGCATCACCGCCACGACCGGGCCGAACACCTCCTCGCGCCAGATCCGGGTCGCCGGGTCGTCGACGGTCACCACGCTCGGCGCGATCCACCAGCCGGCCCCGTCCGGCTTCGACCCCGCGAAGGCCACCTCGACCTCGTCGAGGTAGCCCTGCACCGAGGCCATCTGTCCCGACGACACCAGCGGCCCCATCTCGGACGACTCGTCGGACGGGTCGAGGACCCGCAGCGCCTGCACGGACTTCTCGAGGCCGGCCAGGAACTCGTCGTACGCCGACCGCTCGACCAGGATCCGCGACCGGGCGCAGCAGTCCTGGCCGGCGTTGTCGAAGACGGCGTACGGCGCCGAGGCAGCCGCAGCGGCGATGTCGGCGTCCGCGAAGACGATGTTGGAGCTCTTGCCGCCCAGCTCGAGGGTCACCCGCTTCACCTGCTCGGCGCAGCCGGCCATGATCCGCTTGCCGACCTCGGTGGAGCCGGTGAAGCACACCTTGCGGACCAGCTCGTGGGTCACGAACCGCTCGCCGACCACCGACCCCTTGCCGGGCAGCACGTTGAGCACGTGCTCCGGCAGCCCGGCCTCGAGCGCCAGCTCGCCGATCCGGATCGCGGTGAGCGGGGTGAGCTCGGCCGGCTTGAGCACCACGGTGTTGCCTGCGGCGAGCGCGGGCGCGAAGCCCCAGCCGGCGATCGGCATCGGGAAGTTCCACGGCACGATCACGCCCACGACGCCCAGCGGCTCGTGGAAGGTGACGTCGGTGCCGCCCGCGACCGGGATCTGCCTGCCGAACATCCGCTCCGGCGACCCGGAGTAGTAGTTCAGGCAGTCGCGGACGTTGGCGGCCTCCCACCGGGCATTGCCCCAGGTGTGGCCTGCGTTGCGGACCTCGAGCTCGGCCAGCTCGTCGACGTGCGCGTCGATGACCGCGGCGAACCGGCGCAGCAGCGTCGCCCGCTCGCCCGGCCCGATGTCGCGCCAGGCGGGGAACGCCTCGTGCGAGGCGGCGATCGCGGCATCGGTGCCGGCCAGGTCGGTGAGCGGCACGTCGAGGACGGGCTGCTCCGTCGCCGGGTTGACGATGGTGAAGGTGCTGCTCACAGGCGCTCGAATCCTCTCCGGAGCTCCCAGTCGGTCACCGCGGCGCCGTACGCCGCGAGCTCGACGTCGGCCATGTTGGTGTAGTGCGCGACGACCTCTTCACCGAACGCCGCTCGCGCCAGCTCGGACGACGCGAACCGCTCGCGCGCCTGGTCAAGAGTGTGCGGCACCTGCGGCTTGTCGGACTCGTAGGCGTTGCCGACCAGCTCCTCCTCGAGCGGCAGCTCGTGCTCGATCCCGTGCAGACCACCGGCCAGCATCGCGGCGGTTGCGAGGTAGGGGTTCACGTCGGCGCCCGGCACCCGGTTCTCCATCCTTGCGCCGGCGCCGCGGCCCACCAGCCGCATCGCGCAGGTACGGTTGTCCAGGCCCCACGCGATCGTCGTCGGCGCGAACGAGCCCGCCGCGAAGCGCTTGTAGGAGTTGATGTTGGGCGCGTAGAGCAGCGTGAAGTCCGCGACCGTGGCCAGCACGCCGGCGACGAAGTGGTCGTAGAGCGGTGAGCGTGACCCATTCCCGTGATCAGCGTCGGCGTCCCAGAAGACCAGGGACCCGTCAGTGCCGCGCAGCGAGAGGTGGATGTGGCACGAGCTGCCCTCGCGCTCGTTGTACTTCGCCATGAAGGTGAGCGACTTGCCCTGCTGGGCCGCGATCTCCTTGGCCACGGTCTTGTAGACGCTGTGGTTGTCGGCGGTGGTCATCGCGTCGGCGTACAGGAACCCGATCTCGTGCTGGCCGAAGTTGCACTCGCCCTTGGCGCCCTCGACGTCCAGGCCAGCGTCGTACATCGTGTTGCGGATCGCCCGCAGCAGCGGCTCGGCCCGGGTGGTACCGAGGATCGAGTAGTCGACGTTGTACTGGTTGACCGGCGTGAGGTCGCGGTACGCCGAGTCCGAGGCCGCTTCGTACGTCGTGTCGAAGGCGATGAACTCGAGCTCGGTCCCGGACAGCGCGGCCCAGCCCTGCTCGGCGCAGCGGTCGAGCTGGGCCTGGAGGATGGTCCGCGGCGACTGGACGACGGGGGAGTGGTCGAGCCAGACCAGGTCGCACTGCACCATCGCCGTCGCCGGCAGGTGGGTCAGCACGCGGATGGTGCGCTCGTCGAGCACGAACTCCATGTCGCCGTACCCGCGCTCCCAGGAGGAGATCGCGTAGCCGCCGACGGTGTTCATGTCCACGTCGACCGCGAGGAGGTAGTTGCAGCCTTCGGTGCCGTGGTCGACGACGACGTCCGCGAAGTAGCGCCCGTGCAGTCGCTTGCCCTGCAGCCGGCCCTGCATGTCTGTGAACGCCACGACGACGGTGTCGATGTCACCGTCGTGGATCCGCGCCACCAGGTCGTGCATGCTCAGGTGTCGCTCGTTTCGCAGCCCAGTCTCGGTCATGGTTCCCCTTCGTGCCTCAGCCCACGAGCCCGCGCAGCAGCGCGGCCGTGTCGTCGCAGTGCTCTTCCATGACCCGGCGGGCCAGGTCCGGCTTGCCGGCCACGATCGCCCGGACCAGCCGCGCGTGCTGGCGGTCGGAGTGGGCGATGTTCGTGTCCAGGACCGGGATCGCGAGCAGCATCTCGTGCAGCGTCGACTGCACCGAGGTGACCGCCTCGACGGTGCGCGGCGAGTCGGTCAGTGCGGCCACGGTCAGGTGAAATCGCGAGTCGGCCTGCCGGTGCTCGGCCGGCTTGCGCGCCGACGCGACCTCGGCGTGCGCGTCCTCGAGCTGGGCCAGCCGCTCGTCCTCCAGCTCGCGCGAGGCCGCCAGCGCCGCAGCGCCGGGCTCGACGATCCGGCGGAAGTCCAGCGCGTCCAACCAGTCCTGTCGGCGGGCCGCGCTGATCCGAGCGGCGGCCCGGGCGGCCGGCAGGCCGGGCTTGAGCGTGACGACCGTGCCACCCCCGCGACCGCGCGTGGTCTCGACCAGCCCGGCCTGGCGCAGGGCGGCCATCGCCTCCCGCAGGGTCGCCCTGGAGACCTGCAGCCGCTCGGCCAGGTCACGCTCGGCGGGCAACGCGCTCCCGCGGGGGTACACCCCTAGCCGGATGGCGGTGGCCAGCTGCTCGACACAGGCCTCGAACGCGTGGTGCCCGCGCACCGGCCGGAGCACCGCCTCCGGGAGGTGATGCTCCGGGGTCGCGGTCATGGCGGTCATGCTCTGTTCCCGCTCATGTGGCTGTCAATCTCCCAGCGCGACTTTGGTCTGAGTTCATACCTTTTTTACAGGGAGTGTTTACACCCTGCGCGGTGCGGGTCTAGTTTCTGGCCAACTACGGATCCCTTGATGGGACCTGTCAGCACGCACCGAGGGGGCGGAATGGCTGTCGACGAGCCACTGATCCACAACGAAGACGAGGCCACACTGGCGAGGCTCGGCTACAAGCAGGAGCTGTCGCGGACCTGGTCCGGGTTCTCCAACTTCGCGATCTCGTTCTCGATCATCTCGATCCTGGCGGGCTGCTTCACGACGTTCGGCCAGGCGTGGGGCAACGGCGGCCCGATCGCCATCTCGTGGGGCTGGCCCCTCATCTCGATCTTCATCCTGATCATCGGGTTCACGATGTCCGAGCTGGTGTCTGCCTATCCGACCTCCGGCGGCATCTACTGGTGGTCGTCCAAGCTGGGCGGACCGGCGGCCGGCTTCTTCACCGGCTGGCTGAACCTCATCGGCCTGATCGCGGTCACCGCGTCGGTGGCCTATGGCGCGGCCAACTTCGTCGACATCTTCTTCAGTCTTCTCAGCGACGACTGGGCGGCGAACTACAGCCTCAAGCGTGTCTTCATCGAGTTCGTGATCATCCTGGCGCTCGCCGCGCTCGCGAACATCTTCTCCAGCCACCTGCTGGCCATCGTCAACAACATCTCGGTGTGGTGGCACGTTGCCGGTGCGGCGCTGATCATCGGCATCCTGATCGTCGTCCCTGACAACCACCAGAGCATCGGCTGGGTGTTCAGCGAACGCGTCAACAACTCGGGGTACGACGACGGGTCCACCAGCAGCGTGATGTTCTGGTTCCTGGTGATGCCGCTGGGCTTCCTGCTCACGCAGTACACGATCACCGGCTTTGACGCCTCCGCGCACCTCTCGGAGGAGACCGAGGCCGCGTCCAAGTCGGCCGCCCAGGGCCTCTGGCGCTCCATCTTCTACTCCGCCGTGGGCGGCTGGATCCTGCTGCTGGCCCTGCTCTTCGCCGTGCAGGACAAGGACGGGGTCACCGAGGGCCTCAACGTCGGCTACTACGCGTCCGACGTGATCCTCGGACAGGCCCTGGGGTCGGGGACAGCACACACGCTCGTGATCGCGATCTCCGCGTTCGGGCAGCTGTTCTGCACCACGGCGTGCTTGACCAGCGCGTCGCGGATGACGTTCGCGTTCAGCCGGGACGGCGCCATCCCGGGCTCGTCGCTCTGGTCCAAGGTCACCACCAAGAAGGTGCCGGCCAATGCGGTGATGTTCGTCGCCGTCATTGCGGCCCTGATCACCCTGCCGGCCTTGATCGAGGTCAACTTCGGCACCGAGGAGGCGCCGATCATCCTGCCAACCGCGTTCTACGCGGTGGTTTCGGTGGCGGTGATCGGCCTGTACTCGTCCTTCGCGATCCCGATCTACCTGAGATGGAAGGCGAGGGACACCTTCGAGCCCGGCAACTGGACCAACGGCTCGAAGTACAAGTGGATGAACCTCGTGGCGGTGATCGAGATCGTCATCATCTCG
This sequence comes from uncultured Actinomycetota bacterium, assembly GCA_963798045.1. Classification (GTDB taxonomy): domain Bacteria; phylum Actinomycetota; class Actinomycetes; order Propionibacteriales; family Nocardioidaceae; genus Nocardioides. The sequence continues at coordinate 14,415 of CAWCSB010000033.1, forward strand.
ATCTACTTCATCCTGCCGCTCTACCCTTCGGGCTGGATCACGAGCGACGACTTCGAGTGGAAGTTCGTGAACTACGCGCCGATCCTCACCGGCGGCACGATCCTGCTGGTCGCGATCTGGTGGCACCTGTCGGCGAAGAAGTGGTTCACCGGGCCGAAGCACACGATCGACCAGGCAGTCATCGAGGCCTTCGAGGACCCCAAGCACTGACGCCAGAGGTCGCCCTGGACCGCCTCGCCGTTCTGGCGGGGCGGTCCTGGCACGCCACGGACCTGCCTGGCGGGCTGACCAACCACAACATCCACCTCACCTCGGACGACGACGGACCGCCACTCGACCTGGTGGTCCGCTGCTCGTCGAGCGACGCCGGGCTGCTCGGCATCGACCGCGACGCCGAGCACGCCAACAGCTCGCGGGCTGCGGAGGCGGGGGTGGGAGCGCCGGTGGTGGAGTACCGGCCCGACCTCGCGATGCTGGTCATCGGTTACCTGCCCGGGAAGGCGCTGGTCGACGAGGACTTCGAGGACCCGGGGGTGATGTCGCGCGCCGCGGACGCATGCCGAAGGCTGCACGCGGGACCGCGGTTCGTGGACGACTTCGACATGTTCGCCCGCCAGGCCGGCTACCTCGCGACCGTCCGGGAGCGCGGGTTCGCGCTGCCCGCGACGTACGACGCCCACGCCGACGCCTGGGCCGACGTACGACGGGCCCTCGAGGCAGCCCCGCGGCCGACGGTGCCGTGCAACAACGACCTGCTCGCCGCGAACTACATCGACGACGGCCAGCGCGTCTGGTTGATCGACTACGAGTACAGCGGCAACAACGACGCCTGCTTCGAGCTCGGCAACACCTCGACCGAGTGCAGCTTCACGCCGGAGCAGACCGAGGACTGGACCGAGGCGTACTTCGGGACGCCGAGCCCCGCCGACCTGGCGCGGGTCCGGCTGCAGGCGCTGTGCAGCCAGTACGGCTGGTCGCTGTGGGGCTTCATCCAGGCCGAGACCAGCCCGATGGACTTCGACTTCCACGGCTGGGGCATGGAGCGCTTCGACAAGGCCGAGGCGACCTTCCGTGGCCCGGCCTTCCGACGGCTGTTGGACGAGGTGGCGAACACCGATGGTTGGCGGGGTGGGCCATGACGACGCTCCCGTCACGCGCCGAGATCGTCATCGTCGGCGGGGGAGTGATCGGCGCGTCGGTGGCCTACCACCTGACCAAGCTGGGGAAGACCGACGTGCTGCTGCTCGAGCAGGGCCACCTCTCCGGCGGCACGACGTGGCACGCCGCCGGGCTGGTGGGACCACTGCGGGCCTCGGAGAGCGGGACCCGGCTGGTGCAGTACTCCGCCGAGCTGTACGCGTCACTGGAGGCGGAGACCGGACTGGCCACCGGCTATCGCAACGTCGGGGGAGTGATCGTCGCCCGCACCGAGGACCGGATGGTCCAGCTGAAGCGGACCGCGGCCAACGCGGCGGCGTACGACATGGAGTGCGAGCTGGTCTCTCCGCAGCGCGCGCAGGAGCTCTGGCCGGTGATGCAGGTCGACGACCTGCTCGGTGCGCTGTGGCTGCCCGGTGACGGCAAGGTGAACCCGACCGACCTCACCCAGTCGCTGGCCAAGGGCGCCCGGATGGGCGGCGCGACGGTGGTGGAGAAGGTGCGGGTCACCGGATTCACCCTCGATGGGCGCCGCATCACCGCCGTGGAGACCGAAGGCGGCCAGGTCGAGTGCGAGGTGGTGGTCAACTGCGCCGGCCAGTGGGCCAAGGCGCTGGGCGACTCGGTCGGGGTGACCGTGCCGCTGCACTCGTGCGAGCACTTCTACGTCGTCACCGAGGCGGTCGAGGGCACCCACCCGGACCTGCCGATCATGCGTGACCCGGACGGCTGGACGTACTTCAAGGAGGAGGTCGGCGGCCTCGTGGTCGGCGGCTTCGAGCCCGAGGCCAAGCCGTGGCGGTCCCCGGACGACCTGCCGCACAACTTCGAGTTCCAGCTGCTCGACGAGGACTGGGAGCACTTCGCGGTGCTGATGGACGAGGCGGTGCACCGCATCCCGGCACTGGCGGAGACCGGGATCCGCAAGTTCTACAACGGCCCGGAGTCGTTCACGCCGGACAACCAGTTCCTGCTGGGACGGGCGCCCGAGCTCGACAACTGCTTCGTCGGCGCCGGCTTCAACTCGGTCGGCATCGCGTCCGCGGGCGGCGCGGGCCGAGCCCTGGCCGAGTGGGTCGTCTCGGGAGAGGCGACGTCCGACCAGACCGGTGTCGACGTACGCCGGTTCGCGGCCTTCAACGGTGACAACACGTGGCTGCACGCCCGCGTCGCCGAGATCCTGGGGCTGCACTACGCCCTGCCGTGGCCGAACCGCGAGCCGGTCACGGCGCGCGACGTCCGGCAGTCACCGGTGCACTCGCGGGTGGCCGCATCCGGGGCGATCTTCGGCTCCAAGATGGGCTGGGAGCGGCCCAACGTCTTCGCGCCGACGTCGGGTGCGGACCTCGACTACTCGTGGGGCAAGCCGTCCTGGCTGCCCTGGTCCGCGGCCGAGCAGCGCGCGACCCGCGAGGCGGTCGCGGTCTTCGACCAGACCTCGTTCTCGAAGTACGTCGTCGCCGGACCGCGGGCACTCGAGGCGCTGCAGTGGGTGTGCGCTGCCGACGTCGACGTGCCGGCCGGGCACTGCGTCTACACGCCATGGCTCAACGCGCGCGGCAGCTACGAGGCCGACCTCACCGTCACCCGGGACGGGCCGGACTCCTTCTGGGTCGTCTCGTCGTCCGCCACCACCGTGCGCGACCTCGACTGGCTGTGCCGACACGGCGGCGTCGAGGGCGGTGACGTCACCGACGCCTTCGCCGTGCTGGGCGTGATGGGGCCGGCCTCGCGAGACCTCCTGACCCGGATCTCCTCCGACGACTGGTCGGACGACGGCTTCCCGTTCGCCACGAGCCGGCCGGCCACGGTCGCAGGTGTCCCGCTCCGCGCCACCCGGATGACCTACGTCGGCGAGCTCGGCTGGGAGCTGACCGTCCCGGTCCGCGACGCCGGGGCGGTGTACGACGCGCTGTTCGGCGAGGGCGCGGACCTCGGCATCAGCAACGCCGGCTACTACACGATCGACTCACTGCGGCTGGAGAAGGGGTTCCGCGCCTTCCCGCGAGAGCTGTCGCCCGACTACACCCCGATCGAGGCCGGGCTGGTCTTCGCCACCGCGCTCAAGACCGACAAGCCCTTCCTTGGTCGCTCGGCGCTCGAGGCGCTCCGCGCGCGGCTCGCTGAGGGCGGTCCTCGGCGTCGGCTGGTGTCGTTGGTGCTCGAGGACCCCGCGCCGATGCTCTGGGGCGGCGAGCTCCTGCTCCGCGACGGGCAGCCCGCCGGACAGGTCACGAGTGCCGCCTGGGGCGAGACGGTCGGCGCCTCGGTCGGGCTGGCCTACCTGCGTTCGGACAGCCCGGTCACCGCCGACTCGCTGTCCTCAGGCCTCTTCGAGGTGGACGTCGCAGGGGACCTGTTCGCTGTCCGCCTGAGCCTCAAGGCGCCTCTGGCCTGACTCGGGGCCCGTCGCCGAGGAGGGCTGGCTCGCCCCTTTGCTGAAGTGACTGAAACAGCGTCCAAGGTTTCGTATCCTCGTCAAACGGGAAAGATGAGGTGGCGCGAGAGTCACCCGCGCGTAGGCAGTGAGGAGCCCAAGGTGTCGCGACCGGATAGGTGCTCAGGTCCAGCACTCGGCATCCTCAATGCCTTGATCATCTGTGCTGGCATCTACGGCCTGCTCGTCGGCGCTGCCTTGGCTGGCGGACGCAGCGCGCTACTCATGTGCGTCTTGTTGCTGATGGGTCTGCTGCACGCATGTCTCACCAGCCTGCCCAGCAACGCGGTCGCCTCGAAGGACGCGCACGTCGATCTCGAGGAGTTGCGCCACCTTTCTCGGTGACCATCAGCGACGGGTGATCACGCAGCGTCACCCAGTGACTGGTCGCGCCTCGCGGCGAAGGTGCCAGTCAGAGCTCGATCTCACCGTCGACCGCATAGACGGTCTGCTCGCCCTCGACCATGTCCTCGAAGTACCGCAAGTGCTCACGTGACGCGTCGGCCCCGTAGGCCTCATCGAAAAGGGGCTCCAGGTCCCAGTCGTCCAGGGTCGAGGGCCCATAGAAGGTCATGACCCAGGCACGAATGGCTCCCTCGGGTTGGTCTGTGGCCGGAGGCATGAGGTGCCACATGCCAACCTGCTGCGGTCGCGCTCGAACCTCCGCGGGCACGACTACGTCGCGCATGAATGTTTCGAAGTCGTCGTCCCTGCCCGCCTTGACGTGGGTGGCCACCACGAAACGCGGAGAGCTTGTCGTCGTCGTCATCGTCTCCTCCTTCAGCGCCGGGACCGTCACCCTTCCGCATCGGCGGATGGCACGCAATGACGTCGCCCGGGCGCCCCGCTGACTCGACGATTCTCCAGGCGGCGGTACGCAGGATCACGTGAGGATCGCCTGTGGGCGGAGCGCGGGTGTCTTGACGAAGGCCGCCATGATCGTGGTCCGGCGCAGCCACGGCGCCCTTCCCTTCGAGGGGGCGCTGCGGTGGGGGAGAGCTGACCCCCAGCGCCGGGTCGCAGGTCGTCGTCGAACTCGTGAGGTCTACGACGGCGGGCCAGTGGTCAAGCCCGGCGACGCCACTCAGTCGACGCTGTTGCCATGGTCGTAGCGGTGGTCACAGACAAAGTCCGCCTGCTCATCAGTCAGCTCCCAAGGGCACGTCAGCATCCGTTGGCGGAACGTGTCCGGGTCGGGTGGCCCCATGGTCATCAGACGCTCCACGACCGAGCCGTACTGAGGCATGCCCCACCAGTCGTCCCCGCCGCTCATGAACCAGCGTCCCGGTCCGAAGAAGGAAAGAACTCGACCGAGGCCAAACTCTTCGATGGTCCGCGCCCAGAGGTCGACCTTGCCTAGCGACTCCTTGAGGAGCATCTTCTGCAGCTTGCGAGTGGGGAGCAGCTCGACCACGTCGTAGAACGTGCCGCCGAGAGCGGCATGGGGGTCGACCTCTTCGTCTGCGGCAATCTGTTGCAGAGCCTCAAGGAAGAGCTGGGTGACCCTTGTGTTCTTCCGCAGCATGTCTCTGTCATGCCAGACGCCGTCCCCGGCATGAGCGCCATCCTCGACCGTCTCGGTATTGCGCCAGAACAGTGAGGTCATCCCCGCAGCCGCTGCGCTCAGGTGCTCGGGGGTCGCCGGGAGATCGGGCTGCTCCAGAACAGACACCCTGAAGTCATCAGCGAAACCGCCCGCCTCGGTGTACGCGAAGTTGTTCATGACACGGGCTCCCTGTCGTGCACGGGCACGCCGGGAGCCAATCGACTCCCGCCGATGCTGCGCTCAGCCCTTGACGACCACGCGAGCTGACAGTCTCGCAGCACACTCGACGTAGAGGCACGCCAGCGCGACACTCAGAATGCGGCAGCACTCGATCCTGAGCGTCCTCTACGTACTCCTACCCGTCGCGACGACAGTCCTGAGCGGGGAACAAGGGATCAATAGCAAAGTCTCTGCAACTCCGGACCCCTGGGCCGGCGACAGCCTTCGAGGCTCGCTGCGCTCGCACCTCAGTCCCAGCACCGGTGGAAGACCCACGCCGGCTATCGCGCCCGACAATGCGGACAGGGCCGCTATGTCTGGCTGACCCCCCACGGGCTCGGCTTCATCGTCGACGCGCACGGCACCCGACGGATCAGCCGCAAGCACGCCCGGATGATCCTCGACGCCCCACCCGGGGTCGACATCTACCCCGGGGTGCGGTTGGAGCTCGCCGGAGAACGCTGGGCGTCTACCTAGAGTGGCGAGGTGCCGATCCCAGAGTTCGTCGTCGACCTGCGCAGCCTGGTCGGCCAAACCCGGCTCTGGCTGCCCGGTGTGACCGCCGTGATCCGCCGCGGCGAGGAGATCCTTCTCGTCCAGCGGGCCGACAACCACGCGTGGACCCCGGTCACCGGGATCGTCGACCCCGGGGAGGAGCCGGCGGTCTGCGCGGTCCGGGAGGCCCTGGAGGAGAGCGGAGTCGAGATCCGGGTGGACCGGCTGGCCATGACCAGCGTGGGCGACGAGGTCGTCTACCCGAACGGCGACCGGGCGATCTACCTCGACCTCACGTTCTCCTGCACCTGGTTGTCGGGTGAGGCCCACGTCGCCGACGACGAGTCCATCGACGTGCGCTGGTGCCCGGTCGCGGACCTGCCGCCGATGGGGCCATGGATGAGGGAGCGGATCGAAGCGGCCCTGTCCGACGAGGTCGGGGCGCGCTTCCGAATCTAGAGAGACTGTCGCAGGGTGACCGTGTGCGGGCCGAAGCCACGCCGCTCGTAGAACCGCTGGGCACCGGAGTTCGCCGCGAACGCGGTCACGATGGCGTACGCCGCCCCGCGCTCGCGGGCCCAGTCCAGGAACGCGTCGACGAGAGGGCCGCCGACTCCCGCGCCGCGATGCTCCGGGAGCACCCACAGGCTGTTGAGCCGCGCTTCGCGGAGCCGCACGAACGGCGTCAGCTCGGGGTAGGAGCCCATCAGCCCACCGATCAGCTCGCCGCCCAGCTCCGCGAGGAGGCCGACCCGGTCCGGGTCGTCGACCAGGGCCTCGAACGACGCGCGACCGTGCTGCTGCGGCCAGTCGGTGTTCATCACCTCGGGGTCGTGGGTGCCAGCGTCCTCGGCCCAGAGCCCGGAAGAGATGGTCAGCAGGGCGTCGACGTCGTCGGCACCGGCGCGGCGGATACGAAGCTCTGGGTGTGCCACGGCCGCGAGTCTAGAGAGACTGACGGGTAACCTTTCGGGATGGCCGTCCGGGGGACTGGGTGGCTGCGATCGCGCGCCGACGCGTGGCGCAGCGGCTCGGTTCGAGCTCAGTGGTGGTTGGCAGCCACGTTGATGGTGCTGATCAGCCTGTCGTTGGTGGTCTCGCTGGTCAGCCACGAGCTGATGCCGCTGACGGCGTACTTCCTCTGGCTGCTCGTCGCCCGGATCCTGCTCAGCTTCCGGCCGCTCGTGGTGGTCGCGACGGTCGACGCGGTCGCCGGTTCCCTGTCGCTGCTCCTGCCGAACAGCCCGGCGCCAGTCCGCTGGGTGGCCGTCGTGGAGTTCCTGCTGGCCGTGGTGCTGGTGCTCTACGTCGCGGGCCGGCTTCGGAGTGCCCTGCCGTCCACGCTCAGCGAGTCGCTGCTCGGGAAGCTCCGTGACCGGCTCCAGTCGCAGGGCCAGATGCCGCCACTGCCCGACGGCTGGCAGTCCCAGACCGCGATGCTCGCCTCCAACGGAGTCAGCTACGCCGGTGACTTCCTCGTGGCCAACCTGCGCGAGGACCGCCACCTGGAGGTGATCCTGGTCGACGTCTGTGGCAAGGGCACCGGCGCCGGGCCGGCGGCGCTGCAGTTCGCGGGCGCGCTGGGCGGGCTGATCGGCGCGTTGCCACCCGAGGAGCTGTTCCGGGCGGCCAACGACTTCCTGCTCCGCCAGCACGACGACGAGTCGTTCGCCACCGCGGTGCACCTGCTCGTCGACCTCGAGGGCGGCGGCTACCAGATCACCAGCGCCGGGCACCCGCCTGCGCTGCGCCTGGACCTGCCCAGCGGCGAGTGGCTGATCGACAACGCCCGCGGCACGGCGCTGGGCGTGCTGGCCGACCCCGAGCTGCACGTCAGCCACGGCAGGCTGTTTCCCGGCGAGGCTCTGCTCTTCTACACCGACGGCGTGGTCGAGGACCGCTCGGCGCACATCGACGTCGGTATCGCCTGGCTGCAGCGGGCTGCCCGGGAGGCCATCGGCATCGGGTTCCGTGGAGCGGCGAGCCGGATCATCGGCCAGGTCGAGCGCGGGGACGACGACCGGGCGGTGCTGATCCTGAGCCGAACGGCGGTCCCGGCCCCGGAGCCAGCCTCCTAGCGCGAGTAGAGCTCGCGGATCACGTCCTCGATGTCCGGTTCCTGCACGGACAGGTCCGCGACGTCGTACGCCGCCACGACCGCCGCCACGATCGGAGCCGCCGAGGCGTCGGCCGGGAAGCTGAGCCACTGGCGCGGGCCCTCGACCCGGCGGACTGTGGCCCCCTCGACGGAGATGGGCGGCCTCTCGTCGACGAGGTCGACCACGAGGGTGCGCGAGGACCCACCCTGCAGATGCAGCCCGGCCAGCGTCCCGTCGTAGACCGCCGTGCCGTGGTCGATGACGATCACCCGCCGACAGAGTGCCTCGATGTCCTGGAGGTCGTGGGTGGTGAGCAGCAGCGTGGTGCCGCGCTCTGCGTTGAGGGTGCGCAGGAACTCGCGAAGGCGGCCCTTGCTGACCACGTCGAGGCCGATGGTGGGCTCATCGAGGTAGAGGATCTCGGGGTCGTGCAGCAGCGCGGCCGTGATGTCGCCGCGCATCCGCTGGCCGAGGCTGAGCTGCCTGACCGGGATCTCGAGCAGGTCGCCGAGGCCGAGCAGCTCGACGAACTCGGCCAGGTTGGCTCGATGACGGGCGGGGTCGGTCTTGTAGATCTTCTGGAGCAGGTCGAACGAGTCGCGCAGCGGCAGGTCCCACCACAGGGTCGTCCTCTGGCCGAAGACGACGCCGATCCGGCGTGCCAGCTGGGTGCGCTTCCGGCTGGGATCCACGCCGGCCACCCGGATCGTGCCGGAGCTCGGCACCAGGATGCCGGTGAGCATCTTGATCGTGGTCGACTTGCCGGCGCCGTTGGGGCCGATGTAGCCCACCATCTCGCCGGCCTCGACCTCGAAGCTCAGCTGCTTCACGGCCTCGACATCGGTCCGGCCGCGGACCCGGAAGGTGCGGGTCAGCCCGGAGACCTCGATCAGTGGCATCCGTCAGCTCCCGGTCGATCGGTACTGGCGCACGCCAGTGCGCCACACGAGCATCGTCACGGCCACCATCACTGCCGCGACGAGAGGGGACAGCCACTGCGTCCAGTCGGGATAGCCGAGCGGGTCCTCGCGGCCCAGGACGTGCAGGCTGGGGTACCAGTTCACGAACGCCAGCGGCACCACGAACGTCATCGCCTTGAGCACCTCGCTGGGGAAGATGGTGAGCGGGTACGACGTGACCGTGTTGCCGCCGTAGGTGAACGAGTTCGCGACCTCGGCCGAGTCGATGGTCCAGAACTGGATGCAGGCCAGCGCGATGAAGACCGCGGTGAAGATCACCGTGGCCGCGACGAGCATGACCACCGTGAGGAGCACCCTCGAGGGAGTCCAGTCGACGTAGGTGCAGGCCCACCCCAGGACCAGCGCGGCCTGGGCGATCCGGGAGAGCCGGCGCAGCGCGAACTCGTCGGCGCAGACCTGGATCAGCAGCGGGACCGGCCGGACCATCATCTGGTCCAGCTTCCCGAGCCGGATCATCTGGCCGAGCCGCTCGATGCGGCCGGCGAACAGGTCGGCGACGGCGAAGGCGACCCCGCTGCCGCCGTACAGGAAGGCGACCTCCTGGAGGGAGAAGCCGCCGAGGTCGTCGACGTTCTGGAAGACGATCCAGATGCCGACGAACTCCACCCCGGTGATGAGGAACCCGCCGACCACGAGCATCCACCACGACACCGGGTAGGCACGCGAGGCCCGCACCCACAGGGCCGAGATCTGGACGTAGCGCGTGAGCGCCTCAACCACCCTGGACCACCACCTTGCGCTCGGCCACGCGGAGCAGCAGTGCGCACCCGGCCAGCAGAACGACCGCCCAGAGCGCCTGGAGGGCGAGGACACCGAGCACGGCCCAGCCCTCCTCCTTGCCCAGCCAGAGGTCGGCGGGCGCCTGGAGGTACGACGCCCAGGGCAGCGCCCGGGCGAGATCTCCGAACCAGCCGGGGAAGAGCACCAACGGCACCGTCAGGCCACTGAAGAACACCGCCGCCGCGCTGGTCAGCACCTGGGTGCCCTGGTCGTCGAGGATCCAGAACGCCGACATGGCGACCAGGAAGCGGATGGCGAAGCTGACCAGCAGCGCCAGCGCCACACTCGCGAAGAACACCACCCAGACCAGCGGCCCGGCGGGGTAGCGCAGGTCGAAGAACACGGCGCCGACCAGGGTCGGTGCCAGCCCCCGGCTGAGCAGGTGGAAGACCGCACGACCCACGTCGGCGGCGAGGTACCAGCCGAGGATCCCGACCGGCCGGTAGAAGTCGAGCGCCACGTCGCCGGTCTTGATGCGCGTCGCCAGGTCGGTGGGCGTCCCGCCGCCCCACATGGCGACGGTCATGATCATCGCCTGACCGATCCAGACATAGGTGACGGCGTCGCGGACGTCGTACCCGCCCGCGTCCGGGTTCTGCTTCCACACCGCCATGAGGACGAGCGCATTGATGACGCCGAACACACAGTTGGTGAAGATCCCCGCCAGCGTCGCCGCGGTGTAGGTCGAGTAGCGGCGGAAGGAGCGCGTCGCGATCGCGACGTGCAAGTTCACTGACGCGAGGCTACCCGCGCGACCACCAGGGCCGCGAGGAAGGCTCCGCAGGAACCAAGCGTCATGTCAGCGAGAGTGTCCTCGTAGGCCGTGTCGAGCTCCGTGCCGTGCCGGATGAACGTGTACCACTCGCCGATCTCCCACCCGAGGGCGAGCAGGCAGCCCAGACCGGCGACCAGCAGCACCTGCGCCCACCGCGGCTTCAGGTCGCGGGCGATGATCAGCCCGATGCCGGACAGCAGGAAGAACCAGTTGACGAAGTGGTTCAGGTCGTCCCACCAGACCAGGCTGTCGTAGAAGTCGAGGCTGTTGCCGGTCGTGTCGACGAGGAACCCGAGCATGATCAGCGCAAACGCGACGTACGGCGGTGTCGCATCCGGGCGGTGTCGCTTGACGGCCAGCCACCAGATCGCAGGCACCAGCAGCATCATCGCCGGGTACGCCGCGAGCCGGGCGCCGAACGCCTTGTCGTCGAACCGCTCGATGCCGGGCACGAACGTCGCCACCGCGAGCTGCGCGACGGTGGCGGCGAGGACTAGCGCGGGCAGCCAGGCAAGCCCATGGCGGGAGGGGTGCACGCGCAGATCATGCCGTCTGGCCGGCCCCCTGCCCGGCCAGCCACGCGTCGACGCGCCGCTGAGCCTCCTCGGGGCCGACGTCCTCGACCCGAGCAGCCGCAGCCTCTAGTGCTCGTAGGTGCCGTGGATGATCGCTCGCGCAGCGGTCTTGAACGCCAGGTTGAACGAGACGACGGCCGGGGTGGCGCTGGAGTCGACGCCCAGTGACTCCTCCTTCACCGCGTGCACGACGAAGTAGTAGCGGTGCACCTGGTCGCCCTCGGGCGGCGCGGCTCCCATGAACGCGTTCCCGCCGCCGTCGTTGCGGCACATGAACGCCTTGCCCGGCAGGTCGGCACCCTCGGCGCCCGCACCCGTGGGCAGTGAGGTGCAGTCGGCGGGCAGGTCGACCAGGACCCAGTGCCAGAAACCACTCGGGGTCGGGGCGTCGGGGTCGAAGCAGGTGACCGTGAAGCTCTTGGTCTCCTCGGGGAAGCCGGACCACGACAGCTGTGGGGACCTGTCACCGAACTCGTTGACCTGGTCGTCCTTGAGCGGCTGGCCGTCGGTGACGTCGTCACTGGTCACCGTGAACGACGGCACGCTGGGCAGCAGGCCGTAGGGGTCGGGGCTCACCGGTCGGTCGAGGGTCATCGAGGCTCCTGTCGTACGGGTTCGATTCATGAAGGACGATCTGGGCCGAAGGTAGTCCGCACACTGGGCCCACGCCACGGACGCGGTACCCGCAACCGGGATGATGGTGCGGTGGACGACCCCGCCCCCTACCCTGCAGGACTCAGGCTCGCCGGTCGCCGGGTCGTGATGGTCGGTGGTGGGCACGTCGCCCAGCGCCGGGTGCCGCAGCTGATCGCGGCCGGCGCGGACGTCGTTCTCGTGTCACCCGAGGTGACACCGGCCGTGGAGGGCCTGGCCACCGCGGGCGAGATCACCTGGCACCAGCGCGGGTTCGTGGACGCCGACCTCGACGGCGCCTGGTACGTCATCGCGGCGACGGACGACACCGACGTCAACGAGGCGGTGACCGCCGGCGCGGAACGGCGCCGGGTGTTCTGCGTACGTGCGGACGACGCCACCCGCGCCAGCGCCTGGACCCCGGCGGTCGGGCGGCACGCCGGCGTGACCGTCGCCGTTCTCGGCAACCGCGAGCCGCGGCGCAGCGCCGCGGTGCGCGACGAGATCCTCGAGGGCCTGCGCGAGGGCACCATCGTCGCCGGTCACCAGCGCGACCGGTCGCCGGGCGTGGTGCTGGTGGGCGGCGGCCCCGGCGACCCCGAGCTGATCTCGGTGGCCGGCCGCAAGGCCCTGATGGAGGCGGACGTCGTGGTGGCCGACCGGCTGGCCCCACGCGAGCTGCTCGGTGAGCTGCCCGCGGACGTCGAGCTGATCGACGTCGCGAAGCTGCCGCGCGGCCGGGCGGCCCAGCAGGAGGAGATCAACCGGATCATCGTGGAGCGGGCCAAGGCCGGGAAGCGGGTGGTCCGGTTCAAGGGCGGCGACAGCTTCGTCTTCGGCCGCGGCTTCGAGGAGGTCCTGGCCTGTCGGGCGGCCGGCGTGCCGATCACCGTGCTGCCGGGGCTGACCAGCCCCATCGCCGTGCCGGCCCTGGCCGGGATCCCGGTCACCCATCGCGGCGTCGCCCACGACTTCACGGTGATCTCCGGGCACCTGCCGCCCGGGCACCCCGACTCGCTCACGGACTGGGACGCCGTCGCGCGGCTGCACGGCACCCTGCTGCTGATGATGGCGGTCGAGAACGCGCCCGCCATCGCCGACGCCCTGCTGGCCGGCGGCCGCAAGCCGGACACCCCGGCCGCGGTCATCTGCGACGGCAGCATGCCGGGGGAGCGAACCGTGCTGTCGACGCTGGGCTCGCTCGCGACCGACCTCGCCCGGGAGGCCGTGCAGCCCCCGGCGATCATCGTGATCGGTGACGTGGTGGCCGTGGCACGGCCCGAGCACTACCCCGACAAGCATGGCTGAGCTGGTCGAGATCGGGTCGGCCGACGACCCGCGGCTTGCCGACTACCGCGATCTGCGTGACGTCGAGCTCCGCAAGCACCTCGAGGCCGAGCACGGACTGTTCCTGGCCGAGGGGGAGAAGGTCGTCCGGCGTGCGGTCGAGTCCGGCCACCGGCCCCGCTCCTTCCTCATGGCGCCGCGCTGGCTCGACGGACTGGCCGACGTGCTGGCGACGACGGCGGCGCCCTGCTACGTGGTGTCCGAGGAGCTGGCCGAGGAGGTGACCGGCTTCCACGTGCACCGGGGGGCGCTGGCCTCGCTCGAGCGCAACCCCCTCCCGTCGCTGGACGACGTGCTCGCAGAGGCCAGGTCCGTCCTGGTGCTGGAGGAGATCGTCGACCACACCAACGTCGGAGCGATCTTCAGGTCGGGCGCGGCGCTCGGCTTCGACGCCGTCCTGCTGGCCCCGCGCTGCGCCGACCCGCTCTACCGCCGGTCGGTCAAGGTCGCGATGGGCGCGGTGTTCGCGCTGCCGTGGACGCGGCTGCCGGACTGGCACGCCGCCCTCCCGGAGCTGACTGGGCGCGGCTTCACCACGGTGGCGCTCACGCTGGCCGACGACGCCGTCCCCGTCGAGGAGGCCGTGGCGGGAGTGGACCGGCTGGCGCTCGTGCTGGGCTCGGAGGGACACGGTCTCTCACCGCGCTGGGAGCAGTCCGCCGACCGGCGCGCGACCATCCCGATGGCCGGCGGCATCGACTCGCTCAACGTTGCCGCGGCCACCGCGGTCGCCTGCTACGTCGCCGCCAGGCGCTAACGTCGCCGGGTGACCGAGTACCGCGCCCACGAGGCCGACTCGCCGTACCACCGCACGCTGCCGATCGGGGAGCGGCTGTCCGGCCAACCCCTCGTCGACGACTGGCTGTCGTGCTTCGACTCGGTGACGCTGAAGGTGCTCGAGCCGATGCTGGTGCCCGAGGAGCCGCGGGCCGGAGAGCTCGACCCGGCCGAGTGCCATCACTGCAAGCCCTCCGAGCACACGATCTGGGCCGACGACCTGTGGCACGTGAACGCCGGCTTCGCACCGATGTCCATCCCGTACGTCGGTGGCCTCGCGCCCAACGGGCACTGCACACTCGACACCGCGCCGCTGGACGTGCTCGCCACCCTGGGGGTGCTGCTCCAGCGGATCAACGTCGCGGTCAAGCAGATCCCCGGGGTGGCCCGAGTCCACTTCGCGCGCTGGGGCGACGGCAGCGAGCACTTCCACCTGTGGGCGCTGGCCCGTCCCGAAGGGATGATGCAAGGCCGCGGGGCGATGCTGGCGTTCTGGGACGACGTGCTGCCCGAGATGCCGCAGGAGCTCCAGGACACCCACCTGCGGATCGTGGCCGACGGCCTGGCTGCCGGGGGCGGCACCGCCTTCCCGGAGCGCTGGTGACCTGACGCTAGACGGGCAGCTCGAAGATCGTCTCGAGGCCGTCCTCGTCGTCCCACTGCTCGCCCACTTCGACGAACGGCAGCTGGGCGACCAGGCCGAGGGAGGCCGCGTTGTCAGGCGAGACGGTGAGCCGGAAGACGCTGACCGAGGGATCCGATCTCGCCCGCTCGATCATGAGAAGGAGTGCCGCACGGGCGTAGCCGCGGCGGCGGTATGCCGGGTCGACGCCGTAGCCGGCCTCGACCATGCCGTTGTCGTCGGGCGCGGCGTGGAATCCGGCCCCGCCCACGACTGCTCCCGTCTCGTCGTCCACCAGGACCCCGGTCACCCAGGGCAGGTCCTCCGGCACGTCGATGACCTGGGTCGCCCGGCGCTGCCAGACGCCGATCCTCTCGTCGGACACGCAGTAGGCCGTCAGCGCCAGGCCGCTGAGCGCGGTGGCACCGGCAAGGTCGCGGGCGGCCAGGGCGGCGAGCGCCTGGGGCGAGAGCTGGACGATGCGTACGCGCGGGGTCGCTGCCCCCGTCACACTGCCGGCCAGTCGAGCGGGTAGTCCTCGGCGGCCCTCTCCATCGCCTTCTGGAGCCGCTTGCGCTGCTTGGTCGGCAACCGGTCGCCGAAGACGGTGCCCTGGGTGTGGTCGGTCTCGTGCTGGAGGCAGCGCGCCAGCATGCCCGTGCCGCTGAACTCCACGGGCGAGCCGTCCACGCCGGTGCCGGTCACGGTGGCGAAGTCCGGCCGCGCGCACTCGACGAACGCACCCGGGTAGGACAGGCACCCCTCCTCGCCCTCGTCCAGCTTGCGGTCCTTGCCCTCGGGCAGCGTGAGCTCGGGGTTGCAGACCACGCCGACCGTGCGCCTGCCGTCGTCATCGGGGCAGTCGAAGACGAAGACGGCCCGGTCGACACCGATCTGGCAGGCGGCCAGCCCGACCCCGTCGGCGGCGTACATCGTCTCGACCATGTCGGCCACCAGCCGGGCCAGCTCGTCGTCGTAGGCCGTGACCGGCTCCTGCACCCGGTGCATGACGTCCTCGCCCCAGCGGGTGATCGGGCGCACGATCCCGCCCCGGGGCAGCGGGCCGTACGGCGCGTGCTCGGTCTCGGGGGAGAGGTGGGCCATGCCGCAAATCCTAGGTTCTCGGGCCGACGCGCCGAGGGACTGGCCTCCGCCAACGTCATATGGCTATAGTGCTAGTTACCTAGATAACTGGAGGAGACCCGATGATCGAGTTCCACCTGGACGGGAGGTCCGGGGTCTCGCCGTACCTCCAGCTGGTCCAGCAGGTGCGCCGAGCGCTCCGGCTCGGACTGCTCAGCGAGGGCGACCAGCTGCCGACCGTCAAGGACGTGGTGGGACACCTCGCCATCAACCCCAACACCGTGCTCAAGGCCTACCGGGAGCTCGAGCACGAGGGGCTGGTCGCAGCGCGGCAGGGAGTGGGCACCTTCGTGACCCGGACCCTCGACCGACAACACCCTCGCCGCGCACGGGCCGCTGCGGCTGAGCCTGGAGCAGTGGCTCGCCAAGGCCCGTCGCGCGGGGCTCGACGAGGAGAGCATCGAGGCGCTGTTCCTGGCCACGTTTCGCTCCGCGGTGATCGAGGAGACCGCATGACCGCGCTGGAGTCGAGGGGCGTCCTCACCGCCTCCGGCCTGGGCAAGAAGTACGGCCGCAAGTGGGCGCTCTCGGACTGCACCCTCGAGGTGCCGGCCGGCCGTGTGGTCGGACTGGTCGGCCCCAACGGGGCGGGCAAGAGCACCTTCCTCAACCTCGCCGTGGGCCTGCTGACGCCGTCGGCGGGCGACATCGAGGTGCTCGGCGCGCGACCCACGGGCCGCAGCGCCCAGCGGGAGAAGGTCGGCTACGTCGGCCAGGACACTCCGACCTACGCCAACCTGAGCGTGGCGGACCACCTGCGCATCGGCGCCCACCTGAACCCCGCCTGGGACGCCGCCCTGGCCGGCGATCGCATCGAGCGGCTCGGCCTCGACCCCGAGCAGCGCGCCGGCCGGCTGTCCGGCGGCCAGCGTGCGCAGCTCGCGCTCACCCTGGGCATCGCCAAGCGGCCCGAGCTGCTGCTGCTCGACGAGCCGGTGGCGAGCCTGGACCCGCTGGCCCGTCGGGAGTTCCTCCAGGACCTGCTGGAGACGGTGGCCGAGCAGGAGCTCAGCGTGGTGTTGTCCTCCCACCTCGTCTCCGACGTGGAGCGAGCGTGTGACTACCTCGTGGTGCTCGTCGACTCACGCGTGCAGGTGGCCGGCGACATCGAGCACCTGCTCGCCACCCACCATCGGCTGACCGGCCCGCGGCGCGACGAGGCGAGCCTCCCGACGGATCAGGACGTCATCGCGGCGAGTCACACCGACCGTCAGTCGACCTACCTCATCCGCACCGAGAAGCCGATCCTCGACCCGGCCTGGGAGGTCAGCAAGCTGAACCTCGAGGACCTCGTCCTGGCCTACATGGGCCGATCGGCGGTCGAACGCAAGCTCAACAACGCCCGACCGAGCCTGGAGGCGCTTCGATGATCTGGCTGACCTGGCGACAGTTCCGCGGCTCGGCCGCGCTGGTCCTCGGCGCCCTCGCCCTCGCGGCCGTGGCTCTGGCGGTCACGGGCCCCCAGCTCGCGGACACCCTCCGCGTCAGCGGAGAGGACTTCTTCAGCAAGCTCAGCACGGATGACACCAAGAAGGCCGTCTTCATGCTCGGGACCGGGCTGGCCTACGTCGTCCCCGCGATCATCGGCGTCTTCTGGGGCGCTCCCATGATCGCCCGCGAGATCGAGGCGGGCACCTATCGTCTGGTCTGGAACCAGAGCATCACCCGGACCAGGTGGCTCGTCTCCAAGCTCGGGTTCGCGGCTCTGGCAGCCGTGGTCGCGGGCTCCATCGGTCTGGTGATGACCTGGTGGGCAGGGCCGCTGGACGACGCTGTGCTGCGGGGCTACACGGACAACAGCCCCCTCAGCCTTCCCCGCCTCTTTCCCGACGTGTTCGGGGCGCGCGGCGTCGTGCCGATTGGCATGTCGGTGCTCGCCCTCGCCGTCGGCGTCACGGCAGGACTCGTCGTGCGTCGGACCGTCGCGGCGATGGCCCTCACCCTGGCGACGATCGTCGCCGTCCAGATCGTGATGCCGGTGTTCGTGCAGGCGCACCTGATGGCCCCGAAGAGCTTCACGACCACGATCACCTCGGAGAACATCCGGGGCTTCATGATGAGCGGCGATCCAGACGCAGCGGACCCGCAGATCCAGGTGGAGGTGGCCAACGAGCAGCTCGGCGCCTGGGTCACCGAGAACCGGACCCTGGACCCCAATGGTGATGTGGTCAAGTTCCTCCCACCCTGGGCTCTGGCGTGCGCGCCGGAACCCCGGGCGGATCCCACCGCGGTGGACGCGTGCTGGACCAAGCTCGCCGACGAGGGATACCAACAAGAGGTCCGGTACCACCCGGCCTCCCACTTCTGGGCGATGCAGTGGCGCGAGACGGGCCTCCTGCTCGGCCTGGCGGCCCTGCTGACCGGCTTCTGCTTCTGGCGGATCCGGCGCGACGTGACCTGAACGGGCAGGTCTCGGGTCGGTGTGACGCGAGGCACGCGATGACCTGTAGCCCGATGTGTAACTCGGAGTTACATTTGGGCCATGTCGTTGCTTCCCAACCTTCGTCCGGGCGGGCGACACGGGGTCGCCACCACCGAGACCCGAGACCCGATCGGCTACCTCGTGGCCGGCCTGAGCCGGCTCGCGCAGACCGACCTGCTGGACCGGCTGGGGCTGCGCAAGCAGGCCGAGCAGGCGGTCTTCACGGCCACCCGCAGCGGGTTCAGCACCATGACGCGGGCCGGCCGCACCTTCTCCCGGGCGGGCTCGCGTGGCAAGGACGGCGTCCGCCCGCCGGCGACGAAGGCCAGCGGCCAGTTCGACCTCACGCCGACCGAGGACGAGCAGCTGCTGGTCGACGTGGTGACCGAGTTCGCCACCGAGGTGGTGCGCCCAGCCGCGGCGGCTGCGGACGCTGAGTGTGCGGCCCCCCGGGAGCTGCTCGAGGCCGGCATCGAGATCGGTCTGCCGATCCTCGGGCTGCCGGAGTCGCTCGGCGGTGTCTCCGAGGAGCGCTCTGCCATGGCGGGGACCCTGGTCGCCGAGGCGCTGGCCAAGGGCGACATGGGCCTCGCGGTGGCGACGCTGGCGCCGGGCTCGGTGGCCACCGCGATCGGCCTTTGGGGGAGCGACGAGCAGCAGCAGACCTACCTCCCGGCGTTCTCGGACAACGACGTGCCGGCGGCCGCCCTGGCGCTGACCGAGCCACAGGTCCTCTTCGACGTGCTGAGCCCGCGCACCACCGCGGTGCGCGAGGGCGACGGCTACGTCCTCAACGGCGTGAAGTCGCTCGTCCCGCGGGGGGCGGACGCCGAGCTCTTCGTGGTCGGCGCCGACCTCGACGGCACCCCGGTGCTGTTCCTGGTCGAGTCCTCGACCGAGGGTCTGACGGTCGAGGGCGACCCGTCGATGGGTGTGCGTGCCGCCACGCTGACCCGGTTGACGCTCACCGACGTGAGGGTCGACGAGGGTGCCGTGCTCGGCGCCACTGACGGCTCGACGTACGCCGAGTGCGTCCGGCTCTCCCGGCTCGCGTGGTGTGCTCTGGCGGTCGGCACCGGCCAGGCGGTGCTCGACTACGTGACGCCGTACGTCAAGGAGCGGGAGGCCTTCGGCGAGCCCGTTGCGCATCGCCAGTCGGTGGCGTTCATGGTCGCCAACATCGCGATCGAGCTGCAGGCGATGAGGCTGCTGACCTACAAGGCGGCCGGCCGCGCGGCCGCCGGCAAGGACTTCGCCAAGGAGGTCGCGCTGGCGCGCAAGGCGTGCGCAGACCACGGCATGCGGATCGGCCTCGACGGCGTCCAGCTGCTCGGTGGTCACGGCTTCGTCAAGGAACACCCGGTCGAGCGGTGGTACCGCGACCTCCGGGCCGTCGGCGTCATGGAAGGTGCGGTGCTGGTCTGATGGCCATCCAGTTGGACGACCCCAAGAAGCTCAAGGTGCTGGTGGGCCAGGCCCACCAGGTCGCGATGAACATGCTGCGGCCCATCTCGCGGAAGTACGACCTCGCCGAGCACGAGTACCCCAAGGAGCTCGACATGCTCGCGGCGATGATCGACGGGCTCGCCGAGTCCGGCGCGTCCGAGGGTGCCGGCGCCGCCGGCGTCCGCCGCGGCGACGAGGACGAGGACAAGAGCAACAAGAACGGCGCCAACCTGGCCTCGGTCATGTCGATCCAGGAGATGTGCTGGGGTGACGTCGGCCTGCTGCTCTCCATGCCGCGCCAGGGCCTCGGGAACTCGGCGATCGCGAGCGTCGCGGACGACGAGCAGCTGGCCCGTCTGGACGGCGTGTGGGCCGGCATGGCGATCACCGAGCCGGGCACCGGCTCGGACTCCGCCAACATCAAGACCACGGCGGTCCTCGACGGCGACGAGTACGTCATCAACGGGGAGAAGGTCTTCGTGACGTCCGGTGACCGGGCCGACCACATCGTCGTCTGGGCGACCCTCGACCGGGACCTCGGCCGTGCGGCGATCAAGTCCTTCGTCGTGAGCAAGGACAACCCGGGCATGCGCGTGGAGCGGCTCGAGCACAAGCTCGGCATCCGCGCCTCCGACACCGCCACCATCATCTTCGAGAACTGCCGGGTGCCTGCGGCGGACCTCCTCGGTTCGCCCGAGGTCGACACTGGATCCTCAGGGGGGCAGGGCTTCGCGGGCGCCATGGCGACCTTCGACAACACCCGTCCACTGGTCGCTGCGATGGCGATCGGCTGCGCCGCAGCCGCCCTCGACCTGACCCGCGAGCTTCTGGAGCGGGCTGGGGTCGAGGTCGACTACGACCGGCCGACGTACGCCCAGTCCGCGGCCGCCGCGAAGTTCCTCCAGATGGAGTCGGACCTCGAGGGTGCCCGCCTGCTGATGCTGCAGGCCGCGTGGATGGCGGACAACCGGCAGCCGAACTCGCTCGAGGCCTCGATGGCCAAGGCGAAGGCCGGCCGGGTCGGCTCCGACGTCACGCTCTCGTGCGTCGAGCTGTGCGGTGCGGTCGGTTACAGCGAGGGCGAGCTGCTCGAGAAGTGGGCACGCGACTCCAAGATCCTCGACATCTTCGAGGGCACCCAGCAGATCCAGCAGCTGATCGTGGCGAGGCGCGTGCTCGGCTTGTCGAGCACCGAGCTGAGGTAGTCGCGAACGACGGGCGACAGGTCCTGCCGCTGCCTCGCCACCTCATCGACGTGCCTCCCAGAGACGCGCCGCCCAATGACCGGCGAGGACGCAGCCGATCCCGGCCACTGCGTCCACGAGGTAGTGGTTGGCGGTGGCCATGACGTCGACGGTCATCACCGCCGGGTAGACCCAGACCCATCGACGCAGCCGGGCGCTCCGGAGGTTGTCGTGGAGCGTGAGCGCGACCCACATGGCCCAGCCGACGTGGAGCGAGGGGAGGGCTGCGAACTGGTTGGTCAGGCCCTCCATCCCACGCGGGGCGCTCGCGGCGTCGCCCCACCAGCCGACGTCGCTGAAGTAGGCCATCACGTCGGTGAAGCCGGCATCCAGGAGCCGCGGCGGCGCGGTCGGCAGCAACCAGTAGCAGACCAGGCCGAGTGAGGTCGCCACGAGCAGCGCGTTGCGGGCCAGCAAGTAGCCCTCGCACCGGCGCAGCCCAGTCCACAGCAGCACCGCCGGCGTCACCAGGTAGTGCAGGGTCGCGTAGAGGTAGGCCAGGACGAGGCCGACCAGCGGGATCGCGATCGCGACCTCGTTGAGCCCACGCTCGACGTCGAGGTGAAGGAAGCGCTCGATGTCCAGGATCTGCTGGCCGCGTTCGTGTGCGGCGACCGGGCGAACCCCGATCGCGGACCTGGACACGACGTAGCCGGCGTAGAGCGCGGCCAGCAGAGCAAGCTCGTAGGTCCACCGCAGGGCGACCCGGCCCCTGGCTGACCGGCTGGCGGTCGAACGGGGCAGATGTACGACGCCGGAAGGGGCCAGTGTGGTCATCGCGGATCAGTCCTCGGGTCGGTGAGTGGCTGATGGAACGATCCGGCGTCGGCGACGCGGTCACATCCGTGAAGTCACGTGGTTGGACCCCAGTGGTGGACTTCGCTGAACCGCGGAGAACCTCTGGCCAGCCGTCGTTCCCGGCCATATCGTGACCGGGTGCTCATCGGGCGTACCGCCGAGTGGGCGGGGATCGACGGGGCTCTGACCGCTGCCCGCGAGGGCCGCGGCGGCACCGTGCTGGTCCGAGGCGAGGCAGGGGTCGGCAAGAGCGCGCTCCTCGGCAGAGCCGCGCAGGAACCTGGGCTGCGCGTGCTGCGGGCCACGGGGGTGGAGGCCGAGGCCGACCTGGGGTATGCCGCCGCCCACCAGCTGGTGTACCCGCTGCTCGAGCTGCTGCCCGAGCTGCCAGAGACCCAGGCTGCCGCAGTCCGGGTCGCGCTGGGGCTCGAGGCAGGGGAGACTCCGGACCGGTTCCTCGTCGCGCTCGGGTTCCTGTCTCTGGTCAGCGAGGCCGCGCTGAATGGGCCGGTGCTCCTGCTCCTCGACGACGTGCAGTGGTGCGACGCCGCCTCGCTGGACGCGGTCCTTTTCGTGGCCCGCCGGATCGCCGCCGAGCCGGTGGCCCTCCTGATCTCCGTCAGAGAGGAGCCCGGGAGCGACGAGGTCATCGCCGCGGTCAGCCGGCTGCCCGGGCTGGTCGACGTTCGCCTGGACCCCCTCGGTGACGCCGAGGCGGCCGAGCTGGTGGCCGCGGTCGCGGGGTTCGCCCCTCCGGAGGCGGTCGGCCGACGGCTGGCCGAGATCACGCATGGCAACCCGCTGGCCGTGGTCGAGCTCCTCCGGATGCTCACTCCCGACCAGCTGACCGGCCGCGAGGCGCTGCCCGAGACCGTGTCCCTGGGCGACCGCCTCGAGCGGCCCTTCCTCGAGCGAGCGTCCCGGCTCTCGGCCGACTCGCGCCGGCTGCTGCTGGCTGCCGCGGCCGAGCCGAGCGGGGAGCTCGGGCTGTTGGCGGAGGCCGCCGACGTCTCCGACGTCGGCGGGACGCTCGAGGAGGTCGAGCGGTCGAGACTGGCCTCGTACGACGGTCGGCGCCTGTACTTCTCCCACCCTCTGGCCCGCTCGGCACTCTACGTGGACGCCGGCGCGCGCGAGCGCCAGGGAGTTCATCAGCGGCTCGCGACTGCACTGGCGGAGCGGGGCACGGAGGACCGGGCGGTCTGGCACCGCGCGGCGGCGGCGCTGGGCGCCGACGACGACCTTGCCGACGCCCTTGTCGCGGTGGCCGAGCGGGCCCAGGCACGCAGTGGTCACGCGGCCGCCGCGGCGGCTTACGAGCGGGCGGCCGACCTGTCGGGCTCCTCGGCCCGCCGGGTCGAGGCGCTGACCGCGGCAGCCGACGCCGCTTGGCACGCCGGCCAGCCGGGCCGGGCCCGGCTGCTCGTGCAGCGCGCCGAGCCCGACGCATCGACCCCAGTGGCGCGCGGCCGACTGCTGGCGCTGCAGGCCCGCGTGGCGTCGCGCAACGGCGAGGTCGAGCAGGCCCACCGGGGCTTCCTCGCGGCCGCGAGGTTGGTCGGCCCCACAGCTCCCGGGGAGGCGCTCGAGCTGCTCGCAGAGGCGGTTGAGGTCGACGGCTACACCGGGGACCTCGAGCGCCTCACCGAGGTCCGGACGCAGACGGAGAGCCTCGAGCTGCCTGATCCCGACGAGCGGCAGCGGTTCCTGCTCGCCTGGATCGCCGTCAACGACGCCGTCCTGCGGCGGACGGTGGAGGACGTCGACTACCTTCTCGAGTCGCTCGAGACCGGGCTCGGAGGCCCGCGAGGCACGGTCTGGGCCGGGATCGCCGCACTCCAGCTCGGCTACTTGACCGGCATGCAGCAGCGGTACACGCAGGCCCTGGACCAGGCCCGCCAGAGCGGCGCGGCGGCCAGCCTCCCTTACGTGCTCGAGCACGCGTCCGCACGGCTGGCCTTCGACGGCAACTTCGTCGCCGCCCGGGCCGCCGCCGAGGAGGGACTGCTGCTGGCCCGGGAGTACGAGCAGCTGCGCTCGACCGGGCAGCTGCTCGCGGTGCTGGCCTTCATCGCCGCGACCAAGGGCGACGTGGACGAGACCCAGCAGCGTGCCGAGGAAGCCCGCGCCATCGCCGGCCCTCGTGGGATCGGTCTGACCAATGCCATGACGGCCTGGGCCCTGGCCCGGCTCGACCTCGGGCTGGGGCGCAATGACGCGGCACTGGAACGGCTGCTGGCGCTTTCTTCCGCCAAGCCCGGGGAGGGGCACGCGGTCATCACGATGTGGTCCACTCCCGACCTGGTGGAAGCCGCGGCGCGCGCACGGCGTACGGACGAGGTCCTCGAGCACCTGGGCGGCATGGTGGAGAGGGCGAGGGTGGTGCGCACGCCGAGCACCGAAGCGGCGGCGACGTGGTGCCGGGGGCTCCTGGGCGGCGCTGACGCCGTGACGGACCTCAGCACGGCGGCCGAGGAGCTGCTCCGCATCGACTTCCCCGTCGCATCGGCCCGGGCCCGGCTCTCGCTGGGCGAGCTGCTCCGTCGCGACCGCCAACCGCGCGCCGCGCGGGAGCACCTGCGCGCCGCCCTGGAGATCTTCCGCCACGTCGGCGCCACCGTGTGGGCGGAGCGGGCCGCCGCCGAGCTGCGGGCCAGCGGCGACGGAGTGCCCGTTCAGGAGGTGGACGGCATCGCCAGCCTGACCGCCCAAGAGCTGCAGATCGCGCGCTTCGTGAGCCAGGGCGCGACCAACAAGGACATCGCGGCCCAGTTGTTCCTGAGCCCGCGGACCGTCGAGTACCACCTCTACAAGGCCTACCCGAAGCTCGGGGTGACGTCCCGGTCCCAGCTGGTCAGCCGGTTCGCCGCGGAGCTGTCCACCGCAGCCGTGTAGACGGCCACGGTGGACAGCCTGGCTCAGGCGACCGGGTCGAGCTGCCTGTCCCGAGCCTCCTCGGCCTCCGCGGTCTCCTCGACCGCCTCGGGGGTCTCGTCGTGCTCGGCGGGCTCGATGGTGATGGCGGGGAGCAGCCGGTCCAGCCAGCGCGGGATGTACCACGCGTGGCGGCCCAGCAGATGCATCACCGCCGGGACCAGGACCATCCGCACGATCAGGGCGTCCACCAGGATCGCCACGCCCAGCCCGAGGCCGAACGCCTTCACGGTGCGGTCGTCGCTGAGCACGAACGCCCAGAACACGACGCCCATGATGATCCCGGCGGCCACGATCACCTTGCCGATCGCACCCACGCCGGCCCGGACCGCCGCCCGGGCGTCGCCGTCGCGGACGTACTCCTCGCGGACGCGCGAGACCAGGAAGACCTCGTAGTCCATGGAGAGCCCGAACAGGATCGACAGCACCATCATCGGGATGAACGACTCCGTGGGTCCGGTGACGTCCAGTCCGATCAGGTTGCTCAGCCAGCCCCACTCGAAGACCGCGGTCAAGGCACCGAATGCCGCCGCCGCCGAGAGCATCGTGGTCCCGGCCGCCTTGCTTGCGACGACGATCGACCGGAACGCCATGGCCAGGATCAGGAACGTGATGCCGACGATGTAGAGCAGGAACCAACCCATCCGGTCGCCGATCTTGGAGGCGATGTCCTCGTACGACGCGGTCGCGCCACCGACGTACGCCGCCGCGGACGAGCCGGCGAGGGCACCGGGGATCACCTCGGTCCGGAGCCGGTCCAGAGTCTCCGCGGTCTCCTCCGACTGTGGCGAGGAGGTGAGCACGACCGGGATCTGCGCCGTGTCACCGGCCTTGTTGACCAGCGGCGGCACGACGGTCGCGACACCGGGGTCCTGGGCGATGGCGGTGGCCAGCGCCTCGGCGGCGTGCGGGTCGTCCGCCTGGTCCACCGCAACCAGCAGCGGGCCGTTGAAGCCCGGGCCGAAGCCTTCGGCCAGCAGGTCGTAGGCCTTGCGGGTCGTGGTGTCCTGCGGGTTGGTCCCGGCGTCGGCCGTGCCGAGCCGTTGGTCGGTCGCGGGTATGGCCAGCACCAGGACCGCCGCGAGCGCGCCCAGGGCGAGGGCCTTGGGGTGCCGGGCGATGAAGCCGCCCCAGCGGTCGAAGGCACCGGGCTTGTCTGACGCCTCGCCAGGGGCCGCGTGCCGGCGTGTCCGCGACGGCAGCCGGCCCCAGTCGATGCGGTGCCCCAGCAGGGACAGCAGGGCCGGCAGCAGCGTCACCGCGGTGATCACCGCGCCGACGACGGTCATGGCAGCACCGACACCGAGGTTGGTGACGAACGGGATGCCGACCACGGCCAGGCCGGAGATCGAGACGGCCACGGTGAGCCCGGCGAAGAGCACCGCCCGGCCGGCGGTCGTCGTTGCGGTGACGGCGGCCTCCCGGGGGGACTGACCGTCGGCGAGCGCCTGGCGGAACCGGGTCACGATGAACAGCGAGTAGTCGATGCCGACGCCGAGGCCGATCATCACGGCCAGGATGGGAGTCACCTCGTTGAAGTCGGTGAACCGGGCGGCCAGCATCAGCAGGCTCATCCCGATGCCGACCGAGATCAGCGCGGTGGTGATCGGCACCGCCATCGCCATCATCGAGCCGAGCACGACCAGCAGGACGATCATCGCCGCGAGCAGGCCAAGGACCTCGCTGGTGTGGCTCTCGGGCTGGACGCTGTCCATGACCGTCCCGCCGAACTCGACCTGCAGGTCGGAGTCCGCGGTCGCGGCCCGGACCTCGTCCTCGAGCTGCTCGACGACCGCGTCGTCCAGCTCGGCGGCGGGCTTGTCGAACTGCACGTCGACGAAGCCGATCGTGCCGTCCTCGCTGACGCCGCCACCCTGGCCGGCGTACGGGTCTCCGACCGCCGTGACACCGGGCACCTCGGCCGCGGCGGCCCGGGCGGCATCGATGTCCGCGTGGGCCTGCTCGCCCGCGAGGGTGCCCTCGTCGGCGGCGAAGACGAGTTGGGCCGAGTCACCAGCCCGCTCGGGGAACTTCTCCTCGAGCAGGTCGACGGCGCTCTGGGTCTCCGATCCGGGGATCGAGAACGCGTTGACGAGTGCGCCACCGAAGGCCTGCGACGACAAGATGATCGCGACCAGGGCGACGGCCCAGACGACGATGGTGCGCACGGGATGGAAGGCGCACCCACGAGCGAGCGCCCCGAGAGGCCCCCTCTGCGTGTCTGGCGCCTCGAGTGAGCTGGACATGGGTTCTCCTTGAGCAGTGGTTCGAAGTGTGTGATCTGGCGCCGACAACGCTCGCGGCGTCGCCGCTGAGCGGCATCTGAGAGATCACTGGGCCTGCCTCGGGGCCCGTCCGGAGCCCGAGGGTCGGGGCCTGGGACGGCCGGTACGCCCCACCAGTAGTCCCCGAGGTCGACCCAGTAGTCCCTCGGATGCCTGCCCGGCGCGCGGACGGGAGCGTTGTCGACGCCAGATCACACACCCAAAAGCACTGCTCAAGGAGAACCCATGTCCAGCACACACCAGGCGGACCGCCCGAAGGGAAGTCCCACGTCGTCCGCCACCGAACCGTACGCACGCCGCTGGCAGGCGTTGGCCGTCCTGGCCGCCAGCCTGCTGGTGATCACCATCGACAACACGATCCTCAACGTCGCCCTCCCGTCGATCAACGCAGATGTCGGCGCCGACGCGAGCCAGTCGCAATGGATCGTGGACAGCTACCTGCTCGTCTTCGCCGGCCTGCTCTTGGTCGGCGGCACCCTCGGTGACCGCTTCGGCCGGCGCCGGGCGCTCTTCACCGGCCTGCTCGTCTTCGGCGCCGGCTCAGTGCTGGCGGCGTTCTCCGGGAGCGCGAACGAGCTGATCGCCAGCCGGGCCCTCATGGGCGTCGGCGCCGCCGCGATCATGCCAGCGACGCTGTCGATCCTGACGAACATCTTCCCGGCGGACGAGCGGCCCAAGGCGATCGCCGCCTGGGCAGCGGTTTCCGGCCTGGGGGTCGCCCTGGGCCCCATCACCGGCGGGCTGCTGCTCGACTACTTCAGCTGGACGAGCGTCTTCCTCGTCAACCTGCCGATCGTGGCGGCGGCCCTGGTCCTCGGCAAGGTGCTCATCCCGGAGTCCCGTGACCCCGAGACCCCGCGCATCGACGTCGTGGGCGCCCTGCTGTCGATCGTCGGTCTCACCACCATCGTGTGGGGCCTGATCGAGGCCTCGGAGCGGGGCTGGACCGACAGCGTCGTCCTCGGCACGTTCGCCGTGGGCACCGCCGTCGTGCTCGCGTTCGTCGCGTGGGAGCGCCGGGTCCGTCAACCGATGGTGGACATCACCATCTTCCGCAACCTCCGCTTCAGTGCGGCCAGCCTGTCGGTAATGCTCGTGTTCTTCGGCCTCATGGGCACGGTGTTCATGCTCACGACCTACCTCCAGACGGTGCTGGGCTACAGCCCCCTCGGGGCCGGGCTGCGGACCGCGCCGGTCGCGATCGGCCTGATCCTCGGGTCACAGCTGGCCGTCGTCCTCACGCAGCGCCTGGGCACCAAGCTGGCGGTTGCGAGCGGACTGGTCTTGGTCGCGGTCGGGATGCAGATCCTGTCGCAGGCCGACCTGGACTCGGGGTACGGCCTGGTCGCCACCGCGCTCGTGGTCATGGGCCTGGGCCTGGCCCTCGCGATGACCCCGGCCACAGACGCCATCATGGGCACCCTGCCCAAGGAGAAGGCCGGCGTGGGCTCGGCCATGAACGACGTGCTGAGGGAGCTCGGTGCGACGCTCGGGGTCGCAGTGCTCGGCAGCATCCTGGCCAGCAAGTACACGGGCGGGATGGGCAGTGCAACCGACGGCCTGCCGACCGAGGCGGCCGAGGCCAGCCTCGACAGCGTTGGCGGGGCGCACGCCGTCGCCGCCCAGGTCGGGGACTCGGCCGGCTCTCTCGTCGCCTCGGCGGACCAGGCGTTCGTCTCGGCCATGGGTGCGACGACCGACATCGCAGCGGCGGTGGCCCTCGTCGGCGCCTTCATCGCACTGGCCTTCCTCCCGACCCGGGCGGAGCCGAGCGACGAGGTCGATGAGGCCCTGGACGTCGACGTCACCGAGGTGCTCCAGGCGGCCGCCTAGCCTGCCCTGGTGTGACCAACGAGGGGCCGGGCCGGAGATATCTCCGGCCCGGCCTCTCGGTCGGCTGGGTCAGGCGAGCAAGCCGGTCAGCCGCTCCACGTCCTCCGGGCCCTCCAGGTCCGCAATGCTGACGAAGACGGTGTCGACGCCCAGCCCGGCGAGGTCTCCCCAGCGGTCGCGCTGGTCGGCTGCGGTGCCCGCGTGTGTCCGCTCGGCGTACGCCGCGGCTGCGGTCCGTCCGCGAAGCCGCTCGACCCGTGCCCACGCGTCCTCGCGATCGGTGCCGATCGTGGGCAGGTCCAGGACGGTGACCCGGACCGTGGCGGAGTGCCCACGAAGAGCGGCCACGTGCTCGTCCAGCCTCGGCCGCGCCGAGGGGACGTTGGCAGCATCACCGAGCGTGGCCGCGATCTGCAGCGTGCGCTGGCCGGTCCCGCCCACGATCACCGGGACGTCGCCGACCGGCCGCGGGTAGCAGGTCGTCTCAGGGAGGCTGACCCGCTCCCCGTCGTACGCCTTGGTGCCGGCTGCCCACAGCGCCTTCATCGTCTCGATGCCACGCTCGAGGTCGTCGAGCCGCTGCTTCGGCCCGGGGAAGTCGAGGCCGTACGCCGCGTGCTCGCGGTCCCACCAGCCGGCGCCCACACCGACGAAGGCCCGGCCGCCGGTCAGCACATCCAGGGTCGCGGCGGCCTTGGCGGTGATGCCGGGCGCCCGGAACGTCACCGGCGTGACCAAGGTGCCCAGCTCGAGGCCGGTCCCGAGGCCGGCGATCGCGCCGAGGGTCACCCATGGCTCCGGGATCGGGGCCCAGGCCCGGTCCACCTGCGGGATCTGGATGAGGTGGTCCATCACCGACAGCCCGGCGAAGCCTGCCTCGTCGGCTGCCCGGGCCACCCCGGTCAGCCAGGCGAGCGGGTCCTCTCCCCAGGGGAACCGGCTGACCTGGAGCACCACCTTGAGGCCCTGCGACGTCCGCCGCTCCTCGCCGGCCGGCGCGGTCTCTGGGGCGACGGCGCGGTCTGCCGGTTCGTCGGCGCGGACCGTGTGCACGACGTCCCAGCCCTCGAGCTCGAGCTGTGGCACCACGGCGCGGTGCCGCCTGAGCTGGCCGACCAGGGCCGACGCCGGCACCGGCCGGTCCCGGGCCGAGTTGCGGCGTCGGCACTCGGCGTCCGGCGTGTCCATCACCACGGCCACAGCGGGCAGCCCGACCTCCCGCGCCCGGGCCAGCCAGCGCCGGCGCCGGTCCTCGTCGGTGCCGAGCGTGTCGATGACGGTGGTCAGCCCGCGGCCGCTGCGGGCGGACACCACACGCTCCAGCAGGTCGAACGCGTCCGCGGTCGCGTCGAGGTCGTGCGGGCCGCTGCCGACCACGCCGCGCAGGGCGTCGGAGGAGACGACCTCGTCGTGGCGGTAGCGGCTCTCCGCCCACGTGGACTTCCCCGAGCCGGACGGGCCGACGAGGACGACGAGCGCCGGGTCGGGAAGCGTCACACTCCGACTATGGCCGAACTATGGTCGAACTTCGGCCGAACCAATGGCCGAACCAGGCCCTATCTAGGACGTGCTGGCGCGTGGAGGTGGCAGCTTCGCGCCGGGGGCGCTCTTGGGCCTGGCAGGGCGGGCGGGCTTCGCCGTCGGCCGGGGCGGGCCGATGTTGCGCGCCACGGCGGCAGGTGACGGGCTGCCGGACGGTGCCGGCGCGGGCTCGGCCACGTCGTCGCGCTTGGACGGAGTGAACGTCGTCGGGCCGTGGCTGGCGGGCCGGCGCATCCTCGAGACGACCTTGTCGCTGAGGCGGCCGAGCGGAGGGCCAGCGAGAGTCACGACCCGGTCGGCGGTGCCCCGTCCGAGCCGCAGGCCGGTGCTGACGCCGCGGGTCAGGATCGTGCGAGCGTCCATGGTTCAGTCCTTATCGAGATCGGCGGTCTTCTTGGCCGGCGTCTTCTTCACAGCCGCCTTCTTCGCAACCGCCTTCTTCGCCGGTGCCTTCTTCGCCGGGGCCTTCTTCGCGGTTGTCTTCTTGGCGGTGGTCTTCTTCGCAGCCGCCTTCTTGGCCGGGGCCTTCTTGGCTGCCTTCTTCACCGGGTCGCCCTCGGTCTTGCGTGGTTCGGCCCGGGGTTGGGCCACCGGTCCCGGCCTCGCCTCGGCCTTCGGAGCCGGGGCCCGCTTGCGTCCCGGAAGCTTCGTGCTGACCGCTCCGGCCACGGCGACCGCTTGGCCGACCGCCTGCTCGACCACCTTCTGTCCGGTGCCGACCGCGAGGTCGGCGACGTCCTTGATCTTGCCGAGAGGATTCTTAGGGGCCACTGGTGCGTCCTTCCGGAGCGGGGGCAACCGACTTGGGGCGAGTCAACCACGGAACCCAAGGACTCAGGAGACCGTCCGGAACGGGTCGTGCTCGGCCAGGATCTTGTCCACGCGCGCCTGGTCGAGGCGGGTGACGACCGACTGCGTCTCCTGGGCGTCGCGGATGCACTTGGCGAGGGTGAAGGACGAGGTGGTCAGGTAGAGGGTTCCGAGACCGAGGAAGGCCCGGACCCACGGGTCGACGGGCAGGTAGAGAACGGCGAAGAGCATCGCGAGCAGCGCGATGGCGAAGGAGATGCCGGCCTGGGCGAAGAACGCCGCGGTGTTGCGCATCGAGTTCGGGTTTGAGTTCGTCATGACGAACACTCTCGGGGTCGACCGGGGGCGACCACACCGGGCGGCGTACCCGGACCCGCCGAGTACGGGTACTCAACAGTCGTGGCCACTAAACGTGAGCAAGCCCGAGCCGAGCTGATCGTGTCGACGCTGGAGGACGCCTTCGCGCCACTGGTGGAGGCGGATCCGATCGCCTTCCGCGCCAAGTTCCGCACGATGGCCTCCGACCCCCACGCGTTCTACCGCGGCAGCGCCTGTCTCTTCTACGCCGATGTGACCGGAGCCGAAGATCCGTTCGCGGACGACGAGAGCAGCCGAATCTGGGTCCACGGCGACCTGCACGTCGAGAACTTCGGGACCTACCTCAACTCCGACGGGCTCCTGGTCTTCGACGTCAACGACTTCGACGAGGCCTACCTCGGCCACTTCACGTGGGACCTGCAGCGGTTCGCTGCGTCGCTCGCGCTGATCGGGTGGCAGAAGGCGCTCCCGGAGGAGGACGTGCGCCGGCTGATCGGTCGCTACGTCCGTGCCTACCTGGCTCAGGTCGACGAGTACGAGCACGACGAGGACGACGACTTCGCGTTGCACCTCGACAACACCGAGGGCCCGATCCACGAGGCGCTGGTGCTGGCTCGGCGGGTGCGCCGCGCCGATCTGCTCGAGGCTGCGACGGTCCGGGACGGCGGTGCCCGGTGGCTCCGCGAGGACGGGACCACCCGCACCCTCGGTCAGCATGAGCGCGCCAAGGTGGTCTCGGCGTACGAGGCCTACCTGGAGACCATCCCGGAGTCCAAGCGTGCTCAGCGGGCGATCTTCTACGAGCTGCGCGACGTGGTCGGCAAGACAGGCTTCGGGATCGGATCGGCCGGTCTGCCGGCCTACAACCTGCTGATCGAGGGGGAGAGCCAGGCGCTCGACAACGACGTCCTCCTGTCGATGAAGCAGGCGGTCGTGCCCGCCGTGAGCCGCTTCGTGGACAGTGCGGCCGTGGACCGCTACTTCGAGCACGAGGGCCACCGCACAGCCGTCAGCCAGCGCGCGCTGCAGAAGCACACCGATCCACTGCTCGGGCACACGGAGCTCGACGGCGTCGGCTACGTGGTCGCGGAGATCTCGCCCTACGAGGTCGACCTGGACTGGGGCAACCTGACCGAACCCGAGGACGTCGCTGCCGTGGTCGGCCTCCTCGGTCGCGCCACCGCGAAGGTGCACTGCGCCTCGGACGAGGACAGCGACGAGGACCTGGTGAACATCCAGGTCGAGTCGGCCATCCGGCGCTCGCTGCACCGGCGGCGGAAGGAGTTCGTCGGCTGGCTCACCGACTTCGGCATCGACCACGCCGACCGGGTCCGGTCCGACCATGCACTCTTCGTCGCGGCCTTCCGAGAGGGCCGGGTCGGGGTCTCGGCGACGGGCTAGCCGGCTGCGCGCTCGACGGTGGCGCCGGAGGACGGGATCGCGTGAAGGTGCGCGGGCGAACGGAAACCCTCCAGGACGAACGCCGCGTCCACGGCTCGCGTCACCGCCTCGACCCGATCGTCGGGCACCACCGCGACGCTGGACCCGCCGAAGCCGCCGCCGGTCATCCGAGCCGCGACCGCGCCCGCCTGGACCGCGATCGCCACGGCACAGTCGAGCTCGGGGCAGGAGATCTCGAAGTCGTCCCGCATCGAGCGGTGCGAGGCGTCGAAGAGCCGGCCGACCTCGTCCCACCGCCCGTGCCCCAGCGCGGCCACGGTGTCGGTCACGCGCTGGATCTCGGTGACGATGTGCCTGGCGCGGCGGCGGACCCGGTCGTCGGGGAGGGCCTCGACGACCTCGAGCGTGGCCGCACGCAGGGTCGGCAGACCGAGCGCGCGGGCCGCACTCTCGCAGTCGGCGCGCCGGGACCCGTAGCCACCGTCCGACAGGGCGTGGCTGACCCTGGTGTCGGTGACCAGCAGGGTGTGGCCGGCGAGGTCGAGCGGGACCACGGTGCGCTCGTGGGACTCGAAGTCGATGAGCAGCGCGGCAGCCTCGGTGCCGTGCATCGCGACCGTCTGGTCCATCCCGCCCGTGGGTGCGCCGACGACCTCGGTCTCGGCCCGCATGGCGGCGTCCACGAGACGATCGCGCACCTCGTCGGTCAGCTCGACGCCGGCGAGGTCGAGCAGCGCGGTCCCGACCGAGCACTCGAGAGCCGCAGACGACGACAGCCCGGCACCGAGCGGCACCGTGCTGTCGACGATCAGGTCCACGCCCGGGAGCTCGTAGCCGGCCTCACGGAGCGCCCAGACCACGCCGACCGCATAGCCGGCCCACCCGTCGACCGAGCCCGGGCCCAGCCCGGCCAGCGTGCCCTCCCAGACCTCGTCCTGCTGGGCGCTCGCGACCCGGACCAACTCGTCGGCGCGCGCCCGGGCGGCGGCGTACGTCGCGTGGGGTAGTGCGACCGGGAGCACGAGGCCGGCGTTGTAGTCGGTGTGCTCGCCGATCAGGTTCACCCGTCCGGGGGCGCGGGCGACCGAGGTGGGCGGCTCGCCGTACCTGTCCGCGAACGCCGCCCCCACCGAGGCGACCAGGACGGCCGGGTCACCGGGGTCGACGAGAGCCACGAATCTCACCCTAAGGGCGAGCAGGTCGTAGGCTCTCCGCACGTGCGATTCCTCGACGACCGCGTGCCCGCCCACGACCTGACCTACGACGACGTGTTCATGGTCCCGCGGCACTCAACGCTCAGCAGCCGCTACGACGTCGACCTGGCCACGTCGGACGGAAGCGGCGCCACCATCCCGCTGGTGGTCTCGAACATGACCGCGATCGCCGGCAAGCGGATGGCCGAGACCGTGGCCCGCCGTGGCGGGCTCGTGGTGATCCCGCAGGACATCCCGATCCCCGTGGTCGCGGACGTCGTCGCGTGGGTGAAGCAGCGGCACCTGGTCTTCGACACCGCCATCGAGCTGGCGCCGACCCAGACTGTGGCCGAGGCGCTGGCCCTGATGCCGAAGCGGGCCCACCGGTGCGCCGTGGTCACCCAGGACGGCCGGCCCCTCGGACTCGTCACTGCCGCGGACTGCGCCGAGGTGGACCGGTTCGCCCAGGCCAAGGACGTGATGCGGCCGGCCGAGGTGACGGTCGCGGCGGACTCCCACCCGCGGGAGGTCTTCGACAAGCTCGACGCCGTGCACGCGGACCTCGCCATCGGCGTCGATGCCGACGGACGGCTGGTGGGCGTCCTCACCCGCACCGGCGCGCTGCGGGCCACGCTCTACGACCCGGCCGTGGGCTCCGGTGGCGGCCTGCGCGTCGCCGCGGCGGTGGGCGTGAACGGCGACGTGGCCGACAAGGCCGGCCGGCTGCTCGGCGCCGGCGTCGACTGCCTCGTGGTCGACACCGCGCACGGTCACCAGGACCGGATGGTCGAGGCGCTCGGTGCGGTCCGCTCGCTCTCGCCGTCGGTGCCTGTCGTGGCCGGCAACGTGGTCTCGGCCGACGGCACCCGCGACCTGATCGAGGCCGGAGCAGACATCGTCAAGGTCGGCGTGGGTCCGGGCGCGATGTGCACCACCCGGATGATGACCGGCGTCGGCCGGCCTCAGTTCTCGGCCGTTCTCGAGTGCGCGACAGCGGCCGCCGAGCTGGGGAAGCACGTCTGGGCGGACGGGGGAGTGCGGCACCCGCGGGACGTGGCGCTGGCGCTCGCGGCCGGCGCCTCGTCGGTGATGATCGGCTCGTGGTTCGCCGGCACCTACGAGTCACCCGGCGACCTCATCGAGGACTCCACCGGCCGCGCGTACAAGATCTCGTTCGGGATGGCCTCCGCCCGGGCCGTCGCCAACCGGACCGCCACCGAGTCGGCGTACGACCGGGCCAGGAAGGGCCTCTACGAGGAGGGCATCTCGTCAGCCCGGATGTACCTCGACCCGGCGCGCCCGGGCGTCGAGGACCTGATCGACGAGATCTGCTCCGGCGTGCGCTCCGCCTGCACGTACGCCGGCGCCTCCTCGCTCGCGGAGCTCCGCGAGCGGGCACTGATCGGCGTGCAGTCGGCCGCCGGGTTCACCGAGGGCCGGCCGCTCGCCACCTCCTGGTGACTCCCTGGAGACTCAGCCCCGCGAGCTGCGCTCGCTGCGACCACGCACGATGCCGATGAACGTCTGGATCCTCGGGTCGTCGTTCTCGATCAGCCAGGTGAGCCCCACCTGGGTCGAGGGCAGGTCCGTCACGGTCCGGTGGGTGACGTCCTTGCGGTGGTGCAGCCGGGCGATCGACATGGGGACCACCCAGACCCCGGTGCCGGCGGCCACGGTCTCGACCGTCTCGCGCGCGGTCAGCCCGGTCCAGTCCTGGTGCTCCCCGGACAGGTCGTCGGTGGTGACCTCGTCGAGCAGCGTGAGCTCGTTGTCGACGTTCATCACCGCGACGGGCCGCTCCTCGTAGAGCGGGATGAGGTGCAGCCCGTCGCGGTCCACGGGCAGCCGGACCAGCGCCATGTCGAGCGCGCCGGTCCGGACCCCGTGCTCCTGGACGTCCTCGGTGACCGGCACCAGCTCGATCGGCTCGCGCTGCCGCTCGCGCCAGGTGCCGGCCCACTTGTCCGGCGTGGCCCCGGTGACGAAGCCCAGGTGAAAGGTCACAGTCGGAAGTTCACCCGCGGACGTCGAACCTGTCGGCGTCCATGACCTTGACCCAGGCGGCCACGAAGTCGTCGACGAACTTCTGCTGGGCGTCGGCGCTGGCGTAGACCTCCGCGATGGCACGGAGCTGCGAGTTCGAGCCGAAGACGAGGTCGACGTCGGTCGCCGTCCACCTCACATCGCCGCTGGCGAGGTCGCGGATCTCGTAGACGTTCTCCGTCGACTCCGACGCCTTCCACTCCGTGCCGGGGGAGAGCAGGTTCACGAAGAAGTCGTTCGTGAGCGAGCCGACGCGGTCGGTCAGCACACCGTGCCGGGAGCCGCCGACGTTGGCGCCGAGTGCCCGCAGTCCGCCGACCAGGACGGTCATCTCCGGGGCGGACAGCCGCAGGAGGTTCGCCTTGTCGACCAGGAGCGTCTCCGGCTGGAGCTTCTCGCCGGCCCGCAGGTAGTTGCGGAAGCCGTCGGCCCGGGGCTCGAGGACCGAGAACGACTCCACGTCCGTCTGCTCCTGGGTGGCGTCGGTCCGCCCGGGCGTGAACGGCACGGTCACGTCGTGGCCGGCGTCCCTGGCCGCACTCTCCACGGCCGCAGAGCCTGCGAGCACGATGAGGTCGGCCAGCGAGACCTGCGCACCGCCGGCGCCGTTGAACTCGCTGCGCACCTGCTCGAGCTTCTCGAGCACGGCGGCCAGCTCGGTCGGCTCGTTGACCTCCCAGTCCTTCTGGGGCGCCAAGCGGATGCGGGCCCCGTTTGCACCGCCGCGCTTGTCGGTGTCGCGGTACGACGCGGCCGAGGCCCACGCCGTACGGACGAGCTGGTCGACGGGCAGGCCGGAGTCGAGGACCTTGGCCTTGAGGCCGGCGACCTCGGACTCGGACACCACCGGGCCCGTGTGAGCCGGGACCGGGTCCTGCCACAGCTGCGGCTCGGCCACGTAAGGGCCGAGGTAGCGGTCGATCGGGCCCATGTCGCGGTGCAGGAGCTTGTACCAGGCCTTCGCGAAGGCCAGCCGGAACTCGTCGAGGTCCGCGTGGAAGCGACGCGAGACCTGCTCGTAGGCCGGGTCCATGCGGAGCGCGAGGTCGGTGGTCAGCATCGTGGGCCTGCGCCTGTTCGGCGTGCCGTCCGGGTCGGGGATGGTCGCCTCGGCGTCCTTGGCCACCCACTGGTGGGCACCGGCAGGGCTCTGCTCGAGCTCCCACTCGTGGCCGAACAGGTTGTCGAAGAAGCCGTTGCCCCATTTCGTCGGCGTGCTGGTCCAGGTGACCTCCAGGCCGGACGTGATGGTGTCGGCGCCCTTGCCTGAGCCGTAGGTGTTCTGCCAGCCGAGCCCCTGGCCGACGACCGGGCAACCCTCCGGCTCGAGGCCGACGTAGTCGCCGGACGCCGCGCCATGCGTCTTGCCGAACGTGTGGCCGCCGGCGATCAGGGCGACGGTCTCCTCGTCGTTCATCGCCATCCGCTTGAAGGTCTCGCGGATGTCATGGGCCGCCTTGAGCGGGTCGGGCTCGCCGTTGGGGCCCTCGGGGTTGACGTAGATGAGCCCCATCTGGACCGCGCCGAGCTTGTCGGCGAGCTCGCGCTCGCCGCTGTAGCGCTCGTCGCCCAGCCAGGTGTCCTCGGGACCCCAGAAGATCTCCTCGGGCTCCCAGATGTCCTCGCGGCCGAAGGCGAAGCCGAACGTCTCGAAGCCCATGTCCTCCAGGGCGACGTTCCCGGCGAAGACGAGCAGGTCGGCCCAGGAGACCTTCTGGCCGTGCTTCTGCTTGACCGGCCACAGGAGGCGACGGGCCTTGTCGAGGTTGGCGTTGTCCGGCCAGCTGTTCAGCGGCGCGAACCGCTGGCTACCGTCACCCGCGCCGCCCCGGCCGTCCTCGATCCGGTAGGTGCCGGCTGCGTGCCAGCTGAGCCGGATCATCAGACCGCCGTAGTGGCCGAAGTCGGCCGGCCACCAGTCCTGAGAGGTGTTGAGGACCTGCTTGACGTCCTGCTTCAGCTCCTCGACGTCCAGCTCGGCGAGCTTCGCCGCGTAGTCGAAGTCCGCGCCCAGCGGGTTGCCCCGCGGGGAGTGCTGGTGCAGCACGCTCAGGTCGAGCTGGTTGGGCCACCAGTCCTGGTTGGTGTGTGGCCGCGTCCCCTTGGGCTCGGGGGAGTCGATGACCGGGTTTTCGCTCTCAGACACGTTCGGTCCTTCTCCTGTCGATGTTCATTGTTCAGATGGCTGGTGATTCAGGCTGCGCAGTCCGGGCAGGTGCCCCAGTAGATGACCTCGGCCTCGTCGATCACGAAGCCGTTCGCGTCGGAGGCCGTCAGGCACGGCGTCTCCCCGACGGCACAGTCGACGTCGGCGATCGCGCCACAGCCGCGACACACGACGTGGTGGTGGTTGTCGCCGATCCGGCCCTCGTAGCGCGCCACCTGGCCCAGCGGCTGGATCTTGCGGACCAGGTGGGCCTCGGTGAGCACCTTGAGCACGTCGTAGACGGCCTGGTGGCTGATGTCGCCGGTCTCCGCGCGTACGGCGTTGATGAGCGAGTCGGTGTCGGCATGAGGAAGTCGGCGCACGGCGTCGAGCACCGCCACCCGCTGCTGCGTCACGCGCAGCCCCGCCTCACGGAGCGTCTGCTCGTGGGGCGCGCGGGAGGTCACCTCTGCACTCAACCGCATTTACTTGAATGATTCAAGACTTACGGCGGACCTCGTCCAGGGAGCCGTCGACAGCATCGTCGGGGGTCACCGCTGAAGTCGGGTGAGCGAGAGGCATCAGGGGCCGTTGGGGTGAACCGCTGAGGTCGATCTTGGTGTCCGAGGGGGGACTTGAACCCCCACGCCCGATAAAGGGCACTAGCACCTCAAGCTAGCGCGTCTGCCAATTCCGCCACCCGGACGAGTGCGCCCGGAACGATAGCAAAGAAGCACCCCCTCTCCCGCATCGCGGGGAGTGCTGCGGGACGGGTCCGTGACATGCTCGGAGCCATGGCAGACGCTCAGTCCGACGAGGGGGACCGGACAGAGGTCGTGGACCTGTGTCGCGACCTGATCCGGATCGACACCAGCAACTTCGGCGACGACTCCGGGCCGGGGGAGCGGAAGGCGGCCGAGTACGTCGCGGGGCTGCTCGAGGAGGTCGGGATCGAGACCCGGCTCTACGAGTCCGATCCCGGCCGCACGTCGGTCATGGCGCGCTGGGGCGGCCAGGACGGCGACGGGCTGCTGCTGCACGGCCACCTCGACGTGGTGCCCGCTGAGGCGAGCGACTGGCGGATCGACCCGTTCTCAGGGGAGATCGAGGACGGCTACCTCTGGGGCCGCGGGGCCGTCGACATGAAGGACTTCGACGCGATGCTGCTCGCGGTGGTGCGGCAGCGGCAGCGCGAGGGTCGCATCCCGTCCCGGCCGATCACGCTCTGCTTCACCGCCGACGAGGAGGCCGGCGGCCACCGCGGCGCCGAAGTGCTCATCAACGAGCACCCCGAGGAGTTCGAGGGCGTCACCGACGCCGTGGGGGAGGTGGGCGGCTTCAGCACCACCGTGCGTGGCCAGCGGATCTACCTCATCGAGGCCGCCGAGAAGGGCATGGCCTGGATGAAGCTGACCGCCCGGGGCCGCGCCGGCCACGGGTCGATGGTCAACGACGACAATGCCGTGGCCCGGCTGAGCGCGGCGGTGGCGCGACTCGGCGCCCACGAGTGGCCGATCCGGCTGACGCCCACCATGGAGGTGCTGCTCGGCACGGTCGCCGAGCTGTCCGGGTCCGAGGTCACACCCGAGAACGCGCGCAGCCTGGTCGACGAGTTCGGCGGCGCGACCCGCATGCTCGGCGCGGTCATCAGCAACACCGCCAACCCGACCATGCTGTCGGCCGGCTACAAGGTCAACGTCATCCCGACCACCGCCACCGCGCACGTCGACGCGCGCTCGCTGCCCGGCTACGAGGACGAGTTCTTCGACACCCTGAGCGAGCTGATCGGCGAGGGCATCGACGTCGAGTACCTCTCCAACCAGCCGCCCTGGGAGACGCCGTACGACGGCCGCCTGGTCGACGCGATGCACCGGAGCCTGCTGGCCGAGGACCCGGACGCGATCGTCGCGCCGTACCTCATGAGCGGCGGGACCGACGCCAAGCACTTCCGCAAGCTGGGCATGCGGTCCTACGGCTTCGCACCTCTGCGGCTGCCGGCCGACCTGGACTTCACGGCGCTGTTCCACGGCGTGGACGAGCGGGTGCCGACCGATGCGCTGGAGTTCGGAGTGCGCGTCATGGACCGGTTCCTCGACGACATCTAACTAGCCAACGCGGAACCCGAGGGTGGTCCGGCTCCCGATCTCCTGGACGTACTCAAGGTCCAGCGGGATGCCCGCCAGCGACGGCGAGTCGAGGAACCGCGTGCCGCTGCCGAGCAGCACCGGCACCACGTCCATCTCGAGCACGTCGACCAGCCCCGCCACCAGCAGCTGACGGATCACGTCCGGGCCGCCGACCACGGTCACGTCGCGGTCACCCGCCGCCGCCAGCGCCTGGGCCGCCGCCGCCTCCACACCTTCGGTCACGAAGGTGAACGTCAACGCGTCGTTCTCCTTCGGCGGCGAGGTCGGGGGTCGGTGGGTCACGACGAAGATCGGCACCTGGAACTCGTAGTGGTCCGCGTACAAGTCCTGGTCCTCGGCCATGTCGAACGTACGACGCCCCATCAGCACGGCGCCGGTGTGCTCGATCGCCTCGCCCATCTGGGCAGCGGCGCGGTCCGCGTCCTCGTTGACTGACATCGAGACGTTCTGCCCGGGGGCTCCCTCCACGAAGCCGTCAAGGGACACGGTCATACCTGCGAGCAGCTGCGTCATGCAGGAGTGGACCTCCGAGCCCGCCCGGACTAAGCGGTCCGCACCGCCTTGATGATCTTGCGTCGCAGCACGATGCGGCGGGTGCCGTCGGCAGCGATCCGGACCCGGTCGAGCTCCCAGCCGCCGTGCTCGGCGCGCTCGACGAGCAGCTTGGTGACCACCGTGCGCGGGAACTCCCGCGAGAACGTCACCTTGTCGAACTCCCACTCGACCCCGCGGCCCTGGCGCGATCCCTGGGCTCGGCTGGACGAGTGGACAGCGGTCACGCTCGCCCCGCCGAGACGTCGTCGAGTGCCTCCATCAGCTCAGGGGGCAGCGTCTTGTCCTCGACCGTGAGCGCCTGCCGCAGCTGCGCGGCGGTGCGGGCGCCCAGGATCGGGGCGGTCACGCCCGGCTGGTCGCGGACCCACGCCAGGGCCACCTCGAGCGGCGTCCAGCCCAGCCCGTCGGCGGCCTTGACGACCGCCTCGACCACGGCCGACGACGGGTCGTCGAGGTAGCCGTCCACCCACTGCGACATGTCCGAGGCGCCGCGGGAGTCCGCCGGGGTGCCGGTGCGGTACTTGCCGGTGAGCACGCCCCTGCCGAGAGGCGACCAGGGGAGGATGCCGAGGCCGAGCTCGATCGCGGCGGGGACCACCTCGTGCTCGATGTGCCGGTTGAGCAGCGAGTACTCGACCTGGGTCGAGACCAGGGGCGCCCGGCCGGGCGCGGCACGCTGCCAGGTGGCCGCCTGAGCGGTGCGCCAGCCGGACCAGTTCGACACGCCGACGTACGCCGCCCGGCCCGTCGAGACCGCGGTGTCCAGCGCCGACAGGGTCTCCTCGATGGGCGTCTTGTCGGACCAGACGTGCACCTGCCAGAGGTCCACGGAGTCGACGCCCAGTCGCTGCAACGACAGGTCGAGGCAGCTCAGCAGGTAGCCGCGCGAGGTGTCCATCACCCGCGCGCCGCGGCGCATGCCGACCCCGGCCTTGGTCGCCACGACCACGTCGCGGCGCGAGACGCCCTCGGCCAGCAGCCGGCCGAGCAGCTCCTCGGACGCGCCGCCGGCGTAGGTGTGCGCGGTGTCGAGCAGCGTGCCGCCGGCGTCCATGAAGGCGGTCAGCTGATCGCGCGCCTCGTGCTCGTCGGTCTGGTTGCCCCAGGTCATCAGTCCCAGGCCGAGCCGCGAGACCAGAAGGCCGGAGCGACCCAGGGACCTCTGCTGCACGAGGCACACGGTAGCCGCCCCGCGTCAGGTTGGGCGGCAACGGCCCGTGCCCGACTGTGGCTCCGCCTGTCCGTACCCTGCTGTCGCGTGGACTACTTCGACGCCGTGGTTCTCGGTGTGGTCGAGGGGCTGACCGAGTTCCTGCCCGTCTCGAGCACCGGCCATCTGACCATCGCCGAGAAGCTGCTCGGGCTCGACGTCGACGATCCGGCGGTGACGGGCTACACGGCGGTGATCCAGATGGGCGCGATCGCCGCGGTCATCGTCTACTTCGTCAAAGACATCTGGCACATCATCAAGGCCTGGACCCTGGGGTTGGTGAAGTCGGAGTACCGCGGCCACCTCGACCACCGGATGGGCTGGTACGTCATCGTCGCCACCATCCCCGTCGGTGTGGTCGGGCTCCTGGCCAAGGACCTCATCACCGGCGACCTGCGCTCGCTGTGGGTCGTCGCGGTGGCCCTGATCGGCTGGAGCGCCGTCATGTGGCTGGCCGAACGGGTCGCCACGCAGACCCGTCCCGAGCGTGACCTGGGCCTGCGCGACGCGATCTTGATCGGCCTGGCGCAGGCGGTCGCCCTGATCCCGGGCATCTCCCGCTCGGGCGCCACGATCTCGGTCGGGCTGTTCCGGGGGCTCGACCGGGTGACCGCCACCCGGCTCAGCTTCTTCATGGCGATCCCTGCGCTGCTCGCGGCCGGCGTCTACGAGCTCAAGGACGCGTTCTCCGGCGACATCGGCGTGGGCCAGGCGGTCGTGGGCATCGTGGTCGCGTTCGTGGTCGCCTACGCCTCGATCGCCTGGCTGCTGCGGTTCGTCGGGAACCACTCCATCACGTGGTTCGTGCCCTACCGCATCGGTCTCGGCGTGCTGCTCCTCGTCCTGCTGGGCAGCGGTGTGCTGGCCCCGACCTGAGCCGGCGCCACCTACAGCCAGCCGGACTTCTTGAACAAGGCCCACAGCGCCGCGGAGGCCCCGATCATCAGCAGCAGAGCAAGCGGGTAGCCCAGCGTCCACCCCAGCTCAGGCATGTGGTCGAAGTTCATGCCGTAGACGCCGGCGATCAAGGTCGGCACGACGACCAGCGCGACCCCGGCCGAGATCTTCCGCATGTCGTCGTTCTGCTGCACGGTGATCCGCGCCAGGTGCGCGTCGAACGCCGTGGACAGCAGGGAGTCGAGGCCGTCGATCACCTCAGCGGCCTGGTTGAGGTGGTCGAGGACGTCCCGGAAGAAGGGTCCGGCCTCGCGCTCCATCCCGTGCACCAGGCCCTCGGAGAACTTCCGCATCGGCTCGCGCAGCGGCAGCACGGCGCGACGCACCTCGGAGATCTCGCGCTTGAGCACGTAGATCCGCGTCGAGTCGTCTGTGCGGGCGGGGGAGAAGACTGATGCCTCGATCTCGTCGACGTCGATCTCGAGCTCCGCCACGACGTCGGTGTACCCGTCGACCACGGAGTCGCAGACCGCGTAGATCACTGCCGACGGGCCGTGGGTGAGCGTGGCCGAGTCCGACTCCAGCCGGGCCCGGGCCGAGTGGAGCTCCTGGCCCCGGCCGTGCCGGACCGTGATCACGAAGTTGCGACCGGCGAAGATGTTGATCTCGCCGGTCTCGACGGCGTCCTCGTCGTCGACGTACCAGAGCGTCTTCAGCGTCAGGAACATGCTCTCGTCGTACCGCTCGAGCTTGGGTCGCTGGTGCGCCTTGAGCGCGTCCTCCACCGCGAGGGGGTGCAGCCCGAACGACTCCGCGACGTCGTTGAGCTCGCCCTCACTGGGCTTGTAAAGGCCGACCCAGACGAAGTCGCCGTCCTCGGTCGCCTCCGCGCGCAGCTTCTCGAACTCGTGCGGGAAGCAGTCGACCTCGATGCGCTGACCCTTGCGGTAGAGCGCGCTGTCGACGATCACGGGACGACGGTAGCCCCCGTACGCTCTGGCGCGTGGCAACCCTGATCCTGGTGCGACACGGCCGCACGACGGCCAACACCTCGGGCGTGCTTGCGGGGCGTACGCCGGGGGTCCGGCTCGACGACACCGGGGTGGCCCAGGCGGCGCGGACCGCGGAGCGGCTCGCCGTCGTCCCGCTGGTCTCGGTCGTGACCAGCCCGCTGGAGCGGTGCCGGCAGACCGCACGGGCCATCCTCAAGGCACAGGAGGGCACGCCTGCCACGGCCACCGAGCGCGGCATCACCGAGTGTGACTACGGCAGCTGGCAGGGCCGATCGCTCCGCGAGCTGGCCAAGGAGCCACTGTGGAAGACGGTGCAGACCCAGCCGTCCGCGGCGGCGTTCCCCGAGGGCGAGTCGATGTCGGCGATGCAGGCCCGCTCGGTCTCCGCCGTACGCCGGCTCGACGCGCGCTACGAGGCCGACCACGGCCCCGGAGCGGTGTGGGTGGCGGTCAGCCACGGAGACATCATCAAGTCGGTGCTCGCGGACGCCCTCGGGATGCACCTCGACCTGTTCCAGCGGCTCCAGGTCGACCCGGCGTCGGTCTCGATCGTGCGCTACACCGGCACCCGCCCCTACGTGCTGGCGACGAACACCCACGCCGGCGACCTGTCGTGGCTGAAGCCGGCACCGAAGAAGGCCTCCCGCCGCCGGAAGAAGGTCCAGGACGCCGCCGTGGGCGGCGGCGCGGGGCCCGAGGCGACTCCCTCGTGAAGTGTCTGGGGCCCGTGCCTAAGGTGTGAGCATGCCGCTGATCCACGGATTCGACCCGCCTGAGCGGTTCGTCACGGGCACCGTCGGCGAACCCGGACAGCGGACGTTCTTCCTCCAGGCCCGGAGCGGCGCGCGCATCACCAGCGTCTCGCTCGAGAAGCAGCAGGTGGCGGCGCTCAGCGAGCGGATCGACCAGCTGCTCGACGAGGTGATGACCAGCGACACCACCCATGCGCTGATCCCGGCCGTCGCCCCGTTGGGCCTCGAGGACTCCGAGCCGCTCGAGCAGCCGATCGAGGAGGAGTTCCGGGC
The DNA here is from genome assembly GCA_963798045.1 of uncultured Actinomycetota bacterium. Classification (GTDB taxonomy): domain Bacteria; phylum Actinomycetota; class Actinomycetes; order Propionibacteriales; family Nocardioidaceae; genus Nocardioides. The sequence goes on from CAWCSB010000033.1 coordinate 59,263, forward strand.
CGGCACCATGACGCTGTCGTGGGACCCGGACGACGAGCGGGTGGTCATCGAGGTCTTCCCCTACACCGAGGCCGCGGTGGTCAGCCCCGAGCAGCTCGACGAGGAGCTCACCGAGCCCGAGCCGGACGAGGTGTTCCTGATCCGCATCGACGCCGGCAGCGCTCGGGCGTTCGTGAAGCGCGCCGAGCAGGTCCTCGAGGCCGGGCGGCCGACCTGCCCGTTCTGCGGGAACCCGATCGACCCGGAGGGTCACCTCTGCGTCCGCGCCAACGGCTTCCGACGACGGGAGCCCGAGGATCCGTGAGCTGCCCGAAATGAGCTCCCGGAACGTGAGCCCAGCCCCGACCGCTGAGCTCGAGCAGGGCGAGCTCGTCCTCCACGGCCGGATCATGCCGGCGTCCAACGCCACGTTCCTCGGTGAGATCGGCGAGGTCCGGGTCGTCTACAAGCCGATCGCGGGGGAGCGGCCGCTGTGGGACTTCCCGGTCGGCACGCTCGCCGACCGCGAGGTGGCGGCCCGTCTCGTCTCGGAGTCGCTCGGCTGGGACGTCGTACCTCCCACCTGGCTGCGGGAGGGGCCGCACGGCCCGGGGATGGTGCAGGTGTGGCAGGAGCCGGATCCCGACCAGGAAGCGGTGACCCTGGTCGAGGAGGGCTCGATGCCGCCAGGCTGGAAGCACGTCTTCGACGGCATCGACGGCCGCGACCTCCCGGTGTCGCTCGTGCACGAGGACTCCGAGCCGCTGCGCCGGATGGCGATCTTCGACGTGCTCGTCAACAACGCCGACCGCAAGGGCGGCCACGTGCTGGAGATGGGCGACGGGCACCGCTACGGCGTTGACCACGGCGTCACCTTCCACGTCGAGCACAAGCTCCGCACGGTCCTCTGGGGCTGGCTCGGCGACCCGGTGCCCGAGGACGACCTGGCCGAGGTGCTCCGAGTCGGCAAGGAGCTGTCCGGCGAGCTCGGAGACCTGCTGTCGGTGCACCTGACAGACGACGAGATCGACGCCGTCTTCGCCAGGTGCCGCCGGTTGTCCGAACGGGCCGTGATGCCGGCCCCGCGGGGGTCCTACCCGGCCATCCCGTGGCCGCCGTTCTGACGGGTGACACCCTGCCCCTTAGGCTTCCGGCATGCGTACGTGGTCGGCTCCCGAGGTGCCCCAGCTCCCGGTCGCGGGACCTGCAGTGGCGCTCTACGACACTGCCTCCGGGAGCCTGGTCACGACCACCCCGGACGGCCCGGCCCGGCTCTACGTCTGTGGCATCACGCCCTACGACGCCACGCACCTCGGCCACGCCGCGACGTACGTCGCGTTCGACCTGCTCAACCGGGCCTGGCGCAACGCCGGGCACGAGGTCATTTTCGTCGAGAACGTCACCGACGTCGATGACCCGCTGCTCGAACGCGCCGCCAAGGTGCACGTCGACTGGACCGAGCTCGCCGAGCGCGAGACCGAGCTGTTCCGCCAGGACATGCAGGCCCTGCGGGTGCTCCCGCCGGACCACTTCGTCGGCGCGGTCGAGTCGATTCCGCTCGCGGTTGCCCTCATCGAGAGGCTCCAGGAGGCCGGCTCGGTCTACCGCGTCGAGGACGACCACTACTTCTCGGTGACCGCGGACCCGGCGTTCGGCCAGGAGTCCAACTACGACCGCGACACGATGCTCGAGATCTACCCCGAGCGCGGCGGCGACCCCGACCGGCCCGGCAAGAAGGACCCGCTCGACTGCGTCGTCTGGCGTGGACCCCGCGACGGCGAGCCGCACTGGGACAGCTCGCTCGGGCCCGGCCGCCCCGGCTGGCACATCGAGTGCGCAGCCATCGCGCGCGAGCACCTCGGCGTCGCGTTCGACGTCCAGGGCGGCGGCAGCGACCTCGTCTTCCCGCACCACGAGATGTGCGCCGGCCATGCACAGGTCGCCGACCCGTCAGGGCCGTTCGCGAAGCTCTACAGCCACGCCGGGATGGTCGCCTACGACGGCGAGAAGATGTCGAAGTCGAAGGGCAACCTCGTCTTCGTCTCGGCGCTGCGCAACAGCGACGTCGACCCGATGGCGATCCGGCTGGTGCTGCTCCGCCATCACTTCCGCTCCGACTGGGAGTGGCTGGACTCCGAGCTCTGGGACGCCGTCGACACGCTGGCCGACTGGCGGCGGGCGCTGTCGCTGGGCGCCGGGGCCCTGGCCGAGCCCGTCGTCACCGAGGTGCTGGCCGCCATGGCCGACGACCTCGACGCCCCCCGCGCGGTCGCCGCGGTGCAGGGCTGGGTGGACGCCACCCTCGGCAGCACCGGCCACCTCGCCGAAACGAGCGACGAGGACGCCGCGCTGCAGATCCATGCGCTGCTGGACGCCGCTCTCGGGCTGGCGCTCTAGCCGGGGTCCAGCGGGAGGAGTGACCTACTCCCCACCGTTGCGGCGCTTCAGGTACCGCTCGAACTCACGGGCGATCGCCTCGCCCGACGCCTCGGGCAGCTCGGTCGTGTCCCGAGTCTCCTCGAGCGACCGGACGTAGTCGGCGACGTCCTCGTCCTCCTCGGCGAGCTCGTCGACCCCGCGCTCCCAGGCGCGGGCGTCCTCGGGCAGGTCGCCGAGCGGGATGCTGGCCTCCAGCAGGTCCTCGAGCTGGCCGAGCAGCGCCAGCGTGGCCTTGGGGCAGGGCGGTTGGGCGACGTAGTGGGGCACCGCGGCCCAGTAGGAAACCGCGGGGATGTCGAGCTTGGCGCAGGCGTCCTGGAGCACGCCGACGATGCCGGTCGGTCCTTCGTACGTCGACTGCTCGAGCTTGAGCCGGTCCACCAGCTCGGGCTCGGTGGCGGTCCCGGAGACCGGTATCGGCCGGGTGTGCGGCGTGTCCGCGAGCAGCGCCCCGAGCGTGACCACCAGCCGGCCGCCCAGGTCGTCGCAGGCCGCGAGCAGCTCGGCACAGAACTGGCGCCACTTCATGTTCGGCTCGATGCCGCGCAGCAGGATGATGTCGCGGTCGAGGTCGGGCGGCGACGCGATCGCGAGGGTGGTGCCGGGCCAGGTGACCCGCCGGTGTCCGGCGGGATCGGTGCCGACCATCGGCCGGTTGACCTGGAAGTCGTAGAACTCGTCGGGGTCGATCGCACCCACGACCCGCGCGTTCCAGACCCGCATCAGGTGGTCGAGGGCGGATGAGGCGGCGTCGGCAGCGTCGTTCCAGCCCTCGAAGGCGGCGATGACGACCGGGTCCACCAGACCCTCGATGTCCTCGAGCTCGATCATTCTTGGGGTCCCCGCGAAAGCGCGCCCAGCGCGGAGCGCAGCCACCCGCGGTTTCGTGGGGGTGAGGTCACAAGTCGAGTCTAGGTGTGAGGGGGGTGGTTTCAGGACGCCTCGGCAATTCGTGCGGTGAGACGGCCCGGTGTCACGATTCGGGAATGCTGTCCAGCCAGCGGACGCTCTTCCTAGGCTTGTCACCCAACGCCACCGCGGCCGTTGTACAGGCCGACCGGGAGCGAGAGGAGGCACCGTGAGCGACCAGCCTGACTGGCGCCCCGACGCCACCGAAGCGCTGACGGTCGCCCTCCGCGAGCGGATCCTGGTCATCGACGGCGCGATGGGCACGGCGATCCAGCGGGATCGGCCCTCCGAGGCGGGCTACCGCGGCGAGCGGTTCGCGGACTGGCCCTCGGACCTGCAGGGCAACAACGACCTGCTCACCCTCACCCAGCCCGAGATCGTCGCCGGCATCCACCGCGAGTACCTCGAGGCCGGCGCGGACATCATCGAGACCAACACCTTCAACGCCACGGCGATCTCGCTCGCGGACTACGGCATGGAGGAGCTCGCGCTCGAGCTGAACCTCGAGGCCGCGCGGCTGGCCCGCCGGGTGGCGGACGAGGTGGCCACCGCCGACCGGCCGCGGTACGTCGCCGGGGCGCTCGGCCCGACCACGCGGACGGCGTCCATCTCGCCCGACGTCAACGACCCGGCCGCCCGCAACGTGAGCTTCGACCAGCTCGTCGCGGCGTACTCCGAGTCGACCCGCGGCCTGCTCGACGGTGGCTCGGACCTGCTCTTCATCGAGACGATCTTCGACACCCTCAACGCCAAGGCCGCGATCTTCGCGGTCGAGACGGTCTTCGAGGAGTACGGCCGGCGGTGGCCGGTCATCGTCTCCGGCACCATCACCGACGCATCCGGCCGCACCCTGTCCGGCCAGGTGACCGAGGCGTTCTGGGACTCGATCCGGCACGTCGACCCGATCGCGGTGGGCCTCAACTGCGCGCTCGGCGCCAAGGAGATGCGGCCCTACATCGCGGAGATGTCACGCATCGCCGACTCGTTCGTCTCCTGCTACCCCAACGCCGGGCTGCCCAACGCGTTCGGCGAGTACGACGAGGCGCCCGAGGAGACGGCCGCGATCATCGGCGAGTTCGCCGAGGCGGGCTACGTCAACCTGGTCGGCGGCTGCTGCGGCACCACGCCGGCGCACATCGCCTCCATCGCCGCCGCCGTCGAGGGCAAGCAGCGCCGCGACACCCACGAGCTGGCCCCCGCCATGCGGCTGTCGGGGCTCGAGCCGTTCACGCTCACCGAGGACAGCCTGTTCGTGAACGTGGGGGAGCGGACCAACATCACCGGCTCCGCGAAGTTCCGCAACCTGATCAAGGCCGGCGACTACGACACCGCGCTCTCCGTCGCCGCGCAGCAGGTCGAGAACGGCGCTCAGGTCATCGACGTCAACATGGACGAGGGGATGATCGACGGCGTCGCGGCCATGGACCGCTTCCTCAAGCTGATCGCCTCCGAGCCCGACATCAGCCGCGTGCCGCTCATGGTCGACTCCTCCAAGTGGGAGGTGATCGAGGCCGGGCTCAAGAACGTCCAGGGTAAGCCGATCGTCAACTCGATCTCCATGAAGGAGGGCGAGGAGAAGTTCCGCGAGCAGGCCCGGCTGTGCCGCAAGTACGGCGCGGCCGCGGTCGTGATGGCCTTCGACGAGGACGGCCAGGCCGACAACCTCGAACGTCGCAAGGCGATCTGCGAGCGCGCCTACCGCATCCTGGTCGACGAGGTCGGCTTCCCCGCCGAGGACATCATCTTCGACCCCAATGTGTTCGCGGTCGCGACGGGCATCGAGGAGCACGCGTCGTACGGTCTCGACTTCATCGAGGCCACCCGCTGGATCAAGCAGAACCTGCCCGGCGCCAAGGTCTCCGGCGGCATCTCCAACGTCAGCTTCTCGTTCCGCGGCAACAACCCGGTCCGCGAGGCGATCCACGCGGTGTTCCTCTACCACGCGATCGAGGCCGGTCTCGACATGGGCATCGTCAACGCCGGTGCGCTGGTCGTCTACGACCAGGTGGAGCCGGAGCTGCGCGAGCGGATCGAGGACGTCGTCCTCAACCGTCGTCCCGACGCCGCCGAAAGGCTGCTCGAGATCGCGGAGGCCCACAACAAGCAGGGCGAGGTCACCGAGGCCGAGGCCGCGGAGTGGCGGGGCCTGCCCGTCGGCGAGCGGATCACGCACGCACTGGTCAAGGGCATCGACGCGTACGCCGAGAGCGACACCGAGGAGCTGCGGCAGCTCATCGCCGACCGCGGCGGCCGCCCGATCGAGGTGATCGAGGGCCCGCTGATGGACGGCATGAACGTCGTCGGCGACCTGTTCGGGGCCGGCAAGATGTTCCTGCCGCAGGTCGTGAAGTCGGCTCGGGTGATGAAGAAGGCGGTCGCCTACCTCATCCCGTTCATCGAGCAGGAGAAGCTCGACAACCCCGAGTACGCCACCGCCAAGGACACCAACGGCACGATCGTGATGGCCACGGTCAAGGGAGACGTCCACGACATCGGCAAGAACATCGTCGGCGTCGTGCTCCAGTGCAACAACTACGAGGTCATCGACCTGGGCGTGATGGTGCCGGCGCAGAAGATCCTCGACACCGCCGTCGAGATCGGGGCGGACGCCGTCGGCCTGTCCGGCCTGATCACCCCGTCCCTCGACGAGATGGTCAACGTCGCCGGCGAGATGCAGCGCCGCGGCTTCGAGATCCCGCTCATGATCGGCGGCGCGACCACGTCGCGCGCGCACACCGCGGTCAAGGTGGACGGGAAGTACGACGGCCCCGTGGTGTGGGTGAAGGACGCCTCGCGCTCGGTCCCCACGTTGGCCGCGCTGCTCAGCGACGCGCAGCGGCCGAAGCTGCTGGCCGACGTGAAGGCGGACTACGACTCCCTGCGGGAGCGGCACGCCGCCAAGCACGACCGGCCGATGATCACGCTGCAGCAGGCGCGTGACAACCGCACGCCGATCGTCTGGGACGGCTACGAGCCGCCGGCACCCAAGGAGCCGGGCATCCATGTGCTCGAGGCCTATGACCTGGCCGAGCTGCGCGACTACATCGACTGGCAGCCGTTCTTCAACGCCTGGGAGATGAAGGGCAAGTTCCCCGACATCCTCCACAACCCGACTACGGGCGAGACGGCCCGAGCCCTGTACGACGACGCGCAGGCGATGCTCGACCAGGTCATCGAGGAGAAGTGGCTGACCGCGAACGCCGTGTTCGGGTTCTTCCCCGCGAGCGCCGTGGACGACGACATCGAGGTCTATACCGACGAGTCACGCTCCGAGGTGCTGGCCACGCTGCGCAACCTGCGGCAGCAGGGCGAGCACCGCGACGGGGTCCCCAACAGGTCGCTGGGTGACTTCGTGGCCCCCCGTGAGACCGGGCTGCCCGACCATGTCGGCGCCTTCGCGGTGACGACCGGGCTGGGTGCCCAGGACCGCATCGACGCGTTCAAGAAGGCCAACGACGACTACTCCGCGATCATGCTGGAGTCGCTCGCCGACCGGCTCGCCGAGGCCTTCGCGGAGCGGCTCCACCAGCGGGTCCGCACCGAGTTCTGGGGCCACGTCCCCGACGAGGACCTCGACAACGCATCGCTGATCGCCGAGAAGTACCAGGGCATCCGTCCAGCGCCGGGCTACCCGGCCTGCCCGGAGCACACCGAGAAGCAGACGCTGTGGGAGCTGCTCGACGTAGAGACCAACACCGGGATCGAGCTCACCGAGAGCATGGCGATGTGGCCGGGCGCTGCTGTGTCCGGCTGGTACTTCAGCCACCCGCAGTCGCAGTACTTCGTCGTCGGCCGGCTCGCGCGCGACCAGGTCCAGGACTACGCCGAGCGCAAGGGCTGGACCCTCGCCGAGGCGGAGCGCTGGCTCTCGCCGAACCTCGGCTACGACCCCGACGACTGATGCCAGCGACGTGATGCAAGCAGTCCTGTGGGACATGGACGGCACCCTGGTCGACACCGAGCCGTACTGGATCGCGACGGAGTTCGCGATGGCCGAGAAGTACGGCGGCACGTGGAGCCATGCCGACGCCCTGCACCTGGTCGGGAGCGACCTGATCGAGTCCGGCCGCTACATCAAGCAGGTGATGGGGCTCGACCTCACTCCTGAGGAGATCGTCGACGAGCTGCTCGACGGCGTCGTCGACAAGGTCGAGCTCGAGGTGCCGTGGCGGCCCGGCGCCGTCGCGCTGCTGACGTCCCTGGCCGAGGCGGGGGTCCGCTGCGGGCTCGTCACGATGTCCTACGAGCGGTTCGTCGCGCCGATCCTGGCCCGCCTGCCCGCCGAGACGTTCCGCGTCGTCGTCACCGGTGACCAGGTGAAGAACGGCAAGCCACACCCCGAGCCCTATCTGAGCGCGGCCGCGGCCCTCGGCGTACCGCCCGAGGAGTGCCTGGCCATCGAGGACTCCAACACCGGCGCCAAGTCGGCCGAGGAGGCGGGCTGCACCGTGCTCGTCGTCGAGAACCACGTGCCGGTCCTCGAGGGACCGCGGCGGGTGTTCCGAGACAGCCTCGAGGGACTGACTGCTGCAGACCTGGCCGCGCTCAGAGGTCCAGAAGTCGGTTGATGATCATCTGGACGTCGCTCACGTCCCGCCTCCTGACGTCTCCAACGTGCCCGTCACTGTACGCCGGAGCGACTCGGCGGCAGTCGAGTCTCCACAGCTCAGCGGCGACCCCGCAGCCGGCGCCGGACCCGCCGCCAACGGCCCCGCACGGCCCGTTTGAGCCGGGCCCAGCGCGTCGGCGGAGCGGGCATCGGAAGCAGCTCGCCGCCCCAGGCCGGGCAGTGTGCCTTGAACGAGCACCAGTCGCACTGCTTGCCGCGGCTGGGCAGGAACTCGCCGGTCGCCCTGGCCAGCTCGATCGCCTCCCAGAGCGCGTCGACCTTGCGCTCGGTGGCGAGCAGGTCTGCCTCGTCGGGCTCGTAGCGGACTATCTCGCTGGTGGTGCCGAGGTAGACCAGCTGCAGCATCCGCGGCACCACCCCGCGGCTGCGCCACAGGATCAGCGCGTAGATGCGCAGCTGGAACAGTGCTTTGAACTCGAACCCCTCAGCTACTGAGCTGCCGGTCTTGTAGTCCACAACTCTGAGGGCGCCGTCGGGCCTCTCGTCGAGCCGGTCGACGATGCCGCGCAGAGACAGCCCGGAGTCGAGGGTGGTCTCGACGAAGACCTCGCGGTCGGCCGGCTCCAGCCGGGTCGGGTCCTCCAGGACGAACCACCGATCGAGCACGGTGTGCGCTGAGTCGAGCCATTCCGGCTCGTCGAGACTGCCGGCGACCTCACGGGCCTGCCGCGACAGCTGCTGCAGCTGCCGCCAGGCGGGCTCGAGCAGGCGGTGGGCGGCCTCCGGCGTGCGCTCGGCGGCGGGGAGGTCGAAGATCTCCTCCAGCACCTGGTGGACCAGGGTGCCGCGGACCGCGTCGGGGGAGGACCCCTCGGGCAGCCGGTCGATGGTGCGGTAGCGGAACAGCAGCGGGCAGGACATGAAGTCTCCGGCCCGGCTCGGGGAGAGCACACCGCGGACCTTGCGGTCGATCGGTGCCGCACTCATCGAGCCCATGGCACGCACGCTAGCCGCGCCCTCCGACAAGGGCCCGGCCGACGGACCGTCGGCTAGCGTGGCAGCGTGTCAGGACCGCAGGCGAGCCCTCAGGTGCCGCGCCCTCCGGGCACGATCAAGATCGGCACGATCGCCGGCAGCGACGTGCTCGTCACGTCGTCATGGTTCGTCGTGGCAGCCCTGATCGCCGTGGTGGTGGCACCGCGTGCGGAAGCGGTCCATCCCGGGCTCGGGATCTGGAAGTACGTCGCCGGGCTCGCCTTCGCGGTCGTGCTCTACCTCTCCGTGCTCCTGCACGAGGCGTCGCACGCCTACGCCGCCCGGCACTACGGCTTCCCGGTGTCCTCGATCACGCTGCACTTCCTCGGCGGCGTGACGGCGATCGAGGCGGAGGCCAAGAAGCCGCGCCAGGAGTTCTGGATCGCGGTGGTCGGCCCGCTGACCTCACTGGCGGTCGGCCTGGCGGCCCTGGGACTGTGGTTCGTCACGCCCGACGGGCTGCTGCTCATGGTGGTCGAGGGGCTCGCGTTCGGAAACCTGCTGGTGGGCGCGCTCAACCTGGTGCCGGGACTCCCGCTGGACGGCGGCCGGGTGCTCAAGTCCGCGGTCTGGCAGCTCACCGGCAGCATGCACCGCGGCACCGTCGTCGCCGCCTGGGGCGGCCGGGTCACCGCGTTCGCGGTGCTGCTCTGGCCACTGCTGCAGGAGTCGCTCTTCGACATCGAGCCCGACGTGTTCGACTTCCTGCTGTCGTTCGTCATCGCCTTCTTCCTCTGGAACGGCGCCACCGCGTCGCTCCAGACCGCCCGGATCCGGCGCCGGCTGCCGCACCTCGTGGCCCGCAACCTCGCCAGGCGCACCCTCGCCGTGCCTGAGGACCTGCCGCTGGCCGAGGCCGTACGCCGCGCGCGAGAGGCCCACGCCGGGGCGATCGTCACCGTCACCGGCAGCGGCCGCCCTGTCGGCGTGGTCAACGAGGCGGCCCTGCTGGCCACCCCCGAGGATCGGCGCCCCTGGATGGCCGTCTCGACCGTCGCCCGCGGGGTCGACGACGGTCTCTCGCTGCCGGTGAGCATCTCCGGCGAGGAGCTGGTCCGGGCCATCACCCGGTCGCCCGCGACCGAGTACCTCCTCGTCGAGGACGACGGCTCGGTCTACGGCGTGCTCACGACCGCGGACGTGGACCGGGCGTTCCGGGCGGTCCCGGACCAGGACTCGCCCTGAGCGTTCGGCCGGGCGGACTGTAGGTTCCCGGGGTGGCCGAGCACAGCGAGTCCTCCCCGGATCAGGGGCTTGAGTGGTCGGGCGTGCACCGCGGGCCGCTGCGCGTGGGTGAGTGGGTGCGCCTCGTCGACGGCAAGGGACGCCGCCACAACTTCTGCCTGGAGCCCGGCAAGCGGTTCTTCTCCAATAAGGGGCACCTCGACCACGACGAGCTGATCGGTCGCGAGGAGGGGTTCACGGTCACCTCTTCGGCCGGCGGCGAGTACCTCGTCTTCCGTCCGCTGCTCTCGGAGTTCGTGATCTCGATGCCGCGCGGCGCGGCGGTCATCTACCCCAAGGACGCGGCGCAGATCGTCGCGCTGGTCGACGTCTTCCCGGGCGCGCACGTGGTCGAGGCGGGCGCCGGGTCCGGGGCGCTCACCTGCTCGCTGCTGCGCGCCGTCGGCCCGGGCGGACGAGTCACGTCGTACGAGCGGCGCGAGGAGTTCGCCGACGTGGCCCGCAGCAACGTCACCCAGTTCTTCGGTGGCCAGCACCCGGCCTGGACGCTCCACGTCGGCGACCTGGCCGAGCTGCTACCCCAGCACAGTGCCCAGCCGGAGGACCGGTGCGACCGGATCGTCCTCGACATGCTGGCACCGTGGGAGTGCCTCGAGGTGGCCGCCGACGCGCTCCGACCGGGCGGGATCCTGTGCGCGTACGTCGCCACGACGACCCAGCTCTCGCGCTTCGTCGAGACCGTGCGGATGCACGGTGGCTTCACCGAGCCCTCCGCGTGGGAGTCGCTGGTGCGCGACTGGCACGTGGAGGGTCTCGCCGTGCGGCCCGGCCACGCGATGATCGGTCACACGGCGTTCCTGGTGACCGCCCGCCGGATGGCCCCTGGGCAGAAGCCCCCGCTCAAGAAGCGCCGACCCGCCCCCGGCGCCTACGGCCCGGACTACGCCGGCCCGCGACCTCCCGGCGTACCAGCGGACCCGGCCGAGGACTGAGCGCGCGGCCGCCGCTCCGACGTCGGTCGGAGACTCCTGCGTAAACCGGGACTTCAGCCCCCTGCCATTGGGCGCCGACTGGCGCCACTCTGGTGGGCATGTCGGACATCCACCTGCATGTCGGTATGCCGAAAACCGGCACGTCGACGATCCAGGCGGCATTGGACGCGCGCGTCGACGCACTCGCGGCAGCGGGGGTGCTCTACCCCGGTGGCCGGCATCGTGCCCAGCGCCTCGCTGCATACGACCTGCTGGGTCAGCGGGTGCAGGGCGAGGGCCACGACGTGGTTACCGGCGCGTTTCCCCGGCTGGCCTCGGAGGTGGCGGCGTACGCAGGCCCGAGCGCGCTGATCTCCGAGGAGGAGCTGGGGATGGCCCGGCCCCGGCACGTGCGCAGGTTGGCGCGCAGCCTCGGGCGCGACCGGCTCCACGTCGTCGTCGGCGTCCGGGACATGGCGCGGACCGTGGTGTCCGCTTGGGAGCAGAACATCGTGACCGGCAGCACCACCCCGTGGCGCGAGTTCATCGCGGCAGTCCGCGACCCGCAGGTCTCGCCGATGCCCGAAGCGACGGCGTTCTGGGTCCGTCACGACGTCCTCCGCGTGCTGGACGCGTGGGGCACGGTCGTTCCGCCCGAGCGGATCCGGGTGGTGACCGTGCCGCCTCGGGGGGTGGCTGCCCGCTGCCTGCTCGACCGGTTCGCCACGGCCACCGGACTGCCACCCGACATCTGGGACAGTGGAGACGTCGCCGTGCGCAACGTCGCGTTGGGGGCCGCAGAGGTCGAGGCCGTCCGGAGGCTCAACGACGTCCTCGTCCCGCGCCTGAATCAGGACCAGTACCGGTTCGTCGTCGAAGACGGGCTCCGGCCCCGGCTGGCCGTCGCCCGCTCGCGTCCGCTGAGACTCCCTGCTGAACACCTTCCGTGGGCGAGCTCGTATGCCGAGGTGCTGGTGCGCGAGCTCGCGCGGCGCGGGGTCGTCGTGGTCGGCGACCTGGCGGATCTGGTGCCGGAGGACCGGGTCGATCCCGGGCGCCCCTTCGATGAAGTGACCGACGGCGAGCTCCTCGAGGCGGCCGAGGCCGCGCTTGCCGCCCTCGCGCTGGGGCACGGCCACCTCTTCCGCCGCTACCGCCGCGCGTTCCTCCAACGGGAGGGCCGGCGACCCACACCGCAGGAGGTGATGGGGAGCGCTGCCCGCGCGGCCGGGTTCGGTCTGCGGAAGGCGGCCCTTCGACACACCGCCCACAACCGGCTGCTGGCCCGGGCGGCCCGCGCGTACGTCGCCCGGACGTCTGGGCGCCGTACGCCATCCGAGGACTGAACCGGCGTACTGCGGCAACCGCGGAGCAACCTTCTCGCAACAAGATCATGGTGAATTCGTGATCAACGCCGCGCGGATAAGCACTTGGGCCACGGGCGTTCACGAGTAGGGTCTTTTTTCACAGGAGGTGACGCCCATGACTTCGGACAACCCGGAAAAGTCCAGCGGAGCCGCTGGGGGCAGGACCCCCGACGAGCTCATGAGCCAGGTGCGCTTCCTCGAGGCCGAGGTCACCGACCTCCGTCGGCGGGTCAACGACGCACCGACCGGCTCCCGTGGCCTTGAGCTACGACTGGCCGACGCGCAGCGCTCGCTCGCCGCCGTGACGTCTCAGAACGAGCGACTGGCGCAGACCCTGCGCGAGGCGCGCGACCAGATCATGAAGCTCAAGGAGGAGGTCGACCGGCTGGCCCAGCCGCCGGCCGGCTTCGGCACCTTCCTGAGCCGCAACGACGACGACTCGATCGACGTGTTCACCGGCGGGCGCAAGCTGCGGGTCAACGTCAGCCCGAGCGTCGACCTCGACCACCTGTTCCGTGGGCAGGAGGTCATGCTCAACGAGGCCCTCAACGTCGTCGCCGCGCTCGACTACGAGCAGGTCGGCGAGGTCGTGATGTTCAAGGAGCTGCTCGCCGACGGCGATCGCGCCCTGGTCATCGCCAGCGCCGACGAGGAGCGCGTCGTCCGGCTCGCCGAGCCGCTGCGGTCCGACACCATCCGGGCCGGTGACTCGCTGCTGCTCGACACGCGGGCCGGCTACGTCTACGAGAAGGTGCCGAAGTCGGAGGTCGAGGAGCTGGTCCTCGAGGAGGTCCCCGACATCGACTACTCGTCGATCGGCGGCCTCAAAGGACAGATCGAGGCGATCCAGGACGCCGTGGAGCTGCCCTACCTGCACCCCGAGCTGTTCAAGGAGCACCAGCTCCGGCCGCCGAAGGGTGTGCTGCTCTACGGCCCGCCCGGCTGCGGCAAGACGCTGATCGCCAAGGCCGTGGCCAACAGCCTGGCCAAGAAGGTCGCTGCGCGGACCGGCCAGGAGGGGAAGTCCTACTTCCTCAACATCAAGGGCCCCGAGCTGCTCAACAAGTACGTCGGAGAGACCGAGCGCCACATCCGGCTGGTCTTCCAGCGAGCCCGTGAGAAGGCCAGTGCAGGGACCCCGGTCATCGTGTTCTTCGACGAGATGGACTCCCTGTTCCGCACCCGCGGTTCCGGGGTCTCCTCCGACGTCGAGAACACCATCGTCCCGCAGCTGCTCAGCGAGATCGACGGTGTCGAGCTGCTGGAGAACGTGCTGGTCATCGGTGCCTCCAACCGCGAGGACATGATCGACCCCGCGATCCTGCGGCCCGGGCGGCTCGACGTGAAGATCAAGATCGAGCGCCCCGATGCCGAGTCCGCGCGCGACATCTTCTCCAAGTACCTCACGGCCGACCTGCCGCTCCACACCGACGACGTGACCGAGTTCGGCGGCGATCGTGACGCCACGGTGGGTGGGATGATCCAGGCGACCGTGGAGCGGATGTACACCGAGACCGAGGAGAACCGCTTCCTCGAGGTGACCTACGCCAACGGTGACAAGGAGGTCCTGTACTTCAAGGACTTCAACTCCGGGGCGATGATCCAGAACATCGTCGACCGCGCCAAGAAGATGGCGATCAAGGACTTCCTCGACCTCGATCAGCGCGGGCTGCGCGTCTCGCACCTGCTCCAGGCCTGCGTGGACGAGTTCAAGGAGAACGAGGACCTCCCCAACACCACCAACCCCGACGACTGGGCCCGGATCTCCGGCAAGAAGGGCGAGCGGATCGTCTTCATCCGCACGCTCATCACCGGCAAGTCCGGGACCGAGCCCGGACGCTCGATCGACACCGTCCCCAACACGGGTCAGTATCTGTAGTCCTTCGTCGGGAACTCCCTGACGCCTCAGTACGTCTTCTAGTCACCATCTCGGAAAGCTGGAGGCCACCATGACGTTCTGGATCATCGCCGGCGCTGTGTGCATCGTCCTCTTCGTGGTTGCGTGGGTGACGAGCGGCCGGTCCAAGCGTCGCCCGATCGACGCGCACCGCCAGCTCATCCAGGGCGACGCCTACGCGCGCTCGCAGGAGACCTCGGTGCGCCACAACCCCTCCGGCGGCTTCGGCCCCTGAGCGGTCACGCTCGGGACCGCTCAGTCGCGCACTGCGGTCGCCAGGGACACGTAGGTCCACGGCTTCGCGACGCCGGGCCCGGGCAAATGGGCCTGGTCGAGCCGCTCGATCGTGAAGCCCGCCGCCTCGATGAGCGCCGGCGCGTCCCTGGTCAGGTGGCAGCCGGCGGCGACCCGTCCCTGGAGCCCGTTCAGGCGGCGCTGCCACGCGGCCACCTTCGGGTCCGGCGCGAGACCGTGCTCCAGCACGTGCAGCGCGCCTCCGGGGCGCAGCACCCGGCGTACCTCCGCCAGGGCCGTCTCCACCTCGGGGATGGTGCACAGCGTGAACGTCGACAGCACGGCGTCGTACGTCGCGTCGGCTGCCGCCAGCCGTTGCCCGTCCAGTCCGACCCGCTCGACCGGCACCGCTGACCCGGAGCGGCGCTCGGTTGACAGCTCCCACCCCAGGTCGGACGGCTCCACGGCGCTCACGGAGATGACCTGCGCGGGGTAGGCGGAGACGTTCAGCCCGCTGCCGAAGCCGATCTCGAGCACCCGGCCCGACAGGCCGCCGCACACGTCACGGCGCAGCTCCATGATCGGCCGCGACGACAGGCTGCGGTCGGCCATGCGGGGGACGACGCGTTCGGACCACCAGCCCACGTCCCCAACCTACGGGCAGCACATACGCGCAGCGTCGTACCCGTACGCTGGATGCATGTCTGTGCGACGCGTCATGGGCACCGAGGTGGAGTACGGCATCTCGGTGGTCGGCCAACCCCTGGCCAACCCCATGGTCGCGTCCTCGCAGGTCGTCAACGCCTACGCCTCCGCCACCGTGAAGGCGCGCCGGGCGCGCTGGGACTTCGAGGAGGAGTCGCCGCTCCGCGACGCCCGGGGCTTTGACATGTCGCGGCAGATCGCGGACCCGACCCAGCTCACCGACGAGGACCTCGGGCTCGCCAACGTCATCCTGACCAACGGCGCGCGGCTCTACGTCGACCATGCCCACCCGGAGTACTCCACGCCCGAGGTCACTACGCCTCGCGACATCGTGAAGTGGGACAAGGCAGGGGAGCTGGTGATGCTCGACGCCTCCAGGCGGGCCGGACAGCTCCCGGGCGGCGCGCCGATCGTCTGCTACAAGAACAACACCGACAACAAGGGCGCGTCCTACGGCGCCCACGAGAACTACCTGATGCGGCGCGCCACACCGTTCGCGGACATCGTGCGGCACCTGACGCCGTTCTTCGTGAGCCGCCAGGTGTTCACCGGCGCCGGCCGGGTCGGGATCGGTCAGGACGGGCGCGAGCACGGCTTCCAGCTCAGCCAGCGCGCCGACTTCTTCGAGGTCGAGGTCGGTCTGGAGACCACGCTCAAGCGGCCCATCATCAACACCCGCGACGAGCCGCACGCCGACCCGGAGAAGTACCGCCGGCTGCACGTGATCATCGGTGACGCGAACCTCGCCGAGATCTCGACCTACCTCAAGGTCGGCACCACCGCGCTGGTGCTGTCGATGATCGAGGAGCGCTTCATCAGCCAGGACCTCACGATCGACGGCTCGGTCTCGGGGTTGCGGGCGATCTCGCACGACCCGACGCTCAAGCAGACGGTGACACTGACCGACGGCCGCACCCTGACCGGCGTACAGCTCCAACTGGAGTACCTCGACCTGGCCCGCAAGTACGTCGAGGACCGGTTCGGCGCCGACGCGGACGACCAGACCGTCGACGTGCTGGCCCGGTGGGAGTCGGTGCTCGACCGGCTGGAGCGCGACCCGATGCTGCTGGCCGGCGAGCTGGACTGGGTGGCCAAGCTGAAGCTCCTTGAGCAGTACCGCCAGCGCGACGGCCTGGACTGGGACGACGCCAAGCTGCAGCTGATCGACTACCAGTACTCCGACATCCGGCCCGAGAAGGGGCTCTACCACCGCCTTGCGAAGGCCGGCCGGATCGAGCGGCTGCTCGACGACGCGTCGATCGAGGCGGCGATGCACGACCCGCCGGAGGACACCCGGGCCTACTTCCGGGGCCGGTGCCTCGAGAAGTTCTCCTCCGAGGTCGCCGCGGCGTCGTGGGACTCGGTGATCTTCGACCTGCCCGGGCGGGAGTCGCTGCAGCGGGTCCCGACCATCGATCCCCTCCGGGGAAGCAAGGCTCACGTCGGCGCGCTGCTCGACCGCTCCGACACGGCCGAGGCGCTGGTGGCCGAACTCACGCGTTGAGCGGCCGGTAGGCGGCTCCCAGCGCGGGCCGCGGGGGTTTCGAGACAGGCGCTAGCGCGCCTTCCTCAACCACCGGTGGTTCAGGAGGTCACTCTGCGTTGAGCGGCCCGTAGTCGGCTCCCAGCGCGGGCTGCGGGGGTTTCGAGACAGGCGCTAGCGCGCCTTCCTCAACCACCGGTGGTTGAGGAGGTCACTCTGCGTTGAGCGGCCGGTAGGCGGCTCCCAGCACGGGCTGCGGGGGGTTTCGAGACAGGCGCTAGCGCGCCTTCCTCAACCACCGGTGGTTCAGGAGGTCGCTCTGCGTTGAGCGGCCCGTAGTCGGCTGCCAGCGCGGGCTGCGGGGGGTTTCGAGACAGGCGCTAGCGCGCCTTCCTCAACCACCGGTGGTTCAGGAGGTCGCTCTGCGACCGTCTCGAAACCAGGCGACCCGGGGCTGTGACTGAACGCGCAGCCACCGTGGGGTCGATAAGGTCATGTCATGGCACAGGAGCAGAAGCAGCCGCGCAAGGCGTCGGAGGTGGAGGAGTCCACCGAAGAGGTCACCGAGAGCGACGTTGCAGAGCGCAAGGAAGCTCTGGACGACGACGTCGACGCCATCCTCGACGAGATCGATGACGTCCTCGAGACGAACGCCGAGGACTTCGTGAAGTCGTTCATCCAGAAGGGCGGCGAGTGATCACCCCACAGAAGCGCGCGCTCCTCCCGCTGCGCTCCTCCCGCCCGCGCTTCTGCGGGGACCCCGAAAAAGCATGAGCG
>CAWCSB010000034.1:0-258316 GCA_963798045.1 uncultured Actinomycetota bacterium
CAGGGTGCGCTCGCTGCCGACCTTGCGAGTCGTGCCCGTCACCTCTAGTAGCGCGCGGTGGGCGATGTCGCTGCTGGAGTGGCCGAACATCAGCTCGATGGCCCCCGAATCGACGATGCGCCCCTGTCGTCCGCAGTATGCGAAGCGGTCGGCGGAGACCTCGAACGTAACCTTGGCCTGTTCGCCGGCGTCAAGGTCGACTCGGGCGAAGCCGAGAAGCATGATCACCGGCCGGGCCACCTCGGCCACCGGATCGCTGTAGTAGAGCTGGACTACGTCCGCCCCCCGGCGCGCTCCCGTATTCGTGATCGTGGCGGAGACGGAGAGTCGGCCGTCGGTGTCGACAGTAGTGGCGCTGAGGCAGGGGTCGGAGATCTCGAAGCTGCTGTATGAGAGTCCGTGCCCGAAGGGGTAGAGGACCGGTACCGAGATCGAGCTGGCAGCGAGTCCCGGAAGGCCGTAAGCGGACTGCAGGTAGGTCGAGGGCTGTCCGTGGGCCACAGCCGGAATCTGGACGGGAAGACGACCACTCGGGTTCACGCGACCGGACATGACGCCGGCGATCGCCGACCCTGCGCCTTGTCCGGGCATGAATGCCTGGACGATGGCGGAAGCCGCGTCCGAGAACTCGCCGAGGGCATAAGGGCGACCGGACACGCAGACCAGGACGGTGGGGGTCCCGGTCGCCAGTACGGCTCGCACAAGTTCTGCCTGCACCCCGGGGAGGGCTAGGTCAGGTGCGTCGCACCCCTCGCCTGAGGTGCCACCGCCGAACATCCCAGCCAAGTCCCCGACTGCCACTAGGGCGACGTCTGCCCGTCTGACCACCGTGACGGCCTCGGCGATCCCGCTCGTGTCAGTACCGTTGATGGCGCAGCCGGGGGTCGTGGTGACCTGCGTCGTCGGGAACTCTGCGACGACCGCATCGGCCAGGGTTGGAACGGGCACGCCCAAGCCGAGCTCTGGGAAGCGGTGGAGTAGGTGGTTGGGGTAGGAGTAGCACCCGAGGAAGGACCGGGCCTCTGCGGCGGTCGGGCCGACGACGGCGAGCCTCAACGGGCCGGTCAACGGGAGGATTCCGCGGTTCGCCAGGAGGATCACCGATTCTTCGGCTGCGAGCTGCGCGGCGGCCCGATTCTCGGGGTTGTCGAGGTCGGGGGCCGGATCCACACCACTGAGCGGGTCGTAGTCAGCATCGAGAAGTCCGAGGTCAAGCTTCTGATCCAGAACCCTCCGGACGGACCGGTCCACGACGGCCTCGTCCAGCTGCCCGCCCCGCACCAGGTCGACGAGTCCGGCGCCGTAACAGCGGCTTGCTGGCAGCTCCACGTCCACACCCGCCTCGAGGGCGAGCGCGCCAGAGGCCGCCGGCGAGGCAGCCACCTTGTGCACGTCTGATAGCAGGCTGATGGACCAGTAGTCGGACACCGTGACCCCGGTGAAGCCCATCTCGTCACGCAACAGGGTGGTGAGCAGTTCCCGATCGGCGGCGACCGGGACGCCGTCGATGTCGGTGTAGGCGTTCATCACCGAGCGGGCGCCGCCCTCGCGGACCGCGACCTCGAACGGTGGGAGCATCACGTCACGCAGCTCCCGAGGTCCCATGCTCACCGGTGCGTGGTTGCGAGCCGCGCGCGAGGCTGAGTAGCCGACGAAGTGCTTGAGGGTGGCGATCACCCCGCCGGACTCAAGGCCCCGCACGTAGGCCGCCCCCATGATGGCGACCAGGTAGGGGTCCTCGCCGAGAGTCTCCTCGACGCGACCCCAGCGGTAGTCGCGCACGACGTCGAGCACCGGGGCAAGGCCCTGATGGACACCGACGCTGCGCAGGTCGTCGCCGATACGGCGGCCGATGCGTTGGACCAGGTCCGGGTTGAAGGTGGCGGCGAGGGCAAGCGGTGCCGGGTAGATCGTCGCCTGGTACGTCGTGAAACCCGTCAGACACTCTTCATGGGCGATGGCGGGGATGCCGAGGCGAGTCTTGTCCACGAGGTCGCGCTGCATGGCGGCCAGCCTCGCGACGCCCTCGGCCGCCGACACCGGCGCGGTACCGAAGGCCCGGGTGATCTGACCGAGCCCGTCGACGATCGACGTGTCCCAGGGGGTCTCCTCGAAGGCGTCCTGGAACGGGGCCACCAGCTGCTGGTCCGTCGCAGGATTGGCCTCGAACTTGAACCCGGTGAAGGCACTCCCCAGCTGAGCGACCTTCTCCTCAAGCGTCATCTCTGCAAGGAGGTCGCTGAGGCGCTCATCCCGCGGACGTGAGGAGTCCTGCCACGAACGGGACATCGGAACCTCCATCTCCGACGAGCTGCGCCGGTCCTTCGTGAGACTCACGAGGTCAGCACCTATCCGGCATGAGGAGCCTAGCCGATCCTCAACAAGCTCCCACAGCTCCGGTGGGATGGAGAGGGTGGCGTTGCGCACGAGCTCGTCGATCCGCTGTGGTGCGCTTACGCCGACGACGGTTGACCGGATGCGCGGATCGCGGGTCGAGAACTGAAGCGCGAGCGCGGCTAGCGGGACACCGAACTTGCCGCAGGTCTGGTGCAACCACTCGACCGTCGTCACCACCGCAGGAGACGGTGCTTGATATCCGTGGCGCGGGCTTGACGCAAGGGGCTTCGCCAGGATCCCGCTCGCATAGGGCGCGGCATTGACGAACGCCACACCGGCGGAGACACAGTCCGTGATCAGCGGACTCGCCGAACGGTCCAGAAGAGTGAAATGGTTGTGGTTCAAGATGATGTCCATCAGGCCGGTGTCAAGGTAGCGCCGCATCTCGCCCAGATCACCGCCGGCAACACCGATGAGACCGACCAGTCCTTGGGCTTTGAGCTCGCGGATCGCGTCCAGCGAGCTGCCGGGTTTGACCATGTCGGCGAAATCGAACCTCTCCGGGTCATGGAGGTAGTAGACGTCGAGGCGATCAACGCCCAGGCGGGCAGTGCTCTCAGCGAACGATTCGCGTACCCGGTCGCCGTCGAGAATGCGCTGGGCCGGCGCGGGGTCTGCCTTGGAGGCGATGACGACCCGCTGCCCGCTGGCCCCCACCTCACGCAGCACGGTACCGATTCGGCGTTCGCTCTCGCCGTCACCATATTCGTTTGAGGTGTCGATGAAGGTGAGACCGCAATCGAGGGCGTGACGGATCGTCGCAACCGCTTGAGCCTCGTCCACGTCGTACCCGTAGATGTCAGGCATACCGCCGAGCGGGCTCGTTCCCAGGCAGATGTTCGGCATCGAGAGACCGTCTAGCTCGGACAAGGTCTGCCTCCGTTCGGGTTCTCCCAACCCAACTTCGTCACCTTCGATGTCTCGGTCGTCACGACTTCCCCTGAGTCGTCCACACGCGTCCGTCAGGGAACTGGTAGTCCTCGAGGGTGGCGGGGTGCATCTGGCTGCTGAACCCCGGCATGGTCGGGGCGAGGTAGTGCCCGTTCTGGATGAGCGCGGGGTCGAGGAAGTGCTCGTGGAGGTGGTCGACGTATTCGATGACGCGCCCTTCGCTGCTTCCACTGACGGCGACGAGGTCGAACATCGACAGGTGCCGCACGAGCTCGCACAGCCCGACGCCACCCGCATGCGGGCAGACCCGGACCCCGAACTTCGCCGCGAGCAGCAGGATGGCGATGTTCTCGTTGACTCCGCCGACCCTGGTGGCGTCGATCTGCAGGATGTCGAGGGAGCCGGCGGCGAGCATCTGCTTGAAGACGACGCGATTGGCGACGTGCTCACCGGTCGCGACGAGCACCGGGGCGACCCCAGCGCGGATGGCGGCGTGGCCCAGGATGTCATCCGGGCTGGTCGGCTCCTCGATCCAGTACGGGTCGAACTGGGAGAGCTTGTTGATCCAGTCGATGGCCTCGGCGACCTCCCATCGTTGGTTGGCGTCCACGGCGATGGCGATGTCCGGGCCGATGGCAGCGCGGGCGATCGCCATCCGTCGGACGTCCTCTTCGAGGTCGCGACCGACCTTGAGCTTGATGAACTGAAAGCCGTCCTCGACGGCCTCGACGGAGAGCCGGGCCAGCTTTTCGTCGTCGTAGCCGAGCCATCCCGGGGTCGTGGTGTAGGCGGGGTATCCGGTGGTCAGGAGCTGTGTGGTGCGGGTCGCGCGGCCGGGCTCGGCCGCACGAAGGATGCCCAGGGCCTCATCGCGGGTGAGCGCATCGCTGAGGTAACGGAAGTCGACCAGGTCGACGATCTCCTCGGGGGACAGGCTCGCGAGCAGCGCCCATAGCGGTTGTCCGGCGCGTTTGGCGCGCAGGTCCCACAAGGCGTTGAGGACCGCTCCGGCCGCCATGTGCACGACGCCCTTCTCGGGGCCGAGCCAACGCAGCTGGGCGTCGCCGGTCAGCTCACGACCGAGGTCCCCGAGGGTGTTCAGCGTCTCCTCGACGTCGCGACCCACGATCCAGCTGCTGAGCGCCCGGATGGCCACGGTCTGGATGTCGTTGCCGCGTCCGGTGGTGAAGACGAAGCCGTGACCCTCGTGCCCGTCGTCGGCGTCGGTGGTGATCACGACGTAGGCCGCGGAGTAGTCCGGGGCGGGGTTCATGGCATCCGAGCCGTGCAGGCCGACCGATGTGGGGAATCGAATGTCCCGTGTCTCTAGGCTGACGAATCGTGTCACGAAGCGGACCCCTGTGAGAGCGGTCGAGGTTGTCGTCATCAGGACGCCCAGGCCCGCGCGTAGACCTCCAGCGCTGTGCCCCGCATGACTCGGTCCCGTTCGCGCTCGGCGAGGTCCGACACCGAGTCAAGGACGAGGGAGACCCACCCTGCGTAGGAGATCTGGAGGCTGGCGTTCGGCCAGTCGCTGCCGAACATGCAGCGGTCCGGTCCGAATGCGTCGACGGCTGCCCGCAGGTAGCGACGGATGTTGTCGGTGCCGCGGGTGCCTTCGTCTGCCTCTGTGGTCAGTCCGGACAGCTTGCAGCGGACGTTGTCCAGCTGTGCCATGGCTTTGATGTCTTGGAGCCAGCCGGTCCATTGACCGGCTGCGATGTCCGGCTTGCCCAGGTGGTCGAGCACGAATATCACCTCCGGGCAGAGTTCGGCGAGCTTCGTCACCTCCGCGATCTGGTGGGACCGCACGCACAGGTCGACGGTCAGCCCGAACTGGCCAGCCAGTCGGACCGCGTCGACGAACTGGGCCTGCAGCGCAAAACCTTCGGGTTCGTCCTGAATGAGCTGGCGTACCCCCGCGACCCCGGACTCGTGACTGAGTCGTTCAAGCGAGGCGCTGACTGCGGCTGCGCCGCGGTCGAGTGGCACACCGGTCACCAACGCCTGGATCCGCCCATCGCTCCCGCGAAGGTGCTGGACCCACGCGGTCTCCTGGTCCACCACGTCCCACACGGGGTTGGCCTGGACGAAGACCAGGGCTTCGATCTGGACGTCGCCCACCTCAAGGTCCGCTGGGACGAAGGGTCGGTTCAGCTCGCTGAAGCCTTGGAGCCACGGGTAGTCGAATCGATGGGTGTCCCAGAAGTGGATGTGGCTGTCCACCACGGCCTGTGCTGTTGTCACGAGTCGCACTCCGGAGCTAGGCCGACGAGGTCGTCGACGAGATGTGTGCCGATGTCTGTCTCGAGCGGAGCACGTGGCCCGGCGCTCACCAGGAGTGCCGGGCCCCTCGGACGCCGTTTCAGCCGACGTCCGAGGCGTGCTCCCACGCGGAAGGCCTACTGCCAGGCCGAGGTGAAGTCAGCCGCGTTCTCCGACGTCACCAGCGTGGTCCCTGTGTCGATGGACTTCACGTAGTCCTCGCCCTTGAGCGACTTGATTGCCGCCTCGACACCGAGGTTCGTCATCTTGAACGGCGACTGGGCCATCGTGGCCGTGGTCTTGCCGGCCTCGATGAGCTTGGCCATCTCCGGGTCACCGTCGTATCCGAAGATCAGCAGCGGGTGGTTCTTGGACTCCGCCACGGCCACGGCACCCATCGCGGGGGAGTCGCACGCCGAGTAGATCGCAGTGAGATCCGGGTTCTTGGTGAGGAGATCCTGCGTGACCGCGGCACCGGTCTTGGTGTCACACAGGGTTTGCTCTGCACCGATCACGACGTTGACGCCGGTGCCTTCGAGGGCAGCCTCGACGCCGTCGATGCGCTGGTCGAGGTTCGGCACCCCGCGGACGGCCTCCAGGAGGCCGATGGTGTCGCCGGACTTCAGCTGGGACGCGATGTATTCGCCGGCTGCCTCGCCGCCCTTGATGTTGTCCGTCGCGGCGACCGCATCCGCGACGACACCAGGGATGGTGTTGTCCACGAAGACGATCTTGACGCCCTGCGCCTGAGCCTCGTTCAGTGCGTCGGCGACGCCGACACCCATGGGCGAGACGACGATCGCCTGCGCTCCCTTGGTGACGGCGTCCTGGATCTGCGCGATCTGGCAGGGCGTGTCGTCGTTGGTCTTGCAGGCGTTGGTCGTGAGCTCGATCTCGTCCGGGTGATCGGTCTCGTACTGCTTGGCGCCGGCGATCATGGCATCCCAGAATCCGCCCGTGGCCTTGGTGAGAAGAGTGACCTTGAACTTCTCGTTGGAGGCCCCGCTTCCACTCCCGGACGGCTTATCGTCCCCCCCGTCGCTGTCGCCGCACGCGGTGATGAGCATCGCCCCCGCTGCGAGCACGACCAACGCTTTCAGTCGAGTCGACATGTGTGTTGCTCCTTCTTGTCGGATCTGCCGCACGTGTCGTGCGTCCAGGTGGTGAAGCTTCAAACGGTTGTGCTCCCTCGAGCCCCGACGATCCAGGACACGAGTTGTTCTTGGTTGTCCGCAGTCGCCGGCACTTCGCCGATCTTGCGTCCGCCGCGCATGACCATCGCCCGGTCAGCGACCGCCATCACGTGGTCCATGCTGTGAGAGATCAAGATGACCGCGACGCCGGACGTCTTGAGCCGATCGACCAGCTGCAGGACCCGCGCAGACTCCCGAAGCCCGAGGGCAGCGGTCGGCTCGTCGAGGATGACGAGCTTCGAGGAGAACGCCACTGCTCGCGCGACCGCCACTGCCTGGCGTTGGCCTCCCGACATCAGTGCTACGTCAGCATCGAAGTCAGGCAGCTGGATCTGCAGACGGTCGAGAAGGTCCTTGGTGCGGGTGGACATCTCCTTCTGCTTCATCCACTGCAGACCGCGTGGCAACCAGGACGGGCCCGCCACTTCGCGGCCGGCGAAGAAGTTCGCCGTCGGGTTGAGGTTGTCGAACAGGGCCAGGTCTTGGTAGACGGTCTCGATCCCGTTTGATCGCGCATCGGCCGCCGAGGTGATGTGGACGGGGGACCCGTCGATCTGGATCTCGCCTCGGTCGAGCTTGTGGACGCCGCTGATGCACTTGATGAGGGTCGACTTGCCGGCGCCGTTGTCCCCGAGGAGGGCGAGGACCTCCCCGGAGCGGACCTCGAGGTCGACGCCGTCGAGTGCGACCACGGCCCCGAAGGTCTTGGTGGCGCCACGGACGCTCAGGATGGGTTCCACCCCGGATGGCACGGCGGCGTGGACGGCGTCAGTCATGCGAGCCTCGCCTGCATGCTTCGGAACCGGTTCTCGACGAGGGCCCGCAAGACGTCGAGCTCGACGGCGACGATGACGACCAGTCCCACGGCGATGTACTGGAAGTTCGGGTCGAGACCGAGCAGGTTGAGGCCGTTCTTCATGACGCCGAGGATCAACGCCCCTGTCAGGGCGTTCAGGACGCCGCCACGGCCGCCCAGGAAGCTGCCGCCGCCGATGATCACCGCGGCGATGGCGGTGAGCTCCATGCCCTGGCCGGTGAACGGCGATCCGGCGTTGGCGGTTCCGACGAAGAGCATCCCGCCGATGGCCCCGGACAGGCCGCTCATGGCATAGACCGATATCAGCGTCCAGTTCGTCGGCACGCCCGTGCGGACCGCGGCCTCGGGGCTGCCACCGACGGCGTAGATCCAGCGGCCCCACACGAGCTTGTGCAGGATGACGGCACAGATGACCGCGAAGACGATCACCACGAGCGTGGCGTAGGGGAACCATCCGATGGGGTCCGCGCCCGGGATCTCAGTGATCCGTCCGCCGCCGAGCGTGTGCACGATCGACGGGGAGCCCAGGACGGTGGAGCCACCGGCGATGTAGAGGGCAAGGCCTGCGCAGACGCTCAAGGTGGCGAGGGTGGCGATGAAGGGATGCGGCAGACGCCCCCACACCAGCAGCAGCCCGTTGACCAGACCGACGGCCAACCCCGTCAGCAAGGTGGCCCCGATGGCCAGCCACGCCGAGTTGGTGTCGCGGTAGACGACGGTGACCATCACGCAGCACAACGAGACGTTGGAGCCGATCGACAGGTCGATGCCGCGGGTGAGGATCACCAGAAGCTGTCCCAAGGCGATGACGCAGACACCGCTGGTCTGCTCGAGGACGTTGCCGATGTTCCCGAACGTCATGAATACGTGGCCCTCGGTGGCCGCCCAGAGGAACAACATCATCAGCGCCAGGATGAATAGCGGGCCTGTCTTCAGCGCGAGCAGGACAACCTTGATCGCTCGTGACGATCGGTCGCTGCTCGCATCCGACCCTTTCCCGAACTCGGGCTGAGGGGTCGCCCCGTCGACGCTGATGCCGACCCGACTCGCCGACTCGTCGTCGATCACGTCGCGCCTCCTTTCCTGCGGCATCGGGACAGCCGCAGAGGCAACATATCCTAGAACCTATAGGATATGGAAGATTGGGATACAGTAACGTCACCCCCGAGTACTCGAACGCGAAGGCCGAGATGGACCGTCGTCAAATCGAAGCAATCCACGAGTCCGCCGCCGGACAGCGCCTGGCCCAACGCCAGGCGCTGCCCGGTTCGGTGTACGAAATCGTCACCGACATGCTCATGACCCACGCGTTCGAACCGGGCGCCCGCCTCAACATCGAAGAGCTCGCCCGCACCCTCGGCGTGTCGCCGACACCCGTGCGCGAGGCGCTGGCGCGCGTCGAGGCCGACGGTCTGATCATGAAGCAGCCAGGGCGCAGCTACACGGTGGCGCCCCTCATGGGGATCGAGCAGGTGCGCGAGCTCATCGAGCTCCGGTTGCTCGTCGAACCCGCATTGGCCGCCAAGGCCGCTGCCCACGCGGAGCCGAACGAGATCAAGGAGCTGCGCCGCGTTGCCCGGTCCGGTGGAGCCGGCGCCGAGATCACGGCTGCGGCGAACCGGTTGGACATGGTCTACGACGCGACCTTCCACGCCATGGTCGCCGACCTCGCCGGCAACCAGATGATCAGCAACATGCTGACCCGACTGCGCAGCCACCTGCACACCTTCCGGCTGTACTACCACGCTGGCCTGCACTCGGTGACGAAGAACGAGCACCTGGCGGTGGTCGATGCGGTCGCCCGGAAGGATCCCGACGGGGCCGAGGAAGCGATGCGTGCCCACCTGGTGTCAGCGCTGGAGCGGCTGGAGACGTTTGTCGACGGCGGGAGCGCGACCGATGAAGCCAGGCGGATCCCGAAGGAGGGCGGCGCTGTCGATGGGTGAGGGGACGCTCAGCGGCCAGGTCGCGCTGGTAACCGGCGGACGGTGGAGATCCCATGCCTGAACTGCCTCGGCAGGTGCTCTTCGGAGCCGCCTACTACCACGAGTACCAGACGACAGACCGACTCAAGACGGATCTCGACCTCATGCTCGATGCCAACTTCACGGTCATCCGCGTCGGCGAGTCGGTCTGGTCGACGTGGGAGCCAGACAATGGCGTCTTCGATCTCGAGTGGCTGGCTCCAGTCATCGACGAGGCACATGCGCGCGGAATCGCGGTCGTTCTCGGAACGCCGACCTACGCGGTACCACCGTGGCTGGCTCGGCTCTACCCCGAGATCAACGCCGAACGCGCGAGTGGGCAGCGGATGGGTTGGGGCGCGCGTCAGGAGGTCGACTACACACATGCTGGTTTCCTCTTCCACGCAGAACGCGTGATCCGGAAGATCGTCGACCGCTATGCCCACCATCCAGCCGTCATCGGATTCCAGGTGGACAACGAACCGGGCCTGCAGATCCTCCACAACCACGGCACCTTCCAACGCTTCGTCGACCACCTGCGGCTCGAGTACGGCACGGTCGAGCGGCTCAACAAGGAGTGGGGGCTCGTCTACTGGTCGCACCGGTTGACGACGTGGGCTGACCTCTGGACACCGGATGGGAACGCCCAGCCGCAGTACGAGCTGGCGTGGCGGCGCTTTCAGGCTCGTCTGACGGACGAGTTCATCGCGTGGCAAGCCGGGATCGTGCGGGAGTACGCGCTCGAGCACCAGTTCGTGACCACCTGCCTGGCCTACGACCGGCCGGCGATGGATGACCTCGGCGTCACCCGTTCCTTGGACGTGACGTCCGCGAACGCCTACTACGTGATGCAAGACGGTCTGCAGCTCCCGGACGCTCGCGAGGAGACGCAGACCTGGAAGACGGACGGCACCTGGGCGTTCTACCTGAGCGCGGACCGCATGTACTCATCACGGCAGGAGCCATACTTCGTCACCGAAACCAACGCGGCAACCATCGGCATGGCCTGGGACAACAGGCCCGCCTACGACGGCCAGTGGCGCCAGGCAGCCTGGGGCCTCATCTCCCGCGGCGCCTCGATGATCGAGTACTGGCACTGGCACACATTGCCCTTCGGGACTGAGATGTACTGGGGAGGGGTGCTGCCGCACAGCGGCGAACCCGGTCGCACGTATGACGAGGTGTCAGGGCTGGGCCGTGAGCTGCGCGCCGCCGGCGACCTCGTGGCAGGACTGACCCCCGACGCCGACGTCGCCGTCGTCTACTCCGGACCGAGCAAGTGGCTCATGCAGCGTCATCCCGCGCTGTGCCACGCAGACGGCTCGCCCGACGACCGCGCCTACCAGGGTCTGCTGGAGCCCTTCTACCGCGGTGCTTTTGACGCCGGACTCCAAGCCCGGATCCTGCACGACCGTCAGCTGGTCGGAGCCGCCGCACTACCGACGCTGTCACCGGACCAGGTGGCCGCCACCCTTCCCATCCTGGTCGCCGCCGGCGTGTATGTGGCCAGCGATGAACTGCTCAACTGGTTTCGCGCCTACGTGGATGCCGGCGGGCACCTCATCGTCGGCCCTCGAACGGGCTACGCCGACCTTGAAGCACGAGCAAGAACAGGCGTCCACCCGGCTGGTCTCAACGAGCGGGCCGGCGTCTCGTACGCCGAGTTCAGCAACCTCCTGGCACCGGTGCCGGTCCGAGCCAGCAACGGCTCAGACCTGCATCCGCCCCAGTCAGCCGCAGCGACGCGCTGGGTCGACGGCCTGCTCCTCAGCGGCGCCGACGTGCTCCTCGAATACGACCACCCGCACTTCGGCAGATGGCCCGCAATCACCTCGCGAGCCGCGGGCGCCGGGCGAGTGACGTACGTCGGGACCGTGCCGAATCCCGCACTTGCCCAGTCGTTGTTCGCATGGGCGAGCGCCGGTCAGCCGCGCCGTTGGAGGGGCCTCCCGGCCGAAGTCACCGTCACCGGGGCGACGGCGAGGGACGGGGCGCACCTGTCATTCGTCCACAACTGGAACTGGCAGCCGCGCTCACTAGTCGCGCCGGTCGCCCTTCGTGACGTCCTGTCCAGTCAGGACTTCTCGGTCGGCGACAGCATCGATCTGGGGCCCTGGGACGTCCGAGTGCTCACCGATCGCGAGCGACGCGACTCAGATTCCGGACCAGCCGGCGAGAACGGATCGGGTCGAAAGTGAGCTAGAACGACGAGAACGCGCCTCGGTGCGTGGCCACGACCTCGCCGAACGCCTCGACCAGCTCGTCGCACATCGCCGCGGTGGTGGGGATGCTGACAGTGACCATGCCGCGTCGGGCGAGCCAGAAGCCGCGGTTGACCAGCGCGAAGAAGACCAGCTCCTTCACGGCGGCCTGGGTGTCGGTGAGCGGCGCCGAGGCGAGGATCGGGTGCGGTGCGGGGTGGATGGTCATCAGCGAGCCGCGGCCGGAGACGTGGAGCCCGGCCGGGCCGGCGACGACCTCGAGGGCGGCGCGGAGCCGGTCACCGCGCTCGTTGACCGCATTGAGGGTCGCGTCGTCGAGGACCTGCTCGAGGCCGGCGATGCCGGCGCTCATGGTGAGCACGTTGTTGTTGAAGGTGCCGGCGTGGAAGAGCGCACCCGGCTGGGTCGGGTCGTAGGCCGCCATCAGGTCCGCGCGGCCACCGAAGGCACCGAACGAGAGGCCGCCGCCGAGGTACTTGCCGAGAGTGGTGAGGTCCGGGGTCACGCCGACCAGCGACTGGAGACCGCCGGGCGCGAGCCGCGAGGTCATCACCTCGTCGAAGACGAGCAGCGCGCCGGACGCAGCGGTCTCGGTGCGCAGCATCCCGAGGAACTCGTCGCCGGCCGGGATGCAACCCCCGGCGCCGAGCATCGGCTCGACCAATACGGCGGCCAGGTCGGGACCGTGCTCGCGGATGAGCGACCGGGTGCCCTCCACGTCGTCGTAGTCAGCGAGCACCCACTCGTGCGGCACGGTGACCGGGCTCGGCGTCTCGCCGAAGGTGAGCACGCCACCGTGGTAGCCGCCCCGGAAGACCAGGATCTTGCGGCGTCCGGTCACTGCCACGGCCAGCGCGATCGCCATCAGGTTGGCCTCGGTGCCGGAGTTGGTGAACCGCACCAGGTCCACGCTCGGGAACCGCGCGCAGATCAGCTCGCCCAGCCGTGGCTCGAGATCGTTGACGCTGCCGAGGTTGAGCCCTCGGTCCAGCGCCGAGCGGAGCGCGTCGAGGACCGCCCGCTGCGAGTGGCCGTAGAGCCCGGCGGTGAACTCGCCGAGGAAGTCGACGTACCGGTCACCGTCCAGCGACCAGAGGTGGGCGTCCTCCCCGCGCTCGAACGCGAGCGGGAACGGCTCGAAGTGCAGGATCGAGCGGGTGTTCCCGCCAGGCAGCGACTTGGCCGCCCGCTCCTGCCGGGCGGCGCTGCGGGGGTTGCGGTCGACGTACCGCGCGACCTCCGACCGCACGGCCGAGATCAGGGGGTCCCCCTCGTTCATGCGCTGGACCCTAGTCCGCGATCGGCAGCGGCCGGGCCGACACGGGTGTGGTGACCACGATCGACGAGACGGTCTGGCCGTACATGAGGAACTTGTCGAGGGTCGCCTCGAGCTCGGGGATCGTCGCGGCGTGCACCTTGATGAGGAAGCAGTCCTCCCCGGTGATGCGGTGGCACTCGGTGACCTGGTCGAGAGACTCGGCGAGTGCGGCGATCTTCGTGAGCTGGCGCGCCGCGGGCCGGACTCGGACGAACGCCGCCACGGGCAGCCCGACGGCGGCCGGGTCGACGCCCATGCTGAAGCCGGTGATCACGCCGGCGCGCTGCATCCGCTGCACCCGCTCGGTCACCGCCGGCGCGGACATCCCGACCTTGCGGGCCAGCGCGGACATGGTGATCCGGGGGTCGGCGTGCAGCTCGCGGAGCAGCAGCCGGTTGACGTCGTCGAGCTGGTCAAGGTCAACCATGCGCTTTGCCTTCGATCTGAAGGTGATTGGGTTGGTGTGCCTACAAGTGTGCCTTCAACATCCCCATCATGCGACGGACGATGGAGCGATGGCAACAACGACCTCGCCTCGGCATCCGATCGCGATCGGCGGCGGCCTGGTGGTGGTCGGCGCGACCTTCCACTACCTCGGGCCGTCGTTCGCCGTGCTCCTCTTCGCCCATCTCGATGCCATGGGTGTCGCCTGGCTGCGGATGGCCTCGGCCGCCCTGGTGCTCGCGCTGATACGTCCGCCGTGGACCGTCTGGCGCGCGGCCGGCCGCGACGAACGCGTGCTGGTCGTCGCGCTCGGCGCCGTCCTCGCGGCCATGAACGCGACCTTCTACCTCGCCCTCGACCGGCTCCCGCTAGCGACCGTCGCCGGCATCGAGTTCCTTGGAGTCATCGCGCTCGCGGCGTACGGCGCGCGCACCCGCCGCAATGCGTGCGCGCTCGCCCTCACCGTCGCCGGCGTCGCGCTGCTCATCCAGGTCCGCATCGCCGGCACCCCGGTCGGGCTGGTCCTGGCCGCCGCGAACTGCGTCGGCTTCATGCTCTACGTGCTCATCGGCCACCGGCTCGCCAACGTGCCCTCGGACCGCCGCAGCGCCGCGCTCGACCGGCTCAGCCTCGTCGTGGCCATCGGCGCGGTCGCCTCGACACCGCTCGGCATCGGAGCGGCCCTCCCCGCGGTCCACCACCCGACCTGGCTGCTCTGGGGCCTCGGTGTCGGTGTCTGCTCGACGGTGATCCCCTACCTCGCCGACCAGCTCGCCATGGTCCGGCTCCCGCGCGCGACGTACAGCCTCATGCTCGCGCTGCTTCCGGTCACCGCAACGGTGTGCGGCATCGCGGTCCTGCACCAGCTGCCCGGCCACCAGGACCTGGCCGGGCTCGCACTGGTGGTCGCGGGCGTGGCCGCCCACCGACCTGAGGAAACCACCAAGCAAGGAGATCCACCTGATGGAGTACACAACGCTCGGCGCGAGCGGCCTGGTCGTGTCACGGCTGGTGCTGGGGATGATGAGCTACGGCAACAACAGCCAGCGTGAGTGGCACCTCGACCTGGATGGCGCGCGGCCGATCGTGCGGAGTGCGGTCGAGGCCGGGGTCACGGTGTTCGACACCGCGGACATGTACGACCGCGGCGTCAGCGAGGAGGTCACCGGAGCGCTGCTGCGCGAACTGTTCGGCTCCCGCGAGGAGTACGTCCTGGCGACCAAGGTCTTCTACCCGATGTCGGACCGTCCCGGCGACGCCGGCCTCTCTCGCAAGCACGTGCTGGCGGCCGCCGACGCCTCGCTGCGCCGGCTCGGCGTCGACCACGTCGACCTCTACCAGATCCACCGCTGGGACCACGGCACGCCGATCGAGGAGACCATGGAGGCGCTGGACTCTCTGGTCCGCGCCGGCAAGGTCCGCTACCTCGGGGCCTCCAGCATGTACGCCTGGCAGCTCGCCAAGGCCCAGCACGTCGCCGAGCGGCACGGCTGGCACCGCTTCGTGTCGATGCAGAACCACTACAACCTCGCCTACCGCGAGGAGGAGCGGGAGATGGTGCCGCTCTGCCTCGACCAGGGCATCGGCGTGCTGCCCTACAGCCCGCTGGCCCGGGGGCTGCTCACCGGCAGCCGGCGCCGAGACGGCGGTGGCACGACGACGCGGTCGGGCAACGACCCGGTCGCGCAGTGGGCCTACGGCCCGGACGACTTCGACGTGGTCGACGCGCTCTGCGAGGTGGCCGGCGAGCTCGGCCGGCCGCCGGCCCAGGTCGCGCTGGCCTGGCTGCGGACCCGGTCCGGCGTCACCGCACCGATCGTCGGGGCCACGAAGCTCGCCCACCTCGAGGACGCGCTCGCCGCGCTGGACCTCGTCCTCGACGACGACGTCGTGACGCGGCTCGAGGCCACGTACCGCCCGCACCGGGCGATCGGCCCGGAGTGAGGTCCGGGCATCAGTGCGCGTCGAGGAACGTCACCACGGCGAGCACCCGCCGGTGGTCTTCGGCAGATGCGGGCAGCCGCAGCGTGGTGAAGATGTTGCGGACATGCTTCTCGACCGTGTGTTCGCTGATGTAGAGCCGTTCGGCGATGGCGCGGTTGCTCCGTCCTTCCGCCATCTGCGCGAGGACCTCGCGCTCGCGGTCGGTGAGCCGGTCGAGCGGGTCGTCGCGTCGACGTCGCTGCTCGACCAGCTGCTCGACGACGGTGGGGTCGAGCACGGAGCCACCTTCGCCGACCCTGCGGATGCTCGCGGCGAGCTCGTCGAGCTTGGAGACCCTGTCCTTGAGGAGATAGCCGATCCCCGCCGTGCCGGCCGAGAGCAGCTCGACGGCGTAGGCCGGCTGCACGTGCTGGGAGAGGACGAGGATGCCTGTCTCGGGCCAGCGTGAACGGATCTCCCTGGCGGCCCGGAGTCCCTCGTCGGTGTGGGTCGGCGGCATCCGGATGTCGACGATCGCGACGTCGGCCCGCGACTTCTGCAGGATGTCGAAGAGCTCCTGGGCATCGGAGGCGAGCCCGACGATCGTGAAGCCCGCCTCCTCGAGCAACCGGGCCAGCCCCTCGCGCAGGATGACCGCGTCGTCTGCGATGACTACGCGCATGGCAGCTCCGCCACGAGGTGCGTGCCCTGCCCGACGGGACTGGAGACGCTGAGGCTGCCGCCCAGCCCCTCGACCCGGTCCGCCAGGCCACGCAGCCCGCTTCCCGCGTCGGGTGCGGCACCGCCGATGCCGTCGTCGGAGATCTCCAGCCTCATCCGGGTCCCGTCAGTGGTCAGCGTGATCACGACCTCGCTCGCGTGGGAGTGCTTGCCGACGTTGGCGAGGGCCTCGCTGGCCACGAAGTACGCCGCCGCCTGGGTCTCCGTGGACACCGGGTGGTCCGGACGCAGATCGAGTCGCACCGGGACAGTGGAGCGCCGGGCGAGGTCGTCGAGGGCCGCGCCGAGGCCGCGCTCGACCAGGACGGCGGGCCGGATGCCCTGGCTGAGCGCGCGCAGCTCTGCCATCGCCTGGGTGAGCCCCTCCCGAGCCTCCTGCAGCACCGGGCCGAGCGCCTGTGGGTCCGTGGTCAGCTTCGACTCCGCGAGGGAGAGGGTCATCGCGATCGAGACCAGCCGCTGCTGGGCCCCGTCGTGCAGGTCGCGCTCGATCCGACGGCGCTCCGACTCGGTGGCGCGCACGAGCCGGGCGCGAGAAGCCCGGAGCTCCGAGAGCCGGGCCAGCAGCTCGGCGCGCAACCGCTCGTTGTCCAGCGTCATCCCTGCCGCGGCGCAGACGGAGTCGACCAGGTCGGGGTCGTCGCGCAGCGCCTCGTCGTGCACCAGGACCGCCACCGGTTCACCGTCGCGCTCGACGACGGTCGTCACCAGCCCCGAGTCGTTGTCGGGCAGCCGGAACGATTGTCCGTCACTGTCGACGTACGTCTCGGTGGCCGGGATCCAGTACGCCAGCTGCAGACCCGGATCGCCCAGTGCGCGGCTGAGCGCATCACGCAGGTCGGCGGGGGCGGACCCGCCGCCGATCTCCACGACCAGCTCGGCCACCGCGCCCCTCGCCAGTCGACGCTGGAGCAGCACGGCGAGGATCGACACCGGGATCGCCCCGAACACCAGGCCGCGCATGAAGTTCGGCCCGGGACCGAGGGGCTCGTCCGCGACGTCGTTGACGATGGTGACCGCCAGGGCTGCGAACATCGCCGCGCCCGTCCACAGCACCGGCGCCGCGGCCCGACGTTGAGGAGGGCTTGCGCGCCGGGTCCGGCTCACGAAGAGGAACACGGTCAGGACACACAGCACCAGGGCGGAGAGGCGCTGGGCCTGCAGGATGCCTTCGGCCAGCGCGTCGTTGCGGACGACCTCGAGGGCGTTGTCAGGACATCCGCCGCAGACCACCTCGTCGGAGTCGGCGAACAGCAGCCAGGCCACCTCCACCACCGTCGCCAGCAGCACCGCCGCCGCGACCAGCGCCCTGTCGACGGCTCGCGTCAGCTCACCCTTGGGAAAGGTCAGGACCAGATAGACGAAGCCGACGAAGTAGATGTCCTCCACCGCGGTCCCGAGGGTGAACGGGACGCTGTGGTTGCTGTAGGCGAGGAAGCTCAGGAACCAGGCGAACCCGATGAACACCATGACCGGCCCGAGCCGGTTGTTGCTGCGGTGCTGCCAGGCGACGAGCCCGCTGCCGATGTAGGCCCAACCGACGACGACCGCGAGCACCGCTGACAGCACGGCCTGGCTGCCCGACTCCTGGTCGCTCCCGGCGATCAGGACGACGATGCCGGCTGCGGCGGCGACCGCAGCCGTCCCGAAGCCCACTGCCCGGGTCATGGGCCGCAGGTGGGCGAGGCCGCCCCGGACGTGTGCGGGGCGAGCTGGCGGGCCACGGGCCCGAGGATCGCACGCGGGGTCGCGCCCCGGCCACACTGCTGGCGGTCACTCGAAGGTAGGGCCAGCCGGTAGTCAGGTGAGCTCAGCTCAGGTGCGCAGCCGCTGGTTGACCGCTTCCGGTGAGAACTCGTGGTCGACGACCAGACGGGTCAGCCCCACGACGGCAGCGTCCTCGCCCAGCGCGCCCAGCTGCAGGGCCATGTGCCGGGTGGCTCGCGGCAGCGCGGACCGGTACAGCGTCTCGCGGATCCCGGCCAGCAGCGGGGCCGAGGCCAGGTCGCCGCCGATCAGCAGCACCTCGGGGTTGAGCAGGCACACCACCGTCGCCATCACCTCGCCGATCCGGCGTCCGGCCTGCTGGGTGATGCGGGCGGCGTCGGCGTTGCCCGCGCGCAGGAGCTCCCGCACCTCGTGCCCCGAGCTGGCCGGATGGCCGTGCTCGGTCAGCTCGGCCGCCACGGCGCGCCCACTGGCGACCGCGGCGAGGCACCCCTGCATGCCGCACTGGCACAGCGCGTCGGACCGCGGCGAGACCCGCACGTGGCCGATGTCGCCGGCGCCGCCGTCCGCCCCGGTGTAGAGCCGCCCGTCGATGACGAGGCCGGTGCCGATCCCGGTGGACACCTTGACCAGGCACAGCGCGCGGAGGCCGTCGTGACCGGCGGCGTACTCCCCGAGCGCCGCCGCGTCCGCGTCGTTGGCGGTCAGCACCGGGACGCCGGGCAGTGCGGCCTGCAGGTGCTCGGCGACCGGGTAGGCGTCCCACCCCGGGAGGATCGGCGGCTGGCTCGGCCTCCCGGACACCGGGTCGATCGGGCCGGGCAGGCTCAGCCCGGCCCCGCAGAGGTCGACGGGAGCGAGGTCGTGCTTCTCGAGCAGCATGGTCAGCCCCGCCGCGATCTGGTCGAGCACCACCGACGGTCCGGCCTCGACCGGAACGGCGATCTCGGTGTCACCCAGCACGGTGCCGCCCAGGTCGGTGACCGCGATCCTCGTGTGGGTGGTGTCCACGGCTGCCGCCACGACCCGCGACTGGGCGCTGTTGAACGCGAGGCTGCGCCGGCGGCGCCCGCCGGTGGCCTCGCCGGTCTCGCCCTCGACGATCATCCCGGCGCCCAGCAGCGCGTCCAGCCGCTGCGCCACGGTCATCCGGGACAGACCGGTCAGCTCGAGCACGTCGCCTCGCGTGGTCGCCCGGCCGTGCCGGATCAGCTCGAGAATGTCGCCGGGGCCGTTGGGCACGGCCTGAGTGTAGCGATTGTGCACCAAATGCTTGACAGTTGTGTGACATAGGTCCAGTGTCTGGACAAAAGTGTGACTCACACCCGGAGGCCCCATGTCCACTCACCGTACGACGCCGCGCTCGGGCCGCGGCCCTGCTCGCGACCGCACCTGGTGGCGCCTCGCTCGCCGCCGCGTGCAGCTCCGACGACGACGGAGACGACGGCGGCGGCGGTGACGCCGACAAGATCACGGTCTGGATCGAGGAGGACCTCCCCGACCGGGTCGCCGCCACCCAGGCGATCGTGGACGCGTTCACGGCGGAGACCGGCATCGAGGTCGAGCTGACGCCGGTGGCCGAGGACCAGTTCAACCAGATCCTCACCTCCAACGCCGCGGCGGGCGACCTGCCCGACGTCATGGGCGGCATCCCGCTGGGCCAGATCCGCACGCTGTCCTCCAACGAGCTCCTCGACACCGACGCGGTGGCCGACGTCATCGACGAGCTCGACGCGGACACGTTCAGCGAGAGCGCGCTCGAGCTGACCTCGGACGGCGACACGCCCCTGGCGGTCCCGAGCGAGTCGTGGGTCCAGCTGCTCGTCTACCGCAAGGACCTCTTCGACCAGGCCGGGCTGGCCGCCCCCGCGACGTACGACGACGTGCTCGCGGCCGCGGAGGCGCTGGACAGCCCCGACGTGGCGGGCTTCGTCGGCGCCAACGTGGCCGGTGACGCGTTCACCGAGCAGACCTTCGAGGAGATCGGGCTCGGCAACGGCTGCGAGCTGGTCGACGACGAGGGCGAGGTCACCTTCGGCAGCGACGAGTGCGTGGAGGCGATGGACTTCTACGGCCAGCTGCTGACCGACTACTCGGTGGACGGCGCCCAGGACGTCGACACCACGCGGGCGTCGTACTTCGCGGGTCAGGCCGCGATGGTGATCTGGTCGAGCTTCATCCTCGACGAGCTGGCCGGGCTGCGGAACGACGCGGCGCCGACCTGCCCGGAGTGCGCGGACGACCCGGCCTTCCTCGCCAAGAACAGCGGCGTGGTCACCGCGCTCCAGGGACCGTCCGGTGACGAGCCGGCGACCTTCGGCGAGATCACGTCGTGGACGATCCCGGCCGAGGCGGCCACCGACCCGGCCAAGCAGTTCATCGAGTACATGCTGACCGACGGCTACGAGCCGTGGATCGCCATCGCTCCCGAGGGCAAGATCCCGGTGCGGGCCGGCGCCTCCGCCGACTCCACGGAGTACGCCGACGCGTGGGCCGGCATGGACGTCGGCGTCGACACCAAGGCGCCGCTCTCGCAGTTCTACGGCCCGGAGGTCATCGACGCGCTCACCGCCGGCACCGACACCCTGAGCCGGTGGGCGATCCCGCAGGGCCAGGGTGACCTGCTCGGCGCCATCCAGGGCGAGCAGCCGGTGGCCAACGCGGTCAACGAGGTGTCCAACGGCACCTCGGCCGAAGATGCGGTGCAGCAGGCCGCCGACGCGATCCAGGCAGCCGCGGACTCGCTGTGACGATCAGCGGCCCCACTGCCCTCGCTGGGGCGACGGTCGAGGCACCGGACCCGGTGCCACCCGACCGCAAGCCCCAGCGGGGGCGGTCCGCCCGGGCCCGCGAGGACCGGCGCACCGGCTACCTGCTCATCTCCCCGACGGCGGTCATCGTCTTCACGATGGTGATCCTCCCGATCCTGTGGACCATCTCGCTGGCGTTCCAGCACGTCCGGCTGCTCAACCTGCGCAAGACCGGGTTCATCGGGGACTACAGCCTCGACAACTTCGAGAAC
Source organism: uncultured Actinomycetota bacterium (assembly GCA_963798045.1). Classification (GTDB taxonomy): domain Bacteria; phylum Actinomycetota; class Actinomycetes; order Propionibacteriales; family Nocardioidaceae; genus Nocardioides. The sequence goes on from CAWCSB010000034.1 coordinate 20,926, forward strand.
GTCCTCACCTCCCCCGGCTTCGTCGACGCGCTCATCACCACGCTCGTCTACTCGGTGTGCGGCACGGCGTGCGCCATCGGCCTGGGGCTGGTGGCGGCGCTCGCGCTGCGGCGGCCGTTCCGGGGCCGGGGGCTGGTGCGCGCCTGCATGCTCGTGCCGTACGTCGCGCCGGTCGTGGCCGCGGCGTTCGTGTGGACCACGATGCTCAACCCGCAGTTCGGCGTGGTGAACCACTACGGCACCTCGCTGCTGGGCTGGGACGAGCCGATCGCCTTCCTGAGCTCGGGCGAGCCGATCTCGGTGTTCGGTCTCGACCTGCACGTCAGCAAGTCGCTGGCCACGGTGGTGCTGTTCGAGGGCTGGCGCTCGTTCCCGTTCGCTTTCCTCTTCCTCACCGCCCGGATCCAGGCCATCCCGGACACCCTGGAGGAGGCGGCCGTCGTCGACGGCGCGACCCCGACGCAGCGGTTCCGCTACATCGTGCTGCCCCAGCTGCTGCCCGACCATCGCCGTCCTCACCGTGCTGCGGTTCATCTGGACCTTCAACAACTTCGACGACATCTACCTGCTGACCGGTGGCGGGTCCGGCACCCAGGTCGTCGCGGTCCGGGTCTACGACTACCTGATCAACCGCGGCGACATCGGCGCAGCGGCGGCCCAGGCGCTGGTGCTCGCCGCGATCCTCGCCGTGCTCGTCACCGTCTACCTCAAGCTGTTCGGTCGCTCGGAGGAAGTGGCATGAGCACCCTCGACCCGCGACGCCGTCGAGCGCCGGCTCTTCGGAGTGCTGCGGCCGCTCATCATCGTCTTCCTGCTGGTCATCTGCCTGTTCCCCTTCTACTACATGGTGCTGCTGTCCTTCCGGCCACTGGACGCCGTGCTCCAGGACCCGGGGGCGCTGTGGCCGGACCTCGGCGACATCGACTTCGGGACCTACCGGGACGTGCTGGCCTCGCAGTCCGACGGCGGCCAGGGCTTCCTGAACTTCATCAAGAACAGCTTCTTCGTCGCGATCGGCACCGTCGTGCTGACCCTGCTGGTCTCGATCCCCGGCGCCTACGCGGTGAGCCGGCTGGAGTTCTTCGGTCGCCGCCAGATCAGCGCGATCTTCCTCGGCGTCTACTTCTTCCCCGCCATCCTGCTGGCCATCCCGCTGTTCGTCTTCTTCACGCGCATCGAGCAGCGCGGCACACTCACCGGTCTGCTCGTCGTGTACGTCGCCCAGGTGGCCGCGGTCTCCATCTACATGCTGCGCAACTACTTCGACACCATCCCGGCCAGCCTCGAGGAGTCCGCGGCCATCGACGGCTGCACCCGGATCCAGGCGATGCGGCACATCAGCCTGCCGCTCGCGATGCCGGCCATCGCCTCCAACGCGCTGTTCATCTTCATGATCGCGTGGAACGAGTTCCTCTTCGCGCTGCTGTTCCTGGTCGAGAAGCGGGACAAGTGGACGGTCTCGCTCGGCCTGTCGCAGCTCGCCGGGAGCATCGAGGTCCCGACCACGGTCCTGATGGCAGGTTCGGTGATCCTGACCCTGCCGATCATCATCCTGTTCTTCCTCAGTGAGCGCTGGCTGGCCGGTGGCCTCACCGCCGGTGCCGAGAAGGGCTAGGCAGAACCCGACCACACCAGTCCAGGAGGACACCCCCGTGCCCGACGTCGTGTCGTTCACCGCCCCCCACGAGGTCGCGCTGGTCCCGTGCGAGGCCCAGCCGATGCTGGCGGGCTCGGTGCGCATCCGCACGTGGTACTCCGGCATCTCGGCGGGGACCGAGCTGACGGCGTACCGCGGCTCGAACCCCTATCTCACCGGCACCTGGGACGCGGAGCGCCGGCTCTTCGTTCCCGGGGCACCGACCTTCGCCTACCCGGTCGAGGGCTGGGGCTACTCCGAGGTCGGCGAGGTCGTCGAGGTGGCCGACGACGTGGCCGACGACGTGGACGGACCTCGGGTGGGCGACGTCGTGCACGGCATCTGGGGACACCGCAGCGAGGCGGTGGTCCCGGCCGCCGCGGTCCGCGACCGGGTCTGGACCGCGGACGACGCGATCTCGGGCACCTTCGCCCGGGTCGGGTCGATCGCGCTCAACGCGGTGCTGGCCGCCGAGGCGCGCCTCGGTGACCGGGTCGCGGTCTTCGGCCAGGGGGTGATCGGGTTGCTGGCCACCCGGCTGGCCACCCTCGCCGGGGCCGATGTGGTCGCCGTCGACACCGTGCCCCGCCGGCTCGAGGCGGCCCGCGCGATGGGCGCGCTCGAGGTGGTGACGGCGGACGTCGAGGGCGGGGCCGGCCCGGTGATCCGAGCCTGGGCGCCCGGCGGAGTGGACTCGGCCATCGAGCTGAGCGGCAGCGACCGGGCCCTGCACGAGGCGGTCCGCTCGGTGGTGGTCGACGGGACCGTCGTCGCGTCCGGCTTCTACCAGGGCGGCGCCGAGCACCTGCGGCTCGGCGAGGAGTTCCACCACAACCGCGTCCGCATCGTCGCCAGCCAGATCTCCGGCACTCCCGTCGCACTCGGACCGCGCTGGGACCAGCCGCGCCTGGTCCGCACCTTCATGGAGCAGGTGCGTCGCGGACGGGTCGACGTCCGCTCCCTGGTGACCGACGTGGTCGACGCGGCCGACGTCGCCGCGATCTTCGAGCGGATCGACGGCGGCGACCCCGCCATCCTGCAGGCGGTGCTCCGCTTCCCTGCCGCCCCGGAGGACGCGTGAGTCCCGGACACCGCGCCCCGGTTCCCGACCGACCGCGGCGGTGTCGCGATCCTGGGCGCCGGCACCATCGCGCAGTCGGCGCACCTGCCCGCCTACGAGCAGTACGCCGTCGGCGTGGTCGGTGTCTGGAGCCGGTCACCCGAGACCACGGCGACGGTGCGCGACCGGTTCCCGTTCGTCGGGCGGGTCTACGCAAGCGCGGAGGAGCTCCTGGCCGACCCCGAGGTCCGCTACGTCGACCTCGCGACCGGGCCGGAGGGCCGGCTCGACTGGATCGAGGCGGCGGTCGAGGCGGGCAAGCACGTGCTGGCCCAGAAGCCGCTGACCCTGTCCGCGGCCGACCTGTCCCGGCTGCCGGCCCTGCTCGAGCGAGCGCGCGCCGCCGGCGTGCGGGTCGCCGTCAACCACAACGGGCGGTGGGCTCCCGCGTGGCGTGCCGCCTCTCTCCTGATCCGGGAAGGGGCGATCGGCGAGGTCGTCGGCATCACGCACCTGCACGACAAGCCGCTGCCGCCGCTGGCCGGCACGCCGTTCGACGACGTACCGCACATGCTGCTGACCGACTACCTCCTGCACTGGGTGGACATCACCCGAGGCTGGCTGTCCGACGGCGGTGCGGGCCCGGTGACCCAGGTGCAGGCCGTCGACTCACGGGTGCCGGGTCAGCCGGCCGCGGCCCGCAACCCGTGGTCCGCGACGCTCTCGATGTGCCACCGACGCAGGGGCCACGGCGACCCTGCGGATCACTGGCAGCAACGTCGCGTCGCAACCGGGCTGCCCGTTCTGGGTGCACGGCACCACCGGCACCCTGCGCGGCAGCGTCCTGCTCGACTCGGACCGGCTCGAGCTCGACGACGGGTCGACCAGCACACCGGTCGAGCTGTCCGGCGCGTGGTTCGTCGACGGCTTCGCCGCGGCCATGGGCGAGCTGATGTGCGCCGTGGCCGAGGACCGTGACCCCGAGAACTCCGCGGCCGACGCGGCGCGCTCGGTCGCCGTGGTCCTCGCGGCCCGGGACTCCGCCGAGCGGGGCGGCGCGCCGGTCGAGGTCTCGACGTGAGCGACGTGGTCGACGAGGTGCCGGTCGACGTCGGCTCCGGCCGGGTCTACGCCGAGGGCTGGCAGAGCTGGAGCCCCGCCACGTGGTACCCGCTGACCGCCCGCGGCCTGCGGCCCGACGAGGAGTGGCAGCACCTGATGCGATTCCGCCCCGGCACCCCCGTGGCCGAGGAGGGTGTCCAGGGCGAGGGGCTGCTGGTCGTCGACCCGGGCTCGGGTGACCCGGTCCGGCTCTACGGCAGCACCGACCCGGTCTCGGTGCCGACCCTCCAGGCGATGCTCGAGGGCGACCGCGTCGTCGTCCGGTCGACCGGTCCGGTCGACGTACGCGAGCACGAGGGGGCCGAGGCCGCGCTCGCGGCGTACGGCGACACGTGGGCCTCGGCGCCGACAGTCGCGCCGCCTTCGGTGTGGTGCTCCTGGTACCGCTACTTCGAGGAGGTCACCGCGGCCGACGTGCTGGAGAACCTCGGCGCCTTCGCCCGCCAGGACCTCGCCGTCGACGTCGTGCAGATCGACGACGGGTGGAGCCCCGGCCTCGGTGAGGGACTCCGCGAGTCCGAGCGGTTCGGGTCGCTGCCGGCGGTGGTCGACGCGATCAGGTCGTCGGGGCGGCGCGCCGGCATCTGGCTGGCGCCGTTCGTCGTCGGCGGCGAGACCACGCTCGCCCGGGACCATCCCGACTGGCTCGTCGGGCCGGCCGGACGCAACTGGGGACAGGACCTGCTCGGCCTGGACCTGTCCCACCCAGGGGTGCAGGAGCTTCTGGTCGATGCGGTCCGCCGGCTCGTCGACATGGGCGTCGACTACCTCAAGCTGGACTTCCTCTACGCCGGCGCGGTGCCCGGTCGCCGCCACGCGGATGTCGACGGCGTGGCCGCCTACCGCGACGGGCTGGCCCTGGTGCGAGAGGCGGCCTGGCCCGATGTCTACCTCGTCGGCTGTGGCGCGCCACTGCTGCCCAGCGTCGGCCTGGTCGACGCCATGCGGGTCTCACCCGACACCTTCCACGAAGGGGGCGAGGACGGGTCCACCGGTCTGCGCGGCCTGATGCCGCTCGCGGCTCGCGCCTGGCAGCAGGGCCGGCTCTGGGCCAACGATCCGGACTGCGTGGTGGCCCGGCCGTCGTACTCCCAGCGCGAGCGATGGGCCGACGCGGCGCGGCGGCTGGGTGGCCTGAGGTCGTTCTCCGACCGGGTCGCCGAGCTGGACGACTGGGGACTGGCGACGGTGCGCGGGATGCTGGCCGAGGGCGGCTCGGGCGACGTGCTGCCGCTGGAGCAGGTCCGCGCCGGGGCGCGGCTCGCGCAGGGCGAGCTGACGGCGTGACCACCGTGACCTCCGACCAGCTCACCACCCGGATCGCGCCGTACGTCGCGGTCCTCTACCCCGACCAGCAGGCCGAGGTCTCCGCCGACCTGGTCGCGCTGGCCGATCGGTACGCCGCCCTGCTGGCCGATCGCCGGATCGAGGCGCCGACCCACCGCACCGCCTGCCTGATCACCTACGGCGACGGCATCCGGCGACCGGGTGAGGCGCCGCTGCACACGCTGGCCGGCTTCCTCGACGAGCACGTGGGCGACGTGGTGAGCGACGTGCACCTGCTCCCGATGTTCCCGTGGACCTCCGACGACGGCTTCGCGGTGGTCGACCACCGGCAGGTCAACCCGGCGCTCGGGAGCTGGGCCGACGTGGCGGAGCTGGCGGGCCGGCACGCGCTGATGTTCGACTTCGTGGCCAACCACACCTCCAGCAGCAGCCCGTGGTTCAAGGGCTGGCTGGCCCGCGACCCGCGCTACGACGGGTTCTACCTCGAGCGGGACCCCGACTTCGACGACTCGTTGGTCGTGCGCCCGCGCACCACTCCGCTGCACCATCCCTTCGCGAGACCGGATGGCACGAAGGTCTGGGCATGGACGACGTTCGGCGAGGACCAGGTCGACGTCGACGTCCGCCAGCCGCGCACCCTGCTCGAGCTGACCGACGTGCTCCTCGGCTACCTCACCCGGGGCGCCTCGGCGGTGCGACTGGACGCGATCGGCTTCCTGTGGAAGCAGTCCGGGACGCCGTGCCTGCACCTCCCTCAGACCCACGCGGCGATCAAGGTCTGGCGGGCCCTGGTCGACCACGTCGCGCCGGGCGCGAGGCTGCTGACGGAGACCAACGTCCCCCACCACGAGAACGTCTCCTACTTCGGTGACGGTCGCGACGAGGCGCACCTCGTCTACCAGTTCGCGCTCCCCCCGCTGGTGCTGCACTCCTTCGTGGCCGAGTCGACCGCCCGGCTCAGCGCCTGGGCCAGCAGCGTCGGGCCGGTCAGCGACACCGCGACCTGGTTCAACTTCCTCGCGAGCCACGACGGCATCGGGCTGCGCGCCACGGAGGGGATCCTGGACGACGACGAGCGCACGGGGTTGGTCGAGCGCACCCGGGCTCACGGCGGTCGGGTCTCCTGGGCCACCCGGCCGGACGGCACGCGGACGGTCTACGAGCTCAACCTCGGCTACCTCGACGCACTCTGCACGGTGGACCAGGCGCACGATCCCGAGATCGTGGCGGCCAAGACGCTGGCCGCGCACAGCATCCTGTTCGCCTTCCTCGGTGTGCCCGCCGTCTACTACCACTCGCTCGTCGGCTCACCACCCGACCTCGAGGGCATGGTCAGCAGTCGGATCAACCGCCGGATCAACCGCGCGGTCCTCGACGCCGACCGGCTGGCCCGCGAGCTGCACGAGGACCCACGGCGCCGGCGGATCTTCGACGGGCTGCGTCACCTGCTCGACGTACGCCGCGGCCACGAGGCGTTCTCGCCGTTCGGCACCCAGCGGGTCGAGCTCCTCGACGACCGGGTCTTCGCCCTGCGCCGCGGTGAGGGCACCGCGGACGAGCTGCGGTGCATCACCAACGTGAGCGGCGACGAGGTGAGCCTGCCGGACGTCCGCGGGTTCGACGTGCTGAGCGACGCCCGGGTCGACCGGCTCGTGCTGGGGCCGTGGCAGTCGGCCTGGCTCCGCCCGGACTAGGAGTCACGGGAGCGCTGGTGACTGGTTCGGTGGCGGCCGGGGGTGGTGCCGATGATGTGGGTGAACGCTGCGATGAAGCTGCTGGGGTTGGCCCATCCGCAGGCGTGGGCGACATGGGTGGTGTCGTGGCCGTCGGCGAGCAGCACGAGTGCGTGGTGGATGCGTAGCTGCGTACGCCACTCGTAGAAGGTCATCCCGAGCTCGTTGCGGAACAGGCGGCTGAGCGTGCGGGCGCTGGCTCCGACCCGCTGCCCGTGCTCGGCCAGTGGGGTGTTGTCTGCGGGATCCTCGTAGAGCCTCTGTGCGATGGCTTGCAGCCGGTCGTCGCGGGGTTCCGGCATCTGCAGCGGCTGCTCGGGCGCCTCGCGGAGCTCGTCGACGAGGACACGACGCAGGCGAGCGCCCGCACCGTGACCGTCGGTGCTGGTGGTCTCGTCGTCGTTGCGCGGGCCCGTGAGGGTGAGCAGGATCTCGCGGGCCAGGTCGGAGGCCATGAACACGGCGGGATGGCCTGGGACCAGCCGGGCCAGGGCTGCCGGCAGGAACTCGATCCGCATGTCGGTGTGGCCGTGAGCGCGGTGGTAGTGCGCGAACCCAGCGGGAATCCAGGCGACGCGGTTGGCGGGAACGATCGAGGTTCCGCGCTCGGTGTGCAGGGACAGGACGCCACGGGCTGCGTAGACGAGGTGTCCACGTCGATGCGAGTGCACCGGGCTGGTCCCCCCGACGGCCAGAGGTGCGCGCCACCGGACGGCCACAGCCGTGACGTCGGCCGGGCTCGGGGAGGTTGGCGGCCAACGGGCATCGGTTGGCATTCTACCGGTGGTCGGCCACGTGCTTTCGCGGCACAGTGGAACGCATGAGTACGACGATGCAAGCGGCGGTCTGTGTCAGGGCGGGTGGGCCGGAGGTGCTCGAGATCCGTGAGCTCCCAGTCCCCGCGGTGCGGGAGGGCTGGAGCCTGGTGCAGGTCAAGGGTGCCGGCCTGAACCGATCTGAGCTGAGGACCCGTCAGGGGCACTCCCCGAACGTGAGGTTCCCGCGGGTGCTCGGAATCGAGTGTGTGGGGGTCGTGGCAGCCTCGACCGATCCCGAGCTGCCGGACGGCACGACCGTCGCGGCGGTGATGGGTGAGATGGGCCGGGAGTTCGACGGCGGCTACGCGCAGTTTGCGTTGCTGCCCAACTCGCTGCTGATGCCGGTCACCACCACGTTGGCGTGGGACGTCCTGGCCGCGCTCCCCGAGACCTACCTGACCGCGCAGGGCTCGCTGGACGCCTTGGACGCCGCGCCGGGCAGCCGGCTGCTGATCCGGGGCGGGACCTCGTCGGTGGGCATGGCCGCCGCATCGATCGCGTCCGGCCACGGTATCGAGGTCGCGGCCACGACTCGGCGGCAGGACAAGGTCGACGCGTTGACCGCGGCTGGCGTCGACCACGCGCTGGTCGAGGATGGCGGCCCGCTGGCTGCGAGCGTGCACGCCGTCTGGCCCGAGGGCCCGGACCATGTTCTGGATCTCGTCGGGGCGAGGACCGCGGTGGACTCGCTGCACCTGGTCCGCCGGGGCGGGACGGTGTGCGTGTCCGGCTCGCTCAGTGGGTGGTTGATCCCGGACTTCGAACCGATCGCGATGATCCCGTCCGGAACCAGGCTCACGGCCTTCCACAGCGACACCCTGAAGGGCGGCGAGGGCCGGACCGTGTTGCAGCGGATCGTCCACGAGGTCGAGGCCGGCGTCTATCGACCCAACCTCGCCCGCGTCTTCGAGCTCGACGACATCGTGACGGCCCACCACTACATGGAGGACAACCAAGCCACCGGAAAGCTGGTCGTGGTGCCCGATCACCACGCCTAGGCACCTAGAGCGTGTCCTAGAGCAGCGGCAGGTGCGGGTCGTCGGTCGGGACCCGGCCGGCCGCTCGGCGTATCCATGGCAGGCCCTGGGCATCAGCAGGCGCGGCACCGGTGCGCTCCTCGTATGCCCTGGCGAGGGCCTCAGCGACGGCGTCGACGGCGGCCGGCAGCAGCGGCGCGTCCGTGCGGCCCAGGGCGCGCTGCAGGTCGTCGCCGTGCGCCACGAGCTCGAGCAGCCGGGTCAGCAGGTAGTCGTCGCGCGCGATCGGGCCCCGGCGGGCCCGCAGCACGTCCCCGGGAGTCGCGTCCAGGGCGGCGAACGCCTCCGCCGCCGTACGCCGGAAGCCTGCGACCACGTCGGTGCCGAACGTCGCCATGATCTCGCGGGTCATTCCGGAGATCTGCTCCGCGGCGGGCGGGTAGGCGCGGACGTAGTCCCCCAGCGACAGCGGCACCGCCCCCGGTTCCGCCGCCGCGACGTACCGCGAGAGCCCGATACCCAGCCCGAGGTGCGCGACCAGCTCGCGGACCGTCCAGTCGCCGAGCCCGGCCGGCTCGACGAGGTGGGCGCTCACCGGCACCTCGTCGAGCCAGTCCGCGAGCGCGGCGTACTGCTCCTCCAGCAACGTCCGCACGCGCCAGACACTCGCCGACGGGCCGCCGGCCGTCGAGACCGGCCACGGTCAGTCATGCTCCAGATTCGGCCAATTGCTGTGCGTGTCCAGAGTCGCCTGGGTGCCTGGCTCAGTAGTTGGTCGAGAGGTAGGGCAGCTTGACGGGGATGACGCAGTGGAGGGTCTGGCTGGCGAACCCCACCTCGAAGCGCACCTCGGTCGAGAACTTGCCGTCGAAGACCGCGTAGTGCAGGTGAGGGCCGGTCGTGTTGCCGGTGTTGCCGACGACCGCCACCTTCTGACCGGGCACGACGACGTCGTCCTCCTCGACGAGCACGCCGTCCTTGCGCATGTGCAGGTACACACTGGCGTGGCCGTCCTGGTGCTTGATCCACAGCGTGTTCGCCGGCTTCGCGAACTTCTTCGCCAGGTCGGGGTCGATCATCTCGAGCAGCTCCCACACCTTCGCGTCGCTGTGCTCGGTCAGGCCCTCCTCCACCCAGTCGACGACACCGCCGCGCGTCGCCCGGATCGACTCGCCGTCTCTGAGCCTGAAGTCGAAGGCGTACTTCGACTTGCCCTTGTGGGTGAAGTCCGTGTTGTTGCCCTGCCTGACCTCCTCCCACGTGCCGCCCTTCCAGGGCAGCTGGTAGTACTCGTCCGGTGCCGACGGGCAGTCCGCGATCTTGTCGGTGACGATGTCCGGCAGCGTGGCGACGTACTGCGCCTGGTAGCCGTCGCGGGTGCCGTCCACGTACGCCGCCAGCAGACCGCCGGGCACCCCGACCACGTCGTCGTCGTAGGCGGCGGCGTCGAAGGCGGGCAGGTCCTCGTGCAGGGCGAACTGCTGGTCCTGTACGACGTACTGCGGGTCGGGATAGGTCGTCGCGCCGTTCACGAGGCCGTAGCCGATGGCGAAGCTGATCCCCGGCAGGAAGCCCTGAGGCAGGCCCTTCAGGGACGCCGGCCCGAGCGTGGCCACGTCGAAGTCGGAGGGTGAGGGGTCCTTCACCGAGTAGACCCGCCCGCTGCTGTAGTCCACACGTGCCCACCCGCCCTGCGGCCGGAGCTCGACCGGCGCGTCCCAGCTGTCGGCCAGCGCGCCCTTGCTGCAGCTGACCACGTCGCCCAACAGCTCGCAGTCGTACTCCCAGAGGTCGCCGTGCAGCTTGGCCGATGAGCCGGGCTCGATGTCTGTCGGGAGGATCGCCGGGTAGTCGACCGCCGGGTTCGCGTACAGGGTGCCAATCAGCTTGGTGACCGTTTTGTTGAGGGTGTTCTTGTACCTCAGCCTCAGATTGAGCCGGTGGTTGTCCCAGGTGCAGGTGGTGTAGGCACCGACACCCATCCCGCCCTCGAGACGGTAGGCGCCGTCCCAGATGTAGCCGCGTCGATCGAGGTAGAAGATGTTGCTCGCGCCGACGCCGAAGTTCTGGACGGGCGCGAAGAGCGGCGGTGCGCCGCACGGCAGCGGCACCATGGTGCCGATGTCGGCGCGGACTGCGTGCGCCACGAGGACGCCCTTGCCGAGCTTGACGCCTGTGCTCTCGACCACGACACCGGGCATCAGAGCCTGGCCGCCTTTCGCGTTGGCCAGCGCGAGCGTCGTGCCGCCCGTGAGCTGCGCGGTGAGCGAGACCGGGTCGATGCTGAGCACCCGGCCCTCGACCTTCTTGGTGCCCTTGCTCGCCTTGCACGCCCGGCCGGCCGCCCCGGCCAGGCCGTCGACGTCGTGCGCGGCGTGCTCGACGCGGCTCTCCATGGCGCCCAGCTGCGCGATGCGGGCATCCCATGAGTCGCCGTCAGGACCGCGACCCTGGTGGACCCCCTTGACGATCATGCGCGCCTGGGCGAGATCCACCCGGCGGTGCAGTCCGGCCATGCCCTTGTCGAGAAGGTCGACGGCGTCCCGGATGCGCTCGGCTCCTGTGCACGCGTCGCGGGAGAGGGCGAGAGCGCCCTTGCGCAGCAGGCCGAGGATCGGCTTGAGCCTGGTGATCCGGAACCGGCCCCGGGCGACCTCGGCGAGGTCCAGCAGGGCCGGCCCCGCGGCCTCCGCCGGGTCGATCACCAGGTCGGCGACGGTGCATCCGGCGTACGCGCGGCCCCTACCCACCGAGCGCGGGCACCGGTCCGCGGCGCCCTGGGCCCCGTCACCGTCGGCGTCGACAGGGGGTGCCCCGAACGGCGGCGCACCGTGGATCACCACCGTCCGGGTGACCTGCGCGGAGGCTCCGGTCCCGTCGAAGACCTGCAGGCCGACCGCGAAGCTGCCGGCCGTCGGGAACGTCTTGGTCGCGACCGGGCCGGAGAAGTCGTCGTACGCACCGTCGCCGTCGAGGTCCCACTCCTGCCGCCGGAGGCCGCCGTCGCCGACGGAGGTCGAACGGAACGTCAGCGTCGCTCCGACGTCCGCCGTACAGGCGGGCAGGCACTCGAAGGAGGCGGTCGCGACCCGGCTCTGCCCGGCCGGGGCCAGGAACCCAAGTGCCGCCATGAGCAGCGCCGCCACCGCGGTGTTCCGCATCTCGTTTCGCATGGGGCCAGCAGATCGTCCGCCCGTAACCGCCGCGTAACGACGCTCGCGAAGGTCGTCGTCGGCCCCTCCATGCCCTCGACGCCACCTTCACGTCGCGAACGTCAGCGCTCCCCCGGGGAGGAGCGACACCGATCAGTACTCGAGGTGGTCGAGGTAGAGGTGACCCACCGCCGCCGACGTGAGCGGGCTGACGTCGGGGGTGTCGTTCTCGACGATGTACTCCTCCACCTCGTGGGTGCCGAAGATCCGCGGGAAGTCCACGACGCCGGAGCCGAGGTCGCACATGTCCCCGGTGCTGGCGTCGCGGTCCTTGACGTGGAACTGGCGGACCTGCTGGGGCGCCTGGTGGATGACCTCGATGGCGAACCGGTCCGGATCGGTCACGCCGGGGGTGTTCACTCCGCCGGTGTAGGCCCAGTAGAGGTCGATCTCGAGGTGCACGAGCCGCGGGTCGAGCCGCGAGGTCAGCACGTCCCATGGGGTTCGCCCGCGACCGAGGTCGGTCGTGAACTCGTGCGCGTGGTTGTGGTAGCCGTAGCGCAGCCCGTATGTCTTCGCCACCGCTGCCTCGGCGTTCATCTGGTCGGCCCAGGTCTTCCAGTCCGACAGCTTCTTCGAGTTGAGGTAGGGCACCACGACGTACCGCTGGCCGAGCGTCGCGGCGTTCTCGAGCTTGATCTCCAGGGCCGCCGCGTCGGCACTGATCCCCTCGTGGCTCGAGGACGCCCGGATGCCGAGGCCGTCGAGCTGGTCGCGGATCTGCTGGGCCGTGCGCTCGTAGTAGCCGGCGAGCTCGACCTTCTCGTAGCCGTACTGCGCGAGCCTGGTGAGCACCGTGTCGAAGCCGGGCTCGCCGCCCATGGCGTCACGCAGCGTGTAGAGCTGGATGCTGATCCGGTCGTGCGGCACCGAACGGCGGCCATGACCGCCACCACCGTGGGCCAGCGCGGGCGCAGCGAGCCCGAGGCCGCCCCCGACCGCGGCCAGGCCTGCCGCCCCGGCCGCCGCACCGCGCAACAGAGAACGGCGGCTGGCGCCCTTCTGGTCCAGCGAGCGGCGCAGGGCACCCTCGCCGTCATAGCCGAAACACATGACGAACTTCCTTCCCGAGACGTGCACGTGCTCCCGGGCCGGTCGGCCCGGGACTGTTGGATCAGTCCTTGGTCGAGAACGCCGCGTCGAACGCCGCCTCCGGTGCGTCGAACGCGAGCCGCCTGACGAACTCCAGGGCTTCCGGCGCTCCGACCAGCCGGTCCATGCCGGCGTCCTCCCACTCCACCGAGATGGGGCCGTCGTAGCCGATGGTGTTGAGCATGCGGAAGCACTGCTCCCACGGCACGTCGCCGTGGCCGGTGGACACGAAGTCCCAGCCTCGCCGCGGGTCGGCCCACGGGAGGTGCGAGCCGAGCCGGCCGTTGCGGCCGTTGCCGACCTGGCGCTTCGCGTCCTTGCAGTCGACGTGGTAGATCCGGTCCTTGAAGTCCCAGAGGAACCCGACCGGGTCGAGGTCCTGCCAGACGAAGTGGCTGGGGTCCCAGTTGAGGCCGAACGCCTCCCGGTGGCCGATCGCCTCCATGGTGGCGACGGTGGTCCAGTAGTCGTAGGCGATCTCGGAGGGGTGCACCTCGTGCGCGAACCGGACGCCGCACTCGTCGAACACGTCGAGGATCGGGTTCCAGCGGTCCGCGAAGTCGCGGTAGCCGGCGGCCACCATCTCCTCCGAGGCGGGCGGGAACATCGCGACGTACTTCCAGATCGAGGAGCCGGTGAACCCGATCACGGTCTGCACGCCGAGCCGTTGGGCGGTGCGTGCGGTCAGCCTCATCTCCTCGGCGGCGCGCCCGCGCACGCCCTCGGGGTCGCCGTCGCCCCAGATCTTCGAAGACAGGATCGCCTCGTGGCGGGCGTCGATCGGGTCGTCGCAGACCGCCTGGCCCGTCAGGTGGTTGGAGATCGCGAACACCTTCAGGCCGTACTTCTCCAGCAGGTCGAGCTTGCCCTGGATGTAGGCGTCGTCCTCGGCGCCCTGCCAGGGGTCGAGATGGTCGCCCCAGCAGGCGATCTCGAGGCCGTCGTAGCCCCACTCGCTGGCGAGCCGGGCCACCTCCTCGAAGGGCAGGTCAGCCCACTGGCCGGTGAACAGCGTGATCGGTCGCGGCATCGGTTCCTCCTCGGTGAGGCTCAGCGAACGCCGAGCAGGTGTTCCATCGCGAGCTGGTCGAGGGCTTCCTGGGCGACCGAGCGGGCGCCGAGGGCATCGAGGTCGTACGTCGCCCCGCGGACGGTGTCGAGCGACTCGCCCTCGGCCACGGTCGGCTCGTCGAGGTCCGGTACGCCGGCGGCCGCCAGGGCCGCGGTGACCTCGGGGTCGGCACGGAAGGCCTGCACCTTGTCGCGCAGGATCAGGTAGTTGCGCATGCAGGCCCTCGCCGACTCCCAGACTCCGTCGATCGCCTCGGCACGCGGGGGCTTGAAGTCGAAGTGCAGGTAGCCGTCATAGCTGTTGGGGAGTGCCGCTGCCCAGCAGGGTGTCGACCGTCCAGAAGGCGCCGCGCAGGTTGCCGGCCCCGAACCGCAGGTCCTGGTCGAACCGCGGGCCGTGCTGGCCGTTGAGGTCGACGTGGAACAGCTTGCCGTGCCACAGCGCCTGCGCGATGCCGTGCGCGAAGTTGAGCCCGGCCATCTCCTCGTGACCGACCTCTGGGTTGAGGCCGACCATCTCGGGGTGCTCCAGCTCGCCGATGAGCGCGAGCGCGTGCCCGATCGTCGGCAGCAGGATGTCGCCGCGCGGCTCGTTGGGCTTGGGCTCGAGCGCGAACCGCATGGTGTAGCCCTGGTCGCGCACGTAGGCGCAGACGGTGTTGAGCCCCTCGACCATGCGGTCGAGCGCGGCGCGGATGTTCTTCCCGCCGCCGTGCTCGGCGCCCTCGCGGCCGCCCCACATGACGAACGTCTCGGCGCCGAGGCCGGCGGCGAGGTCGATGTTGCGCAGCACCTTGGCCAGCGCGTAGCGGCGTACGTCGCGGTTGTTGGCGGTGAGCGCGCCCTCCTTGAACACCGGGTGGCTGAAGAGGTTGGTGGTCACCATCTCGGCACGCAGCCCGGTGTCGGCAAGGGCCTTGGAGAACTTCTCCAGGGTCGCGTCGCGGTCTGTCGTCGTCCGGCAGCAGGTCGTCGTCATGGAAGGTGACCGCCGCCGCCCCCAGCTCGGCCAGCTTGTACGTCGCCTCGACCGGGTCCAGCAGCGGCCGACTGGCCGGGCCGAAGACGTCGACGCCCTGCCAGCCCACCGTCCAGAGTCCGAAGGAGAACTTGTCCTCGGGGCGTGGGGTGAAGTCGGTCTCTGTGTCACTCATGGGGCGGTATCTCCTGCCAGGTACGGGTGTCGGAGCTGGTCTCGACGGCCGCCAGCACCCGCTGGACCTGGAGCCCGTCGGCGAACGACGGCGCCGGCTGAGTGCCCTCGGCGATGGCGGTCACCAGGTCGACGACCTGGTGGGTGAAGCCGTGCTCGTAGCCCAGCCCGTGGCCGGGCGGCCACCAGGCACCGACGTAGGGGTGGCCGGGCTCGGTGACGATGATGCGACGGAAGCCGGCGGTCTCGTCGGGCTCGGCGGCGTCGAAGAACTCCAGGACGTTCATGTCCTCGAAGTCGAAGGCCAGGCTGCCGGCCGAGCCGTTGACCTCGATGCGGATCGCGTTCTTGCGGCCGGTGGCGAACCGGGTGGCCTCGAAGACGCCCAGACCGCCGCCGGTGAACCGCGCGATGAAGACCGCGGCGTCGTCGACGGTGACCGGTCCGCGCTCGGTGCCCGCCGAGCCGGAGAGCCCAGAGTGCTCGGTGGCGATCGGCCGTTCCTTGACGAACGTCTCGAGCTGTCCGGACACCTCGGTGACCTGTTCGCCGGTGATGTGCTGGGTCAGGTCGACGATGTGGGCGCCGATGTCGCCGAGGGCGCCCGAGCCCGCCTTGGCCTTGTCCAGCCGCCACGACAGCGGCGCCTCCGGATCGGCGATCCAGTCCTGGAGGTACTGCGCGCGCACGTGCCGCACCTCGCCGATCCTGCCCTCGGCGACGAGCCGGCGGGCCAGCGCGATCGCCGGCACCCGCCGGTAGGTGAAGCCGACCATCGCGCGTACGCCGTGCTCCGCCGCCTGCTCCGCGGCGGCGGTCATCGCCTCCGCCTCGGCGACCGTGTTGGCCAGCGGCTTCTCGCACAGGACGTGCTTGCCCGCGGCCAGCGCCGCGATCGCGATCTCGGCGTGCGTGTCACCCGGCGTGCAGATGTCGACGAGGTCGACGTCCGGGCGCTCGACGAGACGGTGCCAGTCCGTCTCGGTCTCGGCCCAGCCGAGCCGGGCGGCCGCCTCGGCCGTCCGCTCGGCATCTCGGCCGCAGACGACCTGCATGGCCGGGGTCATCGGGAGGTCGAAGAAGCGCGGCGCGGTCCGCCAGGCCTGGGAGTGGGCGGCGCCCATGAAGGCGTAGCCCACCATGCCCACCGCGAGGGTGGGGCGGGTGCTGGTCATCGTCATGTTCCGTTCCGGGACGGGGGCGAGGTCTGGATCGGTCGGGTGGTGCCGGTGGGCCGGACCGGTCGCCCGGCCCACCGGAGCTCAGCCGAGCTCGATCAGGACTCGAACGCGGTGTCGATGAAGTCGTCGACGTTGTCCGCGGTCACGACCGGCGCGTAGAGCTGCACCGTGCGGGGCACCTCGACCTCGACCAGGTCGCTCATCGACTTGCCCTGGACGAGCAGGCGGGCCAGCTTGATGCCGTCGGCGGCCTGGGTCGACGGGTAGATGACCGTCGCCTTGAGCACGCTGTCACCGGACTGGATCGCCTCCATCGCGTTCTTCGACCCGGCGCCACCGATCATCATGAACTCGTCGCGGCCGGCGTTCTCGATCGCGGCGAGCACGCCGACACCCTGGTCGTCGTCGTGGTTCCACAGGAAGTCGATCTGCGGGGCGGCCTGCAGCAGGTTCGCCGCGGCCTCCTCGCCGCCCTCGACGGTGAAGTCGGCGGCGACCCGGTTGTCGACGTTCTGGTCGCACTCGGCGAGCGCGTCCTCGAAGCCCTGGCTGCGGTCCTGGGTCAGCGGCAGCGAGTCGATGCCGGCGATCTCGGCCACCACCGCGTCTGTCTTGTCGCCCAGGTTGTCGCAGACGAACTGGCCGGCGGACACGCCCATGCCGTAGTTGTCACCGAGGACGGTGACGCGGGCGGCGTTCGGGTCGTCGAACTCACGGTCGACATTGATGACCACGATGCCGGCTTCCATCGCCTTGAGGGCGATCGGCGTCATCGCCGCGCCGTCGAACGGCAGCAGCACGATCGCGTCGACCTTGTCGTTGATGAAGGTCTCGACCTGGCTGATCTGGACGCTCACGTCGTTGGTCCCCTCGGCGACGCGTAGGTCGATGTCGTCGTACTGCTCGGCGACGTCCTGGGCGGACTGGGTGATCGAGCCCATCCAGCCGTGGTCGGCCGCCGGCGCTGAGAAACCGATGACAACCTGGTCGCCGGCCTCGTCGTTGGACCCGTTGTCGGCCTGCGAAGTGCCGCCGCCCAGGTCGGCCTTGTCGTCGTTGGAGTCGTTGCTGGTGCACGCCGCGAAGGCGAACAACGCGAGCACGGCCAGGCCAGACCCCAGTGTCTTCTTGATGCGCATGGACTTCATCGAGCTTCTCCTTGATGCAGAGGGGTGGTGCATAGGTGTGTGCGGGTGCTGCGCTACGCCGAGGCGCTAGGTACTGCTGTTCCGAGACGCCAACCGCTGCTGGAGCAGCACGGCGGCGACGATGATGGCTCCCTTGAAGAGCGACTGCTCCGAGAAGGAGCGGTTGTTGAGGATGAAGATGTTCGTGAGCGTCTGGAAGATCAGGACCCCGAGCACGGTGCCGACGATGGTGCCGCGGCCGCCGGAGAGCAGGGTGCCGCCGATCACGACCGCCGCGATGGCGTCGAGCTCGTAGCCGGAGCCGTGCGTCGAGCTGCCCGTGTGGGTTTTCGCGATCAGCATCAGGGCGGCGATGGCACAGCAGACGCCGACCAGCACGTAGAGGTAGACCGTGTGTCGCTTGACGTTGATGCCGGCAAGGCGCGCGGCCTCGAGGTTGCCTCCGACCGCGACCGTGCGTCGGCCGAACGTCGTGCGGTTGAGCAGGATCCACCCCACGAGCGAGACCAGGGCGAACACCCAGATCTGGACGTCGATGCCGACGATTTCCTTGTTGAAGAAGTCCTCGAATCCCTGGACGTCCACGATCTGCGTCTTCTTGTCGCTGATGATCTCGGCGAGACCGCGGGCGCTGACCAGCATCGCGAGAGTAGCGATGAACGGCACCACGCGGCCGTACGCGACCAACAGGCCGTTGATCAGGCCGCAGGCGGCGCCGACCAGGAGCGCGACGGCCACCATCCAGAGCCAGTGCGTGTCGTTGGCCATCGTCTGGGTGGCGACGGTGGTGCACCAGACCGACGAGAGCGCGACGATCGCACCGACGGAGAGGTCGAAACCGCCACCGATGATCACAAACGTCATGCCGATGCTGATCACGCCGATCGTCGCGGCCAGCCGCAGGATCGTCAGAGCGTTGTCCGTCGAGGTGAACCGATCACCCGCCAGGATCGCGCCGACGACGCAGATCAGCAGAAGCGCGACGACCAGCCCGGCATTGCGCCCGACGCTGGTGCGCAGCACCGCGAGGACCGCGTTGGGCTCTCGATCTGTCTCGAGTGCGGCCTGCTCGACGCGCACGCTGTCCTGGCTCATGCCGGAACCTTTCCTTCCATGACCAGGTCGAGGACCCGGGCCTCGTCGAGGTCTGTGGCTGCGGACTCGTGGACGACCTCGCCCTCGCGGACGACGAGGACCCGGTCGGCGAGACCTAGCACCTCCTCGATCTCGCTGGAGACGACCACGACGGCGACGCCGCGGTCGGCCAGCGAGCGGATGAGCTGGTAGATCTCGCTGCGGGCGCCGACATCGACGCCGCGGGTGGGCTCGTCGAGCAGCAGCACCCGGCAGTCGCGCATCAACCACCGGGCGAGCACGATCTTCTGCTGGTTGCCGCCCGAGAGGGTGCGGACGGCGCGGGTGACGCCGTCGGGGCGTACGTCGAGAGTCTTGGTGAGCTCGGCGGCGCGGCGCTTCTCCTCGCCCCGGTCGAGGAACCCGAAGCGGGAGAACCGAGCCATCGACGACATCGTGATGTTGCGGTAGACCGCCTCGTCGAGCAGCAGCCCCTGGCTCTTGCGCTCCTCCGGCGCCAGGCCGACTCCGGCCCGCACCGCCGCGGTGACCGACCCCCGGCGGAGCGGCTTGCCGTCGACGGTCACCGTGCCGGTCGTCGCCCGGCGGCCGCCGTAGATCGTCTCGACGATCTCGGACCGACCGGCGCCCACGAGCCCGGCCAGCCCGACGATCTCCCCGGCGTGCACGGTGAGGTCGACTCCCGTGAACACGCCGGCGAGGCTGAGGTCCCGCACCTCCAGCACCGGCTCCCCGCGGTCGCGGGCAGTCTCGGGGCGAGGCGGGAAGGCGTACTCGATCGAGCGGCCGGTCATCAGCTTGATGAGGTCCGCGGTGGGTGTGTCGGCCACGGCGAGCCCGGTGGCGACGGTGCGACCGTCCTTGAGCACGGTGATGCGGTCGCCGATCTTGCGAATCTCCTCGAGGCGGTGGGAGATGTAGACGACCGCGACGCCCTCGGCGGTCAGGCTCCGGATGACCCGGAACAGGTTGTCGACCTCCTGCTGGTCCAGCACGGCCGAGGGCTCGTCCAGGACGAGCAGCCGGGTGTCGTGGGACAGTGCCCGGGCCATGCTGACGATCTGCTGTTTGGCCGGCGACAGGTCACCGACGAGCCGGGTCGTCGAGATCTCCGGGTGGCCGAGCCGCGCGAGCAGCGCCCGGACCAGCTCGCGGGCGTGAGCGCGCTGGATGAAGCCGGCACGGGAGACCTCGTGGCCGAGGAAGACGTTCTCGGTCACGTCGAGGTGCTCCACCAGGTCGAGCTCCTGGTAGATCGTCGCGACGCCGTGCTCGATCGCCTTCGCCGGCGTCGAGAAGGAGGCCTCCTGCCCGTCCCAGATGATCGTGCCCTCGTCGGGCTGGTGGAACCCGGAGAGCACTTTGATCATCGTCGACTTGCCGGCCCCGTTCTGGCCGAGCAGGCAATGCACCTCACCGGCCCGGACATCGAGGTCGACCCCGTCGAGGGCCCGGACTCCGGGGAACTGCTTGACGATCCCGGTCATCTGTAGCAGGACTTCGGTCACCGTACGGCTCCTTCGGCGACGGTACGGCGCTCGACCCGGGTCGGGTCGGCGAAGACGGCGTCAAGTGACAGCCCGGCGCCACCGCGGACCGAGGCGGTGAACCCGAGCTTCGACAGCTCGATCCGCGTGCCGCCGGCGTCGGGCGCGAGCACGCCCGCGCGCAGCCGGGTCTCCAGGGTGGGCCGCAGGTGCTCGCCGACGGCGGCGAAGTAGCCGCTCAGCACGATGGCCGCCGGGTTGAGCGCATTGACCAGCACGGCGGCGCCGGCACCGAGCCAGCCCGCGACCTGCGCCAGGGCGTCGAGGGTGCGGGTGTCGCCGAGGTCGGCCCGCCGGTTGAGCTCTGCCAGCCGCTCGTCGACGTGCAGCACCGGGTCCCGCACCGGGTCGTCCGGGTCCGCGGCGCGGTCCAGCAGCGCCCGGAGGCCGACGACAGTCTCCCAGCAGCCGACCCGGCCGCAGCCGCACCGGCGGCCCTGCGGCTCCACGATCACGTGTCCGAACTCGCCGGCGTACCCCTGACGACCGCGGAGCAGGCGCCCGTCGGCCACGATGCCGCCGCCCATGCCGACCCCGCCGAAGAGCACCAGGATGTCCTGCCGGTCCGGGTCGCCGGGTGTGGCTTCGGCCAGGGTGGCCAGGTTGCTCTCGTTGTCGACCGTGACCGGGTACGCCGCACCCAGCCTGGCGCGGACGAGATCGCCGACCGGAACGTCGTGCCAGCCGAGGTTGGGCCCGTGAGTGACCAGGTCACGCTCGCGGTCGACCAGGCCGGCCACGCCGACGGTGAGGCCGACCGGCTCCGTGCCGCGGCGCTCGAGGTCGCGGACGACCTCGCCGACCAGGTCGGCCAGCCGGTCCAGGACCTCCGTCGCGGGAAACGCGGAAACGTCGAGGCTGAGCTTGTGCTCGCTCACCACTGCGCCGCTGAGGTCGAGCGCCATCGTCCAGACGTGGTCGACGTTGATCTCCGCGCCGATCCCGGCCACGGCGTGACCGTCCAGCTCCACGTTGGTGCCGGGGCGACCGACGGCGCCGCGCTCGACGCCGCCGGTGCGGACCAGCCCGCGTTCGGCCAGGTCGGCGACCAGGGTGGACGCCGCCGTCCGGGTCAGCCCCAACTCAGTCGCCAGTGTGGCCCGGGACCGGGGGCCGTGGTCGCGCAGCCGTCGCAGGACCAGGCCGAGGTTGGTGTCGATCGTCGGCACCGCCCACACACCTCCCCAACGCTGCTGGAGTGACCGCGGTCACTCATTTGTCAGACCGGAGCACAAACTAAGCGTCCAGTCCGCCTCAGCGCAAGAGGCAGGAACCGCATTTCTACACACCGGCGTCGTAACTTTCATCATGAATGGACGAAGTTACGGTCCAGGTTTGGCCGCAACCACCGTGGAGTTGTGGCGGGCTGCGTGCAAAGATGCGCCGGTGCGACACTCGTTGGCGGGTCGGGCGGAGACCCCGGTGCAGGCCCGGCTCCTGGCGCAGCTGCGCGACGAGGGGCCCCTGTCCAAGGCCCAGCTGGCCGATGCGCTCCAGGTGTCGCGCACGACGGTCGGCGCCGAGGTCGGGCGCCTGGCCGAGCTGGGACTGGCGGTCGATGCCGGGCCGGCCGCGTCGCGCGGGGGGCGGCGGTCGACGTTGGTCGACCTGTCGCCCGACATCCGGTTCGCGGGCATCGCCATCGGGGCGACCGGGGTGTCGGTGGGCGTCACGGACGGCCGGCTCGCCACGCTCGCGATCCGACAGCGCGCGTGCGACATCAGGGAGGGCCCCGAGAAGGTGCTCGCCCTCGCGCTCGAGACGACCCGTGAGCTGATGGCCGAGGTGGGGATCACCGCGCTGAGTGGCGCCGGCGTCGGCGTGCCGGGCCCGGTCGACTTCCATCGCGGCGTCTCTGTCTCGCCACCGATCATGCCCGGCTGGGACGGCTACCCGGTGCGCGATGCCGTCTCCCGTGACCTCGGTTGTCCGGTGGTCCTCGACAACGACGTCAACGTGCTCGCGGTGGGCGAGCAGCATGCCGGCGTGGCCAAGGCCGCCAAGGACTTCCTCTTCGTCAAGATCGGCACCGGCATCGGCTGCGGCATCGTCGTGGACGGCGAGCTCTATCGCGGTGTGGACGGCTGCGCCGGCGACATCGGCCACATCCGCGTCGACGACTTCGGCCCGACCTGCGCCTGCGGCAACACGGGCTGCCTCGAGGCCTTCGCCGGCGGTGCAGCTCTGGCCCGCGACGCGACGGCGGCGGCCCGATCCGGACGCTCCGACGTGCTGGCCGCGCTGCTCGCCGAACGCGGGGACCTGAGCGCCGCAGAGGTCGGCCAGGCGGTCAGCCAGGGCGACCCCGTGGCGGTGCAGCTGATCCGCGACTCCGGCAGACGGGTGGGGCAGGTGCTGGCCAGCCTGGTGTCCTTCTTCAACCCCGGGCTCATCGTCATCGGCGGTGGCGTCACCGCGGTCGGCCACTCGCTGCTCGCGGAGATCCGTGGTGTCACCTATCGCCGTTCGCTCCCGCTGGCCACCGGCAACCTGCCGATCGTGCTGAGCGAGCTCGGTGCCGAGGGCGGCGTCATCGGGGCAGCCCGGATGGTCAGCGGCGCGATCTACTCCTCCGACCCCAGCCGCTCCCTCTGAAAGGGCAACCGTCATGACGCTGGTGGCAGGCATCGACTCCTCGACACAGTCCTGCACGGTCATCGTCCGCGACGCCGACGACGGATCCCTCGTACGCCGCGGGCAGGCGTCGCACCCGCCCGGCACCGAGGTCGACCCGCACGCCTGGGAGCAGGCGCTCCGGGAAGCCGCGGCCGAGGCCGGCGGTCTCGACGACGTCGATGCCGTTGCCGTTGGCGCGCAGCAGCACGGCTACGTCTCGCTCGACGACAGCGGCGACGTCGTTCGTCCCGCGCTGCTCTGGAACGACAACCGGTCCGCGCCCCAGGCGGCCGCGCTGATCGCCGAGCTCGGCGGACCGCGCGCCTGGGCCGAAGCGGTCGGGTCCGTCCCGGTCGCGTCGTTCACCGCGACCAAGGCCCGCTGGGTCGCCGAGCACGAGCCGGACAACGCCGCTCGCACGGCGGCCGTGTGCCTGCCGCACGACTGGCTGGGCTGGCGGCTGCTCGGGGCGCCCGGTCTGGACGCCCTCACCACCGACCGCGGGGACGCGAGCGGCACCGGCTGGTTCGACGCTCGTTCGGACAGCTATCGCGACGACATCGTCGAGCTCGCCCTGGGCCACCGCGCCGTGCTGCCGCGGGTCCTCCGTCCGAGCGAGTCGTCCGGCGAGGCGAGGGAGCTGGCACCGGGCGCGCTGGTCGCCGCCGGCACCGGCGACAACATGGCCGCGGCCCTGGGGCTGCAGGCCGAGGTGGGCGATGTCGTCCTGAGCATCGGCACGTCGGGCGTCGCCTGTGGCGTCGCCACGGAGCAGAGCACCGACGCCACCGGCACGATCGCCGGCTTCGCGGACGCGACCGGCCGCTTCCTGCCCCTGGTCGCCACGCTCAACGCGGCGCGGGTGCTGGACGCGGGCGCGCGGCTGCTCGGTGTCGACCACGCAGCCTTCTCCGATCTCGCGCTGACGGCGCCGGCGGGCTGCGACGGGCTGGTGCTCGTGCCTTACCTCGAGGGGGAACGCACCCCGGCGCTGCCCGATGCGACCGGTTCACTGCACGGTCTCACCCTCGCCACGATGACCCCCGCCCACGTGGCGCGGGCCTGCGTCGAAGGTGTGCTGTGTGGCCTCGCCGACGCGCTCGACGCCTTGCGGGACTCCGGCTTGGCGATCCGCCGCGTCGTCATGGTCGGCGGCGGCGCCCGGTCCGAGGCCGTGCGCCGGATCGCACCGCAGGTGTTCGGCACCGAGGTGCTGGTGCCGCCGGCCGTCGAGGCGGTGGCCGACGGGGCCGCGCGGCAGGCGGCCTGGGCGCTGGCAGGGACCGAGGCCCCGCCGCAGTGGGAGGTGCCGGGCGTCGTCAGCTTCGACGGCGACGTCGTGCCGGCCATCCGGGACCGCTACGGCGAGGTGCGCGCCGGGATCGTGAGCACCGACGGGTAGGCGTTCGACGCGTAGACCGTCACTGGAGCGATCTGTGCGATGTTCGGGACCGTTGGCAGCAGGTGCGGTACGTCGAAGGCCTGGATGCTCAAGCGCAGCCGCGACACGACGTCAGTGCCCGTGCGCCCGGGCGTCGGGATCCGTAGGCTACGAGTGCCCGTCCTTGGACCCCATGGGGACGGGTAGACGGCCCTCTCGAGACCCCATCAGGGAGGGCCGTCGCCCTGCCGGCCCGGTTGAACAACGTCACCCTTGGTGACGGTGAACGTCGCCTCGCCCGTCCGGCTCGGGTCGGCGCCGATCACCTTGATGGTGTGCTTGCCCGTGTCCTTGCCGACGTTGAAGGTGTAGGTGAACAGGCCAGTCGCGTCGGCCGTCGCTGCGGTGAGCAACTTGCCGAGGTACATCACCGTGAGCGGCTCGTCCGCAACCAGGCCGGTCACGGTGAGCGTGATCTCGGTCTTCTTCGCAACCTTGGGCTGGTCGACCTCGACGTCGAGCTTCTTCGCCTTGATCACGTTGAGCACGGCGGTGCCGACCCGACCCGGGTTGCTGCCCGTGATGGTCAGCGGGAGGGCCCCCTCGGCGGTGGCCTTCGCGAGCTCGAACGTGCGCGCGACGTCGCCCTTCCTGTTGGCCTTGCCGGTCATGATCGGCTTGTCGTCGAGGCGGATGGTGTAGTCCTCGCCCTTGGCCAGGCCGTCCGCAGTGAGCTCCACGTCCGAGCCCACCATCGTCAGCTCCTCGGTGACCACGAGGTCGAGGGTCTTGGCCTTGCGGGAGGCCAGCACCTTCACGGTCGCGGTCTCGGTGCCGACGGCGTTCTGCACGGTCAGCTTGAAGACGTACTCGCCGCGCTCGGAGACGCGGACGGTCACGGAGCCCTTGGGCTTCTGGGCGCCGGCCCAGTCCCCCGAGGCCATCACGACGTCGGCGTGCCTGCTGTGCCAGCGCAGCCGGACCTTGTCGCCGACCGACGCCTTCGTCGTCGAGGCGACGAGCTTGACCTTGGGCGGCTTGACGGTGACCACGGGGGCGGGGACCGGGACCGCGTTGACCGTCTGGGTCAGCGTGCCCACCGAGGACTCGTTGTTCGCGTCGCCGAGGTACGCCGCAGCGAGGGCGTGGTCGCCGACGGTCAGCGAGCTGACCACCAGGGTCGCGACGCCGGCGTTCAGGTCCGCGGCCCCGATGAGCGTGCCGGAATCGCCGAACACGACCTGGCCGGTCGGAGCAGACACCCCGTCGACCGTCGCGGTGAGCGTGACCGCCTGCCCGACGGTCGAAGGGCTGCCGCTCGAGGTGAGCGTGGTCGTCGTCGTGGTGCCCGCCGCCGCCGGTGGGGCCATGGCCAGGACGGCACCCACAACCAACGCCGCAAGCACGGTCAACGCCCGAGTCTTCTCCCTCATGCCTTCAAGGTAGGAGCCGGGATCGGGCTCTGTTCGCGGTTTGGCGGAAGTCTGACCGGACGGACGATGCCCTCCGGCCCCGATGCTGCTTCGGTCAGCCCTGGACGCGACGCAACACGTCCGGCTCGAAGCCGTGCTTGATCCCCCACAGCACCGCCTGCGCGCGGCGCTCGACGCCGATCTTGCGGTAGGCCGTGCGGATGTAGGTCTTCACCGAGTTGATGCTCAGGTAGCTGCGCTGGGCGATCTCCTGGTTGGAGAGCCCCTGGGTGATCAGGGCGATGATCTCCGCCTCGCGAGCGGTGAGCCCGTGGTCCTTGCCGGGCCAGTCGCTCTCGGGCTTGGGATTGACCGTCCCCCCACCACTCGGCAGGAGGGTCTCTCCGGCGTGGATCCGCTCGATCGCGTCCACCAGCTCCTCGGCCTCGAGCCCCTTCGACAGGTAGCCCGCCGCCCCGGCCTGGAGCGAGTCGTCCACCAGCAGGCGGTGGAGGTTCCAGCTGTAGATGACGACCTTGGCCGAGCCGCCGTCCACGAGGGAGTCGACGTCGACGCCCTTGCCCTGCACCTGGCCGAAGGTGTCGTAGAGGATCACGTCGACTTCGCGCAGCACCGGGAGATTGGCATCCAGCTCCACGACCTCGACGCGGTCGCGGAACGGCTCGAGCAGAGCGGCGACGCCCATGACCACCAGCTCGTAGTCGTTGACGAGCGCCACCCGCACTGGCCGGCCTGACGCTGTCATGTCCCCAGAGTAAGTCCAACTCAAGAGACCCGCCGACACGCGCCTCAATACCAGGTTTGGGCAGTCACACCCATTACAAAGGAGTTGGCCCCGCCACGTATGAGGTTGCGGGGCCTATTACTGCCCTGGCGCCGAGCTCCCTGGCGCGGACGGCGCTCAGCCGGCGGCGTAGGCGTCGATCTCGTCGAGCACCCGCTGCCGCACGTCGTCCGGGGCGAACGACGCCCGCACGGCGGCCCGCGCGAGGTCGGTGACGCCCGCCTCGTCGAGCCCGAGCAGGTCCGCGGCGATCTCGTACTCGCGGTTGAGGGTGGTGCCGAACATCGGCGGGTCGTCGGAGTTCACCGTCACGGTGACCCCGGCGTCCCGGAACGCCCGGATCGGGTGCTCCTCCAGGGTGGCGACCGCCCGGGTGGCCACGTTGGACGACGGGCAGACCTCGAGCGGCACCCCCGTCTCGGCCAGGTGCCGGAGCAGCGCCGGGTCCTGGGCCGACGACGTGCCGTGGCCGATCCGCTCGGCCTTCAGGAGGCTGAGCGAGTCCCAGACCGTCTGCGGCCCGGTGGTCTCGCCGGCGTGCGGGACGCTGTGCAGACCGGCGGCCCGCGCCCGCTCGAAGTGCGACTGGAACTGCGATCTCGGCACGCCGAGCTCCGGGCCGCCGAGGCCGAAGGCGACCAGCCCCTCGGGCCGATGGTTCAGCGCGTAGTCGAGGGTCGCGTCGGCGGACGGCACGCCGAACTCGCCGGGGATGTCGTAGATCCAGCGCAGCACGAGCCCGAAGTCGCGCTCGGCCTCGACCCGGGCCGCCTCGATGGCCTCGGTGTAGGCCTCGATGGCCATCCCTGCGTCGGGCTGGTCGGGACGGACCGAGGTGTACGGCGTGCAGGTGAGCTCGGCGTACCGCAACGCCTGCTCGGTCGCCATCTCCCGGGCGATCTCGTAGGTGAGGAAGTGGATGTCCTCGGGCGTCCTGATGAGCGCGACCACCGCGAGGTAGACCTCGATGAAGTGCGCGAAGTCGCGGAACTCGTAGAACGTGCGCAGCTCGTCGACGTCGCTGGGCACGGTCCCGGGGTGCCGGGTGGCCAGCTCGCTGACGATACGGGCGGAGGCAGAGCCGACGTGATGCACGTGGAGCTCGGCCTTCGGCAGGCCCTGGATGAACTGTGCGTGAGTGCCCGGCGCCTCAGATGTCATGGGGTCACTGAACAGCCTTGATCAGGTTGGCTGCCAAATCGTCAGGGGTCCGGTAGTCGGTGAAAGGCTTGCCGTCGAGGACCACCGTCGGAGTGCTGCGCACCCCCAGGCTGAACGCCAGCTTGGTGGCGTCGTCGGGCCAGTCGTCCCCGTCCCCGGCGTCGACCGCGGCCGTCAGCTTGTCGACATCGGCGCCGGCCTGGCCGGCCAACGCGATGAGATCCTCGTTGCTCGGGAAGGGGCCCTCCTCGCTCGGCTGGTTTGCGAACAGCAGGTCGTGGTACTTCAGCGCGACGTCCGCGCCGTCCTGCTGGAGCACCAGCGACCAGACCATGGTCGAGCGCGACGAGTAGGGACCGAGCCGGTCGAGGAGCACGAACGGTCGGTACTCGATCTGCACCTTGCCCTGGTCGGCCAGCTCCTCCAGCTGCTCGTGGCCGGCCTTCTCGAACTCCCCGCAGATCGGGCAGAGGAAGTCCTCGTAGACAACCACCTGGTGCGGTGCCGACGACGTCCCGATGGTGAGGCCGTACTTGCTGCCGGGCGGCGCGATCTTGCTCGCCGTCTCGGAGGTGTCGTCGCGCATGGAGTTGATGACGAAGCCGGCCCCGACGATGAGCGCGATCGCGAGGACTACGCCGACGGCGGTGAAGATCTGGCGGCGCCGCTCGCGCCGCTGCTTCTCCTTGAGGGCTGCGGCTGCGCGCTCGGCACGGAGCCGCTGCTTCTCCTTGTTGCTCAAGGGCTTGGTGGACATGTCGTCAGACTCCTGAGTGGTGGTCGTCGTCGCTGAGAGCGGGGTCGAGCTGGAGGTCGGGGTCGGCGTCCGTGTCCGGGTCGCTGCGTTGCGGGAACAGCAGGTTGTCGAGGGCTACCCGAGTGCGGCCCCGCCAGACGAGGTACGCCGAGAGGGCCAGCAACCCGACGTCGCGGGCGATCTCCCACGGGTACTTGGACGCGGCGTCCGCGTCGTACCCCCCGCCGCCGAAGCAACCGCAGTCGATCGTGATGCCCCTCGCCCAGACCGAGGCGATCCCGATGATGAAAGCCACGAACAGCAACCCGGAGACGAACGCGGCGCCGCGTGTGAGCAGGCCGAGGACGAGGCAGCCGCCCACGACCAGCTCGAGCACCGGGAGCAGGTGACCCACGGTGGTGGCGCTGTCGCCGGGCAGCAACTGGTAGGCGCGGACCGCCAGCACGCTCTCGTCGGGGTTCGGCAGCTTGAGCATGGCTGCCCAGAGCCAGACGCCGCCGGTCACAAGGCGAGCGGCAGTGCCGAACCACTCCTTCACGAGAGCACTGTAGGTACCTGCCCTGAACCGCTGCTGAGAGCCGAGGTCCTCACTCGCAGGGCGAAAGGTCTCCACCTCGACGCGGGCGGGAGAGGCCCTATGGTGGGGGCCGTGAAGGAACGACTGGTCTGGATCGACTGCGAGATGACCGGGCTCGACCTCTCGGCCGACGCGCTCATCGAGGTTGCCGCACTGGTCACCGACTTCGATCTCAATGTCCTCGGAGAGGGCGTCGACCTCGTCATCAAGCCGCCGCCCGAGGCGCTCGACCAGATGGGCGACTTCGTGCGCACGATGCACGAGAAGTCCGGGTTGCTGACCGAGCTGGACGGCGGCATGACGCTCGCTGAGGCCGAGCAGCAGGTGCTTGCCTACGTGAAGCAGCAGTGCCCCGACGGCTCCCGGCCTCCGCTGGCCGGCAACACCGTCGCGACCGACCGCTCGTTCCTCTCCCGCGACATGCCGGTCCTCGAGGGCTTCCTCCACTACCGGATCGTCGACGTCTCCTCCATCAAGGAGCTGGCGCGGCGGTGGTTCCCACGCGCGTACTTCCAGGCCCCGACCAAGCGCGGCAACCACCGTGCGCTGGCCGACATCCAGGAGAGCATCGAGGAGCTGCGCTACTACCGCGACGCAGTCTTCGTCGCTCGACCGGGTCCGGACAGCGACGCCGCTCGCGCCATCGCCGAGAAGCACGGCGGCGCGCTCACCGGCCTGCCGCTCGCTCCGCCGCCGGAGTCGCCGGACGTCGCTGCGAGCGCCGATACCGATTCCGCGGAACCCGCCTGACTCCCCTACACTTCTCGTCGGCCCCGGGACCTCTCGAGGCCTCATGGTGGGTGTAGCTCAGCTGGTAGAGCGCCGCGTTGTGGTCGCGGATGTCGCGGGTTCAAGTCCCGTCACTCACCCCAAGTCCCCCGTCCCGTCAGTCGCCCGGAGCGTGCGCTCGCAAAGACGGCTCTGCAGGCTGCCGGTGTTAAGGTCGAGTGTTGACGGAGCACAGTTCCGCGGCACGCACCAAGACGTGTGCCGGTCCATCTCTCGCTCTCACCTGTTCTTCGGTTTGCTGGATATCAGGTCCTCGATCAGATGTCTTCAGCATCACCCCGACGAAGTCGGGCAATACCGAAGGAAAATCATGTCGCAAGGCACCGTGAAGTGGTTCAACGACGACAAGGGCTATGGCTTCATCGCGCAAGACGATGAGGGCCCGGACGTCTTCGTCCACCACACCAACATCACAGGCGAAGGCTTCAAGTCGCTCAAGGAGGCCCAGCGGGTCGAGTTCGACCTCGCCAAGGGTCCCAAGGGCCCCCAGGCCGAGAACGTGCGCGCCGTCTGACCGACGACACGCAGTAGTTCGCTTGGTGCCGGCATGCTCCCTCAGGAGCGTGCCGGCATCACTGCGTCCAGCCCGTCTAGCCCGTCCAGCCCGTCCTGGTCAGCCAGTCGGCGACCGTTTGCCGGGTCCGCGCGATGAGCCTCCGGGACTCGAGCAATGCCGAGGCCGCGATCGACGGCATGGGTGGCCGGGAGTGCGCATCTGGAAAGGCGCGGTCGCCGGTGGGGGCCGGGGTCGTCATGCGGTGACTGTTGCCGATCGCCGTCCGCGGCAAACGGGTCTGGACCACGGACCGCCCGCGGGTGACGCCGGCGGCCCCTCGTCGTTGACGGGGTGTCGGTCCAGGTCTTCGTCCCACGAGGCTGTCCGTCCGACGAGCTGGCCGCCCCGGGATCCGCCGATACCGGGGCGGTCTTCTGTTCGGGGTTGGAGATCCCAAAACCTCTGACTAAAGTCAGAGAATGACCGTCACGGACGTGCTGCGCCGGTTCAACCGCACCTACACGCAGCGGATCGGAGCGCTCGACGAGTCGTTCCTCGGGCTGGGGCTGCCGCTCGGTGCCGCGCGGCTGGTCTTCGAGATCGGCGGGTCCGGCGCGACCGTGCGCGACCTGCGGGCCCGGCTCGGCCTCGACTCCGGCCACCTGGCCCGGCAGCTGCGCCGGCTTGAGGACGACGGCCTGGTGCGGGTCGCGCCGGACGTCGACGACCGACGACGGCGTACGGCGCAGCTCACCGCCAAGGGCCGGGCACTCCGCGCCCGGCTGGACGACCGCTCCGAGGAGCTCGCCCAGCGCCTGGTAGCACCGCTGACGGACCGGCAGCAGGAGCGGCTGACAGAGGCGCTGGCCACCGCCGACCTCCTGGTGCGCGCGGCGACCGTCGACATCCGGGCAGTGGACCCGGAGACCGCCGAGGCCCGCACCGCTGTCGGCCTTTACTTCGACGAGCTCGACCGCCGGTTCCCCGACGGGTTCGACCCCGGCCCGGCGACCTCGGAGGACATGTCTACAGCCCAGGGCGGCGCCTTCGTGCTCGCCACCAGCGAGGGTGAGCCGGTCGCGTGCGGCGGCGTCCGCCACCTGTGCGAGGGCGTAGCCGAGATCAAGCGGATGTGGGTGCACCCCGAGTGGCGCGGCGCTGGGCTCGGCTCCCGGCTGCTTCGACAGCTCGAAGACGTCTCCCGGGCGCTCGGGCACACCGCCGTCCGCCTCGACACGAACCGCACCCTCGTCGAGGCGGTCTCGATGTACGAGCGGTCCGGCTACCGGCACATCGAGCGCTACAACGACAACCCGTACGCCCAGGCGTTCTTCGAGAAGGAATTCACGACTCCGGAGTGAGTCGCCTCCAGTCCAGCTCGACCGGCAGCAGCCGAGCGTCGGCCCAGGCCTCCAGCTGGTCGACGTGGTGCGGCGACCGGGGGTCGCCCGACGCGCCCAGCGGCACCACCCAGCCGCTGCGTGCGCGATCGTCGAGGTCCCAGACGTAGCGGGCGACCGAGCCCCGGTAGGCCTCGTCGCTGAGCCCCGGCAACCACCCGGTGCAGCGGACCGTGTCGATGTCTCCGGACACCGGCGTGGTTGGCAGGGCGGGTGGCACGAGGTCCGGGTCGGCAAGGTCGAACGCGTGCGTCGGGGCGAGCACATGCGTGTCGCCCCACGCGTCGGGGTGCCCGGCGGCGTCGTCGAGGGCGTGGGTCGCGAGGCGGCGTACGTCGACGCCGTAGGGCGTCCGCGCGTTGGTGAGCGACTCGAGAGCCCACCCGACGCTGGCCGCCAGTGACAGGTACGGCGCGAACAGCGGGCCGTACGCCGAGTCGTCGCGCAGCGCGGCGAACACCGGCTCCGCGCACAGCCGGGTGGCGAGGGCGCTCCGCCAGGCGGCGAACGCCGCGGCGCCGCGGGACCCGGCCGCCATCACGCCGTCCCACTCCAGGATCGCGTCGCGAACCGGCTCCCCCGCCGGTCCGGGGGTCAGGTCCCGCACCATCGCGGACAGCGGCAGCGCGGTGAGCGAGAGCGAGTCGCCGAGGATCCCCTCGAAGTCGGCCGCGGTCAGGTCGTCGCGACCGCGGAGCAGCGCGTGGATCCGGGCCGCCCGGTGCGGCGGGGCGAACTCGTTGCCCAGCAGCTCGCTCTCGCTCCCGCGTCGCTCGTTAGCCGTGACCACCTGGCCATCGGGTGCGACGTCGTGGCGCGGCAACGCGACCCAGCCGGACCAGGTGTCGCCGCCGGCGCCCGGGACGATGCCGCGCCGGTTGGCATCGGCGCGCAGCGGCACCCGGCCGGCGTTCCGGAAGCGGACCACGCCGCTGCGGTCGGCGATGACCACGTTGTTGACCGGCGCCACCCACGCGTCGAGCGCGCGGTCGACGTCGTCGACGGTCCGCGCGCGCAGCAGTGGGAGCAGCGCCTCGAAGCCCAGGTCGCCGAGGACCGTCGGCGCGTCGCGGACCGCGAGCCCACGGCCTCGGTCGCGGTCGACCACGAACAGCGGCCCCCGCTCGGTGGCCAGCACCTCGATGGTGACCGGGTCGGCGCCGCGGACCGCGATGGTCTCCTCGTGGCCGTCGACGACGTCGTCCAGTGACTCCTCGTAGAGGTCCTGGTAGTCCCCGCACGCGTTGGTGATCGCCCACGCCACGTCACCGGCGTGCGCGAAGTGCTGCACGCCCGGGACGCCGGGGAAGGTGAACCCGAAGACGTCGATGCCGCCATGGGGGTCGCCATCAGAGTCGCCCGCCGCGAGCCGCACCTGCGCGTAGACACCGGGCGACTCGAAGGTCCGGTGCGGGTCACCGCCGATCAGCGGCCTGCCGGACGCGGTGCGCGCTCCGCCGACGGCCCAGGCGTTGCTGCCGGAGCTGTACGCCGGGTCACGGGACAGCAGCGCCTCGTCCGTCCCGAGCACGACCCGAGCACGGTGGTGCCAGAGCTTGCCCGGCACGCTCGCGAAGAGGAGGTGCTGTGCCTGGAAGACCGCGAGCGGCGTCCACGGCTCCCAGGGCGCGGGCTCGACGCCCACCCGGATCAGCTCCGGGGCCGGGTCCGACGAGGCGGCGTGGAGCCCGGCGTTCACCCCCTCGACGTACGCCATGACGAAGGCGCGGGTCTCCTCCCCCAGCGCGTCGAACGCCCGCCGAGCCGTGCCGACGATGCGGGCCTGCCGCGCCCAGGTGTCCCACGCCAGCTGGGGTGTGCCGAGCACCTCGGCGACGGTCCCGGTGGCCCGGCGACGCTGGTACTCCAGCTGCCACGAGCGGTCGCGGGCCGCGGCCCAGCCCTGCCCGTGGGCGAGGTCGAGCACGTCGGTGGCCCGGATGTGCGGGACGCCGTACGCGTCGCGGTAGATCCGGGCCACGCGGCGAGGCTACGCGGGGATGTGTCCGAAGTGGCCGCGCTGGAAGTCCTCGTAGGCCTTGAGCACCTCGTCCTTCGTGTTCATCACGAAGGGACCGGCCCAGGCGAGCGGCTCGCGGATCGGCTTCCCGCCGACCACGATCACGTCGAGCTTGGGCGAGCGGCTCTCCTGGCTCTGGTCGGCCGTGACCGTGAGGTAGTCGCCGGATCCGAGCACCGCGGACTGTCCCGTGTGGACCGGCCGGCCCTCGGCGCCGACGGTCCCGCTGCCGTTGAGCACGTAGACGAGCGCGTTGAAGTCGACGTCCCAGGGCAGGTCGAGCCGGGCGCCCGGCTCGAGCGTCGCGTGCACGAGAGACATCGGGGTGAACGTCGTGCCGGGGCCGGGATGGCCGTCGACGGTGCCGGAGATGACCCGCACAAGGGAGCCCGCGTCGGCGGAGGTGAGCAGCTGCACCTCACCGGAGCGGATGTCTTGGTACTTGGGATCGTTCATCTTCGCGTCGCGCGGCAGGTTCACCCACAGCTGGATGCCGTGGAACAGGCCACCCTGCTGCACCAGCCACTCCGGTGGCGCCTCGATGTGCAGCAGCCCGGAGCCGGCGGTCATCCACTGGGTGTCGCCGTTGGTGATGCTGCCGCCGCCGCCGTGGCTGTCCTGGTGGTCGAAGACGCCGTCGATGATGTAGGTGACGGTCTCGAAGCCGCGGTGCGGGTGCCACGGCGTGCCCTTGGGCTCGCCGGGGGCGTACTCGACCTCGCCCATCTGGTCCATCATGACGAACGGGTCGAGCTGCTGGAGGTCGATGCCGGCGAACGCGCGGCGCACCGGGAAACCCTCGCCCTCGAAGCCGGACGGGGCCGTCGTCACCTGCCACACGGGACGCGGCTGGTCACCCAGGCCTGGCTCGCGCAGACGCGGCAGGACCGTGAGGTCATCGACAGTGATCGCGGGCATTGGCACCCATCTCCTCGGGGCTGGTCGGTACCAGCCTCAACGGTAGTTGAAGGTTGCATATTCCGCGCGCGCCACGGCGGCACCGTCCTGTCGACCGCGACTAGGTTGGGAAGGTGACGACCCCTCACACGGCCTTCGGGCGGTACGACGTCGCGATCGTGGGAGCCGGCCACAACGGCCTGGTGGCCGCGGCCTACCTCGCCCGGGCGGGGCTCTCCGTGCTGGTGCTGGAGCGGCTGGACCGGGTCGGCGGCGGCACCGTCACGGGGCAGCCCTTCGCGGGCAGACCCACGCGGGTCTCGCGCTACGCCGACCTGGTCTCCCTGATGCCGGCCCGGCTCATGACCGAGCTCCAGCTCGACGTGGCGCTCACGTCGCGGCCGGTGGCGTCGTACACGCCCTGCGTCCGCGACGGCCGGCACCGCGGCCTGCTGGTCGAGAACCCGGAGGGCAAGCGCACCCGCACCTCGTTCCTCGAGCTGACGGACAGCAGCCGCGAGTACGACGCGTGGTGCACCTTCTACTCCGAGGTGGCCGCGATGGCCCGGGCGGTCGAGCCGACCCTCTTGGAGCCCCTGCCCCCGGAGCGGGACGTGGCCGCGCACGTGGACGAGGCGACCTGGCGCGACTTCGTGACCAAGCCGCTGGGTGAGGCGATCGAGAAGCGGTTCGCCGACGACACCGTGCGCGGCATCGTGGCGACCGATGCGCTGGTCGGGACGTTCGGCTCGCTGCTCGACCCGTCGCTGGAGCAGAACCGCTGCTTCCTCTACCGGCTCATCGGCCACGGCACCGGCGAGCAGCTGGTGCCGCTCGGCGGGATGGGCGCGCTGAGCGACGCGCTCGCCCGGGCCGCTGCCTCGGCGGGCGCCGAGATCCGCGTCGGCGCCGGCGTCTCAGCGATCCGGGCCGGTGACGACGTCAACGAGATCGACTTCGACACCGCGGGCGGCCCGGCCACCGTCGAGGCGAGGTTCGTGCTGGCGAACGTGGCGCCGTGGGTGCTGCACATCCTGCTGGGCGAGCCGGACGACCCCGAGACGAAACCCGAGGGCGCCCAGCTCAAGATCAACCTGCTGCTCGACCGGCTGCCCCGGCTCAAGTCCGGCCTCGACCCGGCCGTTGCCTTCGCCGGGACGCTGCACGTCGGGTCGGCGTACTCCCAGCTCCAGACGGCGTACGACGAGGCGCGGCACGGGCTGCTGCCGGAGACGATCCCCTCCGAGGTGTGCTCCCCCTCGCTGTCCGACCCGTCGCTGCTCGGCGACGCCCCGCCCGGTTCGCAGACGCTCTCCATCCTCACGCTGCAGACGCCGGCGTCGGTGTTCACGCCCGACCCGCCCGGTCGCCGGGACGAAGCCGTGCGTCGGGCCATCGCGGCGCTCGACGAGCACCTGGTCGACCCCATCGACTCGCTCCTGGCACGGGACGCGCAAGGCAACCCGTGCCTCGAGGCGAGGAGTCCGCAGGACATCGAGGCCGATCTCGCGATGCCCGGCGGGCACGCCCACCACGGCCACCTCGACTGGCCGTGGGCCAGCAACCGGAGCCGCCTGGAGACCCCGGACCAGCAGTGGGGCGTGCCCACGGGGCTGCCGCGGGTGTTCCTGGCCGGGGCGGGCGCGCGCCGCGGCGGCGTGGTCTCCGGCGTGGCCGGGCACAACGCCGCGCAGGCGGTGCTGGCCTTGCGCTGACGATTCGTCTGCCTGCCGCCGCGCAGGACAACAGGTGAACCCGCAGACGAATCGGTCAGTGGTGCTTCTTCTTCCTGACCTTCAACGGCGCCAGTGAGTTGCCGACCGGGATCTCGGCGCAGTTGCCGGCGAACGGCAGCCCCGCGAACCGCCCCGCGAGGAAGGTCATCGCCTCGGGGAAGAACTGCAGCCCGGCCTGGGTGTGCTCGGCGCCGTCGTACACCTTGAGCTGGACGGGGACGCCCTCACCGCAGTACTGGTGCGCCAGCCCCTGCACGTCCTTGACGATCATCACGTGGTCGCCGGTGCCGTCGGCGTTCCCGACGCCCATGAACATCGGCATCAGCGGGTGACCCGGCGTGCTGCCCATGATCAGCTTGTTGATCGTCTTGGCGAACGGCCGGACCTTGAGGAAGGCGCGGTACTTCTTCTTGAGCAGCTGCTGGATCCGCAGCCCGGGGTAGTTGCCGTTGAAGGACCCGATGCACTGGTCCTGCACCTCGGCCATCACCTGCTTGCCGTACTTCGAGGCGAACTTGTCGATCTTGATGCCGAACGCGCGGCCGAGCGAGACCAGCACCGCCGGCATCACGCCGGACCACGTGTCACTGCCGTTGACGTAGCGCGTGTTGTGCGCGAGATGGACAGGGATGCCGCCGATCGCGGTGCCGACGATGTTGAGCTCGGGGGCGTACGACGGCGCGAGCTCGCTGGCCCACTCGCCGCCGATCGACCCGCCGGAGTAGCCGAACAGCCCGACCTTCTGGCTGCTGGCCATGCCGAGGTAGCTCTCGGTGGCACGGATGCCGTCGAGGGTGTTCCAGCCGGACTCGTGGCCGGCCACCCAGTGCAGGTCGGGACCCTCGAAGTCGGGCACGGTCACGGCGTACCCCTGCGCCGCCAGCGCCAGGACCAAGGCCGTCTCGGCGTAGGCCAGCTCGGAGTTGGCCGCGCCGGGGTCACCGCCCTGGAGCGTGTAGCTCGGCGAGCACTTGTCGCCGAGGGCGTCGTAGAAGCTGAGGTAGGCCACCAGCCCGCCGTTGAGCGGTCCGGTCGGGTTGACCACCGTCGTCACGGTCGCGGTCGGTCGACCCCGCTCGTCCTGGGTGCGGTAGAGCAGCTGGGTCGCGGGCACCACGCCGACGCCGGTCCCGGGCACACCCACGCTGACGCTGCGACTCTTGAGCACCGCACCCCGCGGCAGGTCCTTGAGTGGTGTCGCCCCCGTGTAGGTGTAGAAGGGGTCGTCGTGCGGCAGGGGGATCGCCGCCTGGCTGGGGGCGGCGGTCGGCAGCGTGAGGGCGAGCGCGCTCGTCAGCGACAGGCACAGCGCGAGGAGCGAGCGGCGTACGACGGTCTTCATGGCGTCCTCACTGCAGGGCCGAGACGGCTTGATCGGGTCAACGTCCGACCCGCCTCCGAGTGACGGTCTCCGATTTCGAGGCGGCTCCCCGCGCTGGTAGCGTTGGTAGTCGCGGAAGCGCGAGCGCCATTAGCTCAATTGGCAGAGCAGCTGACTCTTAATCAGCGGGTTCGGGGTTCGAGTCCCTGATGGCGTACCAACAAGATATCGCGGGTCAACTGCTCAGCTGACTCGAGCGATGCGGCGAGACCGACCGTCGAGATAGCCGCGGGTGAGCCGGCCGACCGTGTACTCGTAGACAGCCGCGCCGATGTTCGTGCCGCTGAGGAAGATCAGCGCGTCGGTCGCGTCGACCGCTTCGCTGAGCAGCGCGGCCCCGAAGGCGCCCGCGTAGTACGGCGCCTCCTTGACGATCTCGGGACCGACATAGCCGATCGCCGAGGCCGTACGCAGGGCACGTCGGGAGCTCGATCGGTGCCGCAGCAGGTCGAACAGCCCCTTGGACAGCGCGTTCGTGCTCGTCCCCGTGGCCTCGAGCAGGCACCAGTTCGCCCGCACGTTGACCCGCAGACCGGCGGCCCAGGTCAGGTAGGTGATCGCCAGGAAGCCGAGCACGAGGCCGCGTGGTGCCGTCTGCAGCACCTGCGAAGCGACCAACGCCAGGCCCGCGGCGGTGGCGACGAGCTCGAGCGTCCAGGTCGACAGCGCGGTCGCGGCGATGGTGAAGGCCCACCGGCCGGACGAGAGGCGCCAGGCGTGCGCGGGTGCCGGGACTGCCAGCACTGCCGCGTCGGGCGGCGGATAGGTGAGCTCGGGCATCGCATCAACCTACGATTCGTACGTACCGTACGTACGTTTCTCGATACTAGGGACGCGCCAGCCAACGGTCAACTAGATTCTGGCTGCGTCGACGGACCCGTCGACCAGGACGAATCAATCCGGGGAGCTTGCCGTCACCAACCCAAAGCCCGCGCGCTCGAAGCTCTCTCGGGACGAAGCGCGCCACCGTTACATGGAGATCGGCGTGCTCGTCGCGCTCGAGCAGATCAAGGTGGACGCCGAGTCGCTGCACACCGGCTCCGTCGCGATCGGCCCGTTCGCCAGCCTCGACGCCAACGCCGTCGCCGCTCGGGACGGCAAGACCCGCGGCGTCATCGCCAATCTGTTCGGCAGCCAGGCCGCGTTCCAGGCGGAGACCATGGCGCTGGCCCTGAGCGCGGATGAGCTGATCGAGCAGATCGTCTACCCGCGCCCGGCGGACTACCCCGACGCCGATGAGTGGGTCGACGCCTTCTTCGCGGCACAGTCCGCACGCGGGCCAAGACACGGCGCCGAGCCGGTCGACGACTACGCCGCGAACTGGGCGCTGTGGCTGAGCGCCGTGCCGTACGGGCTCTGGAGCGAGGAGGTCGCGGGCCCGAGCCTGCAGGAGAACGTGGACTGGATGGCCGGGCTGGCGACCGTGTTCCAGGAGGCGATGGATCACTTCGACCTGACCCTGCGGCCAGGCACGACCCTCGGTGACCTCGCCCTCGCCACCGCGGGCCTGGTCGAGGGGCTCTGGCTCAACCAGTGCCTGACGACACGCCACCTGAACGAACCGACGGAACCCATCGCCACGGCGATGCGCCGCTCGGGCCGCCTGCTGTGGCACGGCGCGACAGTGCCCCGCACCTGACTCGGGCCGCGGCGCCGGCATGAGGTCGGCGGTCCCGGTTACCTCATCTGTATGGAGCCGATTCCAGAGACCTTCGAGGCTCTGGAGGAGTTCGGGGCCTACCTCTACGACGAGGACCTCCTGACGGAGCTCGGACGCATGGGTTCCCGGGTCCAGGAGATCGTGCCGGACTGTGTCGGCCTCAGCCTCGCCTACCGCGAGCACGACGTGACCTTCACGCTGGTTGCCTCGGACGAGACGACGGCCGCGCTCGATGCGCTGCAGTACCTCGACGACGGTCCGTGCGCGACGGCCGTGGACGAGGCGGCGACCAGTGAGTTCAGCGAGGAGGACGTTCTCGACGAACGCCGCTGGCACCTGTTCGCGCGCGGCACCGCCGCGGCGGCCGTCGCGAGCACACTCACCCTCCCGATCATGGTGGAGGGGACCGTGGTGGGGTCGGCCAACCTCTACGCAAACTCACGGCAGGCGTTCGACGGCAAGCACGAGCAGGTCGCACGAGTGCTGGGCGCGTGGCCCGAGGGGGCCACCGTCAACGCCGACCTTGGTTTCGCGACTCGGCGGACGGCCGAAGAGGCACCCCGGCTTGCTCTTCGAGGCGACCCGGATCGAGATCGCCGTGGGCATCCTCGCGTCGTTGCAGGACGTCTCGCCGCCGGTCGCCCGCGATCGGCTGAAGGAATCGGCCCGACGACCGTGGCGTGAGCGAGGCCGCGGTCGCACGCCTCGTCATCGAGCAGGCCACCGGACCCCGCTCGGACCGAACCGGCGACGATACCGAGCGGGACGACCAGGCCTAGGGCACGCCCTCGTCAGCTCGTGCGCTCCGGCGCCCGACGCAACCGGCCATCAGCCACCTGGATGGCGTCGTCGATCCTCGCGATCAGGACACGCGCAGCGTCGACGTCGCCCGCCGAGCCGAGCTCGGCGTTGAGCGTCTTCACGGCGCGCTGCATCAGCGGGCGGCACTCCCCCACCTTGGCGTGGCCGGCCTCGGTCAGGGACAGCACCGACGAGCGGCCGTCGTGCTCGTTCCTCGACCTTGACACGTGGCCCCGCTCCGCCATCGTGGCGAGGTAGCCCGAGAGGGTCGTCGGGCGTACGCCGAGAGTCTCGCTCAGCCGGCCCGGCGTGCTCGGACCCTGCGCGAGCTGGCTGTAGACGGCGTAGAGGCTCCCGGTGAGTCCGGCCTCGGCGAGCGTCGCGTCGACGAACGACCCGAGGTGCTGGTCGACGACGAACAGGTCCAGAGCCAGGTTGCCCCCGCGTTGGTCGACGACGAACCGTCTCGTGCTCTCCGGCGGCATCGGCTCAGGCTCCGTCGCCCGGCAGGAAGCACGCCAGCGCCGTCTGCTGACGGACGTCGTCGAGCACGACGTCGCCGACGCCGTTCATCCTCACCTGGTCGGCCACGGCGATCAGACTAGGCGCCTGCGGGTCAGGCGCCGGGCAGCCTCGGCACGTCGAGCTCGCTCTTGCGCAACCGGTAGACCTGCAGCCGCAGGTCGTAGTACTTCTCCGTCTCGCCGACCCACTCCATGCCGATGGAGGTCGCGGTGCGGGCTCCGCGCGCGTTGCGGGGGCGTACGACGGCGAACAGCTCCTCGACACCGGCCTCGAACGCGTGGTGGGCCACGGCGTGGCCGGCCTCGGCCGCGTAGCCCTGCCCCCAGGCGGCCGGGTCGAGCTGCCAGCCGATCTCGAGGTCGGACCTCTCCGGCGGCAGCGGCAGCACGGCTACACCACCGAGCAGCCGGCCGTCGGACGCCGCGGTGACCGCCCAGCGGCCGGCGGGCTCCGGCGGGGGTGACTGGAGCCACGACGAGATGACCGCGGACATCTCGTCGACCGTCGGGACGCGTCCCATCGCCGGGCTCAGCCATCGGGTCACCGACTCGTCACCGAAGACGGTCAGTGCAGCGGGGGCGTCGGCGGTCGTCCAGGGACGCAGCACCAGCCGAGGCGTCCGGATGGTGGCTCCGTCGGTGTCCACGCGGTGCGGTGTCGCCATCATGACCAGTCCAACGAATGCCCGGAACGTGTGATTCCCGGACCACACCCCGGAGCCTTCCCGGAGCTCTCTAGACCAACTCGCGGACCGCGTCCGGCGCGGCTAGCCTTCAAGAGCTTGGGGGGTAGGCGCGCCGCCCCCGGGCGCGAGCCCGGCTGGGCGGCGCACCACTCCCCAGGCACCTCAGGTCTTGGACCTCCGCAGGGGCACGTCGAGCCGCTCGGCCAGCTCGTCGTACGACGTGCCGAACGTGTCCCGGACCAGCACTCCGTCGGTGGTGATCTCGAAGACCGCCAGGTCGGTGTAGACCCGGTCCACGCAGCCGACCCCGGTCAGCGGGTAGCTGCACGACGGCACCAGCTTCGGGGTGCCGTCCTTGGCGAAGAGGCTCATCATCACGAACACGCTCTTCGCGCCGATCGCCAGGTCCATCGCGCCGCCGACCGCAGGGATCGCGTCCGCGGCTCCGGTGTGCCAGTTGGCCAGGTCGCCCCCGGCGGAGACCTGGAACGCACCCAGCACGCAGACGTCGAGGTGGCCGCCGCGCATCATCGCGAAGGAGTCCGCGTGGTGGAAGTACGACGCACCGGGCAGCTCGGTCACCGGCTCCTTGCCGGCGTTGGTGAGGTCCCGGTCCTCCTCGCCCGCGGACGCGGCCGGTCCCATGTTGAGCATGCCGTTCTCGGTGTGCAGCACGACGCCCAAGCCCGGCTCGAGGTGGTCGGCGACCGTGGTCGGCTGGCCGATGCCGAGGTTCACGAACGAACCGGCCGGGATGTCACGGGCCACCATCGCCGCGATCTCTGCCCTGTTGAGCGGCTGGGAGAGCGTCATACGGCGACCACCCGGTCCACGAAGATGCTCGGCGTCACGACGGCCTCGGGGTCGAGGTCGCCGACCTCGACGACCTCATGCACCTGCGCGACCACCGTGCGCGCGGCGGTCGCCATCACCGGCCCGAAGTTGCGGGCGGTCTTGCGGTAGACGAGGTTGCCCATCCGGTCGGCGCGGTGGGCTCCGACCAGCGCGACGTCCCCGTGGATCGGGTACTCGAGGACGTAGGTGCGCCCGTCGATCTCACGGGTCTCCTTGCCCTCCGCCAGCGGCGTGCCGACCCCGGTCGGGCAGAAGAACGCCCCGATCCCCGCTCCGGCGGCGCGCATCCGCTCGGCCAGGTTGCCCTGCGGCACCAGCTCCAGCTCGATCCTGCCCTCGCGGTAGAGGCCGTCGAAGACCCACGAGTCCTTCTGCCGCGGGAACGAGCAGATCACCTTGCGGACCCGCCCCTTCGCCAGCAGCGCGGCCAGCCCGGTGTCGCCGTTCCCGGCGTTGTTGTTGACCACAGTGAGGTCGGAGGCGCCCTGCCGGATCAGCGCGTCGATCAGCTCGACCGGCATCCCGGCCATCCCGAACCCGCCGATCAGCACGGTCGCGCCGTCCTGGACGTCGGCGACCGCCTCGTCGGCGCCATCGCAGAAGACGGTCTTCGTCACGCGACGTTCTCCGTCACGTTCTCGAGCACGACGGCCAGCGCCTGGCCGACGCCGATGCAGATCGCCGCGACGCCCCAGCGGTCTCCGGACTCCGCAGCCGGTGCGCGAGGGTGCCGAGGATCCGGCCGCCGGAGGCGCCGAGCGGGTGTCCGATCGCGATCGCTCCGCCCTTGGCGTTGACGATCTCGGGGTCGACCTTCCAGGCGTCGACGCAGGCCAGCGACTGCACGGCGAACGCCTCGTTGAGCTCGACCGCGGCCACGTCGTCCCAGGTGATACCGGCCCGGGCCAGCGCCTTGTCCGCCGCCTCGACCGGCGCGAACCCGAAGTCCTGCGGCGCCAGCGCGTGAGCGCCGCGGCCGGCGATCCGGGCCATCGGCTCGAGCGCCGAGGTCGGCCTTCTCGGAGCCGATCAGCAGCGCCGACGCGCCGTCGTTGAGCGGCGAGGCGTTGGCCGCCGTGATCGTCCCGTCGGGACGGAACGACGGCTTGAGGCCGGCCAGCTTCTCGGCCGTGGAGCCGGGCCGGATGCCCTCGTCGCGGGCCAGGTCGACACCCTCGACCGGGACGACGAGGTCGTCGTAGAAGCCCGCCTCCCAGGCGGCGTCGGCCAGCTGGTGCGAGCGCGCGGCGAACTCGTCCTGCCGCTCCCGCGAGATCGAGAACCGGTCGGCGAGCAGCTCGTTGGCCTCTCCCAGCGAGACCGTCCACTCCGCCGGCATCCGCTCGTTGACCAGCCGCCAGCCCAGCGTCGTCGAGA
Source organism: uncultured Actinomycetota bacterium (assembly GCA_963798045.1). Lineage (GTDB taxonomy): Bacteria > Actinomycetota > Actinomycetes > Propionibacteriales > Nocardioidaceae > Nocardioides. The sequence continues at coordinate 64,389 of CAWCSB010000034.1, forward strand.
CCGCGGTGACGTTGCCGGCCGGGAACGCCCGCGACGGCTTGGGCAGCACCCACGGCGCCCGGGTCATCGACTCCACTCCCCCGGCGAGCACCACGTCGGCGTCGCCCGACTCGATGGTGCGGGACGCTGCATCGCGGCGTCCAGCGACGAGCCGCAGAGCCGGTTCACGGTCACCGCCGGCACCGAGACCGGCAGCCCGGCCAGCAGCACCGCCATCCGGCCGACGTTGCGGTTGTCCTCGCCGGCCTGGTTCGCGCAGCCCCAGACCACGTCGCCGATCGCGGCCGGGTCCAGGCCCGGCGCCTTGGCGAGCACGGCGGTCATCGCGGCCGCGGCCAGGTCGTCGGGGCGCACCTCGGCCAGCGCGCCACCGAACCGGCCGAACGGCGTCCGCGCGGCGGCGTACAGGAAGGCGTCACTCATCGGGCTGCTCCTCGAGCACGCCCTGCGCGATCCGGAACGCCGTGTTGGCCGCGGGCACGCCGCAGTAGATCGCGGTCTGCAAGAGGGTCTCCTTGATCTCGTCGACGGTGAGCCCGTTGGTGAGGGCGGCCCGCACGTGCATGGCGAGCTCCTCGTCGTGGCCGCCGGCGACGAGCGCGGTGAGCGTGATCAGCGAGCGGCTGCGCCGGTCGAGGCCGGGACGGGTCCAGATGGTGCCCCAGGCGTACTCGGTGATCAGCTCCTGGAAGTCGCGGGTGAACTCGGTGGCGTTGGCGGTCGCGCGGTCGACGTGCTCGTCGCCGAGCACCTCGCGGCGCACCTCCATGCCGTCGTCGTACTTGGTCATGGGACCTCCTTCGCGAGCTCACGGATGATCATCGCGACCTCCTCGGGCGCCTCGGCAGGCGCCTGGTGTCCGACGTCGTCCAGGACGACGAGCCGACCCGTGCTGCACGCCTTCCGCGATCTCGCGGAGCATGTCGGGCGGGCAGACCGGGTCAGCGGCGCCTGCCACCGCGACCACGGGGGCAGCGATCTCGCCGAGCCGGTCGCGGACGTCGTACGCCGCGAGCGCGCCGCAGACCGCGACGTACCCCTCGTCGGAGGTGTCGCGCAGCGCGTGCATCAGCGCCGACGCCCGCTCCGGCTCGCGTTCGACGAAGCCCGGCGCGAACCAGCGCTGCACGGATCCGCTCACCAGCGAGGCGGTGCCGGAAGCGCGGACCTGGGCGATGCGCTCGCGCCAGCCGGCGTCGTCGCCGATCTTCGCCCCGGTGCAGCAGAGCACCGCGCCGAGCACCCGGTCGGGGGCGTCGAGCAGCAGCTGCAGCCCGACCAGTGCCGCCGACCGAGTCGCCGGCGTACAGGAACGGGCCGTCGACCTGTGCGAGCACGCGCGCGGCGAGGTCCTCGATGGTGAGGTCGTCGGGCACCGGGCCGCGGTCGGTGCCGTGGCCGGGCAGCTCCCAGGCGACGACGTCGAAGTCGTCGCGCAGCAGAGCAGCGCAGGCCCCCCAGCAGGCGTCGGCCGAGGTGCCGATCGACGGGCCGAGGACGAGCCTGGTCATCGGGCGTCCTCGGCGGCGGCGAGGTTGGCCGCCATCCGGTCGGGGTGCACCTGCAGCCCGTCGAGCAGCTCGGCGGTCTGGCTCGCGGCCACGGCGGTACGCCGCGCGAGCAGCCGCAGCGTGTCCCACTCGGCGTGCCAGGCGCCGTCCGCGCGCTCGTCGACCTGGTCGGCGGCGGCGAGGTGCAGCGTGGCGGCGAGCTGGGGCGTGGTCAGCGCGGCCCGGCGGACCAGGACGGAGAGCACCGGGTTCGCCTTGTGCGGCATCGACGACGAGCCGCCGCCGACTGCCTCGCTGAGCTCGCCGATCTCGGGTCGGCACAGCACCAGCACGTCGCGAGCGATCCGGCCGCAGGCGTCGGTGGTCGCGACCAGCGCGTCGCCGGCCCGGGTGACCGGCCGGCGCTGGGTGTGCCAGGAGGGCGCGTCGGCCAGCCCCAGCCGCCCGGCCAGGTCGGCGGCCCCCTCGCGCGACGTGCCGACCGGGCCGCCGACCTGCACCGGGAAGGCCAGCGCCTCGAGGTCGGCGGTGGCCTCGGCCAGCCCGGCCCGCCAGACCGCCACCTTGTCGCCGAAGGTGATCGGCAGCGCCGACTGGGTCAGCGTGCGCCCGGTCATCGGCGTCTCGCCGTGCTCCGAGCCGTCAGCCGGGCCAGCGCCTCGACTGGCGCGACCGAGATCGTCGACCACTGCGGCCACCGCGTCGCGCAGCAGCAGCATCAGCGCGGTGTCGAGCACGTCCTGGCTGGTGAGCCCCGCGTGCAGCGCGACGTCCGGGTGCGCCTTCCGGAGGGCGTCCACCAGCGGGATCACCGGGTTGCCGCCCGCCTCGACGTCGAGGTCGTCGTCGGGCACCGTCAGCTCGGCGTCCGCCCAAGCGGACTCGACGCGCGACCATCGCCTCGAGGAACGCGCGGTCGGTGAACAGCTCCCCGGCCCGATGCGTCGCCGGGCCAGAACAAGCCGCTCATCAGCGCTGGTGGCGCGGGTAGGTAAGGAACACCGTCTCCCGGTCGCCCTGCAGCTGCACGTCGAACACGTACCCAGTCTCGTCCTCGGTGGCCAGCAGCGTCGAGCGGCGGTCCACGTCGAGGCGCTCGAGGAGGGCATCGCTCGCCCCGGGCAGGTAGGCGCGCGTGAAGAGCCGGTTGAGCAGGCCGCGCGCGAGGACGGTCACCGAGAAGAACGGCGCACCGGGGACCACGGTCGTGAACGCGTAGTGCCCGTCGCCGTCGGTCGACGCGCGGCCGAAGCCCGGTGAAGCCCTGCTCATCGGCTCCGGCGCCTCGACGCAGCGAGCCCTGGCTCCTGGACGACGTTCCCCTCGGCGTCGGCCTGCCAGAGCTCCAGGATCGCGTCGGGCACCGGGTTCGCCGTCGCCGTCGAGGACGCGGCCGTGCAGCCGGACCGCGCCCGGCGTGCCCGGCGGCACCAGCTCGTTGTCGTGCGGGAACGGCAGCGCGTAGCCGAAGAACGGCCCGACGGTCTGGCCGGGAGTGGCTGCCAGCGTCTCGTCCAGTGTCACTCGGCTCGCCTCCATCAGCGTGCGGTGCGGGCCGGTGAGCACGATGTCCCAGCGGTAGCCGGTGCACCACTCCGGCTGCGGTCACGTCGTGGTCGTAGGTCGCGACGAGCCGCTCGCGGGCGGCCGGGTCGACCACCGACTGGTAGATCGGGTCGAGCGGGAACAGCGGGTCGCCCGGGAAGTACATCTGGGTGACCATCCGCTGGGTGAACTCGGTGCCGAAGAGCGAGAAGTGGATGTGCGCCGGCCGCCAGGCGTTGCGGTGGTTGCGCCACGGGTAGGGGCCGGGCTTGATCGTGGTGAACCGGTAGACGCCGTCGTCGTCGGTCAGGGCGCGGCCCATGCCGGTGAAGTGCGGGTCGAGCGGCGCCGGGTGCTGGTCGCGCTGGTGGATGTAGCGACCGGCGGCGTTGGCCTGCCAGACCTCGACCAGCTGGCGGCGCACCGGCCGGCCGTCGCCGTCGAGCACCCGCCCGGTCACGACCATCCGCTCACCCTGCGGCTCGCCGTCGTGCTGGGCGGTCAGGTCGGCCTCGGCGGCGTCGACGTCGAGCTCGCCGAAGACCGGCGCCCACAGCTCCACGCCCTCCGGGTCGACCTGGTGGGGCGCCTTGGTCGGGTGCCGCAGCAGGCTGGAGCGGTACGGCGGGTAGTCGAGCCGCGGCTGGGTCTCGGTCCCACCCGAACCCTGGTCGTACGACGACGCGATGGCCTCGATCTCGGCGGTGACGTCGGCCTGGGAGCTGGCGGCGGAGTCGGAGGAGGCGACGGCGGTCACGCACCCGACGCTAGGCCCGGGGTCCCGGCCAGCCTCGGGGCCCCTTCCGGCCAGTGGAAGATCAGCCCTCGAGCATCCGGGCGATGCCGTCGAGGACCAGGTCGAGGCCGAAGTCGAACTCGTCGCCGAAGTCGTAGCCGGGGAGCATGGCGCGTTCGACGGCGAACTCGACCAGATGTGGGTACTCGCCGGCCTCCATGAGCGCCATGATCGGCCCCGCCACCTCGGCGGCGCCGTCGGGACCCTCGAAGGGCAGCGAGGCCTCCTGGACCGCGAACCCGTAGACGAACGCGTCCAGCAGTGCGTAGGCGTGCCCGGTCTGCACGACCGAGAAGCCGCCCGCGCGCAGCGCCCCGAGGTTCGCGTCGTGGTGGCGAAGGGTGGCCGGACCAGGGGTCGTCCGCGACTCGAGCAGCCCGATCGACCAGGGATGCCTCTTGAGGACCTGCCGCGCCGACCGGCACCGCCTGGCCAGCTCCCCGCGCCAGTCCCCCGTCGGCTCGGGCAGCTCGATCTCCGCGAAGACCAGGTCGACCAGGCCGTCGAGGATCTCGTCCTTGTTGGCGACGTAGTGGTAGAGCGACATCGGCTTGGTCCCGAGCCGCTGGGCGAGCGAGCGGATGGTCAGCCCGTCCAGCCCGCCGTCGTCGGCGACGGCCAGGGCCGCATTCAGGACGCGGTCACGGCTCAGCGGCTCCCTGGACATGTCGTACATTGTACGATAACGTTCCCGTACTTAGTACGAAACCTAGGAGAAACCGCCATGACCCGCACCGCCGTCCAGCCCACGACGACCACCATGCGAGCGATCGTCCAGGAGGCCTACGGCGACGCCGACGTGCTCCAGCCAGCGGAGCGTCCGCTCCCCCGTGCCCTCCGCGACGACGAGGTGCTGGTGCGGGTGCACGCGGCCGGGCTCGATCGGGGGACCTGGCACCTGATGACCGGCACGCCGTACGCCGTGCGGCTGGCCATGGGTCTGCGCCGGCCCAGGCAGCCCGTCCCCGGCCTCGACCTGGCCGGCACTGTCGCCGCGGTCGGCGCCGCGGTGACGAGGTTCGCCCCCGGCGACGAGGTCTTCGGCATCGGCTCCGGGACGTTCGCCGAGTACGCCATCGCCAAGCAGGGCAAGCTGGCCGCCAAGCCCGCCGCTTTGACGCACGAGCAGGCGGCCACCGTGCCGGTCTCCGCCATCACGGCCCTCCAGGCGGTCACCGACCTCGGCGCCGTGCAGGCCGGCCAGCGGGTCCTCGTCACGGGCGCCTCGGGCGGCGTCGGCAGCTACGCGGTCCAGATCGCGGTGGCAGCCGGTGCCGAGGTCACCGGCGTGTGCAGCGCGGCGAAGGCCGACCTGGTCCGGTCGCTGGGCGCCACTCAGGTGCTCGACTACGCGAGCGACGACTTCACCGAGGTCCCGGACCGCTACGACGTGATCATCGACATCGCAGGCAACGCGTCGCTGTCGCGGCTGCGCAGGGCGCTGACGCCGACCGGCACGGCGGTGCTCGTCGGCGGTGAGGACGCCGGTCGTCTCACCGGCATGAGCCGCCAGCTGCGCGCACTCGTCGTGTCCCTGTTCGTGCGCCAGCGCCTCACGATGAGGGTCCCGAAGGAGAGCGCCAGCGACCTCGAGCGGCTCTCCGCGCTGATCGAGGCAGGTCAGGTCACACCGAGCGTTGGTTCGACGTACCCCCTTGCCGAAGCGGCCGAGGCGATGCGGCAGCTCGTCGCCGGACAGGTGCGCGGCAAGGTCGCGATCGCCGTAGTGAGATCGCCGTAGTGAGCTAGAACTCGTCCCTCTTGCGCAGCGGCTTGGGCCGGCCGTCCGGGTCGTGCACGAGCAGGTAGTGCCCGAGCGCCATCGCCCTGGTCATCGGGCCGATCTCGGGAGGCTGCAGGCGACGGAGCCGGCCCGGCGGGCGCGGCCCGACCTCCCCTCCGGCGTGCCACCGGTCGAGCGCGTCGGCGCAGTCGGCGTAGGCCGCAAACATGCCTGCGGCGTCGACGCAGTCGTCGAGGTCGTCGTCGGGATCGCGGTCGAGGTGCTCGGCCGCGAGGGCGAGCCTCAGGCTCCGCGCGTACTCCTCGGCCGGGTCGAGCACCACCACCGACAGCTCCGAGTCGTGGGTCCAGGAGCGGCGGTTGAAGTTGTCGGAGCCGATCGTGGCCCAGGTGTCGTCGACGACGCAGGTCTTGGCGTGCACGTAGACCGGAGTGCCCGCGTGGTTCTCGATCCCGTAGATGCCCACCCGGTCCGGAGCCGCCCGGACCATGTCGAGCATGGCCCGGCGTCGGCCGACGAGCTGCGCGGTCCGGTTGAAGCCCTCGACGTCCGGGACCAGCGGCACCACGGCGATCACGTGCAGCTCGGGGTGCGCCTCCAGCGCCTCGGTGAAGACGCTGCCCACGTGGGCGCCCCAGAGGTACTGGTCCTCCACGTAGATCAGGTGGCGGGCGCGGACGACGGCCTTGGTGTAGCCGCGGGCGACGCTGCGCTCCCCTCCACGCGCGAACGCGTAGTCCCGTCCCCGGCGCAGGTTGGGGTAGGTGCGGAGCAGCTGGACGACGTGGCCACCGCCGTCGACCCTCGGTGGCGGCGATGTCTGCTCGGGCAGCGGGTCGGGAGTCGTGTCGAGGCCGCGCAGGCGGTCCCGGAGCAGGATCACCGGACTTCGGCTCAGGGTGGTGGGGTCCTCCCATCGCTCGCGGAACACGGTCTCGACGTCATGGACGGCCGGCCCCTGGATAGCGGCCTGGACGTCGTGCCAGGGCGGCGTCGCGCCGTACTCCTCGGCCATGGTCTCGAGGGCCTGCGGGTCCCCGTGGTGGTCGGCGTCGTCCCGACGGGAGTGGCACAGGTCGACGCCTCCGACGTACGCGATGTCGCGCGTCGGGTCGTCCCGGTGCCGGATGACGACGAGCTTCTGGTGGTGCGAGCCGCCGGTGCGCACCCGCATGTCGAGGATCGCTTCGGCGCCACGCTTCTGCAGGGCCCGCCCGAGACGCAGGTTCTCGTCGGAGGTGAAACCGATCGCACTGGAGTGCGACCGCCACACCAGGCCGCGGACGTCCACCCCGCGCTCGTCGGCGCGGCCGAGCACCTCCACGACCTCGCTGCCCGGCCGGCCCGTGAGCCGCTCGTCCGCGTCGCCCTGCCAGTCGGTGAAGAAGACCAGGTCACCGGCCCGGGTGGCCTCGATCCGTTCGTACAGCTCGGCGAAGTACGTCGCGCCATGGATCAGCGGGCGGACCAGGTTGCCCTGCGACCAGGCCTGCTCCCCCGGGTGCCGGTCGTCGAGCCGGGTGGCGGGGTTGCCGCGTTCGGGCTGGGTCAGCAACCAGTCGCTGGGTTCGGGCACCCCCGCACGGTGCCCGGATGCGTGCAGATCAGGCAGTGACCGGGACCGGCACCGCGCCGTGGCCGAGCAGTCCCTCCTTGCGACCCACCAGCACGGCGGCCGACACGGTGAGGCAGACGGCCAGCAGGTTCGACGCGGGCATCGCGATGCTCTTGACCAGCACGAAGGTGTCGAGCGAGAGCGAGTTCAGCGCCCAGAACATCGCGACGGCCTTGGCCAGGCACACGACCGCCCACATCGCCGTGAGGTGCCAGAACAACCTGCGCAGTCGGGGCCGCATCGACAGCTCGTCATCCATCGGGTAGAAGTCGCCGGCGAGCCGGGCGACGATCGGCCGGGCGGTGGCGAGCGACAGGAGGAACGTCGCGGCGACGACCCCGTCGGTGATGATCGGCTGGAGGAAGTAGAAGAACGTGCTCTGCGAGACCAGCACGACCACGGTCTTCCCCGTCAGGATGATCGCCGTCAGCACCAGCAGGCCCGACGTACGCCGCCCGGTCACGGCCCGCCACGTGATCGCGCCGTACGACCAGCACAACGCCACGATGATCGCCGTCCACACCCCGAACAGCTGGTACTGGTGAAGAAGAGGGCCGCCGGGATCGCGCAGGCGACCGTGAGGCTGAGACCGACCCGGCGGAGCACGGTGCGCAGCTGCGGACGTGTCGTGACGGGTGTCGTCGACACAGGTGTCGTGGAGACAGGTGTCGTCGGGACAGGCGCGGACAGTTGCTGCAACAGAGACATGGGACCCGATCTGACCGGCTGGAGCGGTCCTGGAGGCAAGGGCGCCAACTGCTGGACGAGTGACATGTGAACCGATCTGAGCGGTCCCGGGGTCCAGGGGCAGCGGGCGCCGCATCTGACAACACTCGGCGTTCCTTCGACACTACGCCACGAGGGCGGAAGGACGAACTCGACGGGTTGCGTGTGGTCCCGGTTCCACTGACCGGAAGTGTCGCGTTGCAGCCGACGAGGGAACGGCAACCGTGAGGGCAACAGCCCCTCGGGGGTGTCTCGGGCAAGGAGCAGGACCCATGACCGCCACCACTTCAACCGCGGTGGGGACCACGGAGCTCGGCAGCGCTCGCCTCTGGGCGGTCGCGCTGTGCTGGGTGGCCGTCGCCCTCGACGGTTTCGATCTCGTCGTGATCGGCGCGGTGATCCCCACCCTCTCCAAGAGCGGCGACCTCGGCTTCACCGACGCCTCGCTCACCACGGCATCGACGGTCGGGCTGGTCGGCGTCGGCATCGGGGCCGTCCTGATCGGGCCGATCACCGACCGGTTCGGACGCAGGCGCAGCGTCATCGCGTGCGTCACGTGGTTCTCGCTGTTCACCGTGGCCGTTGCGTTCGCCGACAGCGTGGCGGTCTTCACCGCACTGCGGTTCCTCGCCGGCCTCGGCCTCGGGGCGGTGCTGCCGACCGCGCTGGCCTACATGAGCGAGGACGCCCGACCCGGCCGGCACGGCACCGCCGTGACCCGGATGATGACCGGCTACCACGCCGGCGCGGTCCTCACCGCCCTGCTGGCGCTGTGGCTGATCGACGCGGTCAGCTGGCGGGCCATGTTCGTCGTCGGTGGCGTGGCGGGGCTGCTCGTCGTACCCCTCCTGTGGGCGAAGCTCCCCGAGTCGCAGGCCTACCTGCGCAGCGTCGAGGGCCGCGACCAGAACGCGAGCGAGGTGGCGGCGCGGACCAGTCAGGTGCTGCGCGGTGGCTACCTGCGCATCTCGGTGGCGGTCTGGGTCGCGTCGTTCATGGGGCTGCTGCTCGTCTACGGCCTCAACACCTGGCTGCCGAAGATCATGGGCGAGGCCGGCTACTCCATCAAGGCCGGCACCGGCCTGCTGCTCGCGCTCAACGTCGGCGCCGTGATCGGGCTGCTGATCGCCGGGCTGCTCTCCGACGCACGTGGCAACAAGCCGACCGTGCTGCTGTGGTTCGGGCTGGCCGCGGTCTTCCTGGCGCTGATCTCGATCAAGCTGCACAGCACCCCGCTGGTCTACGCCGCGGTGATCCTGACCGGCGTCTTCGTGTTCAGCTCGCAGGTGCTCGTCTACGCGTTCGTCGCCCAGCTCTACCCGCCCGAGGTGCGCGGGACCGCGCTCGGGATGGCTGCCGGGGTCGGCCGGGTCGGTGCGATCGTCGGTCCGTCGCTCGGTGGAGCGCTGGTGACCGCCGGGATCGCCTATCCCTGGGGCTTCTACGCGTTCTCGGTCGCAGCGGTGCTGGCACTGCTCGCACTGAGCACCATCCCGGCGCAGGTGAAGGAGCCGGTCGCCACCTGAAGCTCCCGGCGTTCCGGTCAGTGAAAGACTGGCGCCGTGGCCGGGAACGTCTCTTCGCCCGGCGCCACGGTCACCGGCCGGGCGCTGGCGCTGGTCGGCGCCTTCGACGAGGAGCACCGCCGGCTCACCCTCACCGAGCTCGCGCACCGGGCCGGACTGCCGGTCCCGACGGCGCACCGGCTGGTGGGCGAGCTCGTCGGCTGGGGCGCGCTGGCCCGCACCTCCTCCGGCGACTACGTGATCGGCCGGCGCCTCTGGGACCTCGGCCTGCTCGCCCCGCACCAGGCGGGCCTCGTGGAGCTCGCGTCGCCGTACCTCCACGACCTGTACGGCGCCACACTGGCCACCGTCCACCTCGCGGTGCGCGAAGGCACCGAGGTGCTCTATGTCGACCGGCTTCGCGGCAGCACGTCGGTGCCGATCGTGAGCACCGTCGGCAGCCGGCTCCCCATGCACGCCACCGGGGTCGGCAAGGTGCTGCTCGCCCACGCTCCGGCGGAGGTCCAGCGCGAGGTCCTGGGCGACCTGACCCGGATCACGCCGTACACGATCACCCAGCCGGGGACCCTTCAGCGGCAGCTGGCGGCGGTGCTCCGCGACGACTACGCCACCACGGTCGAGGAGATGAGCCTCGGCGCCTGCTCGGTCGCGGTGCCGGTCCGTCGTGGCGACGACGTCGTGGCGGCACTCGGCATCGTGGTGCCGTCGTTGAAGCGAGACAAGGCCCGGCTGGTCTCCGCGCTCCAGGTCGCGGCCCGCGGCATCGGACGGGCGATCGCCTGATGCGTGCCGTGCTGGTCCGAGCGTTCGGCACCCCGCCGGAGCTGACTCAGGCTCCGGACCCTCGGTGCCCGCCCGACGGGGTGGTCGTCGCCGTCGAGGCGACCGGGCTGTGCCGCAGCGACTGGCACGGATGGATGGGCCACGACCCCGACATCGTGCTACCCCACGTGCCCGGCCACGAGCTGGCCGGCACCGTCGTCGAGACAGGGGCCTCGGTGACCCGGTGGAAGGTCGGCGACCGGGTCACGACGCCGTTCGTGCTCGCGTGCGGACTGTGCCGGGCATGTGCGCGGGGCGACGGCCAGGTCTGCGAGGACCAGCTCCAGCCGGGGTTCACCCAGTGGGGCTCGTTCGCCGACCTCGTGGCGCTCCCCCGGGCCGACGTCAACCTGGTCCGGGTCCCCGACGAGGTGCCCGCCGACGTCGCGGCCAGCCTCGGCTGCCGCTTCGCCACCGCCTACCGTGCCGTTGCCCACGTCGGCCGGGTGCAGCCCGGCGAGACCGTGGTCGTCCACGGCTGCGGTGGGGTGGGGTTGTCAGCGGTCATGGTCGCCGTAGCCCTGGGTGCACAGGTCCTGGCCGTCGACCCCGACCCGGTCTCCCTCGGGCTGGCCGAGCAGCTCGGTGCCACCATTGCGCCCCCTGAGCTCACCGACGGCGGCGCCGATGTCTCGCTCGACGCGTTCGGCAGTCGTGCGACCCTCGCCGCGTCGATCTCCGCCCTGCGGCCGCGCGGCCGGCACGTCCAGGTCGGCCTGCTCGGCGGCCCCGACGCCTCGCCGCCGGTCGACATGGGCCGGGTGCTCGCGCAAGAGCTACAGCTGCTCGGCAGCCACGGAATGCCGGCGTCGGACTACCCCGAGATGCTCGCCCGGGTCGCCGACGGCACCGTCGACCCAGGTCGCCTCCTGCGCGACCGGATCGGGCTGGCCGAGGCCGGGCCGCGACTCGCCGCGCTGGGACAACCCGGTGCCGGGGCGGGCGGGATCACCGTCATCCGGCCCGATCTCGGGTGAGATCGGCCGAGGTCGAGCGCTTGCGTCGGCCCCATCTCAGCCGAGCCGCTTCAGCGCCGAGACGTGGCCGGGTTCGAGCTCGTCGAGGCTCCGGACGCCGAGCAGGCGCATGGTGCGCTCGATCTGGCCCTGGAGGATCTCGATGGTGCGGTCGACGCCGGGGCGGCCGCCGGCCATGAGGCCGTAGAGGTAGGCGCGGCCGACCAGGGTGAACCGGGCGCCGTGCGCGATCGCGGCGACGATGTCCTGGCCGGACATGATCCCGGTGTCCAGGTGCACCTCGAGGTCGGAGCCGACCTCTTTGACGACCTCGGGCAGCAGGTGGAACGGCACCGGAGCCCGGTCGAGCTGCCGGCCACCGTGGTTGCTCAGGATGATCGCGTCGACGCCGACGTCGGCCAGCTTCACCGCGTCGGCGACGGTCTGCACGCCCTTGACCGAGACCTTGCCGGGCCACTGGTCACGGATCCAGGCGAGGTCCTCGTAGGTGACGGTCGGGTCGAACATCGTGTCCAGCAGCTCGGCCACGGTGCCCGACCACGCGTCGAGTGAGGCGAACGCCAGCGGCTCGGTGGTCAGGAAGTTGATCCACCACGCCGGTCGCGGGATCGCGTTGGCGACCGTGCGCGGGGTGAGCGTGGGCGGGATGGTCATGCCGTTGCGGACGTCGCGCAGCCGGGCGCCCGCGACCGGCACGTCGACGGTCACCAGCAGCGTGTCGAAGCCGGCCTTGGCGGCCCGCTCGACCAGCGCCATCGACCGGTCACGGTCCTTCCACATGTAGAGCTGGAACCACTTCCGGGCCGCCGGTGCCGCCGCGGCGACGTCCTCGATCGACGTGGTGCCCATCGTCGAGAGCGCATAGGGGATGCCGGCCGCCTCGGCCGCGGTCACGCCCGCGATCTCACCCTCGGTCTGCATCATCCGGGTGAACCCGGTCGGCGCGATCCCGAACGGCAGCGCCACCCGTTCGCCGAGCACGACGCGGCTGGTGTCGACCTCGGAGACGTCACGCAGGATGGCCGGGTGGAACTCCACGTCCGCGAACGCCCGCCGGGCCCGCGCGAGCGACACCTCGCCGTCGGCCGCGCCGTCGGTGTAGTCGAAGGCGGCCTTCGGCGTACGCCGCTTCGCGATCCGGCGCAGGTCCTCGATGGTCAGCGCCTTCGCCAGCCGGCGCTCGCGCGGTGAGAGCACCGGCTTCTTGAACTTGAGCAGGGGGGCCAGGTCGCGGGGCTTGGGGACCTGTCGCTTCATCGGGGTCACTCCGGTGGGCTCGTGGACAGCGCTGGTTCGTACCTGGACATGGGCTGGGTGCGCGCGACCAGCGCGCGCAGGTCTTCGAGGGTGCCCGACAGGGTGCCCTGCGCGCGAGCCTGCACCAGCACGTTGCCGAGCGCGGTGGCCTCGACCGGGCCGGCCAGCACCGGCAGCCCGAGGCGGTCGGCGAGCAGCCGGCACAGGAGGGTGTTCTGGGCGCCGCCACCGACCACGTGCACTCGGCGCACGTCCCGGCCCGAGAGTGCGGCGGCCCGCTCGACCGCGGTCGCGAACCCCGCGGCCAGGCTAGCCACGATGCTGCGCACCGTCCCGGCCCGGCCCTCGGGAGCCGGCACGTCGTGCTCACGGCACCACGCCTCGATCCGGGCGGGTTGGTCGCCCGGAGGGAGGAACCGTGGGTCCTGCACGTCGAACACCACCTCAGGTCCTGAATACACCGCCGCCTGCTCGAGCAGGACGCTCAGGTCGTCGGTACCCCACGACCGCAGCGACTCCGACAGCAGCCAGGTGCCCATCACGTTGGTGAGGAACCGGACCCGGCCGTCGACCCCTCCCTCGTTGGTGAAGTTGGCGGCGCGTGCCTCCTCGGTCACCACAGGTCGGTCGAGCTCGACCCCCACGAGTCCCCAGGTGCCGCAGGAGACGTACGCCGCGTCCGGATCGGTCATCGGCACGCCGACCACCGCCGAGGCGGTGTCGTGGGAGCCGACGGTCACCACCGGCGTCCCGTCGAGATCGCCGTGGCCGCGCACCGGACCGACCGCGGTGCCGGGATCGACGAGGTCGCCGCGGAGCGCCGGGACCAGGCCGACGAGCCCACAGAGCTCCTCGGCCCAGTCCCGGGTGTGCACGTCGAGCAGCCCGGTCGTGGAGGCGTTCGTGCGCTCGCAGACCGCTCGTCCGGTCAGCCAGTGCGTCACCAGGTCAGGGAGTAGGAGAAGCTCCTCCGCCTCGGCCAGCCGCTGCTCGGCGGCGAGCTGGTAGATGGTGTTGAACGGCAGGAACTGCACGCCGGTACGGCGGTACAGCTCGCCCGGGGCGACCCGAGCGTGCACGGCCTCGACCCCCGCCGCCGTACGCGCGTCGCGGTAGCACCAGGGGAGGTCGAGCAGCTCGCCACCGCTGAGCAGGCCGTAGTCGATGGCCCACGCGTCGACGGCGATGCTCGCCACGGGTCCCGCGGCCCGCAGGCCGGCCAGGCTGTTGACGAGCAGCGTCGGCAGGTCCCAGTGCAGTCCGTCCTCGCGCTCGACGGGGCCGTTCGGGAACCGGGCGACCGTCTCCAGTCGCAGCTCGTCCGGCCCGACCCGGCCGACGACGACCCGGCCGCTGGACGCGCCCAGGTCGACCGCCGCGACGGCGATGGCGGTCACAAGTCCCAGCCTCGGGTCACCTGGTTTCGAGACGGTCGCAGAGCGACCTCCTCAACCACCGGAGGCTCCCACCAGTGGAGGAAGGCGCGCTGGCGCCTGTCTCGAAACCAGCCTCGGGTCACCTGGTTTCGAGACGGTCGCAGAGCGACCTCCTCCCACCGGTGTAAGTTGAGGAAGGCGCGCTGGCGCCTGTCTCGAAACCAGCCTCGGGTCACCTGGTTTCGAGACGGTCGCAGAGGCTCCCACCGGTGGTTGAGGAAGGCGCGCTGGCGCCTGTCTCGAAACCTCTGCAGCGAAGGCACCCGCTCGACCACACTCCACGACGTACTACCTCAGGAACGCTGCAGCGACGCCGGCGTCGACCGGCACGTGCAGTCCGGTGGTGTGGGTCAGGTCCGGTCCGCAGAGCACGAAGACCGCGTTGGCGATGTGCTCGGGCAGCACCTCGCGCTTGAGGATCGTGCGCTGCGCGTAGAACGCGCCGAGATCCTTCTCCTCCACCCCGTAGACCTCCGCGCGCTGCGCGCCCCAGCCACCGGCGAAGATGCCGGAGCCCTGGACCACGCCGTCGGGGTTGACGCCGTTGACCTTGATGCCGTGCTCGCCGAGCTCGGCCGCGAGCAGCCGGACCTGGTGCGCCTGGTCGGCCTTCGCCGCGCCGTACGCCAGGTTGTTGGGGCCGGCGAAGACGGAGTTCTTCGAGGAGATGTAGACGACGTCGCCGCCCATCCCCTGCTCGATCAGCACCTTCGCGGTCGCCCGGGCGACGAGGAACGAGCCCTTGGCCATCACGTCGTGCTGCAGGTCCCAGTCACTCTCGCTGGTCTCCAGCAGCGACTTCGACAGCGAGAGCCCGGCGTTGTTGACCACCAGGTCGACACCGCCGAACGCGAGCACCGCGGCGTCCACCATCGCCTGGACCGCGGCGGCATCCGACACGTCGACCCGGACGCCGACCGCCACGTCGCTCTGCCCGATGCTGGCCCCGATCGAGGCCGCGGCCTCCTGCGCCTTCTCGAGGTCCAGGTCGGCGATGACGACGCAGGCGCCCTCGGCGGCCAGCCTCTCCGCGGTGGCCTTGCCGATGCCTGAGGCCGCGCCGGTCACCAGCGCGATCCGGGTGGCGAGCGGCTTGGGCTTCGGCATCCGCTGGAGCTTGGCCTCCTCGAGCGCCCAGTACTCGATGCGGAACTTCTCCGACTCGTCGATGGGGGCGTACGTCGAGAGGCCCTCGGCCCCGCGCATCACGTTGATCGCGTTGGTGTAGAACTCGCCGGCCACGCGGGCGGTCTGCTTGTCCTTGCCGTAGCTGAACATCCCGACGCCGGGGACCAGCACGATCAGCGGGTCAGCGCCGCGGATGGCCGGCGAGTCAGGAGTGGCGTTCCGGTCGTAGTAGCCCTGGTAGTCCTCGCGGTAGGTCACCGCGAGCTCCTGGAGGCGGGCGATCGAGTCCTCGACGGTGGCCGTCGCCGGGAGGTCGAGGACCAGCGGCTTCACCTTGGTGCGCAGGAAATGGTCGGGGCACGACGTCCCGAGCCCGGCCAGCCGCGGGTGCTCGGCGGCCGCGAGGAAGTCGAGGACAACCTCCGAGTCGGTGAAGTGGCCGACCATGCCCCGACCAGAATTCGACAGAGCGTCGGCGGAGGCGAGGCCGCGGATGGTGGGCGCGAGGGCGGCCGCCCTGGCGCGGCGCTCGGCCTCGGGCAGCGCGGCGTACCCGTCGACGACCGGGCCGAACGGCTCGGCCCTGCTGTGCTCCGCGATGTAAGTCGCCGCGGTCTCGATGATCCAGAGCGAGCTCCGCTCCGACTCCTCGCTGGTCTCGCCCCACGCCGTGATGCCGTGGCCGCCCAGGATGCAGCCCACGGCCTGCGGGTTCTGCTCCTTGATCTCGGCGATGTCGAGTCCGAGCTGGAAGCCGGGCCGGCGCCACGGCACCCAGACCACCCGGTCGCCGAAGATCTCCTTGGTCAGCGCCTCGCCGTCGGCGGCGGTCGCGATGGCGATGCCGGAGTCGGGATGCAGGTGGTCGACGTGCGCGGCGTCCACGAGACCGTGCATCGCCGTGTCGATGGACGGCGCGGCACCGCCCTTGCCGTGCAGGCAGAAGTCGAACGCCGCGACCATCTCGTCCTCGCGCTCGACGCCGGGGTAGACGTCGACCAGCGAACGCATCCGGTCCAGGCGCAGGACGGCCAGGCCGCTCTCCGTGAGGGTGCCGAGGTCGCCGCCCGACCCCTTCACCCAGAGCAGCTCGACGGGCTCGCCGGTGACCGGGTCGGTCGCGGTGCCCTTGGCCGAGGTGTTGCCGCCCGCAAAGTTGGTGTTCCTCGGGTCGGCACCGAGACGGTTGGACCGGGCGATGAGCTCGGCTGCCGTCGTGTTGGTAGTCATGAGGGGTTCAGCTCCATCCTGCCTGCGTCCCGCCCACGCGGTCCGCCTCGATCTGCTTCTGGTAGCCGCTCGCGAGGTAGGCCCGCATCGGGTCCGCGGGAAGGCCCCGCTGCTCGCGCCAGGCGGCGAGGTCACGGCGTACGTCGGTGTAGAAGGCGTCCATGAAGATCTCGTTGGCCAGTAGCACGTCGCCGTCCTCCTGAGCCGCGGTCAGCGCCTCGGTGTCGACCAGCAGCGCCCGGGCCGTCATCTCCTGCACGTTGAGCACCGAGCGGATCTGACCCGGGATCTTCTGCTCGATGTTGTGGCACTGGTCGAGCATGTAGGCCACGTCGCTGTCCGGCCCGAAGGCGCCGCCCCGCACGCACTCGAAGAGGATGCGGAACAGCTGGTACGGGTCGGCCGCGCCGACGATGAGGTCGTCGTCGGCGTAGAAGCGGCTGTTGAAGTCGAACGAGCCGAGCTTCCCGAGCCGGATCAGCTGGGCGACGATGAACTCGATGTTGGTCCCCGGCGCGTGGTGACCGGTGTCTAGGCAGACCACGGCCCGGTCCCCGAGGGCCGCGACGTGGGCGTACGCCGTGCCCCAGTCAGGCACGTCGGTGTGGTAGAACGCCGGCTCGAAGAGCTTGTACTCGAGCACCAGCCGCTGGTCCTCGGACAGCCGCTCGTAGATGACCGCGAGGCTCTCCGCCAGCCTGTCCTGCCGGCCGCGCATGTCGGCCTGCCCCGGGTAGTTGGACCCCTCGGCAAGCCAGATCTTGAGGTCTCGCGAGCCGGTCGCGCCCATCACGTCGATGCACTCGAAGTGATGGTCGATCGCCTTCTGCCGGACCTTGGCGTCGGTGTGCGTGAGCGCGCCGAGCTTGTAGTCGTCGTCCTGGAACGTGTTGGAGTTGATGGTGCCCAGTGCGACGCCCTGCTCCTCGGCGTGCGCCCGCAGGGCGACGAAGTCGTCGACCAGGTCCCAGGGGAGGTGCAGCGCCACGCTGGGTGCGAGCCCCGTGAACCGGTGCACCGTGGCCGCGTCTGCGATCTTCTCCTCGACCGTGCGCGGTGTGCCCGGGGTGCCGAAGACCTTGAACCGGGTGCCGGAGTTGCCGTAGGCCCACGAGGGGACCTCGATGGCCTGTGCCTCCAGCAGCGGGGCGATCTGCTCGAACGTCGTCATCTCACTCTGTCTCTTGCGTCGTGGTCGTGATCTGGTCGCTGTGCCTGTC
This sequence comes from uncultured Actinomycetota bacterium, assembly GCA_963798045.1. Taxonomy (GTDB): domain Bacteria; phylum Actinomycetota; class Actinomycetes; order Propionibacteriales; family Nocardioidaceae; genus Nocardioides. The sequence goes on from CAWCSB010000034.1 coordinate 81,922, forward strand.
TCATGGGAGGTGGAAGACCTCCTCCAGGACGAGGAACCCCTCGTCGGGCGCCAGCCCGTCGAGCTCCTCGAAGTACTCCGCCATCTCGGCCTGCCAGCGACCGTTCACCTCGGTGCGAGCCATGCCCGTCCGGGCCGCCTCGAGCGATGGCGTCTCGAAGTAGCCGATCAGCAGCCCGTCGTCCCTGACGAAGAGCGAGTAGTTGTGCCAGCCGGTCTCGTGCAACGCGGCCAGCATGTCGGGCCAGACGTGCGCGTGGCGTTCCTTGTACTCGGCCAGCCGGTCGGGTTTGACCTGGAGCTGGAAGCACACGCGCACGTCTGGTCCTCTGTTTTCTTCAGTCCTTCAGCGGTGACGACTCAGAAGTCGAAGTCGCCGATGTTTTCCGCGTTGAAGCGGTAGGGCTCGCCCAGAAGCACGGTGCCGTCGGCGTCGACGGTGAACTCACCGAGGTCGCCGGCGGTGAACGTGTCACCCTCGTCGCCCTTGATGTCGCCGTCTACCAGGGCCTTGGCGGCGAATGCCGCGAGGGTGCCGAGGTCACCCGGGTTCCAGAGTGCGAACTCGGTGACCGTGCCGTCCTCGACGTACTCCCGCATCTGGTTCGGGGTCCCGAGGCCGGTCAGCGCGACCTTGCCCTTGGCGTCCGAGGTGGACAGGTAGCGGGCCGCGGCCGCGATGCCGACGGTGGTCGGCGAGATGATCCCCTTCAGGTTCGGGTGTGCCTGCAGCAGCGCCGCGGTCTTGTCGAACGACGTCTGGTCGTCGTCGTCGCCGTAGACCGTGTCGACGAGCTGGATGTTCGGGTGGCTCTCCGCGAACTGCTTCTCCATGTCCGCGATCCACGCGTTCTGGTTGGTCGCGTTGGCGGCGGCGGAGAGGATCGCCACCTCGCCGGCGTCACCGATCTGCTCGGCGATCATGTCGACCTGGACCTTGGCGATGCCCTCGGCCGTGGCCTGGTTGATGAACAGGTCCCGGCACTCGGGGTTCGTGTCGGAGTCGAAGGTGACGACCTTGACGCCGGCATCGCGCGCCTCGTTGAGGGCGTCGCAGATCGCCTCCTTGTCGTTGGCCGACACGATCAGCGCGGCGACACCCTGCTGGGCCGCCGTGTTGATGAACGGCACCTGGGCGTCCGGGCTGGCCTTGTCGGGGCCGACCTCCTGGTAGGTGCCGTCGAACGACTCGATCGCGGCCTTGCCCGCGTTGTCGCTGGTGTCGAAATAGGCGTTCCCGAGGTTCTTGGGAAGGAAGGTGTAGGTGTTGTCACCACCGCCGCCGTCGCTGGAGTTGTCGTCGCCGTCGTCGCCGCCACAGGCGGACAGGGCGAGACCTGCCACGAGAGTGACCGCCGCAAGCGCGGACAGCCGTCGGTTCTTGAGCTTCATGCTTGGTGCCTTTCCTCGGTGCTGGGCGGTGCGGTTGGTGAACTCGCAGCGGGTGCTGCGGGGTCCGGATGCGGACTGCTTGGAGGACGGCGTCCTCCACCTCTCGCCCGGGCCGCCAAGGAGCGCACCCGGCCGAGGAGACTGGCGGTCATCACCGAGAGCACGAGCAGCGTGCCGATGACGATGTTGATGACGTTGACCGTGTAGTTCTCCAGGCGCATCGCGCTGGAGATGACGCCGATGAGGAGCACACCGGCGACCACGCCGTGCAGCGCCCCGCGGCCGCCGAAGATGGAGACCCCGCCGAGCAGCACGGCGGCGATCACCTGGAGCTCGAGACCGGTGGCGTTGTCACCGCGGGCGCTGCCGTAGCGCAGCGTGTAGTAGACGCCGGCGAACGCCGACACCCCGCCGCAGAGCACGAACAACCAGAACTTGGTGAGCTCGACGTTGACCCCGCTGAAGTGCGCGGCCTCGGAGTTGAGCCCGATGTCGAAGACGCCGCGGCCGAACGACGTGAAGTGCAGGAGCCACGCGAACGCGATGAGCAGCACGACGAACGGGATCAGGACCACCGGGTAGCTGGACCCGTCGGAGATCCGGTCCTTGGCCAGGTCGGTCCACTTGTCCGGGAAGTCGGTGACCGCCTCGGTGCCGAGCAGCCCGACCGCGATGCCGCGGTAGAGCGCGAGCGTGCCGATGGTGACCGCCAGCGACGGCAACCCGACGTAGGCGACCAGGAAGCCGTTGACGGCGCCGGCCGCCATCCCCATGAGGATCGCGAGCACGGTGGCGACCGGGATCGAGAGGCCGGCGTCGTGGTGCAGCATCCCGACCAGGACGCTGCTCAGGCCGACCACGCTGGCCACCGAGAGGTCGATCTCGCCGGTGACGATGACCAGGGTCATCGGCAGCGCGATCAGCAGGATCGGCGCGGTGTCGAGGAAGAGGTAGTAGAGCGTCAGTGGGTTGTCGAAGTTGGCGACGTTGACGTTGCTCCAGGAGTACACGAGCACCAGCAGCGCGATCACCGCGACCTCGGGTGTGAGCAGCCACCGGCGCCACCAGGCGTGGGCGTGGGGCGCGTAGGCCTGCTGGTCAGCAGGGCGGTCGAGAACGGGCGCCGTCATCGATCTCTCGCTTCCACGAGCTGTCGTTCCTGCCGGAGGGTGAGCACCCGGTCGAGCACGACGGCGGCGAGGATCAGGGCGCCGACGACCGCCTGCTGCCAGAAGTCCGAGATGCCGAGGATCGGCAGGGAGCGGTTGATGGTGACCAGCAGGAACGCGCCGATCGCGGCCCCCCAGACCGTGCCGCTGCCGCCGAAGATGGCGACCCCACCGATGACCGCGGCGCCGACGGCCTGGAGCTCGATGCCCGAGCCGGCCCCGGAGCTGACGGTGCCGTAGCGCGCGACGTACACGATCCCGGCCAGGCCGGCGAGCGCTCCGGAAGTGACGAACGCGAGGAGCACGCGGCGCGCGACCGGCAGGCCGTAGAGGTCGGCGGCGTCCGGGTCGGAGCCGATTGCGTAGAGCTCCCGACCAGAGCGCGCGGTGTGCAGGACGTAGCCGACCACGACGAGGACGACCGCGGCGATGATGGTCAGGACCGGGATGGTCAGCACCTGCTGGGTCCCGAGCTTGAGGAAGTCGCGGGGAAGGTCGGAGGCGTTCACGCGGTCCGAGCCGGCCCAGGTGAGGAACGCGCCGCGGTAGATGTAGAGAGTCCCGAGCGTGATCACCAGCGCCGGCACCTTGCCCCAGGCGACCAGCACTCCGTTGACCAGGCCGAGCGCGCCACCGAAGAGCATGCCGATCACGAAGACCGCGACGATCGGCAGCCCCGGGTACTCGGTGAAGAGCTTGCCGGTGAGGTACGCCGTGAGCCCGAGCGTCGAGCCGACCGACAGGTCGACGTTGCGCGTGACGATCACGACGGTCTGGCCGACCGCGAGGATCACCAGCAGCGAGGGGGTCAGGAGCAGGTCGCGCCAGCCCGTGCCGCTGAACAGGAAGCCGTGGCTCTTGAGGGTGGTGATCAGGATCAGGACGACCAGGACGCTGAGCACGGCGATCTCGCGCGAGCGCAGCAGCCCGCCGAGCACCCGCCGCGTCTGGGACGTCGAGCTCGGCTCGACGAGGAGGTCGCTCATGCTGTCACCGCTTCGGCGCCGGTGTGGGTCGCGGCATGCATGACGCGCTCGGGGGTGGCCTCGGCGCGGGACAGCTCTGCTGTGATCCGGCCCTCGCAGACGACGAGCACCCGGTCCGCCATGCCGAGCACCTCGGGCAGCTCGGACGAGATCATCAGGATCGCCATGCCCTGACCGGCCAGGTCGGAGAGCAGCCGGTGCACCTCCGCCTTGGTGCCGACGTCGATGCCCCGCGTGGGCTCGTCGATGATCAGCAGCCTCGGCTCGGTGGCCAGCCACTTGGCGATGACCACCTTCTGCTGGTTGCCTCCGCTCATCGTGGTGGCGGGCATGTCGAGGGCGCCGGTCTTGACCTGGAGCCTGGCGGCCCACGGGCTGCCGGCCCGGCTCTCGGCCGCGCCGGTCAGGATGCCCGCGGTGCTGAGACCTCGCCGGATGACAGCGGCGACGTTGCGCGCGACCGACCCCTCGATCACCAGACCCTGCTTGCGGCGGTCCTCGGGCACGAACGCGATCCCGGCCCGCACAGCTGCCCGGGGGTCGTGCCGCTTCACCGGCCGTCCGGCCAGCCGGACCGAGCCGGCGTCGTACCGGTCGACACCGAAGACGGCGCGGGCGATCTCGCTGCGGCCGGCGCCGACCAGGCCGGCCAGGCCGACGATCTCGCCGGCGCGCACCTCGAAGGTGACGTCGTGGAAGATCCCGGCCCGCTCCAGCCCCTCGACCTGGAGCACCACGTCGCCGATCGGCGCCTCGGTCTTGGGGAACAGGTCCCCGACCTCGCGGCCGACCATCTTGGCGACCAGGGCGGCAACCGTGGTGTCGGCGATCTTCTCGGTGTCGACGTAGGCGCCGTCGCGCATCACGGTGACGGTGTCGCAGAGCGCGAAGACCTCGTCGAAGCGGTGTGAGATGAACACCAGGCCGCGGCCCTCGTCGCGCAGGCCGCGGGCGACCTGGAAGAGCCGCTCGACCTCCACCCCGCTCAGGGCGGCGGTCGGCTCGTCCATGATCAGGAGGGCGGCGTCCAGCGAGATCGCCTTGGCGATCTCGATGATCTGCTGGTCGGCGATCGAGAGGCCGCGCGCCAGCCGCCGCGGGTCGAGGTCGACGCCGAGTCGGTGGAACAGCGCCTTCGCCTCGGCGTACATCGCCGCGCGGTCGATCCGGTGGCCGCGCCGCAGCGGCTGGCGGCCCATGAAGATGTTCTCGGTGACCGAGAGGTCCGGGAAGAGGGTCGGCTCCTGGTAGATCACCGCGATGCCGGCGGCCTTGGACTCCGCCGTCGAGCCGAAGTCGACCTCCTCCCCCCTGAAGCGCAGCGTGCCCGCGTCGCGGCGGTGCACGCCGGCCACGATCTTGACCAGCGTCGACTTGCCGGCGCCGTTCTCCCCCACGACGGCGTGGATCGAGCCGGCCTCGACGCGCACCGTGCCCGAGCGCAGCGCGCGGACGGCGCCAAAGGACTTCTCCACGTCCTCCAGCTCGAGCAGCGGGCCGTTCGTCGCCGATTGAAAGGTTTCATTCATCGGCACGGACACTAGGTGACGGCCATCACTCCTTGCAAGAGTTCGGGGCGAGAAAGTCGCTAGAGTGGGCCCGCAACAACGTTTCAAACGACCGGGTGGGGAGGGTGGAGTGGCCATCGCTCGAAGCTCGTCGGTCAAGGACGTCGCCGCGCGTGCCGGCGTGTCCCTCGGGACCGTGTCCAACGTGCTCAACCGCCCCGACCGGGTCAGTGCCGCCACCCGCAGCAGGGTGGAGCAGGCGATGGTCGAGCTCGGGTTCGTGCGCAACGAGTCGGCCCGCCAGCTCCGCGCGGGGACCAGCCGCACCCTCGCCTACGTGATGCTCGACGCGGGCAACCCGTTCTTCACCGACGTCGCGCAGGGCATGGAGGCCGCCGCCGAGGCGGTCGACCTCTCCCTGCTGCTGTGCACCAGTGGCCAGCGCGAGCAGCGGGAGCATGCGCACCTGCAGCTGCTCCAGCAGCAGCGGGTCCAGGGCATCCTGGTCACCCCGGTCGACCCGGAGTCATCCACTCTCGACGAGATCCGGCACCACGGCACCCCACTGGTCATCGTCGACCGCACCCGCAACGACTCGACGTTCTGCTCCGTCGCCGTCGACGACCTGCTCGGCGGCCGGCTCGCGGTCGAGCACCTGGTGGACCGCGGCCACGAGCGGATCGCGTTCGTCGGCGGCCCGATGACCCTCGGTCAGGTCCGCGACCGGCTGGAGGGCGCCCGCAGCGCCTGGGCCGACGCGGGCCGGCCGGCCGCAGACCTGACCGTGATCACCACCCAGTCGCTGGACGTCGCCGCCGGCCGCGAGGCGGGCGGGCGGCTCGCCGGCCTGGCGTCGTCCCGCCGTCCGACGGCTGCGTTCTGCGCCAACGACCTCACGGCGCTCGGCTTGCTCCAGCACGCGATCGGCAACGGCACGAGCGTGCCGGAGGAGCTCGCCATCGTCGGCTACGACGACATCGAGTTCGCCGCTGCCGCCGCTGTCCCGCTCTCGTCGGTCCGCCAGCCGCGGCACGAGCTCGGCCGTGCCGCGGCCGAGCTGGTCCTGGACGAGGCCCGGAACCCCGCCCACCACCACCGGCAGATCCTCTTCACCCCGGAGCTGGTGGCCCGCGAGTCGACCCGCTGATGGTCACGCCCGCCGTCGACGTACGTCACCTACCGGCCAGCGTGTCCTCGACCCAGTCGGCGACGAACGCGTTGATGTGCGGCATGTGGTCGAGGCCGACGTGCTCGGCGGCGCCCTCCTCGACGGTGAAGATGCGCAGCTCCCGCTGGGGGCTGTTGACGGCCTGGTCGTAGGACTGGTGCGCGTACTCCACCGGGATCTGACGGTCGTTCGCGCCGTGCGCGATGAGGAACGGGACACTGATCCTGTCGACGATGCCGTTGAGGTGGATCCCGTCGGCGTACTCGAGGAACTTCTCCACGTCGTCGAAGCCCCACACCCACAGCACGTGCTCCCAGTAGTGCGGCACCGGGTTCTCGCCCTCGCGCTGGACCCGCCGCCTCTGCACCTCGCCCCAGTTGTGGTTGGCGCCCCAGACGGCGACGAACTTCAGCCGCTTCTCGAACGCGGCGGCCCGCGGGGCGTAGTAGCCGCCGAGTGACCAGGCGGCCAGGCCGATCCGGTCCGGGTCGACGTCGCCGCGCGTCTCCAGGTAGTCCACGCAGGCCGCGGCCCAGTCCTCGGTCTCGATCCGGGCCTTGAGGTCCTGGAACCGCAGCGCCTCGCCCGAGCCCGGGCAGTCGACCATCAGCACCGACACTCCCCGCTCGCGCATCTCCTGCGGCCAGCCGGAGGTGTACATGTGCTCCTTGGTCGAGTCCAGCCCGTTCCACATGACCACGCACGGCGCCGGCTCGCCGTCCTTGCTCGCGTTCGAGAAGTACGCCGGCAGCGTGGCGCCCTCGAAGGGCACCTCGACGCGGCTGGTGGCCGGGTCGGCGATCTCGAAGACCTTGGCGAAGGCGTCGAGCGCCTGCTGGTAGAACGCCCGGCGGGTCGGGTCGGAGTTGCTCAGCATCCGCTCGGCCTGGCACACGTAGAGCCCGGAGCGGTACCACTGCTGGCCCGCCGTGCGCAGGTGCCCGGCCGCCTCCGACGCCCGCGCCTGGTCGGCGACCTGGTCGGCCACCGCCTTCCACGACTGCATGAAGAGCTTGCTGCCCGAGTCGACGTCCGGCGCCTCCCGGGCCGGCCGGCAGGCCCGGTCCACCTCGTCGATGGCGCCGCCGTTGTTCAGCGTGGCGCACACCCCGAGGTTCCAGACGTACTTGGGACCGGTGAAGTACTCGAACATGCCGCCGACTGTGCCGGTCGTCCCGCGCGCGCGGAAGCGCTACGTCGTGATGTCCGCCATCGTCGCCCGCGATGGCCCAGCCCCTCCCGCGGTCTTGCGTGGATGCCTGGCGTCCCAGCATGGACATCGCCGTTGAGCACGACGCCCTCGGCACCCACTTCGACGGGCAACCCGACGGGGGCGTCAGCCAGCGAGCACCAGCTTGCGGACGTCGTCGGCGTCGGCGAGCGTCAGTGCCTGGCTGGCGAGGGTGGCGCAGCCTGCGAGGTCGAGCAGTCGCACCGCTGCCTTGACCCTGGGTACGGCGGCCGGCGAGACGCTGAGCTCGTGCACGCCCAGCCCGGCCAGCACCGGGATGGCCAGCTCGTCGGAGGCGGCCTCACCGCAGACCGCCACGTCGAACCGGCCCCGAGCCGCGCGGCACACGTGGTCGATGAGCCGGAGGACTCCGGGGTCGAGCGGGTCCGAGAGCGCCGCGACGGCGCCGTTGCCGCGCTCGGCCGCCATGGCGTACTGGGTGAGGTCGTTGGTGCCGATGCTGACGAAGTCCACGTAGGGCGCGAAGGCCTCGATCTTCAGGGCAGCAGCAGGCACCTCGATCATGGTGCCGACCCGCAGCCCGTCGGGGAGCCCGCTCGGCCCGGCCGCCTCGGTCAGCACCTGGCGGGCCTCGATCAGCTCCCCGGGCGTCGCCACCATCGGGAACATGATGTCGATCGGGAACCGGCGCGCGGTCTCGCACATGGCCGTCAACTGGTCGCGCAGGAGATCGCGGTGCTCGAGGGTCAGCCTGATGCCGCGCTGGCCGAGGAACGGGTTCGCCTCGACCGGCATCGGCAGGTACGACAGTGGCTTGTCGCCTCCGACGTCGAGAGTGCGCAGCGTCACCCGCCGCCCGTCCAGCGCCTCCGCGAGCTCGTCGTACACCGCCCGCTGCTCCTCGACGGTCGGGGCAGCCGACCGGTCGAGGAACACGAACTCGGTCCGGACCAGCCCGGCACCGTCGGCCCCGGCCACGAGCGCCGCGCGGGCATCGGCCACCGAGCCCAGGTTGGCGAGCACCGTGAACGCCGTCCCGTCCCGGGCTGCGGCCGGCTGGCTGGCGAGCGCGAGCTGCTCGGCGTTCAGCGCCGCAGCCTCGCGGGCCCGCTGTCGATACTCCTCCAGCAGCTCCTCCGACGGCGCCACGTGCAGCTCGCCGGTGCTGCCGTCGACCACGACCGTGGTGCCTTCGGTCAGCTCCAGCACGTCGGGGCCGGCGGACACGATGACGGGGATCCCTCGGCCCCTGGCCAGGATCGCGGCATGGGACGTCGGACTCCCGTCCGCCAGGATCACGCCGGCCACCAGCTCCAGATCCAGCGCCGCTGTCTCCGCGGGTGTGAGGTCGGTCGCGACCAGCACGCCAGCGGCGGTCATCCGACGCTCGATCCGGCCCGTCAGAACGCGCAGGACCTGGTCGCCCACCGCTCGCACGTCAGCGGCGCGCTGGCTCAGGTAGGGATCGGGCAGCCCGGCCCAGTCGGCCTCGACCTCGGCGAGGCAGCCCGACCAGGCGGCCCCCGCTCCCGCCCCTCCGGTCACCCGACTCTTGACCTCGGCGAGCATCTCGGCGTCGGACAGCAGCAAGAGGTGCGCGTCGAAGATGCTGGCCTGGGCGGCCCCGACCTCGCGCACGGTCAGGACCCGGGCGTGCTCGATCTCCCTCCGAACGGACGCGACCGCCTCGACCACACGCCGCCACTCTGCCGCTGGCTCGGGCGAGACCGGCTCGGGCCGGTCCGGGTCCGGCGCGGCGGTCAGCATGCGGACCGGGCCGATCGCGATCCCCGGTGACGCGGGCAGGGGTCCGGCCTCCCGATGCCTGGGCGGAGCCGAGGGCCCGACCTCGACGACGTCCTCGTCGCCCTCGTCGAAGCGTCGCGTCGCCAGCGTCAACAGGTGCTCGACCGCCTCCTGGGCCTGCGGCCCGGACGCGCGCACCTCGACCTGGTGGCCGCGGACCGCGCCGAGCGTGGCGACGCGGCTGAGACTCGCCGCGGGCACCGGGCCGGCACCGGTGGTGAGGTTCCGGAGCTGCACCGACGCGTCCATCGTGCGCACCTCGCTGACCAGCCGCGCGGCTGGCCGCGCGTGCAGGCCGTGGGGGTTCTCCACCGTGAAGACCCCGACCGCCTCCGCGGGGCGCGGCTCGGGGACGACTCCCGCTCCGGGCTCGGCCAGGTGCGCCGCCTTGCCCATGAGCGCATCCCGGGCCTCGGCCGCCACCTCCGCGCGACTCGCTCCACCGGCCGCGGCGACAGCGGCGACCACCAGACCCTCGACGATCGGCGCCGCCGAGAGCGTGACCCGGTCTCGCGCGGTCGGGTCGTCGAGGAGGTCGAGCGCCAGCTCGGCGCTGAGCAGCGCACTGCCGAGGTCCATCAGTACGACGACGCCGCCCGGACCGTCGGCGCGCTCGATGGCCGCACTGATGCTCACCGCATCGGTGCCCAGCGTCGTCTCGTCGAGCCCGGCCGCCACCTCGATCCGGAGCGACCGGCCGTGCAGCATCTCCTCCGCCAGCACGACCGCGGCCTGTGCGAGCGCCCTGCTGTGGGAGACGACGACGAGACCCACCTCCTGGGCGGAGCCGCCGGTGGTCATGGCCGGAACGCTCGGGTCGCGGCCTCGAGCAGCAGGGCCACCGTCGTCGCGCCCGGATCCTGGTGGCCCACGCTGCGCTCCCCCAGATAGCTGGCCCGACCCTTGCGCGCCAGCATCGGGATGGTCGCGTCGCGACCCGCTTCGGCGGCGTCCCTCGCGGCTTCAAGCGCGGCCGGCAGTGGTACGTCGGCCGCGAGGGCCTCGTCGAGCGCGTCGACGGCAGGCGCGAGAGCGTCGTACATCGTCTTGTCGCCAGCACCCGCCTTGCCCCGGTCGACCACGCCGCCAAGGCCCGCCCGGAGCGCTGCCGCGAGGTCAGTGGCAGCCACCGCGCCGGTGTCCCCCAGCGAGGTGCCCATGCGCAGGAAGAGCGTCCCGAACAGCGGACCGCTCGCACCGCCCACGGTCGAGACGAGCGTCATCCCGACCTTGGACAGCAGCGCGCCGGCGCTGGCCGGCCGGGTCTCGTCCAGCGCGGCCACGGCGGCCGACATGCCCCGGTCCATGTTGGAACCGTGGTCGGCGTCCCCGATCGCGGCGTCGAGCTCGGTCAGGTGCTCCCGGTTCTCGGCCACGAGCGCGGCGAAGGACCGCACCCACTGGTCGAGGACCGCCGTGGTCACCCCATCGCTCAAGGTCAGATACCCCATCTCAACGCCGCCGTGTTCACAGGAGCGTCCCAGAGCGAGAGCAGCTCGTCATCGACCTTGAGCAGTGTCACCGACGCGCCGGCCATGTCGAGCGAGGTGATGTAGGAGCCGACCAGGGACCGAGCGACGGTGATGCCGTGGCCGCTGAGGATCTTGTTGACCTCGTTGAACATCAGGTAGAGCTCGATGAGCGGGGTGCCGCCGAGCCCGTTGACGAAGGCGATGACGGGATCGCCCTTGGTGAAGGGCAGGTCGGCGAGGATCGGCTCGACCAGCAGTTCGGCGATCTCGCTCGCCGGCGCCAGTGGCAGCCGCTCGCGACCAGGCTCCCCGTGGATGCCGACGCCCAGCTCCATCTCGGCCTCGCCGAGGTCGAAGGTGGGCTTGCCGGCCGCGGGGACCGTGCAGGAGGTGAGCGCCACGCCCATGCTGCGGCCGTTGGCGTTCACGGTCCGCGCCACCTCGGCGACCTGGTCGAGGTCGCGCCCCTGCTCGGCGGCGGCACCGGCGATCTTCTCGAGCAGCACGGTCACGCCGACCCCGCGCCGGCCGGCGGTCCAGGTGCTGTCCTGGACGGCGACGTCGTCGTCGGTGACCACCGAGATGACGCGGGCGCCGGTCTCGGCGGCGGCCAGCTCGGCGGCCATCTCGAAGTTCATCACGTCGCCGGTGTAGTTCTTCACGACGTGCAGGACCCCGGCCCCGCCGTCCACCAGCTTGGTCGCGGCCTGCATCTGGTCCGGCACCGGCGAGGTGAAGATCTCGCCGGCGCAGGCGGCGTCGAGCATCCCGAGCCCGACGAAACCTCCGTGCAGCGGCTCGTGGCCGGAGCCACCGCCGGAGATGATGCCGACCTTGTCCTTCTTGGGCGAGTCGCCGCGGTAGATGATCTTGTGGTGGTGATCGACCCGGAGGTCGGGGTGTGCGGCCTCGATCCCGAGCAAGGCCTCGACGACGACGTCGTTCGGGTCGTTGATGAGCTTCTTCATGAGAGTTCCTCCGAACGGTTGGTGTGGTGGTACGCGCTCAGTGCGCGGTAGCCGACTCGAGATCCGGGGCACCGAGGTCCACGCCCTCGACGGGCACGGCATCGGCCGGCGTCCTGCTGAGCAGGACGAAGAGCAGCCCGGCGACCACGCCGGCGAGGAGCTCGGCCGCCAGGTAGACGGGCAGCTGGCCCCACTGGACCTCGCCACCCGCGATCTGCTGGACCAGCATCGGACCGAAGGTGCGGGCCGGGTTGATCGAGGCGCCGGTGGTCGGTGCCACCGGGATGATCGCGGCGAAGACGACCAGGCCGATCGCGACGCCGGCGAAGCCTGCCGCGGCCTTGCGGTGGATGACCCCGAAGATCGTGAAGACCAGGATGAACGTGCCCACGAACTCCGCGGTGAACGCGCGCGCCATGCTGACAGTGTCTTCGTTGTACGTCGCGACGCCCAGGCCGACGTCCGAAGCGGTCATGCCGAGCACGCCGATGATGGCGGCGGCCCCGACGATCGCGCCGACCACCTGCGCGGCGATGTAGGCCGGGACCTGGCTCCAGGGGAACTTGCCGGTGGCCGCGAGCCCCACCGTGACGGCCGGGTTGATGTGGTTGCCGCCGATGTGGCCGAGTGCGTAGACGGTGGCGACGACGATGGTGCCGAACGCGAGGGAGATCATCCCGAGGTCGGCCATGGTGAACGGCGCATCGCCGTTCACGATCAGGGTGGCGGGCACCGAGCCCACGCCGATGAACACCAGAAACGCCGTCCCGAGGGCCTCAGCGCCAAGGCGCTGGAGCAAGTTGGTCTCGTCAAGCATTGCCCGAACCTCTCGTTATTACCGAACATCATTCGGTATTGTCGAATGTGATGTGGACCATACACCTGTGGTTCACTGACTCGCAATAGTCTTCGTGAACCAACCTGCTAGGAGGAACGCCGCCCGTGATCCAGTCGATCGACCGAGCGATCCGGGTGCTCACTGCGCTCCAGGGCGCGCGCCGGATGAGCCTCTCCGAGCTCGCCGCGCGGCTGGAGCTGGCGCCGTCGACGATGCACGGGATCGTGCGCAGCCTGGTCGAGCACGGGATGGTCGTGCAGGAACGCGGCTCCAGCCGCTACCAGCTCGGGCCCGCGGTGCTCAGGCTCGGCAACGTCTACCTGGACACCCTCGAGCTGCGGTCGAAGGCGATCCCGTGGGCCGAGGACCTCGCCCGCCGCACCGGCCTGGCCGTGCGCGTCGGCGTGCTGCTGATCGACGACGTCGTGATCATTCATCACGAGCCACGCCCGGACGGGAGCCGGCAGATGCCCGAGGTCGGCATCGTCATCCCGGCCCACGCGAGCGCCCTGGGCAAGGCGATGCTCGCCTTCCTGCCCGACGAGGAGAAGCGCGTCCTCGGCACCGAGAACCTGCGGAGCATGACCGGCGAGACGCTCACCTCGCCGGACGCCCTGCGTGAGCAGCTGGACAAGGTGCGGGCCAACGGGTTCGCGATGGAGGAGGACGAGGCGGTGCTCGGCGAGAGCTCCCTGGCCGGCCCGGTCTTCGACTCCTACGGCGAGGCGATCGGCGCCATCGGCGTGGTCATCCCGTCCACGGGGGACGTCGTCCACCACGAAGCACGCGACGCGGTCCGCGAGAGCGCCCGGGCCGTCTCCCGTGAGCTGGGCGCGCTCTCGTGGCCCCCGCGCGGCTGAGAAGAGTCGATCCTCCGCGGACACGCCGCGGTGAATAGCCCCGGTTGGCCGTCTCTGACATGCTGGCACCCACCAGTCATCCCGGTCCCCGATGGCCATTACTTGCCGAAACACGGAGGTCGTATGACCGTCGAAGCTCGACCCACCCACCGTCCCGCGGGTCATCTGACACCCCAGGACATCGAGGAGATCGGCGCCGAGCTCGACGCCATCCGCGAGCGGGTCCTCGCGAGTCGCGGCGCCGCCGATGCGGCGTACATCCGACGGGTCATCGCCGTGCAGCGCGCGCTGGAGCTCAGCGGCCGGGTCATCCTGCTCGCAGGCAAGCGACGCTCGGCGTGGTGGATCGGTACGGCGAGCCTGTCGCTGGCCAAGATCCTCGAGAACATGGAGATCGGGCACAACGTCCTCCACGGCCAGTGGGACTGGATGCGCGACCCCAAGATCCACTCCTCGACCTGGGACTGGGACCACTCGTCGCCACCCGAGCAGTGGAAGCGCGCCCACAACGAGACGCATCACAAGTACACGAACATCGTCGGCAAGGACAACGACCTCGGCTACGGCATCATGCGCGTCGCCGAGGAGCAGGAGTGGCAGCCGCGGCACCTGGCCCAGCCTGTCGTCAACTTCATCACCGCGTGCATCTTCGAGCAGGGCATCGCGATGTACGACGCCGATCTGGGCGAGTCGATCCGCGGCAAGAAGGGGATGCCTCCCGAGACCAAGGTCCGGCTGCGCGGCATGCTGCGCAAGATGGGCAAGCAGGCGGCCAAGGACTACGTCGTGCACCCGGCCCTGTCCGGCAAGGGGTTCCGTCGCACGCTGGCCGCCAATGCCATCGCCAATCTGACCCGCAACGTGTGGTCGCACTCGGTGATCATGTGCGGGCACTTCCCCGAGGGCGTCGAGACCTTCGAGCTCGAGGTGCTGGACGAGAACGAGACCAAGGGTGAGTGGTACGTCCGCCAGATGCTCGGCTCTGCCGACATCTCCGGCAGCCCGTTCATGCACCTGATGACCGGCAACCTCTCCCACCAGATCGAGCACCACTGCTTCCCCGACCTCCCCAGCAACCGCTACGCCGAGATCGCGCCTGAGGTCGAGGACCTGTTCCAGCGCTACGGGCTCAGCTACAACACCCGCCCGCTGGTCCGGCAGGTCGGCTCGGCCTGGCACCGCGTCATCCGCCTGTCGTTCCCCGACGGCTGGCTGGAGGAGACCAACCGCCGCAACCTGGGCGGCCAGCTGAAGAAGCTCGGCCGCGCGGTGCGGCGCAAGGACGCCCAGCCCGCCTGAGCCTGCCCTGCCACCTCGCTGGATGCGAGGTATCGGTATCCGCGCGTTCCGCTCCGGCGGTACGACGAGTTGGCTGTGCGGGTGAGCGAACAAAGCTTCCCTGACGGGTTCCTCTGGGGTGTGGCCGGGGCCGGCCATCAGACCGAGGGCGACAACAGCAACAGCGACACCTGGTTCGCCGAGCAGGTGTCGCCGACGGTGTTCCAGGAGCCCTCGGGCAAGGCCTGCAACAGCTACGTGCTCTGGCGCGAGGACATCGCGCTGGCCGAGGCGATGGGCATGACGGCCTACCGCTTCTCGGTGGAGTGGGCCCGCGTGGAGCCCGATGAGGGCGTCTTCGACGCGGAGGCGCTCGACCACTACGAGGCGATCGTCGACGAGTGCATCGACCGCGGACTGGCGCCCCTGGTGACCTTCAACCACTTCACCTCGCCGCACTGGTTCGCCCAACGCAGCTCGTGGCTCGACCCCGAGGCGCCGGCGCTCTTCGCCCGCTACTGCGACCGGGTGATGGAGCGCTTCGGCGACCGGATCGCGTACGCCGTCACGATGAACGAGCCCAACCTGACCCGGCTGCTGAGCTGGCTGAACCTCCCCGACTTCATCAGGGACGTCGAGCGCGCGACCCTCGAGGCGTGCAGCCGCGAGGCCGGGGCCGAGCGGTACCGCCTCACCAACGTGATGCTCCCCGAGGAGATGGACGCGTTCGCCGACGGCATGAGCGCCGGACACGTCGCGGCGCGCGAGGCCATCAGGGCCCGCCGCGCGGACCTGCCGGTCGGCATGTCGCTCGCGATCGTGGACGACGTCGTCGTGGGCGACGACGCGACCGTGCGGGACCGGAAGCGGGCTGAGGTGTACGAGCGCTGGCTCGAGCTTGCCAAGGACGACGACTTCGTCGGCGTGCAGAACTACGAGCGGATCCCGTACGACGCCCTCGGCCAGGTCCAACCCCCCGAGGGCACCGAGGTCAACCAGATGGGCTCGGCCATCGAGCCGCTGTCACTGGGCGGGTCGGTCCGCTATGCGCACGAGGCCACCGGCCTCCCGGTGCTCGTCACCGAGCACGGCATGAGCACCGCCGACGACCGCCAGCGGGCGGCGTTCATCGAGCCCTCGCTGGCCGGGCTGCTCGACGCGATGGCCGACGGAGTGCCCGTCCTGGGCTACTGCCACTGGACCTTGCTCGACAACTTCGAGTGGGTCTTCGGCTACGGACACCAGCTCGGCCTGCACGAGGTGGACCGCGAGACGTTCGAGCGGACTCCAAAGCCCAGCGCCAGCGTGTACGCCGCGATCGCGAAGGCGCACGCCGTCCGGACATGACCCACGCCTGACCGGGTCAGGCCACGCAGAACTCGTTGCCCTCGGGGTCGAGCATCACCACGTGGCCCAACGCGCCGTCGTACGACTCCTCGCGGACCTGGGTCGCGCCTGCCTCGACGAGGGTGGCGACCCGCTCGCGGATCAGCCCCTCCCGCTCGGTCATGTCCCACGGCGGCTCACCTGCAACCCGGATGTCGATGTGCACGCGGTTCTTGGACGTCTTCGGCTCGGGCACCTGCAGGAAGCCGATCGCCGGGCCGACGCCGTCCGGGTCGATGATCGACGTGTTGTCGGGCTCGTCGAAGCCGGGCTCGACGACATAGCCGAGCGCGAGCGCCCAGAACCGCGCGAGCGAGGGCGGGTCGGCCGCGTCGCAGCCGAGGGTCCAGTGGGTCGCCATAGCCCGACGGTACGACGGATTCCGGACGATCCGCGTCCGTCGCGTCCGTCCCTGCCGAAGTACTGAACGAAGCGCGCGAAGGGCGTCCAGTCACGCCTGCAAGCACGGCCGCTGACGCACTTCTTTCATTACTTCGGCGGGAGCTTCGCCAGATCGCGCTCCGCATAGTCGCGGTGCCGCCACTCCTCGTTGACCACGGCCGTCGCGCAGCGGCGGACGGACCAGAGGCCAGGCTTGGGATGGCCGGGGCCGACACAGCGACGCTCCTCGTCCAGCTCGGCGTCGGTGAGCAGCGTCATCACCCGATCGACGATCCGGGTCCGCTCGGCGCGGAGCGTCAGGACCTGCTCCAGGCTCGGGCGTGCGTCGAGGTCGAGGCCCTTGACCGCCTTCATCCCCGTCGGCGGCAGCCCGAGCGGGTGGTGCGGCGCGCGTACGCCGAGCATCCCGCGGCTCACCCAGGAGTCGGTGACGAACAGCAGGTGGCGCAGCGTCTCCACCAGGGACCACTCGTCGTCGATGCGTTCGTTGAGCTGCACCTCCGACAGGGCGCGTGCCCGATGGATCGTCTCGCTCCAGCGCTCCTGTGCCTGCACCCAGGCGGCACGGAAGCCGTCGACGTCCTCCGGTCGTGGCTGGTCCATGTGGGTATCTTCGCCCGGTGCCCCAGGTGCCAGACGAGCGAACTCTCTTTTCGAGCCGCCTCCACGACGGCGCCGACGCCGCGGCCTGGCCGGTGTTCAGCGAGACCGCCCTGGAGATGCTGCGGTCGGCCGGTCAGGTGCTGCACCCCGAGCCTGACGAGCTGCTGTGGGACGCCGGCGACCCCTACCACCTGAATCTCGTCCTCAGCGGCGGAGTCCTGCTCATCGACCGCCGCGAGGACCGCGTCGTCTTCGTCGTCGAGGAGGGCGACTTCGTCGGCGAGCTGGGCATGCTGATGGGGCAGCGAGCCTTCCTCCCGGGGGTGGCCATGGCTGGGACCACGCTGCTCCGGGTGCGGGTCGAGGAGCTCCGAAGGCTCGTGGAGATCTCGGGCGAGCTGAGCGACGTCCTGCTCACCGCGCTGGACGCCCGGCGGCGGCTGCTGAACCGGCTGGGTGAGGGCGGTCTGGTGCTCGCAGGCGACGACGACGATCGCGACCTGCACCGGCTGCAGGACTTCGCCGAGCGCAACCAGATCCCCTACCGGACGGTGCTGCGCTCCGATCGGTCGGCGTGGACCGAGCTGGCGGAGACCTGTGCGCTTCCCGAGTCGGGCACCGCTGTGGTGACCGGGGAGCGCCGGGTGATGACCGCGCCGACGACCCGCGACCTGGCGACCGCGCTCGGGATCGACCTGTGGAGCGTCTCCGACGGCTCCCGGTGCGACCTGCTGGTGGTGGGCGCCGGACCGGCGGGTCTGGCCGCTGCCGTGTACGGCGCCTCGGAGGGACTGGACGTGGTTGTCGTCGAGGACGTCGCCATCGGCGGCCAGGCCGGCAGCTCGTCGCGGATCGAGAACTACCTCGGTTTCCCCCGCGGCGTGTCCGGAGTCGAGCTGGCGCGATCCGGGATGCTGCAGGCCGTCAAGTTCGGGACGAGGCTGGTGTCACCCCGCGCCGTCACCGGGCTGTCGCCGGTGCCCGGCGGTGGGTTCCGCGTCCGGCTCGACGACGAGCTGGACGTCGTCGCCTCCGCCGTGGTCGTCGCCAGCGGGGTCCGGTACCGGCGCCTTGACCTGCCGGGCCTCGCGGACCTCGAAGGACGCGGTGTCTACTACGCGGCGAGCCAGCTCGAGGCCACGGTGGTGGCCGGACGGAACGCTGTGGTCGTCGGTGGGGCCAACTCGGCCGGCCAGGCGGCGCTCTTCCTCGCTCGGCAGGCCGGCCACGTCCACGTCCTGATCCGGCGTGAAGACCTTCGCGCCACCATGTCGAACTACCTCGCCCAGCGGCTCACGCACCACGAACGCATCACCGTGCATCCTCGTTCGGAGCTTTCCGCGGTGCACGGCACGAGCCGGCTGACTGCGCTCACCTGGCGCGACCGAGCCCACGACCGCGACGTACGCCTCGACGCGGCCGCCCTGTTCCTGTTGATCGGCGCGGAGCCCTGCACGACCGCGCTGCCCGACGCGGGCGTCGAGCTCGACGCCAAGGGTTTCGTCGTCACTCACGACGGGTTCGCGACCTCGGTGCCCGGGGTGTTCGCCGTCGGCGACGTGCGGGCCGGGTCGGTCAAGCGGGTGGCCTCGGCGGTGGGCGAGGGATCGGTGGTCATCTCGGCGGTGCACTCCTACCTCGCCGGGATCGACACGAACTGAGAGTCAGGGTGTCCGCCCCACCGTTGTGGGCCTGCCCGCGTCGGCTATTCCGCCACTGTTCCAACCAGCAGACCCAGGGAGTCCACCTCCAGCCGCACGACGTCGCCCGGCTCGAGCGGCGGCGGGGTCTGGGTGCCGTTGCGGCCCCACAGCTCGGCCAGGCAGCCGCCGCCACCGGTGGTGCCGGAGGCGAGGAGGTCGCCAGCGAGGACGACCGAGTCGCGGGAGGCGTAGGCGATCATCTGCGGGAAGGTCCAGTGCATGTGCGAGAGCCGGTCCTGGCCGATCAGCTCGTCGTTGACGTAGGCGCGGCAGTCCAGGTCCAGCGACGGGACCTCGTCTGCGGTGACGAGCCACGGGCCGAACGACGTGGCGAAGTCCTTGCCCTTGGCCGGGCCGAGGCCGACCTGCATCTCCCGGGCCTGGAGGTCCCGGGCCGACCAGTCGTTGAGGATCGTGTAGCCGAAGATCGCGTCAGCCGCCTCCTCCTCCGAGGCAGAGCGGAGGGTCGACCCGACGACACAGGCGACCTCCAGCTCGAAGTCCAGCGCCCGGCAGGTGGGTGGCCGGGTGATCGGCTGGCCGGGGCCGTGGAGAGCGTGCGGGTTGGTGAAGTAGAACGTCGGCGCGTCGTACCACGCCTCCGGGACGCCCACGGCGCCGTCGATGGAGCGGCGCACCCCCTCGACGTGCGACTCGAAGGTGACGAAGTCGCGGATGCTCGGCGGCCTGTACGGCAGCAGGAGGTTGTCCTCGGTGAACGGGATCGGAGATCCGTGCCGCGCCTGCTCCCCGACCTCCAGGGCCCGATCGAGGCCGAGCTCGATCACGTGCGCCAGCGAGGTGGGCAGCGGATACGCCGCGTCCCCGTCGACGACGACGGCGGTGGGGGTCCCGCCGTGGTCGACGGTGGCGAGCTTCATGCGGTTGTCCTGGTCGCGTCTGCGATGCCCTTGTGCGAGACATGGGCGGTCAGGCCGCCGTCGATGACGAGCTCGGCGCCGTTGTAGTACGCCGAGTCGTCGGAGCAGAGGAAGACGACGGTCGGCGCGATGTCGGCCGGGACACCGACCCTGCCCAGCGGGATCTCCGCCAGCGCCGCCTCGACGAACGCCGGCGAGGCCGACTCCATGAGCGGGGTGTCCACCAGACCGGGCATCACGGCGTTCACCCGGATCCCCTGGGAGCCGAGCTCCAGCGACGCGGAGCGGGTCAGCCCGCGCAGCGCCCACTTCGAGGAGGTGTAGGCCGCCGCGGCGTGCCCGGACAGCGCGGCCACCGAGCAGATGTTGACGATCGAGGAGCCGGGCGGCATCAGCGGCACCAGCGCCTGGATGCCCAAGAGCGGCCCGGTGACGTTGATGTCGAAGGTCTTGTGCCACGTCTCGAGCGTCACGTTCGGCAACCGCTCGCGCGCGGCCACGCCCGCGTTGTTGACCAGCGCGTCGACGCGGCCGTGCTCGGACGACAGCCACGCGGCCAGCTCCGCCCACTCGCCGGGTGACGTGACGTCGAGGTGCCGGCCGTCGAAGTCGAGCACGTCCGTGGCCACCACCGTGGCGCCTTCGGCGGCCAAAGCGGCCACCTCGGCCGCACCTTGGCCCCGGGCCGCGCCGGTGACGACGACGACCTTGCCGTCCAGCTTGCCCACGTGAGTCCCAGCCTTCCTTTACGAGGCTTCGAGGCTCGGCCGTAGCCGGCCTCGCACCTCAGCCACCGTCGCTAGACGGGAGGCGCGACGAAGACGCCCTGGTCGGGGTCGTTGAACGAGTCGCGGGCGATCATCTCCGACATCGGGTCCGCGGTGCCCCACACGTCCTGGGTCATCGGGTCGGCGATGTCGTAGACCGACGGGTGCCACTGGTCGGTCTCGATCCTCTCGAGCTCGGTCGTGTACTCCATCGTGTTGCCGCTCGGGTCGAGGAAGTAGGTGAACGTGTTGTTGCCGGCGTTGTGCCGGCCCGGGCCCCAGATCTTCTTGATGCCGGCGCGCATCACCCGGCCGGTGCCCCGCATGTACTCGTCGAGGCCGCGCATCTCGAAGGAGACGTGGTGCACGGAGACGTGCGGACCGCGGGCGATCGCGAGGCTGTGGTGCCAGTCGTTGCAGCGCAGGAAGTGCATCATCTCGCCCATGTGCTCGCCCCAGAGCGTGTCCGAGAGCTTGAAGCCGAGGGTGTTGACGTAGAAGTCGCGGGTCCGGTTGGGGTCGTTGCTGTTCATCACCGCGTGCGAGATCCGCACCGGGATCGCCTCGCCCTCCTCGATCGCCCGGTGCTGCCGGGTCTCGACGTCGGCGCTGATCTCGACGGTGCGCCCGTCGAGGTCGAAGAACCGGAAGCCGTAGCCACCCCCGGCGGTCTGGAGCTTGTCCGGCTCGCCGACCAGCTGGACGCCCTCGCCCGCGAGCTTGGCGGCCAGCGCATCGACGGCGGCCTCGCTCTCGGCGCCGAACGAGATGAGGTCGAGCCGCTTCTGGTCCGCCTTGCGCAGCCGGACGACGTACTGCTCCGGCGAGCCCTCGGCCGCGAAGTACGACAGGTCGCCGTCCGTGCCGGCCTCGGTGAGCCCCCAGGTGTCCTTGTAGAAGGTCCGCTGGGTCTCGTAGTCGGGTACGGCGAGGTCCACGTGTCGCAGGTGCGTGATCCCGAACTCGTTCAGGTGGCTCATGTGACCGACGCTACGGCGGCTCGCCGGGACCGGGAATCAGCAAACCGTGATGGCTGGCATCCACGGCAGGCATCCGCTCCGCGGCGTGAGTCAGGCACCCGCGGCGAGCGTCATGGCGGCCATCAGCCTGACCGCAGCCCGGTCGGAGAGCCCCTGGTCGAGGCAGAGCGAGCGCCAGGTACCGAACGCCGTCGCGTGCCCGACCGCGGCCTGGACCGTGGCCCGGCGGGTGCCTGGCAGCCCTCGCAGGAGGGTCTCGCGCCACCGCCGCTCCCTGGCCAGCCGGGCGCCCCGTACCCGGTCGGGCACGACCGCCGCGTCGCGCTCGATGTTGGCCAGCATCCCGTGTCCGGCCCGGAAGTACCTGTACAGGTCGCCGAGGCCGTCCCGGAGCCGCTGCTCCGGATCGGTGATCGCTGCCCAGGCGTCGGGGTCGGGCAGGGTCTGCCGCGAGAGCCACTGGCCGGAGCAGGCCAGGAAGAGCGTCTCGTCGTCCGGGAAGTGCCGGTAGACCGTGGCCCGGGTGACCCCTGCCCGTGCGGCGATGGCCGAGATGCTGGCGTTGGCCGGGCCGACCGAGCCGTGCAGCGCCTCGGCCGCGTCGACGATCCGGGCCCGGGTGCGCTGCTCCTCGTCGGCCCGCTTCACCTTCCGGTAGCCGCGCGCTTTCGCTGGACGCATCTGCTCACTCAAAGTGTTGACACGCTCCTCTGAACAGGACGACTATTCGAAATACACCAGTGTATGCCGAAATTCTGCAGGAGGCCGTCATGACGGACCGTGTCGAAGTCCCCGAGCTGACCGTCGTGCAGCCGGGGGCAGGTGACGAGCGCAACCTCGGGACCATCGGGGTGGTGTTCAAGCTGATGGGCGAGCAGACCAACGGGCTGGTGTCGATCGTGGAGCACCCCTTCCCCGTGGGCTCGTGCGTCCCACCGCACAAGCACACGCGCGAGGACGAGTACTCGATCGTCACCGAGGGCGAGATCGGCTTCCGCTCCGGCGATCGCGAGGTCGTGCTGGGGCCGGGCGGCTACATCACGAAACCTCGGGGCGAGCTGCACGCGATGTGGAACGCCGGCGAGGTCCCTGCCCGGATGATCGAGGTGATCAGCCCGGCCGGGTTCGAGCACTTCTTCTGGGACGTCACTGAGGCGGCCGCGGACGGCCCGCCCGACCCGGACGTGATCGCTGCCCTGGCGGCCGAGCACGGCCTCGAGTTCGGCGACGCGCCCTGGCTGGACGACGTGGTCGAGCGCTACCACCTCACCCCGCCACCCGGGCGACGGTAGGCCTCAGCCCAGGACCGACCCTCCGCCGTCGATCACGAGGTGCCCGCCACTGATCCACGACGCCTCGTCCGAGCACAGGAACACCGCCGCGCTGACGATGTCGTCGGGCTGCCCGTGCCGGCCCAGCGGGATGCGGTCGAGCACGACGTTCTTGAGCCGCTCGGGCGGGTCGGCCAGCATCGGCGCCGTGTTGGGGGTCTCGATGAGCCCCGGGCTGATCACATTGGCGCGGATGCCGTGCGGGCCGCCCTCGACGACCAGCTGGAGCGTCAGGGCGATGACACCGCCTTTGGCCGTGGAGTGCGCGTTCTGCGCCATGAACTCCACGCCCCGGATCGCGGCGATCGACCCGACGTTGAGGATCGCGCCACCCCCGGTCCGCTTCAGGTGGGGCCAGGCGGCCCGCACCGTGTAGTAGACGAGGTCGAGCTCGTTGCGCATCGTGAAGTCCCACTCCTCGACGGTCAGCTCGTCGAGCGGGGCGAACCGCTGGGTGGAGGCGTTGTTGTAGAGCACGTCGATGCCGTCGTAGGTCGCGACAGCGGCGTCGACCCACTCCCGGGCCGCATCGGCGTCGCCGAGGTCCGCCCCACCCATCACGGTGATCTCGCCGCCGGCCGCGCGCACCCGCGCCTCGGTCGCCGCAGCTCCGTCCTCGTCGAGGTCACAGCCCACGACCCGCGCGCCCTCCGCTGCGAACCGCGCTGCTGCGATCGCCCCGATGCCACCGGCCACTCCGGTGATCAGCGCGACCTTGCCGTCGAGGCGGCCGGTCATCGCGTCGCCGCCGTCCGGTCGAGCAGCTCGACCATGTTGCCCTCGGGGTCGGCCACGTAGGCCATCCGCACGCCCGGCTCGGGCGACGGGCGCGGCGACATCCGGTCGGTGGCGCCGGCGCCGAGCAACGCGTCGTACGCCGCGTCCACGTCGGGCACGTCGAACGCCACGTGGCCGAAGCCGCGGGTGAGCGCCGCCTCGACCGGGTTGGCGGCCTGGAGGCCGGCGACCGACCCGGGCCGGTGCAGCAGCTCGATGCGGTAGCCGGCAGCCGAGCGCAGCATCACGCCGCGGAAGTCGGCGTGGTCGAGGGCGAACTCGAACTCGACCTCGAGCGCCAGCGTGGCGACGTACCAGGCGGTCATCGCCTCGAGGTCGCCGACGGTGAGGCCGACGTGGTCGAAGTTCATGCCACGACGACCGTGCGCACGTTGGTGAACTCGCGGACCCCCTCGGCCGACAGTTCGCGGCCGTAGCCGCTGCGGCCGATGCCGCCGAACGGAAGCCGGGGGTCGGAGGCCACCATCGCGTTGACGAACAGGGCACCCGAGCGGACCCGGCGACCGACGGCCAGCGCGTGCTCGGGCGATCCCCAGACCGAGGCGCCGAGGCCGAACGTCGTGTCGTTGGCGAGCTCGACCGCGTGGTCGTCGTCGCGGGCCCGGACGATCGCGGCGACGGGTCCGAAGGTCTCTTCCACGAAGGCAGTCATACCCGGGCGAACGCCGTCCAGCACGGTCGGCTCGACGTAGGAGCCGGGCGCGTCGATGGCCTGGCCGCCCGCGACGAGGAGAGCGCCCTGGTCGACGCTCGCGTGGATCTGCGCCAGGAGTCCGTCGCGGAGGTCGGTGCGCGCCATCGGGCCGATGGTGGTGGCCGGGTCGGTCGGGTCACCGACCTGGAGCATGGCCACGCCTTCGACGAACCGCTCCACGAACTCCTCGGCGACGTCCTCGTGCACGATGAAGCGCTTCGCACAGACGCAGCTCTGGCCGTTGTTGCTGAAGCGGGACCGGACCGCAGTGGCGGCGGCCGTCGACACGTCGGCGTCGGCGAGCACCACGAACGGGTCGGATCCGCCGAGCTCCAGCACGGACTTCTTGATGACCGCGCCGGCGATGGAGGCGATCGAGGAGCCCGCACGCTCGCTGCCGGTGAGCGTGACCGCCGCGACCCGCTCGTCCTCGACCACGCGCTTGGAGACCGCCGGGACGTCCTCGGCCGCGACGACGAGCGAGCGGAACAGGCCGGCGGGAGCACCCGCGTCGACGAACAGCTCCTCGATCGCCAGCGCACAGCCGGTCACGTCGGGGCTGTGCTTGAGCAGCGCCGCGTTGCCCGCGGCGAGGGCGGCGCTCGCGAAGCGCAGCACCTGCCAGAACGGGAAGTTCCAGGGCATCACGGCGAACACGACGCCCACGGGCTCGTAGGACAGCCACGACCGGGACGCGCTCGATGCGACCTCGTGGTCCTCCAGCCACTCCGGCGCGAGGTCGGCGACGACTTCGCAGTTCCAGGCGCACTTGTCGATCTCGCCGAGCGCCTCGGTGACCGGCTTGCCCATCTCGGCGGTGATCAGGGCGGCGTACTCCTCGCGCCGCTCGGTCAGCAGCTTGCCGACCCCGCGCAGGAGGGCGAGCCGGCCTTCGAGCGGGGTGGCGGCCCAGACCTCGGCCGCTGCGGCGACGTCGGACAGCACCTGCTCGACGCCCGCTTCGTCGTGGGCCGGGTAACGCTGCAGCTCCTCCCCCGTCGCCGGGTTGCGGGTGACGACGGAGGGCGTCACGCGGAGGCCTCGACGCGGGCGCGGCGGCGGGCCGGGATGACCGGCGGCACCGTCTCGGGGTCCTCCACGACCGTGTTGCGGATGGTGCCGAGCCGCTCGATGGTCATCTCCACGACGTCGCCGACCTGGAGCGGCGGCGGGGTGAGCGAGCCAGTCCGGCCCCAGGACTCGGCCAGCGAGCCGGACGCGCAGGTCCCCGAGGCCAGCACCTCGCCGGCCTTCACCCACGAAGCCCGCGAGGAGTGCGAGACGAGCTGCTCGAAGGACCAGCCCATGTGCACCGACCGGTCGCCCCCGACGCGCCCGTCGTTGACCTTGACGGTCATCTCCAGGTCGAGGAACCCGTCCGCGTCGCGGCAGCCGTCGAGCTCGTCGGCGGTGACCACCCACGGACCGATGGTGGTGGCGAAGTCCTTGCCCTTCGACGGGCCGAGCTTGAGCTTCATCTCCTTGCCCTGGATGTCGCGGGCCGACCAGTCGTTCATCACGCAGTAGCCGCCGATGGCCGCGCGGGCCTCCTCCTGCGACGCGTTGCGCACGTCGCGGCAGACCACGGCGGCGATCTCGAGCTCGAAGTCGAGCCGCTCGGTGTCCGGCGGCATCGCGACGTCGTCATGGGGGCCGGTCACGGCGTGCGGCGCCATGAACAGGAAGACCGGCGCGTCGTACCACTCGGCGGGCGGCCCCGGGTTGCCGTGGCCCCGCTCCATGCCGTCGACGTGCGCCTCGAAGGTGAGGAAGTCGCGCATAGCGACCGGGTAGACCGGCGCGAGCAGCACCACGTCCTCGGGTTGCAGCCCGTCGCCCTGGGCGGCGGCGTCCGCAGCGGCCTCGCGGTCAGCGGCGTCCGCGGCGAGCAGCTCGACCAGGTCGGTGCCCTCGGGGAACGGGTGGACGAACCAACGCGTGCCGTCGCCGACGACGAGCCCGGTCCGGCGGGTCCCGTCCGGCTCGTCGGTTCGCCGGAAGGCGGCGAGTTTCACAGGATGTCCTCCACTCGAGAGTCCGCGGCGCTCCGCGCCGCCACAGCACGCACCTCGCTTTGTTGACGTCGCTCGAAAGACGCCCAGCCTGTCCACGCTCCGCCGCCGCGCGATGCACGCACTGTGACGACGCCGAGCATCCACGGACCTCGAGTGGAGGACATCGGCCCTCAGCCGATCGTCTGGAAGAACGCGCGCTCACGGGCGGCCAGCACGGGGATGGCTTGCTCGAGCGCGTACTGCTTGAAGTGGTCGGAGGCGCCGTGCGCGGCGTAGGCATTCTCGTCGTCGTAGATCTCGAACAGGCGGAAGATCTCGGGTTCGGTCGGGTCCTGGTAGGCCTGGTAGAAGCGGTTGCCTCCCTCCTCCCGGGAGGGCGGGGTGAGCTTCTCGATCGCGTCGAGGACGACACCTTCCTGGCCCGGCTGGGCGGTCCAGGTGGCACTGACGACGTAAGCCATGGGTGGCTCCTTGTGGTGGTTGCTAGCGGGTCCGTGCCGAGCACGGCGCGATCACGCTAGGACGGCCGCCAAGGCATGCGGAAAGAGCCGGGACCAATATCTGCCATCACCTCGATCGGGGTTCCGGACCTGACGGGGGGCCGGTTTCCTGTGACCGACCACACAGGCGGCCACGGGGTCGCCACCGAGCTCAGGAGAACCACATGACCTCCCGATCCATCTCGAAGGGCAGGGCGGCGCTGGCCGTCGTGGCCGTCAGCAGCCTCGCGCTGCTCGCCGCGTGCGGTGACGACCCGAAGCCCGCCGCGGGCGCTGACTCCGGCTCGGGCTCGGAGTCCAGCGACAACAAGACCATCGTCTTCTCGCCCCTGGGGCTGCAGATCCCGGCGATGAAGCAGCTCTCCGAGGGCGTCCAGCACTACGGCGCGGACAAGGGCTACGAGGTCATCGTCCAGGACCCCAAGCTGGACCCGCAGAAGCAGGTGACCGACCTCCAGAGCGTCGTCGACACCGGCAAGGCCGCCGGTGTCTGGTCGATCGCCATCGCCCCGCCGTCGATGAGCGCGCTCGTCCAGAGCGCCCTCGACAAGGGCGTCCCGATGATTCTCAACGGCACCCCCGAGGCCTACGGCCTGGACGGTCTGCAGCCGGGTGTCTCCTTCTCGACCATCGACTACGTGGCCCAGGGCACCGCCGCCGGCGAGGAGCTCGCCAACTGCATCAACGAGCGCTACGACGGCAAGGCCGAGGTCCTCTTCGCCGAGTCGGCGCCGGGAACCGCGGGCAAGGAGACACTCGAGGGCGCCGTCAAGGAGGCCCTCGCCGCCGGAGCCCCGGACGCCGAGATCGTCACGACCATCACGGTCAGCGACCGCACCGCCGCCCAGACCGACGTGGGCAACGCCCTCCAGGGCAACCCCGACGTCACCGCGGTCTTCGGCCAGAACGATGAGGGCGCGCTCGGCACCATCGGCGCCTTCAAGGCGGCCGGCAAGGACCTCCCGTGCATCACCGAGGCCGGCGGCAACGAGGAGTCCCTCGCCGCGGCCAAGGCCGGCGAGATCTACGCCGTCGTGGCCCTGCAGTTCGCGGCGGACATGGCCCAGTCGTTCGACGCGCTGGTCGCGATGATCGACGACCCTGAGGCCGAGGGCGTCCAGCTGACCGTTCCGCAGGAAGTCGTGAAGGCTGACGGGTGAGCAGTGTGACGAGCTCAGAGGCGAGCCCCGAGGTGACCGAGGGTGGGGCTGAGACCAGCCCCACCCCGGTCCCCACCGGGCACGACGTCCCCCGCACGGTCTCGGTGCTGGTGTTCCTGCGCGATCGCGGCATCTTCATGCTGTGGGGGCTGCTGATCGTGGTCTTCGCGATCTGGTGCTCGCCCTTCTTCTTCAAGGTCGACAACGCGATCCTGATCGCCAACGCCGGTGCGCTCACCGCCTTGTTCGCGGCCGGCGTGGGCATCGGCATCATGACCGGCGTCCTGGACCTGTCGCTGCCGGGCACGGCAGCCATCGCCGGCTGTGTCTGCGGTTGGCTGCTCACCCACGGACACGCGACCTGGCTGTCGCTGCTGGCGGGGCTCGGCTGCGGGGTGGCCGTCGGGCTGGTCAACGGGTTCATCACCCTGCGCGGCTTCAACCCGATCATCGTCACCATCGGCACGCTCTCGGTCCTGACCGGCCTGGCCGCGGTGGTCACCGGCGGCTACACCTTCCCCGGCCTGACCCAGCTCGAGTTCATGGGCACCCACCGCTACTTCCGCATCGGCGAGACCGGCGAGACCTTCCCCGGCATCCCGGCACCGGTCTTCATCGTGGCCGCGGTGTTCGTCGTCGGCACGATCTTCCTCACCCGGACCCGCGACGGGCTCCGGCTGATGGCCGTCGGCGCCAACGCCGAGGCGGTCCGCCGCGCCGGCATCCCCGCCAACCGCTACGTCGTCCTCGGTTTCGTGGTCTCGGGTCTGCTGGCCGCGGTCGGCGGACTGGTCAACACCGCCAACGTCACCGAGGCCAACCCCCAGGCCAGCCCGGCGATCATCTTCACCGCGCTCACCGCGGTGGCGCTGGCCGGCGTCGCCCTCACCGGCGGCCGCGGCAGCCTGCCGCGCGTCCTGGTCGGTGCGCTGATCCTGGCCACCATCTCCAACGGCCTGACCATCCGCGGCGTCCAGCCCTACTGGGCCACCGTCGCCACCGGCGCACTGCTGATCGGCTCGCTGCTCTTCGAGCGGCTGCTCCAGAACGCCGTCTCCGAGCGGCTGATGTCCGCCAACCTCTCCGTCCACGCCAAACAAGGCTGAAGGGCCAGGGCTGACACGATGACGACCCCCGGTTCAGCAACACCCGCTCTCGAGCTCAGCGACATCGAGATGCACTACGGCTTCGTCCGCGCCCTCGACCGCATCGACTTCCACGTGATGCCGGGCGAGGTCGTGGCCATGCTCGGTGACAACGGCGCGGGCAAGTCCACCCTGCTCAAGGTGATGTCCGGAGCGCACCGGCCCTCGCACGGCACCATCCGCGTGCACGGCGTGGAGCACTCCTTCCATGCACCGAGCGACGCGTCGGCCGCGGGGATCCAGATGGTCTACCAGGACCTCGCGCTCGTGGAGCCACAGGACATCTCGACCAACCTCAACATGGGCCAGGAGCAGCTCCGCCGGGGCCCGCTGGGCTGGCTGGGCTTCGTCGACCGCAAGGCGATGCGGCGCAGCTCCGAGGCGGAGCTGGACCGGCTCGGCGTCCGTACCGCGCCGATGACCCGTCCCGTCGAGATGCTCTCCGGCGGCCAACGTCAGGTCGTGGCGCTGGCCCGCAGCGCGATCCGCGTGAACGGCGAGTCGCAGGGCATCCTGCTGCTCGACGAGCCCACCGCGGCGCTGGGCTACGAGCAGACCAAGAACGTCGAGGCGCTGATCCGCCGGATGGCCGATCAGGGCATCGCGATCGTGATCGTCACCCACGACCTCCCGCTCTGCTACGAGGTGGCGGACCGGATCGTGATCCTCAACCGCGGCAAGAAGGTCGCCGACGTCCCCGCCGCGGGCACGGACCGCGACCACGTCGTCGGCTGGATCACCGGTTCCAAGGCCTCGATGTACGCCGACCCGACGGCTGTCTGACCGTGGGCCGCCACCCCGACCACCCCTCCTAGGAGAAGATCCTCATGCCCGAGTCCCAGGTCTCCCGCGTCCTCGTCGTTGGCGGCGGCATCACCGGCGGCGTGCTGTCCCTGGCGCTGGCCCAGAACGGCGTCGACGTGATCCTGGTCGACCTGCGCCCCGAGCTGGGCGGCGTCGGCCACGGCATCACGCTGCAGGGCAACGCGCTCAAGGCATTCAGGGCCGTCGGCATCTACGACCGGCTCGCCGAGCGCGGTTTCCCGTTCAGCCACCTGCGGCTCAAGACCGCCGACGGCCACGTGATCGCCGAGATCCCGACGCCCCCGATGGGCGGCCCGGACCTGCCCGGCACGATGGGAGCGGTGCGCGGCGACATCGCCGACATCCTGGCCGACGAGGTGGTCAAGGCCGGTGTCGATGTCCGCCTCGGCACGACGATCGATGAGATCGACGACCGCGGCGACTCTGTCCTGGTGACGCTCTCCGACGGCAGCACCGAGACCGTCGACCTCGTGGTCGGCGCCGACGGCATCCGCTCGAAGGTCCGGTCGATGATCGGGATCGAGGACGAGCCGCACCAGGTCGGGATGGGCATCTGGCGCACCGTCGCGAAGCGGCCCCCGGAGATGGACTGCTCCGAGCTCTACTACGGCGGCCCGAAGTTCAAGGCCGGCTACACCCCGATCTCCGACGACCTCTGCTACGCGTTCCTGCTCGAGGAGAACCTCGACCGCTCCTTCGTGGGCGAGGGCCCGAACGGCGCGCTGCTCAAGGAGCGCGGCCAGGGCTACGGCGGCATCTGGGGCCAGGTGCGCGACAGCCTGGCCGACGACGCGATCGTCAACTACCAGTGGATCGAGGCGATCTGTGTCGAGTCGCCGTGGTTCCGCGGCCGCACGATCATCATCGGCGACGCCGCGCACGCGTGCCCGCCGCTGATCGCTCAGGGCGCCGCCATGTGCGCCGAGGACGCGGTGGTCCTGGCCGAGATGCTGACCAGCGGGGACAAGGTCGATGACGTGCTGCCGGCGTTCATGGAGCGCCGCTTCCCGCGGGTGAAGATGGTGCTCGACAACAGCCTTACCCTCGCCGAGTGGGAGATCCACCCGGAGACCCCCGGCGCCGACCCGGGCCGGATCATGGGCCAGACCCTGATGGCGCTGGTCGAGCCGGCCTGATGGCTCCATCGTTCGTCGCACGGGGCGAGGACGGCTTCGAGACGGCCCGGGTCGACCGGGTGTTCAACCGGCGCCTGACCGACCGGCAGCCCGCGGCGGTCGTACGCCCCTCGACCGAGGCCGAGGTGGTGGACGCCGTACGGCTGGCGCGCGAGCGCGGCTGGCAGGTCGCGGTCCGCTCCGGCGGGCACTCGTGGGCGCAGTGGTCGGTCCGGGACGACGCCCTCGTCATCGACCTGGGCGCGATGAACGACGTGTCGTACGACGAGGCGACCGGCGTCGTCTCGGCGGGCCCGGCGATCCAGGGCGGCGCGGAGCTCGGCCCCTTCCTCGAGGCGCGCGGCCGCTTCTTTCCGGGCGGCCACTGCCCGACCGTCGGCATCGGCGGCTTCCTGCTGCAGGGCGGCCAGGGCTGGAACGCGCGCGGCTGGGGTTGGGCGGCCGAGTACGTCGAGGCGGTCGACGTCGTCACCGCCGCCGGTGAGCTGGTGCGTGCGTCAGCATCCGACAATCCGGATCTCTACTGGTCGGTGCGGGGCTCCGGTCCGGGGTTCCCCGGCGTGGTGACCCGGTTCCACCTGCGCACGCTCCCCCGCCCCGAGCACGTCGCCCAGACCGTGCACGCGTACTCGCTCGACGACTTCGACGAGGTGATGACGTGGCTGCACGCGTGCCACCACGAGATCGCCGACACCGTCGAGATCGTCGCGCTCACCAAGACCGACCCGACCATCTCGCCCGACCCGGTCCTGCTGGTCACGGGTGTCGCCCTCGTCTCCTCCCCTGCCGAGGCGGCCGTGGCTCTGGCGCCGTTCCGCACCGCTCCCGCGCTCGATCGCGCGCTGCTCGTCCTCGACGCGGTCCCGACCACCATCGACGAGCAACGCAAGCGTCAGCTCGCGGACAACCCCGAGGGACATCGTTGGGCCGTCGACAACGCCTGGCTCAGCGGGTCGGCCGACGAGGTCGTGCCGGCGATGCGCCGCGCGTACACGACCCTGCCCACAGAGAAGGCCTTCACGATCTGGTTCTCGATGGCGCCGCTGCGGCCACTGCCCGACATGGCGTTCTCCCTGCAGTCCGAGATCTACCTGGCGTCGTACGTCGTGTGGGAGTCACCGGAGGACGACGAGCGCTGCCTCGGCTGGCTGTCCGAGGCGATGGCGGACCTGGAGCGCGTCACCGTCGGCCAGTACCTCGGCGACGGCGACCTCTCCCGCAGGCAGGTGCGGTTCATGTCCGACGAGGCGTGGACGCGCTACCAGCAGGTCTGCGCCGAGCGGGACCCGGACGGGCTGTTCGTCGGCTACCTGGCCGGCCCCGACGGCGCGACCAACCGCAACCACTGGGAGTAGCCGGCGCCCACCCGTCGTCAGGCGCCCGCGGCCAGCACCTCGGCCACCGCGTCCAGGCGGCCGAACAACCACCGGTGCGCGGGGTCGGAGAGCCGGTCGGCGGCGAACCAGTAGCCCTCGGCCAGGACCAGCTCGTCGAACGGTGGTTCGACGATCACGAGCCGACCCGCCGGCCGGACGTGCATCTGCGCGAGGATCTCGGGGACGACGGCGATCATGTCGGTGCCCTCGATGACGAACGGCAGCGGCAGGAACCCGTAGACCTGCAGCGCGATCCGGCGCTCGATCCCGAGCTCGCCGAAGGCGCGGTCCACCGGCGTCAGCACACCGGGACCGAACGCCGCCGCCGCGTGGGGCAGGGTGGCGAGATCCACGAGGGTGAGCCCGCCGTCGACCAGCCGCGAGTTGTCCCGGTCGGCCAGCACGACCATCCGGTCCCGCCAGAACGGACGGGACTCGCCCGGGAAGCCGATGCCCAGTGGCGCGACCAGGGCGTCGTGCTCGATCAGCGCCGTCGACGACTCCCGGACCCCAGGTCCGAGATGCGCGATGGTGAGCCGGACGCCCGGTGCCTCCGCCTCCATCAGCCGGACCAGTGGCTCGTGCACCACCGCGATCGCGTAGTCGCTCATCGCGAGCCGGAACGTGCGCGACGACGTCGCCGGGTCGAACTCGTCCTCGAGGTGCAGCGCGGCGCCCATCAGCCGCAACGCGTGCTGCACCTCGGGCAGCAGGTCGCGCGCGAACGGTGTCAGCTCGTAGTCGCGTCCGCTGCGGGCGAGCAGCTCGTCGTCGAACCGGCGACGCAGCCGGGCCAGGGCTGCGCTCATGGCCGGCTGGCTGAGCTCGAGCCGCTGGCCGGCCCGGGTCACGTTGCCCTCCTCGAGCAGCACCTTGAGCGGCAGCAGCAGGTTGAGGTCGGTGCCACCCAGGGCCATGCGGGCAACACTAGGGCGTGTGTCGCCCTAGGGTGAGCGCCGTCACAGGAGGAGGGGACGCGGTGAACGAGCGGTTGCGTGAGGTCGACGCCAACCTGCTGCTGTCCCTGCACGCCCTCCTCGAGGAACGCAACCTCACCCACGCCGGCGAGCGGATGACGATGAGCCAGCCGGCGATGAGCGGGGCGCTGGCCAGGCTGCGCAAGCACTTCGACGACGAGCTGCTGGTCCGGGTGGGTCGCGGCTTCGAGCTCACCCCTCTGGCCGAGGGGATCCGGCCGATGGTGGCCGAGGCGGTGGAGGCCGCGGAGGCGCTGCTCGGCAACCAGCGGGAGTTCGACGCCGGCAGCAGCAGCAAGCGGTTCGCGGTGAGCATGTCGGAGTACGCCATGACGGTGCTCGCCGAGCCGCTGACGCGCATGCTGGGCGAGCAGGCGCCGGGCTGCACGGTCGCCCTGGACCCGATCGATGTCCGCCCCGACCAGTTCGAGGCCCAGCTGATGCGCCGCGACCTGATCGTCGGGCCGCTCGGCTTCGAGTTCCCCGGACGGATGCAACCCGTCTTCACCGACGAGCTGGTCTGCCTGGTGGACCGCGACCACCCCCGGCTCAAGGACGGCGCGCTCACCCTCGACGACCTGCAGGCGATGCCCCACGCGGTCGCCCAGTTCGCCGCCGCCGGCCAACGGCGCCGCCCGCTGGAGGTCGAGCTCGACGCGAAGGGCGTGCAGGACCGCACCGTGCTGGTGCAGGTGACCAGCCTGCTGACGCTGCCGTTCGCGGTGGCCGGCACCGACATGTGCGCGTTCGTGCCGTCCCGGCTGGCGCTCCGCTGCCTCGACGTGCTCGGGTTGGCCATTGCCGAGACTCCGCTCGACCCGGTGACGATCACCGAGGCCGCGCACTGGCACCCGCGCCGCGAGACGGACCCGGCTGTGGTGTGGTTGCGCCGGCTGCTCTACGACGTGGCGATCGCCCTGGAGGACGCGCGCGACTGACCGAGCGCCACCCGGCTCGCCGTGCAGCCGAGCACCGAGGCAGCCGCCATCACCACGGCCGGGACGAGCGCGCTGTGCTCGCCGCCGAGCCCGACCAGGGGTGAGACCACGGCGCCGAGCGCGAACTGCGAGAAGCCGAGCACCGCGGACCCCGTGCCGGCCACCTCGCGCACCTGCGACATCGCGAGCGCGGCGGCGTTCCCCATCACGCCACCGTTGCAGGCGACCGCCACGAAGATCGGCAGCGGGAGCAGCCAGGTCGGCGCGTGCGCCGCGGCCAGCCCGACCAGGATGAGGGTCGCCACCAGCTGCACGAGCAGGAAGCGTCGGACCAGCGTGGCCGGGTCGACCCGGTCGACCAGCCGGCTCGCAACCCAGCCAGTTGCGACCAGCCCGGTGGCGTTGACGCCGAAGGCGATCCCGTAGCCGACCGCGGAGAGCCCGACGACGTTCTGGTAGACGAACGGCGACGCGGAGATGTAGGCCATCATCACCGCGAACGACAGCGCCATGGTCGCGACCGCCGGCCAGTAGCCACGGGTGCGCACCACCTGCCTCAGGGCCCGGGCGTACGACGGATGGTCGGCGCGGGCCTCGACCGGCCGGGTCTCCCGCAGCACGAGGGCCACGCCCACGAACATCACCGCGCACAGCCCGGTGACCGTCCAGAGCATCCCCCGCCAGCCCACGGGTCCGGAGAGCAGGCCGCCGACCAACGGCGCGAGCACGGGGGCAACGCCACCGACCGTCAACATCAGAGTGAACGCCCGGGCCGCGGCGCGACCGGTGACGAGGTCGGCGATCACCGCCCGGCCGATGACCATGCCGCCCGCGCCGGCGAACCCCTGCACGAGACGGGCCACGGCCAGCACCGCGACGTTCGGGGCCAGCGCGCAGACGGCGCCGGCCAGCACGCACACCGCCGTGCTCACCACGAGCGGCGGTCGGCGGCCGTAGCGGTCGGAGAGCGGACCCATCACGAGCTGGCCGATGGCCAGGCCGACCAGGAAGGTGGTGAGCGTGAGCTGCACCCCGCTGGCGGAGGCGCCGAGCTCGTCGCCCATCGCTGGGAAGCCCGGCAGGTAGAGGTCGGTCGCCACCGGCGCGACCGCGGCCAGCATGGCCAGCACGATCAGCAGTGGCCACCCCACAGGCGCGCGGGTGGCGGCGGCGGTCACCAGCGGAGTCAACCAACGCTGGGGCGGGCACGGAACGAGCCATCGCGCATGCCAGTGATCGGTCCCCGCGATGGCCGCAGCCCTTGTTGGCGACCGGGGTTGTGCGGCTCACTGGTGCCATGACGTGGGACGACGGCACTCCGTACGTCGAGCAGCTGGCGCCGGGCATGTATGCCTACGTCCAGCCCGACGGCGGCTGGATGGTCAACAACTGTGGTGTCGTCGTGGACGGCGCCGGGTCGGCCGTGCTGGTCGACACGACGTCGACCGAGAGGCGTAACCGAGCGGTGCTGGCCGAGGTGGCGAAGGTGAGCAGCGGGGCGCCGAAGGCCGTCGTGAACACCCACCACCACCCCGACCACACGTACGGCAACGGGTTCCTGCCCGCCGAGACGCTGGTGATAGGTCACGAGAAGTGCCGGGACGAGGTGCTCGCGGCCGGGCTCGAGGCGACCACGGTGATCACCGCGCCGGACTACGGGGACCTCACCCTGCGAGCGCCGGAGCTCACCTTCCCCGACCGGATGACGCTGCACCTCTCAGACTTCGCCGTCGAGCTGCACCATGTCGGGCAGCCGGCGCACACCACGAACGACGTGCTGGTCTGGCTGCCCGAGCAGAAGGTGCTCTTCAGCGGAGACCTGGCCTTCAACGGCGGCCAGCCGTTCGTGCTGGAGGGTTCGATCGCGGGCTTCCGGCTGGCCATCGCGCAGATGAGGGCCTTCGCTCCCGAGGTGCTGGCGCCCGGCCACGGCCCGGTCTGCCGCGGCGACGAGGTGGACCGGCTGCTGACGGCCATGGACGGCTACCTCGAGTACGTCGAGCACGTCGCCGCCGAGTCGCATGCCGCCGGCCTGACCGCGCTCGAGGCGGCGCGGACGCACGCCGACAACCCCTACGCCGGATGGGCCGAGACCGAGCGGTTCGTGGGCAACCTGCACCGCGCGTACGCCGAGCTCGACTCCGCCGGCTCCGGCGACGACGCCGGCTGGACCCGGCTCACCGTCCCGTTGGTGTGGCCGGACATGGTCGCCTTCCACGGCGGTCCGATCGCGTGCCACGCATGACCCCACGAAAAGCATGACCACCCCACGCCGGGTCGTCACCGGCCACACTCCCGACGGAGTCTCGGTCGTCGTGTCCGATGGGCCGGTCCCGGTCAGCCGCGAGCTGCCGGACGACGGCGTCGCCTTCCACGAGATCTGGAACACCGAGGGTGCCCCGGCGCGGATCGTCGCGGTCGAGGCGACGGAGCCGACCGAGCGGACGCTCGCCGTGCCCCCGCCGCCGCGTGGCACCAAGATCCGGATCAACGAGTTCCAGCCCGGCCACCTCGACGAGCGCGGACTGCAGTCGCCGGTGCACCGGACCGCATCCGTCGACTACGGGATCGTGCTCGAGGGCGAGATCACGCTGATCCTGGACGACTCCGAGGTGACGCTGGGCGCCGGCGACATCGTCGTGCAGCGCGGCACCGACCACGCCTGGGCCAACCGCGGCGACTCGGTGGCCCGGGTCGTGTTCGTGCTCGTGGACGGCGAGTTCGACGAATCGTTGCTCGAGTCGCTTCCAGGTGGCCTCGCCGGACTCATGCACGGTGGCCCTCGCGACTGAACGCGGGCAACCTTTGCGGGAACCCAGCGCGTCTCGGGGGTGGCGCCCAGCTGGGTCGCAGCGGTGGCAGGAAGGTCGTGATCGCATGGCGGAGCGGCGGGACTTCGACTCGTTCGTGCTCACGCGGTCGCACGCCCTGTTGCGCACGGCCTACTTTCTCGTCCAGGACGAGGGGCGAGCGGAGGACCTGCTCCAGACGGCGCTGACCAAGGCGTGGTTCGCGTGGCGCCGGATCGAGGACCCCGAGGCGTACGTACGGCGCATCATGGTCACGACGTCCGCCTCGTGGTGGCGCCGCCGGTGGACCGCAGAAACGCCTTCCGAAAAACTTCCCGAAAGTGCGGGGCGAGCCGACCAGGCCGACGACCAAGACCTGTGGCTGGCGATCGGACGCCTCCCGGCCCGGCAGCGCGCGGTCGTGGTCCTCCGCTACCTCGAGGACCGCACCGAGGCCGAGACCGCTGACCTGCTCGGATGCACGGTCGGAACTGTGAAGAGTCAGTGCTCGAAGGCCCTGGCCAAGCTGCGGGTCGATGCCGCGCTCGCTCCGGTCGTCGACGAGAGGAGCCGATCGTGAACGTCGAACAGCTCAGCCGCCTCGCGCAACGAGCCGGGCACATCTCCGACCGGGCGGACGACCGGCTCGTCGAGGTGCACGCCCGGATCCGCACCGCTCGCCGGCGGCGCACCGCCAGCGCGGTGGTCGGGGCTGCGACCGTCGTCGCCACGGTGGCCGTCGGGTTCACCTTTCTCACGGGGTCGCCCAGCCCTGCACCGAGTCCAGCGCCCAGGCCGGATGGCGTGACACCGACGACGGCGGAGTCCGTCAGAGCGCTCACCTGGACCGACGAGTTCTGGCCGAGCCGGCGGATCAACTACGGCGACCAGGTCATCGACACACGACTGGACCTCACCGAGTACGACTTCACCCAGATGGACGTCACGGACGACGGCGTCGTCGTGACGACAACAGACGGGCGGATCTGGCTGGCCGGCACGGAGTCGGTCGACCACATCGCCACCAGCGGTCCGCGGCACGAGTTCCTTGCCTACCCGGTCGTCAGCACCGGGAACGCCGGATCACTCGCCGCCTGGACCGATCCGCGCGGCACGGGCAGGCCGACCCGCGTGGTCTATGACACCGGACAGCGCACCGTCGTTGCCAGCAACCCCTGTCCCATGGCGAGGCTCGGGAACACGAGCTGCGACCCGCTGTGGGTGGGGACCGACCACATCTACTACCCGGCCTCTCCGTTCGGCCGGCGAGTCGAGCGGCTCGACGTCGCAAGCGGGCAGCTGACCGTGGTTTCAGCGGCCGAGTACGCCGCCGATCTCCGCAGCCAGCCGCGGAACCTGGTGCTGGGTGAGTCGTACGAGGCCGGCGCGGTGTCCGACGGGATCGATGTCCTGTTCGTCAATCAGGGATCACGACTGGTCGCCGTCGGAGTCCCGGATGAGCTGGGTGGCTCCCTCGCCTCGTGCGGGACCGACCGGTGTGAGACCTCGGCGTTCGACACGTCCGGTTCACCTGTCAGTCTGCGCGTGCCGGAAGGATACGACGGCGCACGCTCGTTCACCGTGTTCCAGTGGCTCGACGACGACCGGCTCGCGCTGATGGCGGGCGCCGGCGGGACCTTCGTGTTCGGCCTCGACAACGACCTGCCAGGGGACAACA
This sequence comes from uncultured Actinomycetota bacterium, assembly GCA_963798045.1. GTDB lineage: Bacteria > Actinomycetota > Actinomycetes > Propionibacteriales > Nocardioidaceae > Nocardioides. The sequence continues at coordinate 120,642 of CAWCSB010000034.1, forward strand.
AGGGGTACGGCGACATCATGGTCTGCCGGATCTCCACTGGCGCCTGCCGGCTCGCCGTCAACGGCCCGGAGCTGAGTGGCGACATCCAACGCATCGTGCCGGACTTCGGGACTCCCGGGACGAACTGAGTTGCCCGAGATCGTCAGGGGTCCGGACGGCGTGCCACCTGGCCCGGCAGCAGCTGGGGCGTGGCGAGGAAGCCGGTCCGGAACGAGGCCCGTCGCCTTGGGAGGGATCACGGCGCTCGATGCCGGCGTCCATGATTGCCTGCCGTCTCTTCCGGCCAGTGGAAGCGACCCTCGCTCACCATCGCTCCGTGACGATGTACTGCTGCCATGCTGGAGGAGCGCACCCAGGTCGCGATCGTCGGGGCCGGGCCCGCCGGGATGCTGCTCGCTCACCTGCTCGAGCGCGAGGGCGTCGAGTCGGTGGTGATCGAGACGCGGTCGGAGGAGTACGTCGCCTCCCGGATCCGGGCCGGGATCCTCGAGCAGTCGACCGTGGACCTGCTGCGCGAGGTCGGGCTGGGCGAACGGCTGGAGCGCGAGGGCGACGAGCACCGCGGCATCTACCTGCAGTGGCACGACGGTGGACAGAGCGAGCGGCACCACCTCGACTTCGTCGACCTGACCGGTCGCTCGGTCTGGGTCTACGGCCAGACGGAGGTGCAGAAGGACCTGGTCGCAGCGGCCCGCCACCGCGGGCAGGTCGTGCACTACGAGATCGAGGACACCGCGCTGCACGACCTGGAGAGCGACGAGCCGTCGGTCACCTTCACCAGGGACGGGCAGGAGGTGCGGCTGCGCGCCGAGGTCGTGATCGGCTGCGACGGCTCCTTCGGGCCGTCGCGCGGCGCCGTACCGGACCCGCAGACGTGGGGACGCACCTATCCGTACTCCTGGCTCGGCATCCTCGCCGACGTCGCCCCGTCGACCGACGAGCTGATCTACGCCTGGCACCCGGAGGGCTTCGCACTGCACTCGATGCGGTCGTCGTCGGTGTCGCGGTTCTACCTCCAGGTGCCCAACGAGACCTCGCTCGACGACTGGTCCGACGACCGGATCTGGGAGGGGCTGGCCACGAGGTTCAGCCTCGACGGCTGGACACTCCAGACCGGACCGATCACCGACCGCTCGGTGCTGCCGATGCGCTCGTTCGTGCAGTCCCCGATGCGGCACGGCCGGCTGTTCCTGGCCGGCGACGCCGCGCACATCGTCCCGCCGACCGGCGCCAAGGGGCTCAACCTCGCGGTCGCCGACGTCGCCCTCCTCGCCCCCGCGCTGGTGGCGTGGCTGCGCAAGGACGACCACACCCTCGCCGACGCGTACGCCGACACGGCGGTCCGCCGGGTCTGGCGCTGCACCCACTTCTCGTGGTGGATGACCACGATGCTGCACGCCACCGGCGACCCGTTCGACGAGCAGCTGCAGGTCTCCCAGCTGCGGTGGGTCACCTCGAGCGAGGCGGGGGCCGCCGGCCTCGCCGAGAACTACGCCGGGTTGCCGATCGGATTCTGAGGTCCGCTCGGGGGGATGTTCTGGTTCAGGTGGAACACATTGTCCGGGTCGACGGAGTCCTTGAGCGCGGTCAGCCTGACCAGCTTCTCGGGCGAGTAGGCGCGGCGTACGCCGGCCGCGCCGTCGTCCCCGAGCACGTTGACGTAGGCACCGCTCGCGAACGGCTCCAGTCTTGCCGCGCTCTCGCGGGCAGCCGCCATCCGGGGCGCGTCCTCGGCCGGGTCCGTCCAGCGGGCAGCGCCGACGTACTCGAAGGCGGTCCCGCGCTGGCTGAACGCCGTGGCCTCGTCGGGCACCTCGGCGATGGCCCCGCCGTAGGCCTGCAGGCTGGCGGCCACCGACGGGTCGTGCGCAAGGAACCCCTCGATCGCGCCGTCGGACAGCTCGCGGAAGTAGTGACCCTTCCAGTAGCGGCGCAGGGCGTGGCCCTCGATGGTGTCCTCGCGACGCTGAAGATCCAGGTAGGACAGCTCCACCACCCTCTCCGCGGCGGGCCGGCCGAGCACCTGGAGCGCTCTGGCGTGCTCGCGGCCCTCCGACGGATCCCCGACCCACACGAAGCCGAGGGCCACGATGCCGCCCAGAACCGTCGCGGTGTATGTCGCGCTGCGGGGGGCGGCTCCGGACAGGTCCCGCCAGCGGGCCACCGCCGACGCGGCATCCGCGACCGGGAAGTCCAGCTCGACACTCAGCGCACGGGTGCCGGTGTCGTGCAGCCGGAACTCGAACTCGGTCACCACGCCGAAGTTCCCGCCACCGCCGAGCAACCCCCAGAACAGCTCAGGGTTCTCTTCCGTCGAGGCGCGGACGACGTCGCCTCCGGCGGTCACCACCTCGCACGAGATCACGTTGTCGCAGGACAGGCCGTGCTCGCGGGCGAGCCAGCCCATTCCGCCGCCCAACGTGAGCCCTCCGACCCCTGTGTGCGAGACGTTGCCGGCCGTCGTGGCCAACCCGTGCGGCTGGGTGGCCGCGTCGAGCGCCCCCAGCAAGGCGCCGCCCTGGACCCACGCTCGTCGACGCTCCGCATCGACGCGGACCGCACCCATCGGGGTCAGGTCGATCATCAGCCCGCCCTCGGGCACCGCCAGCCCGACGACGCTGTGTCCACCGCAGCGGACACCGATCTCCAGTCCCTCGCGGCGGGCCGTCGCAATCGCGACCACGACGTCTCGAGGCTCCCTGCAGCGAGCAATCAGCGCCGGACGGCGGTCCACCATCGCGTTCCACACCGTGCGCGACTCGTCGAAACCCTCGTCGCCCGCAACCAGGAACTCGGTCTCCGTCATGATCTCTCCTCGTTGATCGGTGACTGGTGGTGTGGGACTGACCGGCGGCGCAGCCGAAACTCAGCGGAGGCGCCCGATCGGTGCCGCGGCACCTTAGCCTCGATCGGGTGAGTGAGCTGTGGGACAGCGAGGCCGCGACCTTCGACGACGAGCCCGACCACGGGCTGCGCGACCCGGCGACGCGCGCCGCCTGGCTCGAGCTCCTGACCGCGCACCTGCCGCCACCACCCGCGCGGATCGCCGATCTCGGCTGCGGCACCGGGACGCTGAGCGTCCTGCTCGCCGACGCCGGGTACGCCGTCGACGGCGTCGACTTCTCGCCCGAGATGGTCACCCGGGCCCGGCGCAAGGCGGCCGGCCGGGAGGGGGTCACGTTCGCGGTGGCCGACGCGAGCGCGCCTCCCCTCGAGCGGGCGACGTACGACGCGGTGCTGTGCCGGCACGTGCTGTGGGCACTGCCTGACCAAGCCGGGGTGCTCGAGCGCTGGATCGCGCTGCTCACCGATGCCGGCCGGCTGCTGATGGTCGAGGGGCACTGGCACACCGGTGCCGGGCTCACCGCCGCCCAGACCGAGGAGCTGGTCCGTGGCGCCGGACGCGCGCCCACGACGTACCGGCTCGACGACGACGTCTACTGGGGCGGGCCGATCACCGACGAGCGCTACCTCGTCGTCGGCTGACCGACCTCGACGATCACGTTCGTCGCCTTCACGACCGCGGTGGCCGCCTTGCCCACCTCGAGTCCGAGCTCGTCGGCGGCGTCCCGGCTCATCAGCGACACGATCCGGAAGTCGCCGCAGGCCAGCTCGACCTGAGCCATCACGCCGTCGCGCTTGACCGCGACCACGATCCCGGCCAGCCGGTTGCGGGCGCTCGACGTGGCGGACGATCCGGCGAGCGAGGCGATCAGCGGCGCCAGGTCGTCGGCGGCCAGCACCCGCTGGTTGTGCTGGCGCTCGAAGGTGACCCGGCCCTCGGCCTCCCAGCGCCGGAGCGTGTCGACGCTGACGCCGACCGCCTGGGCCACCTCGCCGATGCGCAGGTACTCCGCCACGAGCCGCAGCCTAGTGTCCTGTCGTGGAGATGCGTGCGCTAAGGCCGTGGTCCAGGTGCGTGCATGGGTAGGCGCCGGCGTGCACGCAGACTGGGCGTCTTCGCAGCGTCGGCAACGACGCCAGGTGCGTGCCTGGGCCGCGGAAATAGTGTGCGGATCTCCCCGATAGGACACTAGGCCCGCGAGTAGACGGCGACCTCGGTCGCCTTCACCGAGAACGTCACCACCAGCCCGGCCTCGAGGTCGAGCTCGGCCGCCGCCTGGACGGTGACGTCCGCGTGCAGCGGACCTGCGTGCACCCGGATCAGGTCCGCCAGCGGCTCGATCTCGGTGATCGTGACGTCGAAGGCGTTGCGGGGGCTGCCCTCCACGGGTTCGCGGTAGACGGCCACCGCCGCCGGCCGGAAGGTGGCGATGGCGCCCGCTCCCGAGGCCGGCGGGTCTCCCTCGACCAGCCCGTGCACCCGCAGCCCGTCGGCCGACTCCACACAGCCGTCCCGCCAGGTGCCGGCCACCAGGTTGAGCCCGGCCAGCCGCGCCGCGAACGGGCTCCTCGGCCGCGACAGCACCTCCGCGCTCGTACCCTGCTCGACCACCCGGCCGCCGGTGAGCACCACCACGCGGTCCGCGAGCAGCAGGGCGTCGAGCGGGTCGTGGGTGACCACGATCGCGGTCCGGTCGGCCAGGACCCGCCGCAGCGTCTGCCGCAACGCCGGCAGCACGGCGACGTCGAGCGCCGCCAGCGGCTCGTCGAGCAGCAGCAGTGCGGGCTCGGCGGCCAGCGCGCGTGCCACGGCGACGCGCTGCGCCTGGCCTCCCGAGAGCTGTGCCGGGCGCCGGGCGGCGAGCTCGCCCACGCCCACCTCGTCCAGCCAGCGCTGGGCGTCGCGCCGGGCGGTCGCGCGCGGCGTACCGGTGCTGCGCGGGCCGAACGCGACGTTCTCCAGAGCATCGAGGTGAGGGAAGAGCAGCGGCTCCTGCCCCAGCAGGGCGGTACGCCGGGCGTGCGGCGCCACCCGGACGCCCGGACGCCCGGGGCCGACGTCGGTGAGCACCCTGCCGTCGAGCACCACCCGTCCGGCGTCCGGCGTGACCAGCCCGGCGGTCACGGCCAGGGCCGTGGACTTCCCCGAACCGTTGGGACCGAGCACGGCCAGGGTCTCCCCCGCGGCGACGTCGAGCGCGAGGTCCACGTCGCGCTCGGACACGAGGCAGGACAGCTCGAAGCTCACAGCACTCCCCGGCTCTGCCGGGCGAGCCCGATCACCAGCACCGCGACGACGACGAGCACCAGCGCCAGCGCGACCGCGGCGTCCGGGTCGGTCTCGCGCTGCAGGTAGATCTCCAGGGGCAGGGTCCGGGTGCGGCCCTGCAGGCTGCCCGCGAAGGTGATGGTGGCGCCGAACTCGCCCAGGGACCGCGCGAACGACAGCACCGCACCGGACACCAGCCCGGGCAGCACCAGCGGCACCGTGATCCGCCGGAACACCGTCGTCGGCCCGGCACCGAGCGAGGCCGCGACCACCTCGTAGCGCTGGCCGGCCGTGCGCAGCGCCCCCTCCAGCGAGACCACGAGGAACGGCATCGCCACGAAGGTCTGCGCCATCACCACCGCGATCGTCGAGAACGCGATCTGGATGCCGAGCGCGTCGAGCTCCGAGCCGAGCAGGCCGCGCCGTCCGAACGTGTAGAGCAGCGCCAGCCCACCCACCACCGGCGGCAGCACCAGCGGCAGCAGCACCAGCGAGCGCAGCACCCCGAGCCCCGGGAAGTCGCGACGGGCCAGCACCAGCGACATCGGCACCCCGAAGACGACACACAGCAGCGTGCTCGCGGTCGAGGTCTTCAGGCTCAGCCAGAACGCCGCGCGCGAGCTCTCGGAGGTGATCAGCGAGCCGAAGTTCGCCCAGTCGACCTTGGCCACGATCGCGACCAGCGGGAGCAGCACGAACGCCGCCCCGACCACGGCCGGGACGTAGACCCAGCTGGGCAGCCCGACCGGTCGCTCTGTGGTCGTGCTCCGGGGTTCCATCATGGCCCGGCGAAGCCGGCTTCCGCGAGGATGCCCTGCCCGGTGTCGCTGAGCACCAGGTCCACGAAGTCCTGGGCAAGGTCGGCGTTCTTCGAGTCCTCGAGCGCCACGATCGGGTAGGTGTTCACGATGTCGCTGGACTCGGGGAACGGCACGCCGTGCACCGCGTCGCCCGCCGCGGTCACGTCCGTCACGTAGACGAGCCCGGCGTCCGCCTCGCCGGACGTCACCTTGGCGAGCACGTCGGTGACCGACTGCTCCTCACTCACCGGACTCAGGGTCACGCCGGTGGCGTCCTCCGCCTTGGCGGTCGCCGCGCCGCACGGCACCTGCGGGGCGCAGACCACGACGTTGACGCCGTCCTTGGCCAGGTCGGCGAACGACGCGATCCCGGCCGGGTTGTCCGGCGGCGTGACGATCTCGAGGGTGTTGGACGCGAAGTTCTGCGGGTCGCGGGCCTGCAGGTCGTCGGCCGTCAGCTTCTCCATGTTGGCGGTGTCGGCCGAGGCGAAGACATCGGCCGGAGCACCTTCCTCGAGCTGCGCGACCAGGTCGGAGGAACCGCCGAAGCTGAACTCCACCGTCACGCCGTCGTGTTGGTCCTCGAACTCGTTGCCGATCTCGGTGAAGGTCTTGGTCAGCGACGCGGCGGCGTACACGGTGAGGGCTGTGTCGCCATCGTCGCCACCGTCGCTGTCGTCGTCACCGCAGGCGGTGGTGGAGGCGAACACGAGCAGCAGGGCGCCGCCGAGCGCGGCGAGTCTGCGCAGGACCATGGGTGGCATGCAACCACATGACCTAGGTATTACCTAGGCGTGAGCAAGCAGGAGGATCGTCGTCTCGGCAGCCGTCCCGCTGGCGGACGCGAACGCCACTCGTGGGATGATCGTTGCCGTATGCAACCATCACCTGTGAGCCGGCTTCGGGGCCGCCGCGAGATCACGTTCGCCGTGCTCGCCGTGGCCGCCTCCTCGTTCGCCCTGCTCCAGTCGCTGATCGTGCCGGTGCTGGCGACCATCCAGGCCGAGTTCCACACCTCGCAGACCACAGTCACCTGGGTGCTGACCGCCTACCTCCTGTCCGCGTCGATCTGCACGCCACTGCTCGGCCGGATCGGCGACGTCGTGGGCAAGGTGCGGATGCTGGTGATCGCGCTGGTCGTGCTCTCCGTCGGATCGCTGGCCGCGGCGCTGGCGCCGAACATCGGCTGGCTGATCGCGGCGCGCGCGCTCCAGGGCGTCGGCGGCGGAGTGCTGCCCCTGTCGTTCGGGATCATCCGCGACGAGTTCCGCGAGCGGATGACGATGGCACTGAGCGTGATCGCGTCGCTGACCGCGGTCGGCTTCGGCGTCGGCATCGTGGTCGCCGGGCCCATCGTCGACACGATGGGCTACAAGGGGCTGTTCTGGCTGCCGATGGTGGTCACCATGGTCGCGGCCGCGGCCGCGCTGCTGTTCGTGCCCGAGTCGCCGGTCCGCACACCGGCACGGCTGCCCGTGGGGCCGGCCCTGCTGCTTGCGGGGTGGCTGGTCGCGCTGCTGATCGGGCTGAGCCAGGGCAACGCCTGGGGCTGGACCTCCCCGACCGTGCTCGGCCTGTTCGGGCTCGCCGTGGTCCTGGCGGCCGCGTGGGTCGCGGTCGAGCTCCGGGTGCCGGTGCCGATGATCGACATGCAGATGATGCGGCGCCGCGGCGTGTGGACGTCCAACGTGGTCGCCGGCGCGGTCGGGTTCGGGATGTTCGCGTCGTTCGGCTTCCTCCCCCAGCTGCTGCAGACCCCGCGCGAGGCCGGGTACGGCTTCGGCGCGTCGATCACCGAGTCGGGCCAGCTGCTGCTGCCCTCGGCGGTGGCCAGCTTCCTGGTCGGGTTCGCCACCGCGAGCCTCATTCGCCGGCTCGGCGTTCGCATGGTCATCACCACCGGGCTGCTCATGACCGGCGCGGCATTCATCTGCGTCGGGCTCTTCCACGACCACACCTGGCAGCTGTACGCCGCCACGACCGTCCAGGGCGTCGGCGGCGGTCTGGTCTTCTCGAGCCTGGCCGGCGTGGTGGTCGCCGCGGTGCCCCCCGAACAGACAGGTGTTGCGAGCGGGATGAATGCGAACATCCGCACCATCGGGGGCTCGATCGGCGCCGCGGTGATGGCCGGGATCATCACCGCGCACCTCGGGGTGGGCGGCTACCCGGCCGAGCGCGGCTACACGATCGGCTTCGTGGTGCTCGGTGTGGTGATGGTGCTGGCCTCGATCGCAGCGGTGCTGATCCCGGAGACCCACGACCGGCCGACGTCCGGCCACCTGGCCGACGCCGCGGACGGCGAGCTGGGGCTGGTCCCGGCCGCGGGAGCGGTGCCACGGCGAGGCTGACACCCGCGTAACTCCGGGCGCCGTCCCGGCGTTGTGGAGGCGTGTCCAGCATCGCCACGCCGGCCGGCCCCGCGCCCCTCCAGCGGTTCGCCACCGGCTTCGCCCGGTTCTCGGCGGTGCTCAGCGCCCTCGGGCTGCTCGTCGCCGTCGCGCTGAGCCTCCCGTCGTCGTGGTTCGACCTCGGCGGGAGCGGCACCGACCAGGCTGCCCAGCCGGCGTACACGGAGCTCACCCCGGCCGCACCGGTCCGCCTCGCCGTGGGCGGGCTCTCGGGTGTGCAGCTGGTCGCGCCGCTGGTCAGCTCCGGCGTCGAGCCGCGGAGGTCCCTCAAGGCTCCGCCGGACGACGCGCCCCTGGTCGGGTGGTGGGACGCCAGCGCCAAGGCAGGGGCGGCACACGGTCAGACGATCCTGCTGGCCCACGCCAGCGACGCCGGGGGTGGGCTCACCCAGATCGCCGAGCTCGGCAAGGGCGACCTCGTCGAGCTGCTCACCAAGGAGGGCACGATGCGCTACGAGGTCAGCTCGGTGCGCACCTTCGACCCGGCCACCCTGGACCGCGTCGGGCTGCAGCTGTTCAAGCAGGACGGCGGCGGCGGCCGCCTCGTGATGCTCTCCGCGGAGGGCTGGAACGGGTCGGCCTACCAGCGTTCCGTCGTGGCGATCGCGGCGCCGCTCGGCCAGCCGGCCACCACCTGATAGCTACAGGTACAGGCCGGTGGACTCGCCGTCGCCCTCGAGCCGCTCGGCGGCGATGGCGTGCACGTCGCGCTCGCGCATCAGGACGTAGGTCTCGCCGTTGACCTCGACCTCGGACTTGTCCTCCGGGTCGAAGAGCACCTGGTCGCCGGTCTCGACGGTGCGCGAGTGCGGGCCGACGGCGACCACCTTCGACCAGGCCAGTCGGCGGGCGCCCATCGCGGCTGTCGCGGGGATGACGATGCCGCCGGAGGAACGCCGCTCCCCCGCCTCCCGGTCCACCTCGACCAGGATCCTGTCGTGCAGCATGCGGATGGGGGCCTTGCTGTTCAGCGGGTCGCCCTCCGGATCAGGGCGAAGACGACGATCGTGCCGACCACGCCGGCCGCGACCTTGAGGACGTTCTCGGTGCGGGGCTCGCCGGTGGCCGGGTTGACGAAGAACGCCTTCAGCTGCGAGACCTCCCTGCTCACGATGGTCCTGGGGTGAGCGCGGTAGAGGAGCTCGTCGATGGTGCCGGCGAGCCGCTCCCGAGTCTCCTCGATCTCGCGCTCGAGCCCCGAAGGACCCTGATCCGCCTTGCCTCTGGCCACGGTCGGGAGGCTATCAACCGACCGTGGGGCGTGGCCCAGGGCGTGTCTCCTGACCCATGGGCGTCGCGAGCGTCGTCTCCACGGGATGCTCCGCAAGGCGCCGGAGCGAAGTCGCTGTAGGCCCATCTACGAGCGACGGCAACGCCGCGGAGCGCCCGTGGGGCGGCGCGCAGCAGGCCGTGGGTCAGGAGACACGCCCTGAGGTGCGCGGGTCGAACCCGAAGGGCAGCTCCAGGCGGTGTGCCGACATCAGTGCGTCGTCGGTCAGCACGTCGTACGTCGCACCGTCGGCCACCACGTTTCCGTCGCTGAGCACGACCGAGCGCGGGCAGAGCTCGAGGGCGTACGGCAGGTCGTGGGTCACCATCAGGACGGTCACGTCGAGCGAACGAAGGATGTCGGCGAGCTCGCGGCGCGAGGCCGGGTCGAGGTTGGATGACGGCTCGTCGAGGACCAGGATCTCCGGCTCCATCGCCAGCACGGTCGCCACTGCGACCCGGCGGCGCTGGCCGAAGGAGAGGTGGTGGGGCGGGCGGTCGGCGTACTCCGCCATCCCGACCTGGTCCAGCGCACGCTGGACGCACGCCTCGAGCTCGTCACCCTTGAGGCCGAGGTTGGCCGGGCCGAAGCCGACGTCCTGGCGCACGGTGCCCATGAACAGCTGGTCATCGGGGTCCTGGAAGACGATGCCGACCCGGCGCCGGATCTCGGGGATGTTGTCCTTGGTGACCGGCAGCCCGCTGACCGCAACACTCCCGGCGCCGGCGGCGAGGATGCCGTTGAGGTGCAGCACCAGCGTGGTCTTGCCCGCGCCGTTGGGGCCCAGCAGGGCCACCCGCTCGCCCCGGTGGACGTGCAGGTCCACGCCGAACAGCGCCTGGTGGCCGTCGGGGTAGGCGAACGCGAGCCCGCGAATGTCGAGGACCGGCGTCATTTCCCGGGCATCCTGCCGGTGTAGCCGCGGCTCAGCATCGCGAGGTGGACCCGCTCCCCGCGCTCGTAGGACCGGATGAAGAGCGCGCCCGCGGACCTGGCGAGCACCGGCCAGTGCTTCGGGTTGCGCGCGGTGAAGCCCCGGGACTCGCGGGCGATCTTCATGCGCTGCATCTCGGACGTGACCACGTCGAGGTAGCGAACCATGAAACCCATGATCTGCACGAGCAGGTTCGGCAGCCGCAACCGCTCGAGGCCGGCCAGCAGCTCCTGCGGCTCGGTGGTCGCGGCCAGGGTGAGGCTGGCGAGCACGCCGAGGGTGCCCTTGGCGAGCAGTCCCCAGGCGGACAGCAGCCCGGACTCGCTGAGCGAGAGGCCGAGGACGTCGACGCGCGGGCCCTGGGCGACGAACGGGAGCAGTACCGCGAAGAGGACGAACGGGACCTCGACCACCATCCGCTTGAGGATGTAGGTCGGCGGAACCTTCGAGATCGCGACGACGCCGGCGATCACGGCCAGGTAGGCGGCGTACGCCGGGAACCAGTCCTTCGGCGTGGCGACCACGACCAGCACGAAGCCGAGCAGGGCGAGGATCTTCAGGTGCGCCGGAGCACGGTGGATCGATGAGTGCCCGTGGAAGTGCAGCTTGTGGCCGTGCGGGCCGCCCACCTCAGGACTGCTCGTCCACGGAGACCTTGCGCCGCACCGCGTAGGCGACGCCGCCGGCGAGGCCGAGCACCACCAGCACGCCCAGGATCCCGGCGATGCCTCCGGACAGCCGGCCGTTCTCGATGAAGCTCGCGTCGTAGCCGGCGAGCGGGCCGTCGCCGGTGGCGTGTGTCTTCTCGGTGCTCGCGAAACCCTTGTCCTCGGAGACCTTGGTGAGGCCGTCGGGGTCGCTGTCGGCGTAGTAGCTCACCACCCCCGCTAGCACGAGCGCGACGAGCAGGACCACGGCCGCGACGACCTTCGTGCTGGCGCGGGTCATGCGCCGGCCTTCGCGGGCGCGGTGCGGATCACGAGCTCGCGCTTCTCGAGCACCGGCCGGGCGCCGTAGACGAGGTCCGGGCGGACCGCGATGATGCTGCCGATCGCGAGGGCGGTGATCGCCGCCTCGCCGATGCCGATCAGCACGTGCACGCCCACCATCGCCGTGGCCAGGTGGTCGAGCGAGAGGTCGGCGGTGCCGCCCACCGCGTAGAGGAGCACGAAGCCGAGCGCCGCGACCGGCACGGAGACCAGCGCCGCGATCCCGGCCGACGGCGCCACCATCGAGAGCCGCTTGGGCAGCACGGCCTGGAGCGCCTTGAAGACCGACCAGCCGACCACCACGGTGACCACGCCCATCAGGTCGATGTTGGTGCCGAGCGCGGTGATGCCGCCGTCGGCGAACAGCAGGCACTGCACGAGGAAGACCGTCGCCATGCACAGGAGGCCGGTGTACGGGCCGACGAGGATCGCGGCGAGAGCACCCCCGAGCAGGTGGCCGCTGGTGCCGGACGCGACGGGGAAGTTGAGCATCTGGGTCGCGAAGACGAACGCCGCGACGAGGCCGGCCAGCGGCGCCGTACGGTCGTCGAGCTCGCGCCGGGCACCCCTGAGCGCCACCCCGATCGCCGCCGCGGCGACCACGCCGGTCCCGATGGACGTCGGTGCGTCCAGGAACCCGTCGGGTACGTGCATCGGTCCCTCCTCTAGCGTGGGATCAAATGGCGCTTGCGCGCACTCTACGTTGTTGCAAGTAGTTCGCAACAAGGCCCTATTCGGATTGGACAGGAACCTCTCGTGACCGATCGCCTCACCCCCGGTGACACCGCCCCCGGCTTCACGCTGACCTCCGACACGGGTGACGAGGTCGCCCTCAAGGACCTGCGCGGCCAGAAGGTGATCGTCTACTTCTATCCCGGCGGCGATGACCCCCGGCTGCACCAAGCAGGCCTGCGACTTCACCGACTCACTCGACTCGCTGAAGGCGGCCGGCTACGCCGTGCTCGGCATCTCGCCGGACAAGCCGGAGAAGCTGGCCAAGTTCCGGGAGCGCGACTCGCTGACGATCACGCTGCTCTCCGACCCCGACAAGTCGGTGCTGAAGGCGTGGGGCGCGTACGGGCTCAAGAAGCTCTACGGCAAGGAGATGGAGGGCGTGATCCGCTCGACGTTCGTGGTCGACGAGAAGGGCAAGATCGAGCTCGCCCAGTACGCCGTCAAGGCCACCGGCCACGTGGCCAAGCTGCGCAGGGACCTCGAGCTGTTCGGTGGTTGAGGAGGGCGCTCCGCGCCCGTCTCGAAACCAGCCGTGGACGGCCACCTACCTCGAGGCGGCCGGGTCGTACGCCGACCTGGTCGCCGAGCTCCCGCAGTGCCCTCTCGGGCCCCGGCCTGGGTGAGTGGGACCTCCGCGCCCTCGTCGGCCACACCGCGCGGTCGCTGGTGACCGTCTCGGAGTACCTCCGCAAGCCGCGCGCCCTCGGTCGACGTCGAGACCGCCGTCGACTCCTTCAGCCGGCATGGCAGAAGCCGTCTCGTCCGATCCCGGCATCACCCGCCGCGGCATCGAGGCGGGCGAGAGGCTCGGCGACGACCCGGCCGGCGCCGTACGCCTGCTGCTCGACGCCGTCACCGACGACCTCGCCCGCGCCGCGCCCGACGTCGTCATCAGCACCTACGCCGGCGGCATGCGGCTGCGCGACTACCTGCCCACCCGCACCTTCGAGCTCGTCGTGCACTGCCTCGACATCGCCGCCGCCGTCCCCGTGCGCTGGACTCCCCCACCCGCCGCGCTCGCCGAGTCGGTCGCCCTGGCGTCAGAGGTCGCCGTACGCCGCGGCGAGGGCACGATCCTGCTCCGCCTCATCACCGGCCGCGAGCCCGGCGGCCTCTCGATCGTCTAACCTCAACAGGCTCACGCCGGAGTGGTGGAACTGGCAGACACGCACGGTTTAGGTCCGTGTGCCTTCGGGTGTGCGGGTTCGACTCCCGCCTCCGGCACAGTCCCAGCGCAGGCTTCAGCGGGTTTCGAGACGGTTTCTAGCGCAACCTCCTCAACCACCGGTGGTTGAGGAGGGCGCTCTGCGCCCGTCTCGAAACCGGGCGACCCGATCTCCAGACGGCAGTACCGCTCAGCCCTCGGGCGCGGTGCCCTCCTCGCGCAGCCGCGGCGGAGTGGCGAGCTCGGGCCTGATCCCGGTCTTGTCGACGTAGAAGGCCCGGATCCGGTCCATGTCGGCGCGGACGTCGTCGCTCGGCATGAACGTCGGCCCCCAGCCGACCGTCCGTGAGGGCGCGTCGAGGTAGGCCAAGGTGATCGGGATCCCGGTCTGCCGCGAGATGCGGTGGAAGCCGGACTTCCAGTACTCGCCCTTGCTCCGGGTCCCCTCGGCCGCGAGGCCGAGCAGGAAGGTCTCGTCGGTCTTGGCGTCCGCCAGCAGCTTCTTGATCGTCGCGCCCGGGTTGTCGCGGTCCAGAGGTACGGCGCCGGTCCACCGCATGATCGGTGCGAGCGGCCCCCGGAAGAACGACTCCTTGACCAGCAACCGGATCTGCACGTTGCTGTCCCAGGCCAGGAACACGGTCAGCACCCAGTCCCAGTTCGAGGTGTGCGGCGCGCCCACGAGGATGCCGCGGGTCGGCACGGTGCCGGCCGTGTGCCAGCGCGAGAGCCGCAAGCCCAGGCGGGCCAGGTTGCGACGGAAGAAGAACTTGCGGCCCATCTCGCGAACCTACCGGGCCTAGAGTCCCGCCATGGACTCCGCGTTGACGACGGTCGGCCTGCCGATCGCGCTCGGGATCATCATGTTCGGTCTCGGGCTCTCGCTGACGCCGGACGACTTCCGGCGGGTGGCCCGGCATCCGCGAGCGGTCGCCGTCGCGCTGGCCTGCCAGCTCCTGTTGCTGCCCGCCATCTGCTTCGGCCTGGTCAAGCTGTTCGACCTGCCGCCGCTGCTGGCGGTCGGGCTGCTGCTGCTGGCGGCCTCGCCGGGTGGCACCAGCGCGAACCTGTTCAGCCACCTGTTCAGAGGGGACGTCGCGCTCAACGTCACCCTCACCGCGGTGAACTCGGTGATCGCGATCGTGACGCTGCCGCTGATCACCAACCTCGCGATCGAGCACTACGACCTGGACGACAGCGTGAGCCTGCCGTTCGGCAAGGTGGTCGAGGTCTTCGCCATCGTCCTGGTCCCGGTCGGGATCGGCATGCTGGTGCGCGCCAAGGCCAGCGCCTGGGCGGAGCGGATGGACCGGCCGGTGCGGATCGGCTCGGCGGTGATCCTGGCGGTGCTGGTGCTCGGGATCCTGCTGGACCAGCGGGAGAACGTCGGCGACTACCTCGCGGACGTGGGCCTGGCCGCGGCCGTGTTCTGCGCGATCAGCCTGGTCACCGGGTACGTCGTCCCGCGTGCGGCCGGCGTGCGCGACGACCAGGCCATCGCCTCGTCGATGGAGATCGGCGTCCACAACGCCACGCTCGCCATCTTCGTCGCGGTCGAGGTGCTCGACTCGACGGAGATCTCGGTGCCGGCGGCGGTCTACTCGATCTTCATGTTCGTGCTGGCCACGCTCTGGGGCGCGGCGATCAGCCGGCGGATCCGAGCAGCCGCGCCACCTCTGGCGCCAGCTGCCTGAGCGCCTTGCCGCGGTGGCTGATGGCGTCCTTGTCCTCGATCGACAGCTCCGCGGTGGTTGGCCCGGGGTGGTCGTCGGCGACGAAGACGACGTCGTAGCCGAAGCCGCCGGTGCCGCGGGTCTCGCGGATGATCCGGCCGTCCATCCGGCCCTCGACCACGAGCTGCTCGCGGCCGGGTGCGCAGAAGGCCACACAGCAGGTGAAGTGGGCCGTGCGGCGCTCGTCGGGCACGTCCTCCAGCTGGGCCAGCAGCAGGGAGTTGTTGCGGTCGTCAGCCCCCTCTTTCGAACCCAGCGGAGGCCCCGACCAGCGCGCGGACAACACCCCGGGCATCCCGTTGAGCGCGTCGACGCACAGCCCGGAGTCGTCGGCCAGCGAGGGCAGCCCGGTGTGGGTGAGCCCGGCGCGGGCCTTGAGCAGCGCGTTGCCCTCGAAGGTCGGCTGGTCCTCGACCGGCTCGTCGTACGGCGCCACGTCGTCCAGTCCGAGGACGTCCACCGACGGCAGGCGCTCGCGCAGGATCCGCTCCATCTCGGCGAGCTTCTTGGCGTTGCGGGACGCCAGGAACACTTCGAGACGGCCGCTCGTCCCTCGCGGCCTCCTCAGTGCAGGCACCGACTCCTTCACGAAGCCAGAGCCTCCTGCTGCAGCTTCGTGAGGTCGGCGCAGCCCTTCTCGCCGAGAGCCAGCAGCGCGTCGAGCTCGGCGCGCGAGAACGCCGCCCCCTCGGCGGTGCCCTGCACCTCGACGAACGCGCCCGTCCCGGTCATCACGATGTTCATGTCCGTCTCGGCGCGCACGTCCTCCTCGTAGGGGAGGTCGAGCCGTGGCGTGCCGTCGATGATGCCGACCGAGACCGCGGCCACCGAGCCGGTCAGCGGCTCGCCGGCGAGCAGTCCCTCGCCACGCAGGTGCGCGACGGCGTCAGCCAGCGCGACGTACGCCCCGGTGATCGCTGCCGTGCGGGTGCCGCCGTCGGCCTGGAGGACGTCGCAGTCGAGCTGGATGGTGTTCTCCCCGAGCGCCTTGTAGTCGATCACCGCGCGGAGCGAGCGGCCGATGAGCCGGCTGATCTCGTGGGTGCGGCCGCCGATCCGGCCCTTCACCGACTCCCGCTCGGAGCGGGTGTTGGTGGAGGCGGGGAGCATGGCGTACTCCGCGGTCACCCAGCCCAGCCCCGACCCCTTCCGCCAGCGCGGCACGCCCTCGGCGGCCGACGCGGCGCACAGCACCCGCGTCCTCCCGAACTCCACCAGCACCGAACCGGCGGCGTGGTCGAGCCAGTGTCGGGTGATCTTGATCGGTCGGAGCTCGTCGTCGGCCCGTCCATCAGCGCGCGTCATGCACAGGACATTAGAGGCCGCCCTGAGGTGCGAGCTAGCGAGCCTCGAAGGGAGGCAACCTCCGGGCTTGCCGCACCCGTCAGGCTGGGTGAGAGGAGATACATGAGAGAGAGTCAACGCGACAGCGAGTTCGTCGAGTTCGTGACCGCCCAGCGCACCGCACTGGTGCGGATGGCCCGCCTGCTCACCGCAGGCGACGGCGCAGCGGCCGAGGACCTCGTGCAGACGACCCTGACCAAGCTCTACGTCCACTGGCCGCGCGTACGACGGGCCGGCAACCCGGTCGGCTACGCCCGGACCAGCCTGACGCACGCCTTCGTCGACGAGCAGCGCCGCGCGTACTCCCGTCGCGAGACACCGACCGACGAGCTCGGCGACCGGGCCGGCCACGTCGACGACCAGGACCTCGCCCACACGGTGCTCGCCGCGCTCGCCACGCTCGCGCCGCGCCAGCGCGCCGTGGTGGTGCTCCGCCACTTCCTCGACCTCGACATCGCCGAGACCGCGCGGGTGCTCGGCTGCACCACCGGCACGGTCAAGTCCCAGAACGCCAAGGCCCTGGCCAACCTCCGCGCCGTCCTCGAACCAGCAGTCACGGTCTCGATTCCCTCCGCCAGCTAGACACAGCCAGACATCCATCCAGTCATCCAGCCAGGAGCCCACATGAACGACCTCAACGTCCTCCTCGACCGAGCCGCCGGCCCGGTCACCGCACCCGTCGACGCGCACGCCGACGTGACCCGCGGCCACCGCGCCCTCGCCCGCACCCGGCGCCGCCGCGCGGCCGGCGGCCTGCTCGGCGTCGCCGCCGCCAGCGTCGTGGGGTTCGGCGCGTTCCGGATGGCCCAGCCGGACGACACGCAGCCGCAGCAGGCCGTGGAGACGAAGACGCGCGACGACGGCGGCATCTCGTTCCTCGCCCAGCCGTTCGAGGCCGGCCCCTACACCTTCGACCAGACCCCGGTGGGTTGGGAGGTCCAGGGCGCCTACCCGCAGGGGGTCACCATCGCCCCGGTCGGCTTCCCCGACCAGGAGCCCGCGTCCTTCGTCGGCAAGCTGGTCATCATGTTCGACGGCAACAAGCTCTCGGGCGAGCAGGTCGAGCGGGACGGTCGGACCTTCTGGGTCCGCGGCGACTCGGGCTACACCACGATCGCGACCCCAACACTGCCTGGGGAGCCCACAGGAAACGTGCTGGTCCAGTTCCCGAATGACACCGCCTGGTCCCGCGACACGATGCTCACGTTCCTGGCCAGCGTGCACGTGGGTCAGGGCGCCCAGCAGGGCCTCGGCTAGATACCTCGGGATCGGGCCGGGCTCACCCGGACACAGGCGTGCGCCGTGGCCGGGTCTCCTCCCACGCCATCCGCACCGCCCACGGTCCGAGGTCGCGAGCCCGGCGTCCCACCCACGGGGCGCCCTCGCGGACCAGCCAGGCCACGTCGTGCCGCCACCCGACCAGCTGGCCGCCCTGCGGCTCGAGCGACGGAGGCTCGAAGTCCAGCCCCGCCGCGACGAGCAGGTCGGCGAACCCGCGGGCCAGCGCCCGGTGTCCGAGCTCGGAGGGGTGCAGCCGGTCCACCGACCAGAAGGCGCGGTCGAGGACGTCGACCCGAGCCGCCAGGTCGATACGGTGGCCGCCATACGTCGCCTGCACCTCGTCGTAGACCGCGTTGACGGCCTCGATCCGTGCCTGCAGCGGACGGCGCAGCACGCCCGGCAGGCCGAACACCGCGCCGTGGTCGTGGAACCGGGCCGTCAGCAGCGTCGCCCCGGCGTCGTGCAGCGCGGAGGCGCAGGTCATCAGCTCCTCTCGGACCCGGCCCGCGTGCCAGCCGGCCCGCATCGTGTCGTTGACCCCGACCACCAGCGAGGCCAGGTCGGGCCGGTGCGCCACCGCGTCCGCGAGCTGCCCGCACAGCACGTCGGTGGACGTCGCGCCGGAGACGGCGAGGTTGCAGTAGGACACGTCGTACGCCGTGGCCAGGGCCGAGGACAGGAGCCGGGACCAGCCCCGCCACCCACCGGGGACGGGGTCACCCACACCAACCGTGGCACTGTCACCCAGGGCGGCGAACCTCAGGTACACGTCCTGAGCGTGGCGGACGCCTCCACCGCCGCCCCACCGGGAGGTGTCGTGTCGGCCAAGGTCAGGTGAAGCCCTACTTCACCTCGGCGCGCAGGATCCGCCACATACCGATGCCCAGCGGCAGAGCGAGCCAGATGAACCCGGACACCAGCAGGTGCGACCACTCCTCGCGGCCGTAGAGGTCCCATTCGTAGATGCCGTCCTGCGCGGCCTGGAAGTCGAGCCAGGGCGCGACCGAGTGGAACCAGTCGCTCAGTGAGCCCAGAGCGGCGAAGACACCGGGCAGGACGAACCGGTAGACCACGAACAGCACGATCGACGCGGGCGTGTTGAGCAGCAGCGTGGCGATCGCGAAGCCACCCACCATCGCCAGCGACTGGGTGACGAAGAACCCGGCCGTGTTGCCGCCGCTGAGATGCCATGAGGTCTGGTCGGGCTGGACCAGCTCGCACACGGCCGTGAACAGCAGCCCGATCACGAACGCCGCGACCAGGTTGAGCACGGTGAGCAGCAGGGCGGCGACGAGCTTCGCCACCACCACCCGGGAACGCCGCGGCTCCAAGGTGAAGGTGACGAGCGCGCTGCGCTGGCTCCACTCGCTCGTGACCAGCATGATCGCCAGGAACGGGAGCAGGAACGACATCATGTACGCCGCGATCCCCACGAAGTCGTCGAGGAGGATCGGTTCGGTGCGGGCCAGCGTGATGCCCAGGGCGATGCCCAGCACGATGACCACGATGCCGACGATGGCCGTGAGCAACCAGAACCCGGCACGGGTGTCGCGAGCCTTGCGCAGCTCGACCCGGACCAGCCGGGTGAACGGCACCCGGCTGGTCGCTGTGATGTCGAGCTGCGCTACGGCTACTTGAACTCGATCCGCAGCAGCCTCCAGATGCCGAGCGCCAGGGGGACGATCAGCCAGATGAATCCCGAGGTGGCGATCTGGGCCCACTGCTCGGCGGTCGGCTGGTAGTCACCCTGGAACAGGGGCATCTGCGCGGTGTTGAACTCGAACCAGGGCGCGATGTCCTCGAAGGTGCTGCTGAGTCCGCCGAGGATGGCCACCGCGATCGGCAGGATCAGGCTGTAGGCGAAGTAGCCGACGATCGCTCCTGCCGTGTTCATGATCAGCATCGCGATGGCGAAGCCGATGAAGACGCCGATCAGGTTGGACAGGATGAAACCGTTGAAGACGAGGTTTGCGTCCAGCGACCACTCCGGAGAGGCGCCGGCCGCCGCACCGAGGAGGGTGCCGAGCACGGCCAGGAGGAAGGCCAGCACCATCACCGCGGCGGCGAGCAGGAGGCCGGCAACGAACTTGGCCACCACTACCCGGGACCGCTTGGGCTCCAGGGTGAAGGTGACCAGCCCGTTGCGCTGGCTGGCCTCGCTGGTCACCAGCATGATGATGATGATCGGCAGGAAGTAGCCGAGGACACCACCGGGGATCTGGATGAAGTCCTGGAGGTTCTTGTCGTCGTCGTTGGCCGCGAACGCGTAGATCACCTCGATGACGACGACCAGGGCGAGGATCCCGATGACGAGCCAGCGACCGGCCCGGGTGTCGAGCGCCTTGCGGACCTCGACCTTGGCCAGCTTGGTCATCGTGACGTGCGGTGTCCCCGAGACGTCGAGGGTCGGGACAGGATCAACGACGGTCGCGTGGCTCACTTGAACTCGATCCTCAGCAGCCGCCAGATCCCCAGCGCCAGGGGCAGCAGCAGCCAGATCGTGCCCGAGGTGGCGATCTGCGCCCATTCCTCACCGGTCGGCGAGTACGGGCTGGAGATCAGCGGCGTCTGGGCGGTGTTGAACTCGATCCAGGGCGCGATGTCCTCGAACGTGTTGCTCAGCAGGCTGAGGAGACTCACGGCGGTGGGCAGGATCAGCGTGTAGGCGAAGTAGGCGACGATCGCGCCCGCGGTGTTCATGATCAGCGTGGAGAGGGCGAAGCCGACGAAGATGCCGATCATCGTGGAGAGGAACAGGGCGCTGAAGACCAGGTTGCCGTCGAGGGACCACGACGGGTCGCCGCCGGTGACGACTCCCAGGAGCGTCCCGAGCAGGGCCAGGACGACGGCCAGCACCATCACACCGAGCGCGAGCACGATGCCGGCGAGGAACTTGGCCACCACGATGCGTGAACGGCGAGGCTCCAGCGTGAACGTCACCAGGCCGTTGCGCTGGCTGGACTCACTGGTCACGAGCATGATGACGACGATCGGCAGGAAGTAGCCGAGCACCGCGCCGGGGATCTGGATGAAGTCCTGGAGGTCCTTGTCCCCGTCGTTGGCCGCGAACGCGTAGATCACCTCGATGACGACGACGAGCCCGAGGATCCCGATGACGAGCCAGCGGCCGGCTCGGGTGTTGAGCGCCTTGCGCATCTCGATCATGACCAGCCGGGTCAACGGGACGCGGGCCGTCCCGGAGATGTCGAGCTGCATGGGGGCCGGTGCGGCAAGGGTGCTCATGCCTGGGCCCCTTCGGTGGCGACGGGTGCCTGCACGGCGCCTGCGGGGACCTCGTCGCGCTGCGTGTCCTCGGTGAGGGTGAGGAACAGGTCCTCGAGGCCGCCGTCCGCGGATCGCAGGTCGGTGAGGACGATCGCGCCCTCGGCGGCGACCGTGCCCACCTCGACCGGCGGGGCCTCGACCCGCATGCCGGTGCCGACCGGCGAGACGGTGAAGCCCTTGTCCCGCAGGGCCTTCGTGAGGAGCTCGTTGTCGAGCGCGGTGACGAACGAGGTCTTGTGCTCGGAGCTGGCCAGCAGCTCGTCCTTGGTGCCGCGCGCGACGATCTTGCCGCGGCCGATCAGGATCATGTCGTCGGCGATCTGCTCGACCTCGTTGAGCAGGTGGCTGGAGAGCAGCACGGTGCCGCCGCGGTCGGCGTAGGACTTCAGCAGCCCACGCATCCAGCGGATGCCGGCCGGGTCGAGGCCGTTGGCCGGCTCGTCGAGGATGAGCACGGACGGGTCGCCGAGCAGGGCGTGGGCGATGCCGAGCCGCTGCTTCATGCCGAGCGAGTAGTTGCGCAGCCGGCGCTTCGCCTCGGTCTGGTCGAGGGAGACCAGCTCGAGCATCTCGTCGACGCGGGAGTCCGGCAGCCCCATGGTCTTGGCGCCGATGGTGAGGATCTCACGGCCGGTGCGGCCGGCGTGCTGGGCCGAGGCGTCGAGGAGTACGCCGACGTGCAGTCCGGGGTTGGGGATGTCGTGGTAGAGGTGGCCCCCGATCGTGACCCGACCGTGCGTCGGTGGGGTGAGGCCGACCATGACGCGCATCGTGGTCGTCTTGCCGGCACCGTTGGGGCCCAGGAACCCGGTCACCCGACCGGGTTGGCAGACGAAGCTGACGTCGTCGACGGCTGCGAATGCGCCGTACTTCCGAGTGAGTCCTTCGACATTGATCATGCGTCCAGACTGCCCTAACGCCCTGAGCCCTGCATCAGCAAAATGTCATGGTCACGGCCAGACCAAAGTAGGGGCCCTCCGCGACCCGTGACGCCTGCGCCACGACGCCGGTCGGCCTAGCCTGAGACGGTGCCAGAGGACTGTGAGCGCGCCGACCCCGAGGCCTACCAGCCTCGGTTGAGCTTCTGGGGGCACACGTGGCGGCTCATCGCCATGCTCGCCATCAGCGCCATCGGGTGGCTGCCGGTCGTCGACGAGCAGTCCGAGATGCTGTTCATCACCGACCTGGCATTGGGGTTGGCGACGTACGTCCTGATCTTCTACCGACGTCGGTGGCCGGTCACGATCGCCGTGGTCGTCAACCTGCTTGCGGCCGCCTCGGGGACCGCCAGCGGTCCGGCAGTCCTGGCCAGCGCCTCGGTGGCGACCCGACGGCGCTGGAAGGAGATCGCGCTCGTCGGCTCGGTCGGCTTCGCGTGCGCACAGTTCTTCGTGGTGACCCAGCCGGGAAACAGCCGTGACCCGTTCTGGCTCAACCTGTCCGTCAACGTCGTCGCCACCGCTGCGATCTTCGGCTGGGGCATGTACCTCGGTTCGCGTCGCGAGCTGGTGTGGACACTGCGGCACCGCGCCGAGCGTGCCGAGTCCGAGCAGGAGCTCCGCGTGGAACAGGCGCGGGCCAACGAGCGGGCCCGGATCGCCCGCGAGATGCACGACGTCCTGGCGCACCGGATCTCGCAGGTCTCCATGCACGCCGGCGCGCTCGCCTTCCGCGAGGACCTCACCCCCGAGCAGGTCCACACCAGCGCGACCGTGATCCGGGAGAAGGCGCACGAGGCGCTGACCGACCTGCGCGGCGTCCTCGGGGTGCTGCGCGGTACGGACGGTGAGCCGGCACTAGCGCCGCAGCCGACGTACGCCGATCTGGACGAGCTGGTGGCGGAGGCGCGTGAGAGCGGGCTGAACCTGGAGTTCTTCGACCGGGTCAGCCCCTCCGAGGAGGTGCCGGACGCGGCCGGGCGGACGCTCTACCGGATCGTGCAGGAGGGGATCACCAACGCCCGCAAGCATGCACCGGGCAGCCTGCTCACCGTGGAGCTCACCGGCTCGCCCGAGGACGGGCTCGACGTGGTGATGCGCAACCCGTTCGGGTTCGGCAGCGCGACACCGGGCTCGGGGCTCGGGCTGGTCGGCCTCACCGAGCGGGCCGAGCTGCGCGGCGGCCGGCTCGACGTCAGGCGCGAGGGCGCGACGTTCGTGCTGCACGGGTGGATCCCGTGGGCGGCATGAATGCCCCGACGAGCATGATCCGGCTCCTGATCGTCGACGACGACCCGCTGGTCCGTTCGGCGCTGGCGCTGATGCTGGGCGGGCAGCCCGACCTCGAGGTGGTCGGCGAGGCCGGAGACGGCCGCGTGGCGCTCCGGATGATCGACGAGCTGCGCCCCGACGTCGTGCTCATGGACATCCGGATGCCGCGGATGAGCGGCCTGGAGGCGACCCGGGCGCTGCAGCAGCGGCCGGATCCGCCGCACGTGATCGTGCTGACGACGTTCGACGCGGACGAGCACGTGGTCGGGGCGCTGGCCGCGGGGGCGGACGGGTTCCTGCTCAAGGACACTCCCCCGCCGCAGATCCTCGAGGCGATCCGGGCGGTCGCCGACGGCGACCCGATGCTGTCGCCGTCGGTGACCCGGACGCTCATCGAGCGGATCCGGGACGACTCGGGCGACGACCGGGGTGAGGTCGCGCGGCTGCGGCTCGGCGTGCTCACCGAGCGCGAGCACGAGGTCGCCCTCGCGGTCGGTCGCGGCCTGACCAACGCCGAGATCGCGCGCACCCTGCACCTGTCGGTGCCGACCGTGAAGGCGCACGTGTCCCGGCTCTTCGACAAGCTGCAGGTCACCAACCGGGTGCAGATCGCGATCTGCGTGCACGACGCCGGGCTGGTCTAGAGCTCGAACGTCGCGCCCTGGCTGGCCAGCTCGGAGACCCCGCCCCAGACCTCCTGGGCGGCGGCGAGCATGTCGCGCGGGTCGTACCACGGCGGCACGTGGGTGATCACCAGCCGCCCGACCCCCGCAGCGCTGGCGACCTCTCCGCAGTCGGCGCCGGTGAGGTGGATGCCTGGCGGGTTGTGCGCCTTGTGGTGGAACGACGCCTCGGCGAGCAGCAGGTCGGCGCCAAGGGCCAGCTGCACCAGCTCGTCGCACCGCCCGGTGTCACCGGAGAAGGCGATGACGCCACCGCCCGCACTCACCCGAAGCCCGTAGGCCTCGACCGGGTGCTCGACCCGCACCACGTTCACGGTGAACGGCCCGATGGTCACGTCGGTGCCTGGCGCCCAGGGCCGGAAGTCGAACTCGGCGGTCATGCCGGGGTCCTCGTCGAGGTCGTAGGCGCGGGCCATCCGCCCCGCGGTGCCGCTGGGCCCCCACACCGGCAGGCGGGGCGGCGGCCCGTCCGGGTGGTACTTGCGCATGACGTAGAAGCCGCACAGGTCGAGGCAGTGGTCGGCGTGCAGGTGGCTGAGCAGCACCGCGTCGATGCTGAGCGGGTCGACGTACCGCTGCAGCGCGCCGAACGCACCGCTGCCGAGGTCCATCAGCACCCGCCAGGTGCGACCCTCGTGCTCCTGCTCCAGGAGGTAGCAGGAGGCCGGCGAGTCCGGGCCCGGATACGAGCCGGAGCACCCGATCACGGTCAGCTTCACGACGGGCCCACTAGAGGCCGCCGGCGAACTGGCTGGCGGCCATCATCTCGGCGCCCAGGAAGCGGCGCCCGATGGTCTCGAACTCCTCCGTGGCGCCGGTGGTGGAGAAGGTGTACGTCGGGTCGCCCGACTCGCGCATCAGCCCGGTGCCCGTGAGCATCTTGTAGACGTCCTTGCCGCACTCCTCGGCGCTGCTGACCAGGGTGATGGCGTCGCCCATCACGTAGGAGATGACGCCGGTCAGCAGCGGGTAGTGGGTGCAGCCGAGGATCAGGGTGTCGACGCCGGCGCTGGTGAGCGGGTCGAGGTACTCGTGCGCGACCCCGAGCAGCTCCTCGCCGCCGGTCACGCCGGCCTCCACGAAGTCGACGAACCGCGGGCACGCCTGCGTGGTCAGCTCCACGTGGGGTGCGGCGGCGAACGCGTCCTCGTAGGCCATGGACTCCTTGGTCGCCCGCGTGCAGATGACGCCGATCCGACCGGTCCGGCTCGCGGCGACCGCGCGGCGGGTGGCCGGCAGGATCACCTCGACCACCGGGACGTCGTAGCGCTCGCGGGCGTCCCGCAGCATCGCCGCGCTCGCGGAGTTGCACGCGATCACGAGTGCCTTGACGCCCTGCGCGTAGAGGTGGTCGAGGCACTCGAGGGCGTACTCGCGCACCTCGGCGATCGGCTTGGGGCCGTAGGGCTGGCGCGCGGTGTCGCCCAGGTAGTGCACCGACTCGTGCGGAAGCTGGTCGATGACGGACCGGGCCACGGTGAGGCCGCCGAATCCGGAGTCGAAGATCCCTATCGGAGCGTCGACGACTGGCACGACCAGCAAGGGTAGGCGTCGTACTCCCCTTGCGCACCGTGTCGTCGGCCACGTCACGTCGCGACCTCTTCTCGCGATGCCGAGACAGGCGACCACCGCCGGGGGCAAGGTGGGGGTGTGGCGGAGTCACTGCCTGAGCGCCTGGACCAGGCGCTCAGGAAGAAGGAGGCCGCGGAGGAAGCCCTCCGCGACCTGCAGGCGCGCATGGACAACGCCCAGCAGCTGGCCCACATGGGCGACTACGACTGGGAGATCGCCTCCGACACCAACACCTGGTCGGACCAGCTCTTCCGCATCTACGGCTTCGAGCCGGGCGAGATCGCGCCGAACTACGAGCGGTTCCTGTCGATGATCCACCCCGACGACCAGGAGCGCATCAAGGCGATCCACCAGGAGGCCTACGCCACCGGCGAGCCCTACGAGATGGTCGAGCGGATCGTCCGCCCTGACGGCGAGGTCCGCTACCTCTCCTCCAACGGCCAGGTCGTCACCGACGACGCCGGCACCCCGATCCGGATGCGCGGCACCTGCATCGACATCACCGAGCGGGTGCACGCCGAGACCGAGCGCGAGGCGCACGCCACCCGCGTCCACGAGGAGCAGACCCGCCGCCAGGCGGCCCTGGAGATCAACGACTCGGTCGTCCAGGGGCTGACCGCCGCGCTCTACGCGCTCGAGCTCGACGACACCGACTCGGTGCGCGAGTACGTGCGCCGCACCCTCGACTCCGCCCGCGCGATCATCACCGACCTGGTCGGCCCGGTCGAGGGAAAGGTCGCCCCCGGCGACCTGGTCCGCACCTCGCCGTCGACGCTGCCGGACTGAACCCGCGGGTCAGTCGAACAGTCGCGGCTGCGGCGGGCCGTGCGCGGGGTCGACGCCGTCGAAGAGGCTGCTGACCGACTCTCCGGCGTGGATGCGCTCGATCGCAGCACCGAACAGGCCCGCGACCGAGCGGACCTGGAGGTTGGGCCAGCCCTCGGGCGCCGGGACGGTGTCGGTGGTGACCACCTCGGTGATCATCGGGTGCTCGCGGAGCCGCTCGATGGCCTTGCCGACGAAGAGCCCGTGGGTGCAGGCCACCGCGGCCGACGTACAGCCCCGCTCGGACAGCCGCTCGAGCAGCTCCACGATCGAGCCTCCGGTGGCGATCTCGTCGTCGAGGATGATGGCGCGCTTGCCCTCGACGTCGCCGACGATCTCGTCGATGACGACCTGGTCGTCCGCGAGCCGCTTCTTCGAGCCGGCGGCGACGGGCAGGCCGAGCAGCCGGGAGAACTGGGTGGCGGTCTTGGCGTTGCCGAAGTCGGGTGAGACGACCACCGAGTTGGTGAGGTCCTGGCCCTGGAAGTGGTCGGCGAGGACGCCGAGCGCGGTGAGGTGGTCGACCGGCACCGAGAAGAAGCCGTGCACCTGCGGGGCGTGCAGGGTCATCGTGATCACGCGGTTCGCGCCGGCGGCGACCAGCAGGTCGGCGACCAGCCGGCCGCCGATCGAGAGCCGGGAGGCATCCTTCTTGTCCGACCGCGCGTAGGCGTAGTAGGGGATCACCGCGGTGATCTGCTGCGCCGAGGCGCCGCGCGCGGCATCCAGCATCAGGAGCAGCTCCATGAGGTGCTCCTGGGTGGCCGGCACCAGCGGCTGGATGATGAAGACGTCGCGCTGGCGACAGTTGGCCTGCAGCTGGGCCTGCAGGCAGTCGTTGCTGAACCTGGTCAGCTCGACCGAGCTGAGCTCGACGCCGAGCGACTCACAGACCGCGGTGGCGAAGGGGCGATGGGCGCTGCCGCTGAAGACGACGATCTCGCGCAAGCTGCTCTCCCCGGGCGCGCGGTTGGGGCTACTCGACGTCCGGACTGTAACTCCGGTCTCGAAGGTACGCCATGGCCCTTGCATGGGGTGTTCGGCTGTTCAGCTCGTGGATCGTCGGGAACGGGTTGAACCGGCACCCCTGCAGCCCCTTGGACTGCTGCTGCATGACCGGTGCCAACCGGCCCTTGCCGGGGCACGAGGCGTGGCCCAGCCCGAGCCAGTGGCCGGTCTCGTGGTTGACGACCATGTGCCGGTAGTCGCGCAGCGGCCAGGTGCGCGGCGTTCCATGCGGGAGAGGCGTTCTTCCAGCGGTCCTGGTTGATGATCACGAAGCGGCCGACCCGGCAGCTCCACATCGAGCTGCACTGCGAGGAGAACGACGGCACCCGGCTGGCCTGCGACAGCACCAGCGTGAACGCGCCGCCGCGGGCCACTGGCACGAAGCGAATGCCGGCGCCGCGCCAGCCGCGCGCGTCCTCGTAGGTCTCCTGCGCCTGGGCCTTGAACTGCTTGAGGCTGGTCGTGATCCGGCCGCGGGTCTCGACGTGGTAGCGGACCGTGCGGCGTACGTCGACCCGGTGCCGCACCTTCGGGGTCGGCTTGGTGACGAGCTCGAGCGGCTGGTAGCCGGGCGCCAGCACGGTCAGCTGCACCCGCACCCGGACGCCAACGTCCTCCGCCTGGAGCTCGTAGTGCTTCTCGGTCGCGCCCGCGACCGGCTGCGTGCCCCGGAGCCACTGGTAGCGCACCTTCGACGGGGTCGCGGTGTAGCGGCCCGGGTGCGCGTCGAGGGTGTGCGTGAACCGCGCGACGCCCTTGACCGCCTGCCCGCCCTTGGCTTTGAGCATCGCCCTCTGCACCGGGCCGACCGGTGCAGAGACCGCGCTGCCGCTGTCGCCCAGACCGTCGATCGCGGTCACCAGGACGCTCAGCGAGCGGCCCAGGTCGTCCTCGGTGGTGCGATAGGTCTGCAGGGTGGCCTGTGCGATCGGCTGGCCATCGCGCAGCCACTGGTAGGCGTACGCCGTCGCGGCCGGTGTCCACTGCCCCGGCTGGGCGGTCAGCACGGCGTCGTACTCCGCGGTGCCTGTGATCGTCGGGGCGACGACGGGTGCGAGCGTGGCGGACGCCGGCGGTGCGGTGACGAGGGTGGCGGCCACGGCCAGCGCGACTGCGAGCAGGAGGCGTCTCATCGGTCGTGACGATAGCCCGGTGGGTCCACAATGCCGGGATGCACCTGGGCATGCACCTGCCACAGCTGGACCTCGACGGGAGCGGCTTCTCCCTGGCCCGGCTGAACCGCGCGGCGAGCGCTGCCCGGACCGCCGGGTTCGGCTCCGTGTGCGCCAACGACCACCTGGTCTTCACCCGGCCCTGGCTCGACTGCCTGGTCGCCCTCACGTCGGTGGTGGACTCCAGCGGCGACCTCGAGCTGATGACCACCGTTGCCGTGCCTGCCCTGCGCCACCCGGCCGTGCTCGCACGGGGCCTGCTCGGGCTGCACGAGATCTCGGGTGGGCGAGTGGTGGCGGGCATCGGCGCAGGGTCCTCCCGGGACGACTACGCGATAGTCGGGCTCCCGTTCGAGGAGCGGTGGCGGCTCCTCGACGAGGCGGCGCCAGTGCTCCGGCAGCAGCTCGGCGGCGTCCCGCTGTGGCTGGCGAGCTGGGGTTCACCGGCCGGGCTGCGCCGGGTGGCCAGGCACGGCGACGGGTGGCTGGCCTCGGCGTACAACACCGACCCGGACACGTTCGCGGCGGCGCGGCGGTCGCTCCCGGCCGGCCTGCCCGCCGCCCTGGTGACGATGTGGACGTGGGTGACCGAGGACGACTCCGAGTCCGACCGGATGCTCGAGGAGGTGTTGGCCCCCGTGGTGCGCCGCGACCCGGCCGACCTGAGGGAGCGGGTCTGCATCGGCTCGGCCCAGCGGTGCGCCGAGCTGGTGGCGAGGTATGCCGAGGCGGGCTGCGACCGGATCCACTTCTGGCCGCTCGGGGACGAGGAGCGTCAGGTGGAGCTCATCGCCGGACTGACGGCGACCTGAACGGCCTCCTGAAGGACGTGGTGACCGAGGCGAGCGTCTCCATCATCAGCAGGCTCGCGGAGGTCGGGAACGCGTCGCGCGGCCGGACCGCCAGCACCTGACGAGACGGGCCGCCCGCCCGCAGCCGGCGAACCCGGGTGCCAGGGACCTGGCCGGCGGCCACGGCGAGCCCGGGGACCACCGCCACGCCCAGCCCCGCGGCTGCGAACGCCTGGACCCCGCGGTAGTCGTCGGAGGAGAACCCCACGTCCGGCTCGAACCCGGCCGCGCGGCACGAGGCCTGCACGATGCGGAACCAGGTGCTGCCCGGCAATCCACCGATCCAGGTCTCGCGCCGCAGCGCCGACAGGTCGAGTGGCGCCTGCCCAGCAGCGAGTGGGTGCCGCTCCGGCAGGACCAGCCGGAACCGGTCGTCGAAGAGAACCACCCGCTCCAGCTCGGCGTCCGGTCGCTGCGACAGCGCCGGGTCGTCGTAGACCAACGCGACGTCGAGCTCGCCGTCGTACAGCCGGGGCAGCAACGCCTGGAGGTGGTCGTCGAGCACGGTCAGCCGGACTCCGGGGCGCTGGTCGCGGAAGCGCGCCAGGGCCGGTGGCACGAACGTCGCCAAGGCGGTCGGGAAGCTCCCGAGCCGCAGCCGGCCGGCCCGCCGCCCGACGACCTCGGCCAGCTCCTGCTCTGCGTCCTCGAGCCGGGCGAGCAGCGACCGCCCGTGCCTCGCGAGCGCGTGGCCGGCCTCGGTGAGCGCGGCCGGCCGGCTACCGCGGTCGACGAGCGTGACCTCGAGATGCCGCTCGAGCGTGGACACGTGCTGGCTGATGGCGGACTGCGTGAGGCCGAGCTCGCGGGCGGCGGCAGTGAACGAGCCGTGCGCGTCCACGGCGCACAGGACCCGGACGCCACGCAGATGGGTGATCAGTTCCACTGATGGTCTTTCAGTTCCCAGCATTGCTGCTGATGGTGGCGTCAGCCTACGTTCCAGCCGTCCCACGGGGCCAGCAACACACCCAAGGAGCAGCACCATGACCAGCACGACTGAGAAGCAGACCGAACAGATCACCGACCAGATCACCGAGCAAGCGATCGACGGCGACCGACTCATGTCCTTCGTCTTCCGGGCCGTCGATGAGGTCGGCGCCACCCTCAATGCCGCCCTCGTGGTGGTTGGCGACGAGCTCGGCTACTACCGGGCCCTGGCCCACGGCGGTCCGCTCACGGCCGCCGAGCTCGCGGTGGCCACCGACACCGACGCGCACTACGCCCGGGAGTGGCTCAACGCGCAGGCGGCCGGCTCGATCGTGGACTACGACCCCGGGACGGCCCGCTACACGCTGCCTGCCGAGCACGCCGTCGCCCTCACCGACGAGTCGAGCCCGGCGTTCCTGCCGGGGCTCTTCCAGATCGCCGTCGGCACGGTCGCCGACGCCGGCCGGATCCCCGACGCCGCCCGCCGCGGCACCGGTGTCGGCTGGCACGAGCACAACCGAGACGTGCACCACGGCTGCGAGCGGTTCTTCCGGCCCGGGTACCACGCCCACCTCGTCGAGGAGTGGCTGCCCGCGGTGGGCGTCGCGGACCGGCTCCGCGAGGGCGCCCTGGTCGCCGACATCGGGTGCGGCCACGGTGCCTCCACCGTGCTGATGGCCCAGGCCTTTCCCGCCTCGCGCTTCCACGGCTCGGACTACCACGCGGAGTCGATCGAGGTGGCCCGCGCGCGGGCCGTCGAGGCCGGCGTGGCCGGCCGCGTCACCTTCGAGGAGGCAACGTCCGACGGGTTCGGCGGGTCCGGGTTCGACCTCGTCACGACGTTCGACGCCCTGCACGACATGGGCGACCCGCTGGGCGCCGCACGCCACGTCCACGACGTGCTGGCCGACGACGGTGTCTGGATGGTCGTCGAGCCGATGGCCGGCGACCGGGTCGAGGACAACCTCAACCCCGTCGGGCGCACCTACTACGGCTTCTCGACACTGCTGTGCACGCCCGCCTCGCTCTCCCAGGACGTCGGGCTCGCCCTGGGCACCCAGGCCGGGCCGGCCAGGATCCGCGAGATCACCGAGGCCGCGGGGTTCACGCAGTTCCGCACCGCCGCGGAGACGCCGTTCAACCGGGTCATGGAGGTCAGGAAGTAGGACCCGTCAGGCCCACAGCTGCCCCTCGAGCCGGTCCTCGGCCTCGTCGATGGTGCCCTCGTAGGCGCCGGTGGAGAGGTACTTCCAGCCGCCGTCGGCGACCACGAACGCGATGTCCGCCGGCTCCCCCGCCGCGACCGCCTTGGCGGCCTGCGCCAGCGCGGCGTGCAGGATCGCGCCGGTCGAGATGCCGGCGAAGATGCCCTCGAGCTCGAGCAGCTCGCGGACCCGGCGTACGGCGTCGCGCGGCCCCACCGAGAACCGGGCGTCGATCAGGTCGGCGTCGTAGAGCTCGGGGACGAAGCCCTCGTCGAGGTTGCGCAGCCCGTAGACCAGCTCGCCGTAGCGTGGCTCGGCGGCGATGATCCTGACGCCTGGCTTGGCCTCGCGGAAGAACCGGGAGACGCCCATCAGCGTGCCGGTGGTGCCGAGGCCGCCGACGAAGTGGGTGACGCTCGGCAGGTCCGCCAGGATCTCCGGGCCGGTGCCCTCCTGGTGCGCGAGGGAGTTCGCCTCGTTGCCGTACTGGTAGAGCATCACCCAGTCGGGGTGCTCCTCGGCGACCTGCTTGGCGACGCGAACCGCCTCGTTGGAGCCGCCGGCCGCCGGCGACGTGATGATCTCGGCGCCCCACATGCGCAGCAGCTGGCGGCGCTCCTCGGAGGTGTTCTCCGGCATGACGCACACCAGGCGGTAGCCCTTGAGCTTCGCCGCCATGGCCAGCGAGATGCCGGTGTTGCCCGACGTCGGCTCGAGGATCGTGCAGCCCGGGCGCAGCCGCCCGTCCTTCTCGGCCTCCTCGACCATCCGCAGTGCCGGACGGTCCTTGATCGAGCCGGTCGGGTTGCGGTCCTCGAGCTTGGCCCACAGTCGGACCTCCGGACCACCTCGGTTCAACGGAGCAGACAGCCTCGGCAGCCCGACCAGCGGTGTGCCGCCGACCGAGGCGAGGAGGCTGTCGAACCTCGTCACGGCTCGGTCAGCCGCCTGCGACCGCCGGCAGCACCACGATCTGGTCGCCGTCGGTCAGGGATGCCTCGAGACCGCCGAGGAACCGCACGTCCTCGTCGTTGACGTAGACGTTGACGAAACGGCGCAGGTCGGCCTTGCCGTCCTTGAGGTCGATGAGCCGGTCCTTGATGCCGGGGTGGTTCGCCTCCAGGTCGTCGATGAGCGCGCTCAGGTTGGCACCCTCACCGGCAACGGACTTCTCGCCGTCGGTGTAGGTGCGCAGGATGGTCGGGATCCGGACCTCGATGGCCATCAGGGGGTGCTCCTAGCGGTTTCCGGGGCAGATTCCCGGGTGGGGAGTTGCTCGACGACCTCGACCTCTTCCTCGGTCACCTCGCCGTCGACGATCCTGTACGACCTGAACTCGGCAGGGCCCTCGTTATTCCCGTGCTCGCGCGTGCTGACGAGCACGTAGTGGGCGTTCGGCTCCATGGCCAGCCCGATGTCGGTGCGGCTCGGGTAGGCCTCGGTCGCGGTGTGCGAGTGGTAGACGACCACCGGCTCCTCGTCGCGCGCATCCATCTCCTTGTAGAGCCGGAGCAGGTCGGTGGAGTCGAACTCGTAGAACGTCGGGCTGCCCGCAGCGTTGACCATCTCGACCAACCGTTCGGCGCGGTCGCTGCCCGCGGGGCCCGCGACGATGCCGCAGGCCTCGTCGGGGTGGTCGCGCTTGGCGTGCGCGACGATCGCGTCGTAGGTCGCGCGGTCGAGTCTCAGCACCGTTCAAGGGTAGGGGTGCCCGCCCGTTCGGACGGCTCCGGCCCGACGTCCGGACGGCTTCGTCGCGGCGCCACGGCGGTGATGTACGCCGCGACGGTCGCCCCGGCCGCGAGCGCCCCGGCGGCGACCAGGAACCCCGCCGACCGACCCTGGTCCGCCGCCACCACTGCCACGACGGCCAGCCCGAGGGCGCCACCGGCCTGCTGGGTCGTGTTGACGAACCCGGACGCGGCCCCCGCGTCGCGCTGAGGGGCGGCGTCCATCGCCAACGCCGTCACCTGCGGCATCGCGAGGCCGAACCCGATCCCCATCACCACGAACCCGGGCGCGACGTGCAGCGCGTAGCTGCCGTGGTCCGGCAGCGCGGCCATGAGCAGCATCCCGGACACGAACAGCACCAGCCCTCCGACCAGGACCCGCCCCCGGTCGAACCGTCCGGCCAGTCGCTCGCTCACACCGAGGGAGGCCACGGCGATCGCGATCGTCACGGGCAGGTAGGCCAGGCCGGTGTGCAGCGCGTCGAGACCGAGGGTGTCCTGGAGGTAGAGAGCGGTGAGGAACTGGAAGGAGAACCCGGCCACGGTCATGGTGAACAGCACCGCGTTCGGCAGCAGGAACGCCGGGCGGGAGAGCAGGGTGCGAGGCACCAGCGCCCGGCTCTCGGCCAGGCCGCGGCGTAGCCCCGGAGCGTCGGGGCTCTCGTCCAGGACGGCGAACGCCGCGACCAGGACGGCGACGCCGAACGGGACGTTGACCAGGAACACCCACCGCCACGACGCCAGCTCGGTGAGCAGGCCACCGGCGACGACGCCGATCGACGCACCGGCCGAACCGACGAACGCGACCAGGGCGAAGGCCCGCCCCCGAGCCGCCTGGTCGGCGTACAGCCCGGCGATCATGCCGAGCACGACCGCCGAGGTGAGCGCGCCGCCGACACCCTGGGCGACGCGGGCGGCCACCAGGCTGGTCGGAGTCGTGGCGAGGCCGCACAGGGCGGTCGCGAGGGTGAACAGCGCCAGCCCGGCCACGAAGACCTTGCGGGTCCCCACCAGGTCGCCGAGCCGACCGGCCGGCAGCAGCAGCACGGCGAAGGCGACGAAGAAGCCGTTGACCACCCACGCCAGTCCGGTGGCGGTGAAGCCCAGGTCGGTCCGGATCGTCGGCAGCGCGACGTTCACGATCGTGCCGTCGAGGATCACCATCAGCTGGGTCGCCAGCAGCGTCACGAGTGCCCACCTGCGGCGCTGGTCGGTGTGGGTCTGGGGCGGTGCGGTCCGCATAAATAGGACCGTATCAAATAGTTTTGTATAAGACGATCTTGATTGAGACTGTCCTGTAGTGACCTATCTCATGCGGGGGCTTGTCTCGCGGCGTGCGGCCGGGCCTGCTTGCGGCGCAGCGGTGTGACGTGCGCGGGCGTGGCCAGGGGACCGTCGCCCTCCACCAGCGCCTGCAGTGCGTCGACGAACCCCTTCATCCCCCGCGCGCCGAGGTGCCGCAGGGTGTCCACGGTGACCTTGTCCACCACCTGCTGGGCCTCGAGGTAGGCGCCCGCCCCCTTGGGTGTCACCGCGACGACCCGGGCACGCCGGTCGACGTCGGAGATCCGACGCTCGGCGAGGCCGGCCTTCTCGAGCCGGTCCAGGGTGACGACCAGCGTGCTCTTGTCGAGGCCGGCGAGCTCGGCGATCTCCTGCTGCGTCCGCTCACCCTCGTAGGCCTTCCACAGCACGCAGTACTCGCGCACCGAGAGGCCGGACTCGGCCAGCGCTCCCCCGAGCTGCGCCTGGAAGGCGTAGGCCGCCTGGTTGAGCAGGTACGACAGGTCGAGGCGGGTCTCGTCGGGGGGTTCTTCCATGAGCCCAGAATAGTTCGATACGGGATAGTCCCGTATAGAACCATCCGCGCCTGTGGAGATCAGGGCAGGAAGTACATCGGGTTCGGGACCTTGAACGTCTTGTCCGCGAAGCCTCCGGTGAGGTCGCTGTACTGGTCACCGAAGTTGGCCACGATGTCGTAGCCCAGGCTCTCGATGTGCTGCCGGGTCAGCGACTTGTACTGGACCGTCGAGCAGGTGGGTGCGCACGAGGCGAGCCACGGCGCGGCGAGATCCTTGAGGTACAGGTGGTCGTCGGTCACGGCCGGGAACCCGACGTTGCCGAGGTTGGTCGTGGTGCCCGCTCGCTGCGCCTCGGGGCGGCCGGTGAGGAAGAAGATGTCGTAGCCCTTGGCCTGGGCGAACGAGACCAGCTGGGTCATGCCCGGCACCGCCGGGAAGGCCGCGCCGTTGACGAAGGCGCCGTTGGTCGTCGGGTTGTAGACGAAGTTCGAGTAGATCTCGTAGTTGTAGGTGTTGAGCGAGGTGTCGTCGACGTCGAGCAGGATCGCCTTCCGCCCGTGGTCCCCGTGCTCCCCGTGCTCTCCGCGGGCCTGTCCGTCCCGACCCGCCTTGCCGTGCCCGGCCTGCTTGCCGAGGTACCTCTCCGCGGCGTGCTCCAGCCCGTGCATCTGATGGGCGTAGGCACCGTTCGGGTCGAACGTGTGGAGCATGGTCGCGCCCGTCACCGGGTCGGGCGTCGTGGTCAGGGTGTCGCCGTAGTAGGCCTTGATCGCCGTCTTGACCTGGTCGACGTTCTGGATCTGGTCGTCGCGGGTGGGTTGTACGGGCGGCGGGGGTACGGCGCCGGCGTGCGAGTGACCGTCGGAGCCGCTGTGGTCGCCGTGTTGTGCGACCGCCTGGCCGGTGATGGTCAGGCTGGCCGCGGTGGCGGCTGACGCCAGCGCGATGCCGAGCGTGCGGAGCGTGGGCACGGAAGCGCCTCCCAAGAACGTTGCAGGAGTCAACAGGTTCTCCGTCACGCTAGCCCGCCCGAGGCCGGTCGGGAACGACCAGGACCACCGTGCCCATGTGGGTGGCAGGTGCGTGGCAGACCGGGTCAGGTCAGCGCGACGAGAGCGCCTGGACCAGGGTCTCCTGGAGGTAGCCGACCCACTCGTAGATGTCGTGGGCCTGGGCCCGCGGGTCGTCGTCGGGCAGCGTGTGCCAGTAGTCCTCGTCGCCCTCCTCCACCTCGAGCCGGGACGCCAACGCCAGGCGCAGGTCGGTGAACGACCGCATCCAGGTCTCGGCGGTGGGCTGGTCGAGCTCGACGTCGATCATCAGCCCCTCCTCGGTGAGCTCGGGCGGCAGCCCGGCGTCCTCGAGGCCGTCGATGATCGTGATCGCGGCCTTCGCCTTGCCGTCGCGCAGAGTGCCCTCGGTGAACCGGCGGAACTCGGCCGCGGCCTCCTCGTCGTGCCGGTAGGCCGTCGGGAACAGCCGCGCCAGGACCGGGTCCTCGGGCTCGGTGGTCGGCCCGGAGAAGTCCATCATCGCCTCGAGCGGGTCAGCGTCGTCGCGCGGGACGGCCGCCTCGTTGCGGAGCAGCTCGACCAGCTGGGCCGCGAGAGAGCGCAGGAGATCGGCCTCGAAGCCGGTGAACGTGGCGATGAGGTGCTTGCTGCGGCGGTGGCGCGCGAAGCCCGACAAGTCAGGCTCTAGCTCTGCTTGTCCAGGGTCGCCCAGAGGCCGTACTCGTGCATCGCCTGCACGTCGCGCTCCATCTCTTCGCGGCTGCCCGAGCTGACCACGGACTTGCCGTCCTCATGGACCTCCAGCATCAGCTTCTCAGCCTTCTTCTTGTCGTAGCCGAAGTACTTCTGGAAGACGTAGCTGACGTAGGACATGAGGTTGACCGGATCGTTCCAGACGATGGTCACCCACGGTGTCGCGAGGACGGTGATCTCGTCCGGTGTGGTCGTCGGCTCGACCTCGACAGGGCTGGCGGTCGACACGCCTCCATGGTTACACAGGCCACGCCCTAGTCTTCGAACGTGGCATCCACTGCGCTGCTCACCGACCACTACGAGCTGACGATGCTGCAGGCCGCGCTGGCCGGCGGTACGGCGCAGCGCCGATCGGTCTTCGAGCTGTTCGGGCGCCGGCTCCCGGAGGGGCGGCGGTACGGCGTAGTCGCCGGCGTCGGCCGTGCCTTGGACGCGATCGAGGCCTTCCGCTTCGACGACGAGGCGCTCGCCGCGCTGGACGGCGTGGTCGACGCGCCGACTCTGGAGTGGCTGGCCGGCTACCGGTTCTCCGGAGACGTGTGGGGGTACGCCGAGGGCGAGATGTACTTCGCGCACTCACCGCTGCTGATCGTCGAGGCCAGCTTCGCCGAGGCGGTGGTGCTGGAGACGGTGCTGCTCTCGATCTACAACCACGACTCGGCGATCGCCTCGGCAGCCTCGCGGATGACCCTGGTGGCGGGTGACCGGCCGTGCATCGAGATGGGGTCGCGGCGCACCCACGAGGAGGCCGCGGTGGCGGCCGCGCGCGCGGCGTACATCGCCGGCTTCGCGACCACCTCCAACCTGGCCGCGCGCAGCCGGTACGGCGTCCCGACGGCGGGCACCAGCGCGCACTCGTTCACGCTGCTGCACGACAGCGAGGAGGACGCGTTCCGGGCACAGGTCAGCTCGCTCGGCTCTGGGACCACGCTGCTGGTCGACACCTACGACATCGCCGAGGCGGTCCGGCTCGGCGTCGAGGTGGCCGGCCCCGAGCTGGGCGCGGTTCGTCTCGACTCCGGCGACCTCGGGGTGCTGGCCGAGGAGGTGCGCGCCCAGCTGGACTCGCTCGGCGCGACCCGCACCCGGATCGTGGTGACCAGCGACCTCGACGAGCACGCGATCGCCTCGCTCGCCTCTGCGCCCGTCGACGGCTACGGCGTGGGGACCCAGCTGGTCACCGGGAGTGGTCACCCGACCTCCGGCTTCGTCTACAAGCTCGTCGCCCGCGAGAACGACGAGGGCATCCTGCAGTCGGTTGCGAAGAGGAGCGTCGACAAGATCTCGGTCGGAGGCCGCAAGTACGCGCTGCGACGGCTCAGCACCGACGGGGTCGCCGAGGCCGAGGTGATCGGCGTCGGCACCCCGGCCGCGAACGACGGCGACGATCGGGAGCTGCTCGTCCCGCTGCTCCGGGATGGTGAGGTGGTGGGCCGGGAGCCGCTCGATACGGCACGCGAGAGGCACCTCGCGGCCCGCGCCGAGCTGCCGCCGTCCGCCCAGCAGATGTCGCGCGGCGAGCCGGTCATCCCCACCGTCTTCGAAGGAGACCTCTGACATGGCGCTGGTGACCTGCGACTTCTTCTCGGAGTCGCTGATGGTCGGCACCTCGATCACGGTCGTCCTGCCGCAGGAGACCGAGGAGCAGATCGGCCTGATCGACGAGGTGGGCGAGGGTCCCCCACCCGTCCTCTACCTGCTGCACGGGCTCTCCGACGACCACACGGCCTGGCTCCGCTACACCTCCATCGAGCGCTACGCGGCGGCCCGCGGTCTGGCGGTCGTGATGCCCGCGGCCGGGCGGAGCTTCTACGCCGACGAGGCGCACGGTCACCGCTACTGGACCTACATCTCCGAGGAGCTGCCTCGCGTGGTCGGCCAGTTCTTCCGGGTGTCGCAGGAGCCGGCCGACACCTTCGTGGCCGGGCTCTCGATGGGCGGGTACGGCGCCCTCAAGCTGGCCCTGACCCACCCTGAGCGGTTCGCCGCTGCTGCCTGTCTCTCCGGTGCCCTGGACCTCGAGGCGTTCTCGAAGCATCCGGACCGCGACGAGGTCATGGGCCGCGTCTTCGACCACCAGGTCCGGCCGAGCGACGACCTGTTCGCACTGCTCGCCGCGGCGAAGGAGATCCCGCCGCTCCACGTCTCGTGTGGCACCGAGGACTGGCTGATCGCCTCGTGCCAGCGGTTCGCCGACGAGGCCAAGGCTGCCGGCGCCGACGTCACCACCGACTTCCGCCCGGCGACCACGTCTGGTCGCTCTGGGACGCGGTGATCCAGGAGGTCATCGCCTGGCTCCCGATCCGAGCCTCGCTAAGTTGAACCCGTGAAGACCGCGCTCATCGTCGTCGACGTGCAGAACGACTTCTGCGAAGGCGGATCGCTGCCGGTCACGGGCGGCGCCCAGGTGGCCGCGGACGTCGGCCGGCTGCTGCACCATCGGACCGCCGGCGACACGGACGCCTCGGCCTACGACGTCGTGGTCGCCACCAAGGACCACCACGTCGACCCCGGCGACCACTGGTCCAGGGAGCCGGACTTCGTCGACTCCTGGCCGGTGCACTGCCGGGTCGGGACCGAGGGCGAGGCCTTCCACCCCAACCTCGACCCGCAGCCCTTCGACGCGATCTTCCTCAAGGGCGAGCACCAGGCGGCGTACTCCGGCTTCGAGGGCGCCCACGACGGACATCCGCTGGCCGAGTGGCTGCGGGCCCACGAGGTCACGCACGTCGACATCTGCGGGATCGCCACCGACCACTGCGTCCGGGCCACCGCCCTCGACGCCGTGAGGGAGGGGTTCGAGACCACCGTGCTGCTCGACCTCTGTGCCGGGGTGGCGCCCGAGACGACGCAGGCCGCGCTGACCGCGATGCGCGAGGCGGGCGTGGACGTTGCTGGAGACTGACGACCTCCTGGTCGAGCCGCGCGACGACGGCGCACTCTGGCTCACCTTCAACCGGCCCGCCATGCTCAACGCGTTCAGCGGCGAGCTGTCCGTCGCCCTGGCCGAGCGGCTCGAGGAGGCCGCCTCGAACGACGACGTCCGCGTCGTCGTCCTCACCGGGACCGGGCCGGCGTTCAGCGCCGGCGCAGACATCTCCGGCGAGGACGCGCACGAGCGTTTCGACGTACGCGCCCTCGACGCCGCCAACCGGATCGTCCGCGCCGTCACCGGCTGCCCCAAGCCCGTGGTCGCGGCGGTCAACGGCGTCGCCGCCGGCGTCGGCTGCTCCACCGCCCTGGCCGCCGACCTCGTTGTCGCCACCGAGTCCGCCAGCTTCGTGCTGGCCTTCGCCCGCATCGGGCTGATGCCCGACGGCGGTACGTCGGCCACGGTCGCCGCCGCCATCGGCCGGGCCCGGGCGATGCGGATGGCGCTGCTCGCCGAGCCGCTCACCGCCCGCGAGGCCTACGACGCGGGTCTGGTGAGCCATGTGGCGCCCGACGCGGAGTTCCCGGCGCTGGTCGACAAGATCGTCGGCCGGCTGACCCAGGGCGCTCCCCTCGCCCAGGCCGCCACCAAGAAGGCGGTCAACGCGGCCACCCTCGACCAGCTCGAGGCCGCTCTCGAGCGCGAGCGGACCGGGCAGACCGTCCTGCTGCGCACCGACGACGCCGCCGAGGGGATGCGCGCGTTCAACGAGCAGCGCCGACCGGACTTCCGGGGAAGCTGAGCCATGGGCGACCGCGGCTCGGCGCTCGCAACCCTCCGCGAACCGAACTTCCGGTTCTACTTCCTCTCCCGCCTGGTCAACGGCGCCGGGTCCACGATGAATGGCATCGCGCTCGCCTTCGCCGTGCTCGAGGTGAGCCACTCGCCGAGCGCGTTAGGCACCGTGCTGGCCGCGCACAGCATCCCGATGGTCGCCTTCCTGCTGGCCGGCGGCGTGATCGCCGACAGGTTCGGCCGCACCCTGGTCATCCAGGTCTGCAACATCCTGGCCGGCGTGACCCAGCTCGCCATCGCCGGGCTGGTGATCACCGGCCATGCGCAGATCTGGCACCTCATCGTCCTGACGGCGATCAACGGCATCGTCGCGAGCATCAGCTTCCCCGCGCTGGCCAGTGTGATGCCACAGCTGGTGCCGCGTGAGCAGCTGCAGCCCGCCAACGCGCTGATGTCGATGCAGCGCGGGATCGTCGCGGTGCTCGGGCCCACGATCGGCGGCGTCCTCGTGGTCACGGTCGGCGCCGGCTGGGCGGTGGCGATCGACGGGATCACCTACCTGGTGGCCGCGGCGATCCTGGTGCTGGTCAAGATCCCGCCGCCGCTCCCGAAGGCGGAGCGCACCTCGATGGTCGCGGACCTGCGCGAGGGGTGGCGCTACTTCACCGGCACGACCTGGCTGTGGGTCGTGGTGCTGGCCTTCTGCGTGCTCAACGCCCTGCACAGCGGCGCGATCTTCACCCTCGGCCCAGTGCTCGCCAAGGAGACCTCCATCGGAGAGACCGGCTGGGGGCTGGGCCTCTCCGCAGAGGCCGCGGGGCTGTTGCTGCTGTCTCTGGTGATGATCAAGGTCCGGCTCGAGCGTCCGCTGCTCTGGGGGATGGCGGGTTGCGCGTTCTTCGGACTGCCGATGCTCGCCATGGGTCTCGAGCCGCACGTCGTGCCGCTGGTGATCGCCTTCTTCGTCGCAGGCATGGGCATCGAGCTCTTCGGCCTGGGCTGGAACCTCGCCATGCAGGAGCACGTGCCCGACGAGATGCTGTCCCGCGCCTACTCCTACGACTCGCTCGGCTCGTTCATCGCCATCCCCGTCGGGCAGCTGCTCGCCGGTCCCCTCGCCGTCCTTTTCGGCATCCGGGAGACGGTCCTGGCCGCCGGGATCATCTACGTCGTGGTCTGCGTGGCCACGCTGGGGTCGCGCTCGGTGCGCGACCTCCAGAGGGTCGACCGGGTCAGCACCACTTCTCCGCCAGGGCCTTGATCACGGTGAGGTTGCGGTTGGTGGCCACACCGAGGTACTTCTCCACGGCCACGTTCGTCAGCGTCGCCTCGTGGTAGTTGCCGCCGAGCAGCAGGTGCACGGCGCGGCCGCCGACCTTGGCCACCTCGTCGGTCGTGATGCTCTCCTCGAGCCTCTTGATCGCGGCGGCGGTCGGGACGTCCTTGCACAGCGACACGTAGTGCTTGCCGTCGTGGCCCAGTGACTGGCCGAGCGACGACGCATGGGCCGCGATCTCGCGCAGCTCCTTCTGGGTGAAGACCATCGTCGGCACCGCGAACCCCGCCTCGGCCTCGAATGCCTCCTCCAGGGCGGCCTCGATCTTCGCCCGCGAGCGCAGCGTGGTGTCGAAGCGGACGTTGCCGGTGTTGATGTACGTCGCCACGTCGGTGAAGCCGGCCGCCTCGACGGCCTTGATGATCGAGTC
The DNA here is from genome assembly GCA_963798045.1 of uncultured Actinomycetota bacterium. GTDB lineage: Bacteria > Actinomycetota > Actinomycetes > Propionibacteriales > Nocardioidaceae > Nocardioides. The sequence continues at coordinate 162,823 of CAWCSB010000034.1, forward strand.
CTTGGGGAACTTTCGGTTCGCCCCGAGGTTGATCGCCCTCAGGAACCCGATGTACGTCGCCACGTGGGGCATCCTGTCATCGCTAAAACGGCCCGACGAGGGTGACCCCGCCGCTAGATTTCCGCCATGTCGAACGGGGACGGACAGCCGCCTGTCAGCATGCCCATGGGTGACGCGGATGGCGACGGCCTGCCCAACATCGCCGAGGCCGCCATCGACTCGAGCGCGCGCTACCAGGCCCGGATCGCGCTGATCACGGCGATCGTCGCCCTGGTCTCCGCGCTGCTCGGGCCGCTGGTCTCGCTCAAGATCAACTCCGACCAGATCGAGGTCCAGGGCAAGAACAACGAGGCCCAGATCGCGGCTCAGCTGAAGACCACCGAGACCGAGCAGGACTCGCTGGCCGCCCAGGCCGAGAGCGAGTTCGTGCGCACCGAGCGCCGCGAGGCCTACACGGCGTTCCTCACGGCGTACAACGACGCCTCGATCGACGTGATCGGCGCGGCCGGTACCTTCTCGGGCAACCCGACGCCCCAGGCGCTCACCCAGCAGCTGCAGAAGGCCGTCGACGCGGTCAAGAGCGTGACCTCGACCTACTACGAGGTCCGCATCGTCGCGTCGAAGGACGCCTTCGACGAGGCCGAGGCCGCCTACAGCGAGTTCTCCAGGTACGCAGGCACGCTGCTGACTGCCGGCAGCAAGATCGCCAACGGCCAGCAGCAGCTGACCCAGGAGGAGCGCGACGCGGTCCTCGGGAGCCAGGACGAGTACGAGCTCCTGCTCCAGCTGTCCGTCGCGTTCATCGAGAAGGGCCGCGCCGACATGTCGGCCGACACCTGACCTCCCCCGCGCCTACCTGACCCGGACCACGTTGGTCTTCGCGATCTTGTCGTGGATCGCCTGGAACTTGTCGTCCCACAGCGGCCACAGGTAGTCGAGCAGCGTGTAGATGAACGACAGGCAGCCGACCACCGGCAGCACGCCCAGGAGGCCGACGCCGTACTGGCCGGCCCAGCGCAGCAGCACCGTGCCGATCGGCATCGGGCCGGGCCGGTCGCGCAACCGCACCCGCAGCCCGAGGAGGAGCTTGCCCGGGGTGGCCTGCTTCCACATCAGGAAGCCGACGTTGTAGACGAAGCCCACCGCGACGTTGATCAGCGTGATGATCGCCAGCGGCACGGCGATGTCGCTCTGCAGCTCGCCGGTGTCGGGGGTGCCGCCGTTGGCGTTCATCGCCTCGTCGAACCAGTCGCTGTAGCTGTCGATCACGTCGCGGGCCCACGGGAAGGCAGCGATGCCGGCGACGACCCCGATGAGGATCGCGTCGATGATCAGCGCGAGGACCCGCCACCACCAGCCGGCCAGCGGAACGCCGTCCGGTGTGGTCGGGCGGCCGTCGTACGCCGAGCCGGGCGTGGCCGGGTAGCTCGGATAGGTGGGGGACGCGCCGTACTGCTGGGTGGCCGGTGCCGGCTCCTGGGCCGGCGACGTGTGCTCGGTCCAGCGCGTGCCGTCCCAGTAGCGCAGGAGCGGCGGCTGGCCGGGCTGCGGAGGGACGGGGTCAGGGTGCCAGCCGGGCTGTGACGTCATGCGTCACAGATTCCCACGGGCCTCCTGCTCACGCTCGATGGCCTCGAAGAGCGCCTTGAAGTTGCCCTTGCCGAAGCCCAGCGAGCCATGCCGCTCGATGAACTCGTAGAAGACCGTCGGCCGGTCACCCATCGGCTTGGTGAAGATCTGCAGCAGGTAGCCGTCCTCGTCGCGGTCGACCAGGATCTTGCGCTTCTTCAGCTCCTCGATCGGGACCCGCACCTCGCCGATCCGGGCGCGCAGCTCGGGGTCGTCGTAGTAGGAGTCGGGGGTGTCGAGGAACTCGATGCCGTTGTCTCGCAGGATGTCGACGCTGCGCAGGATGTCGTTGGTCGCGAGCGCGATGTGCTGGCAGCCGGCACCGTCGTAGAACTCGAGGTACTCGTCGATCTGCGACTTCTTCTTCGCGATGGCGGGCTCGTTGAGCGGGAACTTCACCCGGTGGTTGCCGCTGGCGACCACCTTGCTCATCAGCGCGGAGTAGTCGGTGGCGATGTCGTCTCCGACGAACTCGGCCATGTTCGTGAAGCCGAGCACCGTGTTGTAGAACTCGACCCACTCGTCCATCCGGCCGATCTCGACGTTGCCGACGCAGTGGTCGATGGCCTGGAAGAGCCGCTTGGGATGCCCCTCGCGGCGGACGACGGTGCTGCTCCTGGCGACGTAGCCGGGGAGGTACGGGCCGGTGTAGTTGCTGCGGTCGACGAGCGTGTGCCGGGTCTCGCCGTACGTCGCGATCGCGGCCAGCCGGACGGTGCCGTGCTCGTCGGACTCGTCGTGCGGCTCGACCAGGACGGTCGCGCCCGTCGACCGCGCGTGCTCGATGCACTTGTCGACGTCGGCCACCTCGATGGCGAGGTCCACGACGCCGTCGCCGTGCTTGCGGTGGTGCTCGAGGACCGGGCTGCCCTCGGGCCCAGCGGTGACGCCGCCGGTGAAGACGAAGCGGGCGCTGCCGGAGCGGAGCACGTAGGACTTGGAGTCGCGGAAGCCGGTCTCGGGACCGCGGTAGGCCTCGAGCTCCATGCCCAGGGCGAGCTGGTAGAAGGTCGCGGTCTGGGTCGCGTTGCCGACCACGAAGCAGACGGCGTCCTGGGCCACCACCGGGAACGGGTCGTTCGTCGCGTCGTACTCGACGAGGCCGACGAGCTGCTTGAGCTGCTCGAGGGACAGTCCGGCCTGGACTTCCTCGCTGGTCAGGGCGGTGAGGGTTGACTCGCTCATGCGTGCCACTCTCCCCGATCTAGCGCAATCTGTGCAACAGTACGGCGACACGTTGCACAATCTGTCCAGTTCGGAGCCGCTCATGGACGCGCTCGACCGCAGTTTGATCGACCTGTTCTCCACCGATCCCCGCATCGGCGTGCTCGAGGCGTCGCGGCGGCTCGGCGTGGCGCGCGGCACCGTCCAGGCCAGGCTCGACAAGCTCACCTCCACCGGGGTGATCACGTCGTGGGGACCCGACCTCTCCCCCGCCGCGCTGGGCTACCCCGTGACGGCGTTCCTCACCCTGGAGATCCGGCAGGACGAGCGCGCCGGCGGCGGCCATGACACCGTCGGCGCGCACCTGGCCGCCATCCCCGAGGTGCTCGAGGCGCACACCATCACCGGTGCCGGCGACCTGATGGCCCGCGTCGTCGCCCGCTCCAACACCGATCTCCAGCGCGTCATCGACCTGGTACTGGCCAACGCGGCCATCGTCCGGTCGTCGACGGTGATCGCGCTGGCCACCCAGGTGCCCTATCGGGTCCTGCCCCTCGCCGCTGCCGCGGACTAGGCGGATCTGCCCGCTCATGCGTCGCCAGGTGGTGTGGAAGCACGGAGTTCGCCGGGTTCTACGGCGCCAGCGAGGACCGCTGTCTACGCGCGGCCGTCGCCACCGGGTTGGCGCCGCCGCGGCCGAGGAGGCGGTGGCCGAGGCGTTCGCCCGCGCCTGGGCGTCGTGGTCGAAGGTTCGCCGCCTCGACCACCCGGTCGCCTGGGTGGTGCGGACCGCGGTGAGCGCCGACATCTCCTGGTGGCGACGCCGTCGCCGCGAGGTCGGGTTCCCCGACATGCCTGAGTCCTCGACCGAGGACCGGCTGCACCCCACCGACCTGGTCTCCGCCATCCGGACGCTGCCGCCCCGCCAGCGGGAGGTCGTCGTGCTCCGGTACCTGCTCGACCTCGACACCGCCACAACCGCGGCCTGGCTGGGTATAGCGCGCGGCACGGTCGCTGCTCATCTGCACCACGCACTGGCCGCGCTCCGCGTCCAGCTCACCCTAGAGGAGACGAACCGATGACCACCCACCTCGACCAGCGCCTGCGCGAGGCAGGCACCCGACCTGCACTTCGACACCCCCGTGACTGACGTGCTCTCCCGGGGCGCGCGGATCCGGCGCCGGCGTCAACGTGCTCGGATGGCTGGTGCGGGCACCGTGCTCGCCGCCACCGCCGGCATGGTGGCGCTCGCACTCCCGCCCGGGACGTCACCCATTCCCGCCGCCGAGGCCGGCTGGGGCCCGGCCATGGTCAACCTGTCCGACGCCGACCTGACCACCGCGGAGGCGCTGTGCCGGTCCAGCTTCGACCGGATGGGCGCCGACCTACCCCCAGCAGACTGCTGACGTCGCCCCCTTGGCCGCGGACGCACGCGGCGACCACGCGATCCTGGTCTTCCGATTCGACGACGTGGTGAACACCTGCAGCTTGGTGACCACACGAGACGGTCTCGAGGCCAGCATGTTGACCACTGGCCTGCCCTGGGCCCTGAGCCTGGAGGGTGGAGTGCACTTCGAATATCTGACCTCTGGCGGGTCCTACCCGCGGGCCTCGAGCACGACGGAGCTCGGCGCGATCCAGCAGGGCACGCTCACTGACGGGATCACTGTCCTGCGAGTCAGCGACGACGTGGCCCGTATCGTCGCGCACGTGGGCGACAGTGACGTCGAGGCCCGCGTGGCCGACGGCCTGGCCGTCTACTGGACGCCCGAAGTCACGGCGCCGGCCCTGTTCTCGACGACGATCACGGCGTACGCCGCCGACGGCAGCGAGCTCGAGACCGGGCCCCTGGACGAGTAGAGCGCCACGGCGCGGACGTGGTCGCGCGCGACCCGGTGTTGGAGCGGGCGACGACGACCTCCAACGCGTCATCGACCTGGTGCTGGCCAACGCGGCCATCGTGCGGGCGTGCTCGTCGCGGGCGGGATGAGCTCGAGTCGACCGTGATCGCGCTGCCCACCCAGGTGCCCTACTGCGTCATCCGCCTGGCGGCCCTCGCGAACTGAGCCGATGTTCGCGTGCGCGGGCACTGCTGGGATGCTGCCGGGGTGCCTCGCTCCCTGATTCGTCGCGGGGCGCTCCTGCTCCTGGGCAGCGTGGTACTCGGTGTCGGCGTGGCGATGCTCCTGACCGCCGACCTCGGCTCCGACGGCTACTCGACAATGGTCAACGGGGTCTCCATCGGCCTCGACGTCCCGTTCGTGGTGGCCAACGCCGGCATCAGCCTGATCTTCGTGCTCCTCGCCGCCGCACGCGGGCTGCGCCCCGGCATCGGCACGCTGACCCAGGTGGTGGTGACGGGCTTCACCGTGTCGGGGGCGCTCGCCCTCATCGACACCCCCGACAGCCTGCTGGGGCAGGCGCTGCTGCTGGTCGGCGCGTTCCCGGTGCTCGCGCTCGGCATCTCGGCCTACCTCGGTGCCCACCTCGGCGCCGGTCCGGCAGAGTCCGCCGCGCTGGCGTGGGACCCGCCACTGCCGTTCCGGTGGAGCTACAGCGCGGTCCAGCTGTTCGGCGCAGTGGTCGGGTGGCTGCTCGGCGCCACCCTCGGCCCCGGGACGCTGGCCGTCGTCGTCCTGCTCGGCCCGGCCGTCGACCTCACCAGCCGGCTGCTGAGGCTCGACGTACGACAGGGAGCGGAGCCGACCACGTCGGGACCGTCTGCGCCCGTCAGCTGAAGATCATGCAGGACGAGGTCGCGTGCGCGAGGACCCGGCCGGTCTCGTCGGTGAGCTGAGCCTCGGCGAGCGCCGTACGCCGTCCGCGGGAGATGACCTTGCCGACGCACGTGAGCAGACCGGAGTCCAGGGTCACCGGGCGCAGGAACTTCGAGGTCAGGTCGAGCGAGGTGTAGCCCTCGCCCACGTCGAGCGTGGAGTGCACGGAGCAGCCGGCGGCCGTGTCCAGCAGCGTCGCGATCATCCCGCCGTGCACCCCGCCCAGCGGGTTGTAGTGGAAGGACTGGGCCCGCATCTCGACGGTCACCACGCCGCGTTCGGCGCGGAATCCGCACACGTCGATCGTCGCCATCACCGGCGGAGGAGGCATCAGGCCTCGCTCGATCGCCTGGAGCTGGCCCAGACCGTCGAGCTGGGCGAGTGCCTCGAAGTCACCCTGCCCCGGGAGCGCCCAGGTCACCTCGCGCGTCGCCGTCTCCCACTGGCTGAGGTCGGGGGCCACGCGGTTGGCATCCTGGGTCTGTGTCATGGACCCAGCCTGACGCTCCTTGCTGAGTCTGTCAACAAGACTTAGAGTGTGACGGTGACCACGAGCGAGACCACGCATGACACCACGAGCACTCCCCAGGCCCTCGACTGGTCGACCGACAACTGTCAGGTCGCTCGCACGATGGCCATCCTCGGCGAGCGCGCCACGGTCGAGGTGCTGCGCGAGGTGTTCAACGGGGTGCGCCGGTTCGACGACATGCACCGGCACAGCGGTGTCGCCCGACAGGTGCTGAGCAACCGGCTCGCGATGCTGGTCGACGAGGGAGTCCTGCGCCGCGTCCCCTACCAGCCCGACGGGGCCCGGGTGCGGCACGAGTACCGCCCGACCCCGAAGGGGTTCGACCTCTACCCCATCCTCGCGGCGATGGCCGACTGGGGCGCGAAGTACGTCGCCGGCCCGGAGGGCGCGTCGGTCGTGATGGCCCACCGAGGCTGCGGGTCGCCCGTGCATGCGGTCCTCGAGTGCGAGTCCGGCCACCGTCTCGACGATCCCCGCGAGGTCGCGCCCGTGCCCGGACCGGGTGCGACCAGGGTCCGCTAGGAGGTCTTGCGCGCGGCCCACTCGCGCACGCGGTCGATCCGCTTGCGGAGCATCTCCGCGCTGGCGACCGCAGCGGCCGGGCCGCCGCACTCCTTGCGCAGCGCGGCGTGGGTGACGCCGTGGGCCTGACCCGTGCGGTGGTGCCAGGCCGCGACCAGCCCGTTGAGCTCGCGGCGCAGCACGGCGAGCTGGTCGTGAGTGGCGAGCTCCGGGACCTCCGGGTCGGGCCGGGCCGGCTGCTTCGCGCGGCGGTCGCTCTGGCGCTGGGCCAGGAGCAGGCGCATCTGGTCGGGCTCGAGCAGCCCGGGGATGCCGAGGAAGTCCATCTCCTCCTCGGAGCCGACGTGCACCTGGCCCTCGTGGCCGAACTCGGCGCCGTCGAAGAGCACCCGGTCGAAGTGGGCCTGCGAGCCGAGCGCCTCGAACGGCAGGTTCTGCAGGTCGGAGGACGCCGCCTCGCCGGCCTGGGCGCGAGCGAGCAGGTCGTTCTCCGCGGCGAAGATGTCGTCCTCGTCCGTGACGCGCCGGCCCAGCACGTGGTCGCGCGCGACCTCGAGCTCCGCGGCGTAGGTCAGCAGGTTGGGGACGGACGGCAGGAAGATCGACGCGGTCTCACCGCGACCCCGAGCGCGGACGAAGCGGCCGACCGCCTGGGCGAAGAACAGCGGCGTCGAGGTGGTGGTGGCATAGACGCCGACCGCGAGGCGAGGGATGTCGACGCCCTCGGAGACCATCCGGACCGCGACCATCCAGCGCTGGTCGCTGCTGGTGAACTCGGCGATCTTCTTCGACCCCAGCTTCTCGTCGGAGAGCACCACGGTCGGAGCCTCGCCCGAGACCGCCTTCAGGGTCTTGGCGTAGGCGCGCGCGGAGTCCTGGTCGGAGGCGATGACGAGGCCGCCGGCGTCCGGGACGTGGCGACGTACCTGCGAGAGCCGCTGGTCCGCGGCGGACAGCACCGAGGGGATCCACGAGCCCTCCGGCGCGAGTGCGGTCCGCAGCGCCTGGGCCGTCAGGTCCCTCGTCAGCGGCTCGCCGAGCCGGGCCGCGATCTCGTCACCGGCACGGGTGCGCCAGTGCAGCTCACCGGAGTAGGCCATGAACAGCACCGGCCTGACCACGCGGTCGCCCAGCGCGTCGGCGTAGCCGTAGCTGTAGTCGGCCACCGACCGCGGGACGCCGTCGGCTCCCGGGGCGTAGGAGACGAACGGGATCGGGTTCACGTCGGAGCGGAACGGCGTGCCGGTCAGCGCGAGCCGTCGGTGGGCGGGCTCGAACGCCTCGCGCACCCCCTCGCCCCACGACAGCGCGTCGCCGGCGTGGTGGACCTCGTCGAGGATCACCAGCGTCTTGAACCGCTCGGTGCGGATCCGCAGCGCGAGGGGGTTCACGGCCACGCCGGCGTAGGTCACCGCGATGCCGAGGTAGTCCTGGGAGGTCTTGCCCTTGCCCGCGGAGTACGCCGGGTCGATCGGGATCCCGGCCCGGTCTGCGGCCTCGGCCCACTGGAGCTTGAGGTGCTCGGTCGGCGCCACGATCGTGATCCGGTCGACCAGCCGGCGGCCGAGCAGCTCGGCCGCGACCGACAGCGCGAACGTCGTCTTGCCGGCTCCCGGCGTCGCGACCGCGAGGAAGTCGCGCGGCAGCGCCTCGAAGTAGCGCTTGATCGCGGCTGTCTGCCACGCCCGCAGCGGATTCGCGGTGCCCCAGGCCGCGCGCTCCGGCCACGCCGGACCGAGGGCCGGGGTGAGAGGAGCGGCGTCGTCGCCGCGGGTCACTCGGTGGGACCCGAGCTGTCGCCGCTGTCCTTGAGGGTCTCCCAGACTTCCTTGCACTCCGGGCAGACGGGGAACTTCTCCGGCGCCCGGCTCGGCACCCAGACCTTGCCGCACAGGGCCACCACGGGGGTGCCCATCACCATCGCCTCGGTGAGCTTGTCCTTGTCGACGTAGTGGCTGAACCGCTCGTGGTCGCCCTCGTCGGTGGGGACGGTCCGCTCCTCGTGCCGGACGTCGGTGTCGACGGCGGTCTGGGTCCCGAAACCGGTGGTGCTCACCTGGCCAACTGTACGGCGACGCGCCGACGACGGCAGAACCGACAGGCGCTCAGTTCAGCTCCGGATCCACAGGCCGCGTCGAGTGCCACGCCAGCTCGCCGGGCTGGCGCCGCAGCACGTCGCGCCAGAGCTCCGCGGGGTCGAGGCGGAACACGTCCACGGCCTCCCCGGGGACGACGTACCAGCTGCCCTCGTCGATCTCGGCGGCGAGCTGGTCGGCGCCCCAGCCGGCATAGCCGGCGAAGATCCGCATCCCCGCGAGCGACCCGGTCACCAGCTCGATCGGCGTGTCCAGGTCGACCAGCCCGAGCAGCCCGTCCACCTCGCGGAAGCCGACCGGGACGTCGTCGCCGTTGCGCAGCAGGGCCACGCCGAGCGCGCCCTCGGTGCTGACCGGGCCGCCCCGGAACAGCACCTCCGGCTCCGAGGCGATCTCGCCCCAGGTCTCGAGCACGTCCGCGACCGGGACCCCGGAGGGCCGGTTGAGGACGACACCCAGGGCGCCGCCCTCGTCCACGTCGAGGACCAGGACTACGGAGTCCACGAAGTTGGGGTCGAGGAGCTGGGGCGTGGCGACGAGCAGCATCCCGGCACGCACCTCGGGCGCCCGGTCGACCATGACGCCATCATGCCGGAGGCAGCACGATCGACCAGGTGGTCGCCTTGTTCGAGGGCGCGTTGGTGTTCGCCGTGACCCCGGGGTGGGGCCCCGCTGCCACGGCGTGGCCCGAGTCGGCAAAGAGGCTGCAGATGCGCCCGGCGTCGGCGCCACACAGCATCTGGCGACCCGTCTCGGACGCCGGCGGCGTCCAGGCCGTCGTCGTGCTGGACTTGTCCGCCCAGTACGAGACGACCCAGGCGCCCTCGGGCACCGTGACGGCCGGGGTCAGCCGGTTGGTGTGGTTGGCAGTGTCGACGGCGCTGGCGAACGTGAGCCCGGGCGTCGCGGCGACTCCGGTGTACGCCGCGATGGTCACGGTGTACTTCGCGGTGCCGCTGAGCGGGACCGTCACCTGACTCCCCGGGTCACCCGCCTGGACGACCTTCGTCCAGAACACGGTGCGCATGTCGTCCGCGACGACGTTGTCCAGCTGGGTCCAGCCGGTGACGCCGGTCGGGGCGGTGAACGTCCGCGACGTGTTGTTGAGGCTCAGCGCGAGCAGCAGCCGGTCCCCGACCGCGGCCGCCGCGGGCACGTTGACCCGAGGAGTCGCGTTGCTGGCCTGCGCGGCCGCTGCGCCCACGAAGGCGACAGGACTCTCGGCCGGCTCGTCCTGCACGACGACGGTCGCGCCCACGACGTCGGAGTCGCCGTCGTCGTCGGTGACGGTCAGCTCCACGTCGTACGAGCCGGCTGACGCGTAGGTGTGTGCCGGGTTGGCCTCGGCCCGACGTGTTGCCGTCGTCGAAGTCCCAGGCGTACGACGCGATGGTCCCGTCGAGGTCGACCGAGTCGGACGAGTCGAACTCGCAGTCGAGCAGCGTGCAGTCGAACGAGAAGTCGGCAGACGGCGGCTGGTTGGGCGGCGGACCCCCGGTCGAGGGACGCAGCACGAACGACCACATGGTCGCCATGTCCGAGGCCGCGTTGGTCGTCGCCTCGATGTTGCCGTAGCTCCCGGGCAGGAGGCCCGTCGCGGAGTCGGCCAGCGCGCTGCAGATGCGTCCGCCGTCGGCGCCGCACGCCGTCCGCCGGGTCGTCACGACGGCCGACGGCGTCCATGCGTTCGTGGTGCTGGACTTGTCGGCCCAGTACGAGACCACCCAGTCGCCCTCGGACGCGGTCACATTCGGCGTACGCCGTGAGCTGGTGGTCGACAGGTCGATCGCCCTCGCGAACGCGATGCGACGGGGTCGCCTCGATCTGGGCGTAGTCCGCCACCGTGAGCGTGTACTTCGCACTGCCGCTCAGCGGCACCCTGACCGCTGTGCCGGGGTCTCCCGGCTGCGACGACCTTGGTCCACGCCACCGTTCCCATGGTGTCGGCGCTGACGCTGTCGAGCTGGTTCCAGCCCGTGACGCCGGTCGGCGCCGAGACGGTGCGGGCGAGGTTGTTGTAGCTCAGCAGCATCAGCAGCCGGTCACCAGGAGCGGCCGCGGCCGGGACGGTCACCGTCGGGCTGCTGCTGTTGGCCGCCGAGGCTCGCAGACGCGACGAACTCGATGGGGCTCTCGACCGGGCCGGCGTCCTCGACGCTGACGGAGTGGGTCTCGGCGTCCGTGACGGCCTGGTTGTCGGTCACCGTGAGCCGGACGTTGTAGGAGCCCGGTGCCGCGTAGGTGTGCGACGGGTTCGCGGACGTCGAGGTCTGCCCGTCGCCGAAGTCCCAGGCGAACCGGGTCAGGCTGCCGTCGGCGTCCGCCGAGGTCGACGAGTCGAAGGTGCAGCTGAGCCCGAAGCAGGAGCTGGCGTAGGCCGCGGTCGGGTTGAGGTTGGCCGCCTTGGTGATCTTGATGAAGTCGATCTGGCCGGAGAAGTAGTCGCAGGTGATCGTCGATCTGGTCGCAGTTGATCTTGCCGCCGATGGTCATCGGGATGCCGTTGTTGATGGTCCCGGTGGGGCCGTTCTTGCGGTTGCGGAACTCACCGTCGACGTACATCGTCACGCCGGTCGACGTCAGCACGCAGGTGACGTTGTGCCACTGCTCGTCGTTGAGCGGGGTCTTGGCGCCGGTCGCGACCTGACCACCCGAGCCGCTGAACAGGCACGACGGGATGCCCTGGGGGGCCTGGATCTTCCACTGCCCGCCCTGCGACTGGGCCTGGCCCTTCTGGGTGATGTTGCCGAAGTTCTCCTTGGTGCGGTACCGGAGCTCGATCGTGAACGGCCCGCTGCCCGGCTCGAGGTTGGCGTTGTCGGGGACCTGGATGACGCGCTCGGGCGACGGAGGCGGCGCCTCCGGCGCCCGGTGCACCCAGTTGTAGCCGGTGGCGCCGGCGAACACGGCCCCCGAGGTGATGCCGGTGGGGTCGACCGGAGCGTTGAGACCGTTGGGGCCGCTGTCGTGCATCACGGTGGTCCCCGGCGGCTCGTTCATCTCGTAGAAGGCCGTCACCCCCGGCGCCAGTGCCAGAGCCGCAGGCTGGACGGCGGCCGTCGAGGAGGTCACCCCCGCAGCGGTCGACGACGTTCCGGCGAGCAGAGCCGTGACGGCTCCGGCCGCGATGACGGCGCGGGCGATACGCATCAGATTCCCTCCGCAGCCTGAGGTCTCGAGCACAGGCTTCTCCGAGGCTCATATTGCTGATCTGAAGCGTTGTGGTGGGCCGCCCGCCCGCGCGTACCGAAATCTGGGGACGACCGCGTCAGGCGGCCAGCGCGGCCTTCAGCCGACCGAGCAGGGTCGGACGCTCGGTGTGGTCGTCGCCGACCTCGTCGAGCTCGTCGAGCACGTCGTACGACGGCCAGGTGGCCCTCGCCTCGGCCTCGATGCGGGCGCCAAGAGCGGCGGCACGCCCGTCCTGGGCGCTGGCCCCGCCGGCCATGACGGCCAGGAGCACGTGCTCCTTGGCGGCCGACTTGCGCATGACCTCGGCGGTCGCTTCGTCGGCCGGGCGCTGCCGCTGCTCGTCGAGGACTGCGCGGATGCCGGGCAGCTCGTCCGCGGTCCGGTGCCAGGCGCGAACCACGGAGGCGCGCAGGTCCATGGGCTGGGTCATCTGCTCGCGCTCGATCCGGCCGGCAAGGCGGGTGTGCCACTTCAGCTGGAGGGCGGCGAGGAGGTCGAGGTCGTCGGCGAACGTGGCCGAGACGCCGTCGACGTCGCGGGGCAGCACGCCGTCGCGGCGCTGGTCGGCCGCGGCGATGACATCGCGGAGCACATCTCCACGACGGTGGAAGGACGTCCAGGTCATGGGCTGGTCCTTTCTCTGGTGCCGGCCGTGGTGGGGCCGGGTATTCACATACCGTGAGTACGTACCCAGAGTAGACAGCCATACTGATGGTATGCCAGTTTTCAAGCAGTGATGCTGGCCACGCCCACCGAAATCGGGGTCCTCGCCATACCGGGGGTCGGTCAGTAGCCTCACCGGATGCCCAGGTCGGTGTCGCGCCTCGTCCCGAAGGTGCCGACCGTCCCGGGCGCGAGCCGCCGGCAGCAGTACTCCGCCTCGACCAAGCGGGCGCTGGTCGAGATCGCCGAGGGGCTGTTCACCGAGCACGGCTACGCCAACACCTCCCTCGACGCGATCGTCGCGGGGGCCCGGGTGACCAAGGGCGCGCTCTACCACCACTTCAGTGGCAAGCAGGCGCTCTTCGAGGCCGTCTTCGAGCGGGTCGAGGACGATGCCTCCAAGACCATCAACAAGGCCCTCAAGGGCAAGCGGGACCCGTGGGAGAAGGCGCGGGCCGGGCTCCGCGCGTTCCTCGGCGTGGTCCAGGAGCCGCGGTACCGCCGGATCGTGATCCAGGAGGGCCCCGCGGTCCTCGGCTACGAGAGGTACCGCGAGCAGGAGGAGCGGTCGACGTTCGCCACCGTCCTCGACATCGTCCGATCCGTCCTCGGTGCCGGTTCGTGGGAGCTCGACGAGGCGATGCTGCAGACCTTCGCCCGGATCTTCTTCGGCGCGATGTCCTCGGCCGGGGAGTCGGTCGCCACCGCCGACGACCCCGAGGAGGCCGCCGACCGTGTGGAGGCCGCGATCGGGTTCATCATCGCCGGCTTCCGCTCGCTCGCGGACTCGGGCGTCGGGCTGCCGGACACCCTGGTCGCGGACGACGACCAGTAGCCGGCTACTTGCCGAAGCGGACGGTGCCACCGTCCTGCGGCACCAGCTCGATCCAGGTGTGGCCGGCGGGCACGGTGAGCTCACCTGCCTCGGTGGACAGCGTGAGCGCCGCACCGAGCGACTCCTTCTTCCACTGGCCACGCACCAGCCGGCCGTCGTGGAAGATCATCGCCTGGCCCTGGCCGGTGAACTGCGTCTCCGGGACCGGGTTGCCGGCCGGGTCGCGGTAGCCGGCGTCGCCGACCTTGACGCGCAGCACGAGCACGGTGTCGGCCGGGAACTCGTCACCGGCGCCGGCGTAGGTGTTCTCGTTGACGTAGGTGCCGTCCTTGAACGTCCAGTTGGTGGTGTGCCCACCGGAGAACGACGCGGCGACGGTGCGCGCCGGCTGACCCTGCGGGAAGTCCTTCTCGTCACCCCACGGCAGGTAGTCGTCGGGCCGCTCGGGTTCGTCCTGGTCGACCAGCGTCGCCGTCTCGGACAGGTCCGTGAACAGGTTGTAGGGAGCGGCGCGGCTCGAGTCGCGGTAGAAGCCCTTGTCGCCCTCGGTGAAGTAGGGGATGCCGGCGTCGTCGATCCGGTTGATCGTCACCTGCGCGGCGCCGGAGGTCACCATCGCGCCCTTGACCGGCGAGACGATCCCGATGTCGCTGGCCCGCATCGACCGCGCCGGTCCGACATCGCCGGGGATCTTGGAGTAGTAGAACGCCGCGAGCCGGGTCATGCCGCCCTCGACCAGCTCCTCCACGACCATGTCGGCCGAGCCGAGGCCCACCTGCGGCGCACTGGCGTAGGTGTTGTCCATCTTGAGCACCATCACGGGGTGGTCCTGGGCGGCCTCGTCGTCGCCGGTGACCGGGAGACCGGTGAGCGGCCAGGTGGCCTTGATCTCGGCACCCGCCGCGACGTTCTGCGCCCCGGGGCCGCTGTCGGAGGGGTCGTCGGACCCGTCGCCCTTGCCGCAGCCGGCGAGCACGAGGGCGACGGAGGTGGCGAGGAGGGCCGCAGCGATGCTCCGTGCTCTTCTGGCGGTCACGGTACGACGTCGCACGGGCGTACTCCGATCGTGGGGGAAGTGGGTGGTCACAGTTGGTTCTCTACTGAACTGGTGGACTTCGATGGTGCGCCCACCCTCGCTCAGACATCGGGAGGCGCGCCGGGGTTCCCGAGGAGGGACCCCGCCGGTCTGGATCAGCCGAGCTTTGCCCCGCCGTCGACGTACAGCGTCTGTCCGGTGATGTAGGACGCCTCGTCGCTGCACAGGAACGCCGCCGCAGCGGCGATGTCGGCCGGCTCGCCGACCCGGCGGACCGGGTTCGCCTCGGCGTTGAGGCGGCGCAGCTCCTCCGGCTCCATCTTCAGCCGACGCGCGGTGGCGTCGGTCATCTCGGTGGCGATGAAGCCGGGGGCGATGGCGTTGGCGTTGATCCCGAACGGGCCGAGCTCGATGCCGAGGGTGCGGGTGAACCCCTGGATCCCCATCTTCGCCGCCGAGTAGTTGGCCTGGCCGCGGTTGCCCAGGGCACTCACGCTCGAGAGGTTGAGGATCTTGCCGTACTTCTGCTCGACGAAGTGCTTCTGGGCGGCCCGGGTCATGAGGAAGGCCCCGCGCAGGTGCACGCCGATGACCAGGTCCCAGTCGTCGTCGGTCATCTTGAACAGCAGGTTGTCGCGGGTGACGCCGGCGTTGTTGACCAGCACGTGGATCCCGCCGAGCTCCTCGACGACACGGGCGACGGCAGCCTCGACGGACGCGCTGTCGCTCACGTCGGCGCCGACGCCGATGGCCTTCGCGTCACCCTGGAGCGGGAGCTTCGCAGCGGCCTCCGAGGCAGCCGCTTCGTCGAGGTCGACGATCGCGATGGAGGCGCCCTCCTCGGCGAAGCGAGTGGCACACCCGAACCCGATGCCACGGGCGGCACCCGTGACGACTGCGATGCGTCCGTCGTATCGACCCATGTCGCAGCACGATAGGGGACCGCGCCAGCCAGACCCATTCGGGGTTGGCCCGCAGGCTCAGAACAGTGACGCACGGACCTCGCCGAACACGAGGATCCGGCCGAAGCTCTCACGCCCGCCCAGCCTCACCAGGGGCGTCTCCTCGTGGTGGACGGGGTCGAACCGCGCGAGGACCGAGCGAGGCCGCTCGCCATCGCAGCTGGCGGCGTGCTGGATGACGAGATCCTTGCCCACGGCGTCGACCATGACGACGTTCCCGACGGCCCCAGGCACCCGCAGGTGGCGCATCTCACCCTGCCGGGTCTCGCGGGCCACGAACGTGGTGCCGCAGGCACCCGCGACCTGGACGTAGAGCCGGCCGCCCACCTCACGACCGTCCAGGTGGCCGTAGTCGCCCGCTGCGTGCCGGTGCCCGCGAGTCAGCCGCTCGGTGCTGCCGGTCGTGGGGTCGACGAGAAGGAGGTCGGAGTCACAGGACTCCAGGAGCCGGGTGGAGTCCCACCAGCGGACCGGGGTGCAGTAACCCCCGGGGCGGAACCGGTCCAGCACCGCGCCGGTGGTCGTCGAGAGCAGCAGCTGGACGTGGTCACCGGTGACCACGGTCCCGTCGGGGCCCAGCACCATCGCGCCGCTGGTCGAGTCGAGCAGTCGGGTGCGGGTCCCGGCCCAGGTGATCTTGTCCAGGACCAACGTGTCGCTGCGGCCGCGCCTCCAGCTCCTCGCGATCACCCCCGACCCGTCGGCGGCGAGGAGCGCGGCGTCGAGCCGGGGCGCCGGCAGCTCGAGGACGGCGCCGGTCGTCACGTCCACCCGCACCAGCCGGCTGCCGTCCCGGTCCGTGGTGCTGAGCAGGGCGGTGCGCCCGTCCGCCGACCAGTCGAGCAGCAGGAACCCGCCCCAGACCTTGGAGACCCTGCGCTTGTAGACGGTGCTGGTCTCCCCCGTCGGCGAGACCAGGACCAGCTTCTCGGTGTGCGCGCGGGAGACGTCGGCCAGGTACCAGCCCGGACCGGGCGCCGCTGCCACGGCGTCGGCAGGGGCGCTGGCTGCCGACGCGTGGGCCGGTGCGAGCAGGAGCACGGGCAGCAGGAAGACGGTGAGCACGAGGGAGAGAGCGGTACGGCGTGTCATGTCCCCGGAGACGTGCGCCGGTGCGAGGAAGTTGCGCTCTGGCCTATGCGAGCGCGGCGCGGAGCCGGTCGGCGTACGCCGCCTGCTCGGCCGCGTCGGCGTACTTCGTGCGCGGCCAGAAGAAGCCGCGCAGCCCGTCGCCCTTGGTCCGCGGCACGACGTGCAGGTGCAGGTGCGGGACCGACTGGCTGACCACGTTGTTCATGGCGACGAAGCTGCCCTGCGCACCCAGCCCGTCGACGACCGCCGAGGCGAGCAGCTGCGCCGCGGCCAGGAAGCCGTCGCGGAGCGAGGCAGGCAGGTCGGTCAGCGTGCCGATGTGCTCCCGGGGCACCAGCAACACGTGGCCCTTGAACACCGGCCGCTGGTCCAGGAACGCCAGGAAGTCGTCGTCCTCGAGGACCCGCGCCGCCTCGGCCTCGCCCGCGACGATGGTGCAGAAGACGCAGGCGGAGTCGCGCATGGGGCGACGTTAGTGCCCCGGGGGTACCGTTTTCTGCGGACCCGATCCTACTGCTGGCCACACGTCACAGGAGGTTGTCGTGGTCGTTCTGGAGAAGAAACCCAAGGAGCGCAGTCACAGCCTGCTGCGCGAGGTCGGACTGGTCGGGCTGATGTGGGCCTCGATGGGCTCGATCATCGGGTCCGGTTGGCTGTTCGGCGCGCAGGACGCGCTCATCACGGCCGGTCCCGCGGCCATCATCTCGTGGCTGATCGGTGCGGTCTGCATCCTGGTCCTCGCCCTGGTCCACGCCGAGCTCGGGGGCATGTACCCGGTCTCCGGAGGCACCGCGCGGTTCCCGCACTACGCGTTCGGCGGCATCGCCGGCGCGTCGTTCGGCTGGTTCTCCTGGCTGCAGGCAGCGACGGTGGCGCCGATCGAGGTGTCGGCCATGATCACCTACAGCCAGCACTACAGCTGGGCGCAGGGGCTGACTCACACCGACAAGACGTTGACGGGGTCGGGCCTGGTGGTCGCCGTGATCCTGATGGCGATCTTCACCGCCATCAACTTCCTCGGCGTTCGAAAGCTGGCCACGGCCAACAGCACCATGACGTGGTGGAAGGTCGCGATCCCCATGCTGACGATCATCGTGCTGTCGATCGCCAACTTCGACACCGGCAACTTCACCGCGGCCAACGGCTTCGACCCCGGCGGGCTCAAGGCGATCCTGCTCGCGGTGTCGACGAGCGGGATCATCTTCAGCTACCTCGGCTTCGAGCAGGCCGACCAGCTGGCGGGCGAGTCGAAGAACCCACGACGCGACGTACCGCTCGCGATCATCGGCTCGATCGCGATCGGCACCGTGGTCTACGTCCTGCTTCAGGTCGCCTTCCTGGTGGCGCTGCCGAGCTCGGCGATCGGCAGCACCTGGGCCGCCACGTCCGACGGCACGTACGCGCTGTTCACCAGCCCGTTCGCCGAGATCGCGACGCTGGTGAGCGTGGGCTGGCTGGCCGCGATCATCTACCTCGACGCGATCATCAGCCCGGCCGGCACCGGCATCATCTACACCACCGGCAGCTCGCGGGTGGCCTACGGCCTCTCGCGCAACGGCTATGTCCCGTCGATGTTCGAGTGGACCAACGAGCGCCGCGTCCCCTGGGTCGGGCTCATCGCGGCGTTCATCACCGGCTGCATCTGCTTCCTGCCGTTCCCGTCCTGGCAGTCGCTGGTCGGGCTGATCACCAGCGCATCGGTGCTGATGTACGCCGGGGCTCCGCTCTCGCTGGGTGTCTTCCGCAAGCGCCTGCCCGACGCCGAGCGGCCGTTCCGCCTGCCGATGGCCGAGGTGCTGTGCCCACTGGCGTTCGTCATCTCCGGGCTGATCATCCTGTGGTCGACCTGGAACACGGACTGGAAGCTCGGCGTCGCGATCCTGATCGGCTACGCGATCCTCGCGGCCAACCGGGTCCTCGGCCTCAACCCGCACAAGCCGCTGCTGGAGTGGCGGGCCGCGTCGTGGCTGCCGGTCTACCTGCTCGGGATGGGTGTGATCGTCTACCTGAGCTCGTTCGGCCCACGCACGGATCCCCCGCTGCCCTTCGGCTGGGACATGGCCGCGATCGCGTTGTTCAGCGTGGTCATCTACTACTGGGCGCTCGAGGTGTCGCTCCGCACGGAGCAGATCGAGGAGATGCTCGAGGAGGTCGTGCTGCCCGAGAAGGAGGGCCTGGGCTCGGTCGTCAGCTGATCGGCCGGCTGGGGAGCGGTGCTACCTCGACTCGCCGGCGACCGAGGCCGCGCCTGCCCAGTCGAGGTCGACGTCGGGGGCCAGCTTCGCGAGGATCCGGCGTCCGGCGAGCAGGAGGTCGCGGACGGCGGGCACCGAGATGGAGTAGACGACCTCGCCGTCCTGACGGGTCGAGACGACCATCTGCGCGCGGCGCAGCACGCTCAGCTGCTGGCTGAGGTTGCTGGCCTCGATCTCGACGTGCTGCCGCAGCTCGTGAACGGCGTGTGGCCGCTCGCAGAGCAGCTCGAGGATGCGGATGCGCGCTGGATGGCCGAGCGTGCGAAACAGCTCGGCCTTGGCCTGGTAGAGCGGTACCGCCATGTGTCCAAGTCCCCTTCTTGGGCTGCCGCGCCCCCGCGCAGGCCCGAGAGATCCAGTTTGTCACATGAAGAAACCTTCAATTAGTGTTTCCCCCGGCGACATGGGGATGGTCCCCGTTGAGGGACCGGAGGAGTGCTGCGCTCGTGGACCTGAGGACCGACGACCACCGCGCGTGGGCGCTCGCGCCCCACTTGGTCCTCGTCGGTGCCTCTGCCGCATCGATCGAGTGGATGAACCCCGAGACCGGCACCACCTGCCAGCTCGACTCGCAAGGTGACTACGTCGTGCTGCGCAAGGTCGGCGACCGGGTCATGCCCGTCGTCGGCGGACAGATCCTGCGCGACGCGGCGGCGTCGCTCTTCGAGGATCCCGAGTCGGTGCGAGCGCGGCGGGCCGCCGCACACGCGATCGTGGCCGTCGACGAGGGCGTGCGGGGCTAGGGCCCGTAACGATTCGGGCTCGACCGGCTCTCGGCTCTCCACACGAGAGACCCGGTCAGCGACAGTGCAGCATGACGCCGCCGGTTCCCGCACTGTGGCCCGACGCGAGGACGGTGCCGCGGCAGCGGACCGTCCGGCTGGACCGCTTCCTCGTCGTGGCGGTGCTCGTCTCGTCGGCGTTGCGGGTGCCCGGACTGTTGGCCACCCGAAGCTCGGACGAGGCCGGCTTCCTCCTGGTGGCCAGGTCGTGGTCGCCGGACGCCGACAGCCTCTACGGCCACTACTGGGTGGACCGCCCGCCGGTCCTGCTCGCGGCGTACCGGTGGAGCGACGCCCTGCTCGGCGAGCTCGGGCCGCGGTTGCTGGCCCTGGTGCTGGCCGCGGTCCTGGTGGTCGCCGTGCATCTTGTGGCCACCCGGCTGACGTCGCCCGGTGCGGCCCGTCTGGCGACCGTGGTGACCGTGACGCTGCTCGCCGATCCCTCACTGTCTGCGTGGACGTCGAAGGGCGAGGTGCTGGGCACGCCGCTGGTCGCGCTCTCCTGGCTGCTCCTGCTGCGAGCGCTGGACACCGGCTCGTCCCGCGCCGCTCTCCTGGCCGGCGTGTGCGCGATGACCGCGTGCGGGTTCAAGCAGAGCCTGGTCGGCGGGCTGGTCTTCGCGGTCGTCCTGCTGGGCGCCTCCCTGGTGTCCGACCGGCTGCCGCCGGACCGCGTGCTCCGGGCCGGCGGACGATTCGCCGTGGGCGCGGCGCTGCCGGTCGTGGCCTTTGTCGCCTGGCTAGCGGTGAGTCCGGCAACCATCTCGTCGGCGTGGTACCAGGTGGTCGGCTTCCGTGCCGACGCATCCGCGGTGCTGGCCGCCAGTGACTCGCAGGCGCCGGTCGAGCGCGGTCACGATCTGTTCTGGCTGTTCATCATCTGCGGGATGGCGCCCCTGGTGGCACTCGGTGTCGCCTCCGTGCGTCGATGGTTCGCGCGATGGCCGGCGCTGTCGCTCGCGCTCCTCGCGACCACCGTCGTGGACCTGGTCGGCGTCGTCGTCAGCGGCAGCTACTGGCACGCCTACCTGGTGCCGCTGATCCCGGACGTCGCGCTGCTCGCCGCACTCGCCGCGTCGTGCGCGCCGCCGTTCCGCTCACTGACCCGGTTCGTCGCAGCGCTCGCGGTGGTCGCGACGGTGACGGCGTACGTCGGGTTCGCCGAGGAGCGACTCGTCTCCCCCACGCCATCCGGCCCCTGGCAGGTCGGCCACGCGATCTCGCTGGTGTCGGGGCGCGACGACACGATCGTGAGCCTGTACGGCAACGCCGAGCTGGTCGAGGCATCCGGCCTGCCCTCGCCGTACCGGCACCTCTGGTCGCTCCCGATGCGCACCCTCGACCCCGACCAGGACGAGCTGCGCGCCCTGCTCTCCGGGCCGGACGCGCCCACCTGGGTCGTCGCGGTGCTGCCGCTCAACTCGTGGCACATCGACGACGGCCGACAGCTGCGCGACCTGCTCATGAGCAACTACCGGTTGATCACCCCACGCTGCGGCCCGCTCATCTGGATACGCGGCGACACGCTCCGTGCGCAGCCGGAGCTGGACTGCTCCTGACCCGCCCCTACGGTGGATGCCGTGAGCCGCTGGGTGCTCGCGCTCGAGAGCGCGTGGGACGCCGCCCGGCTGCGTCGGGCCGGGACGCGCATCCCGGCCGACTTCCGGATCGAGGCCTACCTCGGGCACGGCGGCCCGCACGGGGTCGTCGTGCGGGGCCGGGTGCTCGACGACGCGCCGCCGGATGAGGCGGTCGAAGGGGAGGGCGTGGGCGCGGCCGTGCTGCGCATGCTGCGCCAGTTCGTGACCGACGAGCTGCCCGGCGTGCCTCTGCGAGTGACGGTCGGCGGCGCCAGCGTCGAGGTCGAGACCGATGCCGAGGGCTACTTCCTGGCCCGGCTGCATCCCGAGGCGGGAGCGCTGACGAGCCCGTGGTCCACGGGGACGGTCGAGCTCGCCGGCGACTACCGCGGGACGACCGGGCCGCACACCACGCCGCTGGACGTACGCGTCCCCGGGCCCGACGCCCGCTTCGGGGTGATCTCGGACGTGGACGACACCATCCTCGAGACCGGCGTCCAGCGGGTGGGGCACATGGTGCGGCAGACCTTCACCGGGTCCGCGATCACGCGCACGCCGTTCGCTGGTGCACCGGAGCTCTACCGAGACCTCGCCGCCGGCGGCAACCCGCTCTTCTACGTCTCCTCCAGCCCGTGGAACCTGCACGCGTTCCTCGTGGCCTTCCTGCGCCACCGAGACTTCCCGCTCGGTCCCGTCCTGCTCCGCGACCTGCTCGGCAGCCGGGCAGGCCGCGAACCGAAGCACGTGCGGATCCACGAGATCCTCGAGCTGCACCCCGACCTGCCGTTCGTGCTCATCGGGGACTCGGGCGAGAAGGACCCCCAGATCTACGCGGACATCGTCCGCTCCCACCCCGACCGGGTGCTCGCCGTCTACATCCGCGAGGTGCGCCTCGACCCCGGCGACGGTCGCGTCGAGCAGGTGTCGGACGCGTGGGACCACGAGGTGCCGTTCGTGCTCGCCGCCGACAGCGACGCCGTACGCCGGCACGCGACCGGGCTCGGGCTGCTCACAGAACCAGCCTGAAGAACGTGAGCCACTCCCGCATCGCCGGCGCCACGTCGTAGTAGGGCTCGACCTCCTCGAACCCGAGACTGCGGTAGAGCGCGATCGCCTCGTGCTGCTCGATGCTCGTGTCGAGGTACATCGCGGCGTACCCCAGGTCGTGCGCCCGCTGGATGACCCCTTCGCCCAGGACCCGTCCGACGCCCCGTCCGCGGCCGGTGTCGTCGACGTACATCCGCTTCATCTCGCACGACTCGTCGTCGAGCTGGCGCAGTGCCACGCAGCCCGTCGCTGCCCCGTCCAGGGTCGCGAGCAGGAGCGCACCGCCCTGGGCCGCGGCGTACACGCCAGGCAGCCCGGCGAGCTCGGCCTCCCACGCGTCGTCGTCGAAGTACGCCGCCACGAGACCGAGGTTCTGGCGCCTGCCGCTGCGCGTGCCACGCCACGAAGTCGCGAAACAGACGGCGCACCTCGTCGAGATCTATGTCGGACTCCGCGTCGCGGATCCGTCACGCGTCACGGCGCGCCATGATGCGCTGCGGGTCGCGTCGTCGACGACCACCGGGTTGCCGGAACCGCGCGCGACAGCAGCCCGGGCCTAGCGCTGTGCGCTTGGCCCGGGCTGCGTGTCGTGCGTGGAGCTGGCGGGAATCGAACCCGCGTCCTCAAGCGTCGAACCAGGTCTTCTCCGGGTGCAGTCTGTATTGACGTTTTCTCAGTCCCGGCGCTCGCACAGACACGTCGCCGACAGACTCAGTCAGGTTTGAGTCCCGATCACCCCTCCTGACTGGAGGTGAGCAGCAAGTCTCCTAGATGACGCCAGGGTCCGGGACGGAGACGGATGCCCGGTCTGACGCTTCGATCACCGCTCAGGCGGCGAGAGCGAAGGAACTGCGCTTAGCGTTGGCAGTTGTGTTTTCCAGCGGTCGTTAACGAGATGTCGCTGGCTCCTCGACCCGCTTCTCCTGGAACTAACGTCCCAAGTCGAAACCGATCAGCCCCTCTTGAGTTGTGTTTCCACTGTACGGGGTTCAACCGACCCAGGTCGCCAGAGATTCCCTTCCGGGCCCGCTCAGGGCGTCCAGCCCGGCGGGACGACCTGAGAGCGCGAGGCGCGAGCGCGGCGGCCGGTCCGGTGACCTCGGGCCCGTCTCCGTGCGACCAGTCGACGTCCGTCGCGACCAGGCGTACGCCGGGCAGCCGGCGGACGCCGAAGCCGCGCCGGGCCTTCGGCGTGACCACGAAGTCGAGCGACGTGCCGCCACGACTCGACCGGGCCGGTCGGACGGCACGCCGAGCGGGACGGCGATGTCCTCGCGGTGGACCATCACGTCGGTCAGGGGCGCGTGCCAGTCCATCAGCGGGCGGCGTGAACCGCGACTCCGCGTGCTCGCGCATGAGGGCGGTCAGCGTCGCTGACCGGGCTCCCCGCTGCGGGCCGCGGTCATCCGCTGGTTGGCCCGGTCGAAGCTGAACCCGCTCCGCACCCACGCGACCAGGAACTCGCTGACCGCCCCCTCCTCGGCGGCCATCAGGTGGACGGCGACGTCCTGCACCGTCCAGGCGCCGCACAGCGACGGCGTCGCCGAGCTGCTGCTCGTCCAGCCCGTCGACCAGGTCGGCGAGCGCCCGGCGCTCGGTCGCGATCAGCGCAAAGGGGTCCTTGTCCACACCGAAAGTCTGGCAGCGGTGTCATCCTGAGCCGGCTCTCGGGCGAGGTAATGGTCATGAGCGAGATGGTCCCGGACGGAGGTCGCGGCGCCGCAGCGCGCCGCCGCCGTCGCGCGCCGCGTGGCGCTTCGACGAGTTCTACGCCGCCGAGCTGCCCGCGGCTGGTGGCGCTGGCCCGCGGGCTCTGCCCGGCGCACCTCGCCGAGGACGTCGCCCAGGAGGCGATGCTCGTGGCCTACCGCCGCTGGCGCGAGGTGGCCGAGCTGCGAGCGGCCCGACCTGTGGGTACGGCGGACGTGCGCGAACCTCGCCGTCTCGCAGTTCCGGCGCCGGATGGTCGAGCTCCGGGCGCACGGCGCGGCTGGCCGGGCGCCGGCAGCCGCCGGTCGAGCTGAGCGAGGCAGGCGAGGAGTTCTGGGCGGCGGTGCGCGCCCTGCCGCACCGCCAGGCCCAGGCGGCGGCGCTGCGCTTCGTCTACGACATGCCCGTCGCCGAGATCGCGGCGACGCTCGGCACCAGCGAGGGCACCGTCAAGCAGCACCTGAGCCGGGCCCGCCAGCGGCGCCTGGCCGCGACCGCTCGGCGCCGACGACGCAGGAGGACGAGCAGTGACCGACCTCGACACCCTGGCGCGCGCCGCCACCCAGGAGCTGCTGGAGCGCACCGTTCCCGACGTGCGCGGTCGCGTACGCCGAGCTGCGGCGCATCCGCGACCCGGCGTACGACGGCCAAGCTGGTCGCCGTCGGCCGCGGCGGTCGCCGCTCGCGGCCGGCGGCTGGCAGCTGGCCGGGCCGCGGGACCGCGTCGATCGAGCCGGCGCCGCAGCCCGGAAGCGTCGCCAACGGCACGCTGCTGGCGCTGCCACGTCCGCCGACGGTGGCACCGGGAGCACGGTGGACCGCCGTCCTGCGGCACGGTGCCGGAGCACCTGCCCGACGACGCCGCCGTGCTTCGCGCAGTACCAGTTCACCGCCGACGGGCACCGAGATGGTCTACGCCGACCGCGCGCGCCACGGTGGTCGCGACTGGACGTTGCGCACCGGGACCGAGCGTCGTCCTCGGCCACTGCCCGGACGACGTCTGCGCTGGCAGCTGTCTCGCCGGACGGCGAGCACCCTGGCGTCATCTCGACGGCGACGGGGTGTGGCTGCCAGACGGTCGGCGCAGCCGGCGAGCTGAGCCGGGGGTCGCCAGGAGCGCCAGTATGAGCGCCGCCGGCGCTCACCGGCCTGGTCACCCGACGGTGACGCGGCTCGCCTTCGCCGCCGCGGACGGCGTCTACGTCGCTGGACCTGCGACGGCCAGGACGACCGGTGCGACATGGCCAGGGACGCCGGCGACCCCGTTGCAAGGACCGGTCAGCTGGTCCCCGGACGGCGACGCGCCTGGCCTACTTCGACGACCAGGACCGTTCCAGCACAGGTGA
Organism: uncultured Actinomycetota bacterium; assembly: GCA_963798045.1. Taxonomy (GTDB): domain Bacteria; phylum Actinomycetota; class Actinomycetes; order Propionibacteriales; family Nocardioidaceae; genus Nocardioides. Next base: position 188,040 of record CAWCSB010000034.1, read on the forward strand.
GCCACGAGGAGACGGGTTCACCGCGATGACCGTCTCGACCTGGACGACAGGGGACACCACGCGGCTGCTCGACGCCGGTCGCTGTGTCTGCCTCGCTGTCGCCGCCCGACGCTGACGTGGAGCCCGGACGGTCAGATCATCGCCGTCGCCGACCACCCAGGGCGGGGAGCTGCCATGGGGGGTCTACCTCGTGCCGCGGGACGGGTCGGCGCCGGAGCGGGTTGCCAGCGGGCAGCTACGCCGCCCTGGCCTGGCAGCCGCTCAGGGGCTGACCGACCGCTGGCGCCGAACAGCTGCGACGCCGTTCTCCCAGCAGACCGCGCGCAGCCAGTCGTCGCCGAGGTCGAGCCGGGCCAGGCCCTCGAGCTGGTGCACGTAGGGGTAGGGAATGGTCGGGAAGTCGGTGCCGAGCAGGATCTTGGGCTGCAGGTCGACCAGGCGAGGCATCAGCCAGTCGGGATAGGGCATCCCGAAGAAGTCGGTGAAGACCATCGTGGTGTCGAGTCGGACCCGCTCGTGCGCCTCGGCCAGGCGCAGGAACCGCACCACCTCCGGCGCGCCCATGTGCGCCACGATGATCGGCAGCCGCGGGTGCCGCTCGAGCAGCCGCTGCATCGACCCCGGCCCGGTGAAGTCGTTGCCGACCGGCCCGGACCCGGCGTGCACGAGGACCGGCACGTCCGCCTCCGACAGCAGCCCCCACACGTCGTCGAGCAGCGGGTCGTCGAGGTGGAACTCCCCCACCTGCAGGTGCAGCTTGAACAGCTCGACGCCGGCCTCGACCAGCTCGGCGACGTACGACCCGGCATCGTCCTCGGGATAGAACGTCCCCGACCAGAGCACCTCGGGAACGTCGGCCGCGAACGTGCGCGACCAGTCGTTGAGGTACGCCGCGACGCCGGGCTTGTGCGCGTAGGGCAGCGTCGAGAACCGGCGCACGCCCATCGCGCGCAGCAGCTCGACCCGCTCCTCGTGCGACTGCCGGTAGCGGATCGGCCACTCGCGGCCGATCTTCGGGCCGGCGGTGTCGAAGACCTGCCAGACCGCCTTCTGGATGTTGGGCGGCAGGAAGTGCACGTGCACGTCGAAGAGGCCGGGCAGCCCGAGCCCCTCCCAGAACGCGCGGACCGGGGCGATGTCCTCCGACCGGTCCGCAGCCTCGACCCTTCGAGGCCTCAGGGCAGGCACCAGGTCAGTCCATCCCCTTGAGCCGGCGGCCCACCGCCTGCTCGGTCTCGCGGTCGGCCTGTCGCTCAGCGAGCGCGTGCCGCTTGTCCCAGGTCTTCTTGCCCTTGGCCAGGGCGATCTCGACCTTGGCCCGGCCGTTGAGGAAGTAGAGCGACAGGGGCACGATCGTGAACCCCTTCTCGTTGACCCGGCGCTCGATCTTGTCGATCTCGTCGCGGTTGAGCAGCAGCTTGCGCTTGCGCCGGGCGGAGTGGTTGGTCCAGGTGCCCTGGGTGTACTCCGGGATGTGCACGTTGTGCAGCCATGCCTCGCCGCCGTCGATGTCCACGAACCCGTCGACGAGCGAGGCCCGCCCCTCGCGCAGCGACTTCACCTCGGTGCCCTGGAGCACCAGGCCGGCCTCGTAGGTGTCCTCGATGGCGAAGTCGTGCCGCGCCTTGCGGTTCTGCGCGACGACCTTGCGCCCCTGCTCCTTGGCCATCCGGCCATTCTCGCAACAGGCCGCAACTGGGTTGAGCTCCAGCCCCGGCTCCCCTGGTTTCGAGACGGGCGCAGGGCGCCCTCCTCAACCACCGGTGGTTGAGGAAGTTGCGCAGCAACTGTCTCGAAACCCCCGGCGGTCAGAGGTAGTTCATCGGATCGACGGCGGTGCCGTCCTGCAGCACCGTGAAGTGCAGGTGGCACCCGGTCGACCAGCCGGTCGAGCCGACGTAGCCGACGATCTCACCGCGCTTGACGGTGTCGCCGACGTTCACGCGGTACGACGTCGCGTGGTTGTAGACCACGGTGAGGTTGTGGCCGTTGACCTTGCCCACGTCGAGGTAGAGCCGGTTGCCGTAGACCGAGGAGTAGTAGCGCGACATCACCTTGCCGTCGGCGGCGGCCCGCATGCCCTCGCCGCAGGCGACGCCGAAGTCGGTGCCGTCGTGCAGCCCCCAGTAGCCGTAGATCGGGTGGATCCGGTAGCCGAACGGCGAGGTCACGGCGCCATCGACCGGTGGCATCAGGAAGCCGTCGTCCTGACCGACGTAGCCCGTGCTGTGGTCGGCGGCGGCCGCGGCGATGATCTGCTGCTTGATCCTGGCTTCCTGCTTCTTCAGCTTCGCCAGCTCGGCCTCGTCCTTGGCCTTGGCCCGCTCCGCCTGGTGCTGCGCCTTCTCGCGGGCGGCCACGGTGAGCGTGACCTGGTTCTGGGCGAGCAGCGCGTCGTTCGCGGCCTGGTCCGCCTCGGCCTTCAGGTGCTGGACGTTGACCAGCTGCTGCTCCGCGAGGTCCGCCTGCTCGTCGGCGGCGGCCTCGGCGGCCTTGACCTCGTCCTTCCTCGCGCGCAGCGCCAGCTCGGCGGCGTGCAGCTGGTCGAACAGGCTGTTCTGGTCCTCGACCAGCGTGTCGGCGTACTCCATCTTGCGGATCAGGTCGGCCGGGGTCTGGGAGTCGAGGTAGCCGGTCCACGCCAGCAGCTCGGGTGAGCCCTGCTCGTACGTCTCGACGACCGTGTCCTTGACCGTCAGCTGCTGCGCGTCCAGCGCGGCCTGGCCGGCGACCACGTCGGCCTTGGCCTGGGTCAGGTTGGCCTGGGCGACCTGCAGCGCCGCCTGCATCGTGGCGTTCTGCGCCTCGGCGGCCTGGAGCTGGGTCAGCGCGTCGGCCGCGTAGGCCTGCTTGGCCGCGAAGTCGGACTGCGCCGCGGCGAGCTGCTGCTCGGCCTCGACGAGAGCCGCCTTGGCCCTCGTGATCGCCTGGCTCGGCGTCCTCGACGTCGGCCTGGGCCTGCTCGACCTGGGCGTGGACGTCCTTCTGCTTGTCCTTGAGGTCGTCGGGCTCGCCGGCCTGCGCGGCGGGTACGGCGGCGCCCAGTGCCACAAGAGGGAGGGTCGCCACGAGGAGAAGGGTCGCGAGGGCAGGGCGACCCGGAAAATCGGGCAGGGCGCGCTGGGGAAGTAGCGCAACGTCGTGCACCTAACAGTCGGGGAAGTAACTGAATGGGACGTCCCCGACGGTAGGGGCCCGACGTCAGACTTTGAGGTATTTGCGGGTCAGTAGGAGTGTCGGAAGCAGGGTCAGCAGCGGCCCCAGGATGGCGATCACGACCAGCGCGGTCGTGTAGTGGGACAGTCCGATCCACGGCATGAACGAGATCGAGTCCGCGATCTGCTCGTGCACGACGAAGTACATGAACGCCCCGAGGGCCCCCGCGGCGAGCGCCACACCGATGACCGCGGTCACCACCGCCTCGAGCAGGAACGGCAGCGCGATGTAGAGCGTGGACGCCCCGACCAGCCGCATGATCGCGATCTCCTTGCGGCGCGCGAACGCCGCCAGCCGGATGGTGTTGGCGACCAGCAGCAACGCCGCGACCAGCAGGAAGCCGGCGATGCCCCACGAGCCGTACTTCAGCGCGTCGAGCCACTCGTAGAGGATCTTGACCGTGTCGCGCAGGTCTCGGATCTGGGAGACGCCGTCGAGGCCGACCACCGCGCTGGTGACGCCCTCGAACTTCTTGGGGTCCTTCAGGGTGATCCAGTAGGACTGCGGCATGTCCGCGGAGGTCATCGCCGGGTTCGGGCCGTCGAACTGGTCCTCGCCGTAGAGCTCCTTGACCTTGTCGAAGGCCTCTTCCTGCGACTCGAAGCGGAACGACGCGGTCTCGGGGTTGTCCTCGATGGCCTGCTCGACGCGCTGCTTCTGCTCGTCGGTCACCTCGCCGGAGCAGGCCGGGTTGGCGTCGCCGTCACGGCACAGGTAGACGGTCACCTGGAGCTGGTTGCCGAGGTAGCGGGTGGCGATGTCGGACTGCTGCTTCATCAGCACGCCGAGACCGAGGAGGGTCATCGAGACGAAAAGGGTCAGCACGACCGCGATGTGCATCGAGAGGTTGCGGCGAAGGCCCTGGCGGAGCTCGGAGAAGACGTAGCGGAACTGCATCAGACCGCAGCCCCGTAGCCGCCCTGGGCGTCGTCACGGATCACTCGACCGTGGTCGAGCTCGATGACCCGCTTGCGGAGCTGGTCGACGACGTGGACGTCGTGGGTGGCCATCAGCACGGTGGTGCCGGTGCGGTTGATCCGGTCCAGCAGCTTCATGATCCCGGCCGAGGTGGTCGGGTCGAGGTTGCCGGTGGGCTCGTCGGCGATGAGGATCATCGGCCGGTTGACGAAGGCGCGCGCGATCGCGACGCGCTGCTGCTCACCGCCCGAGAGCTCGTCCGGCATCCGCTCGCCCTTGCCGTCGAGGCCGACCAGCTCGAGGGTCTGCGGCACCACCTTCCTGATCTCGGCGCGAGACTTGCCGATGACCTGGAGGGCGAAGGAGACGTTCTCCGAGACGGTCTTGTTGGGCAGCAGCCGGAAGTCCTGGAACACGGTGCCGATCTGGCGGCGCAGCCGCGGCACCTTCCAGCTGGCGAGCCGGTTGAGGTCCTTGCCGGCGACGTGCACGCGGCCACCCGTCGAGCGGGTCTCGCGGAGCACCAGCCGCAGCGCCGTCGACTTCCCGGAGCCGGACTGGCCGACCAGGAAGACGAACTCGCCCTTCTCGATGTCGATGCTCACCTGGTCAAGCGCAGGCTTGCCCGTCCCGGGATAAGCCTTGCTGACCTTCTCGAACCGAATCACGTGGATCGAGAGTACGGGAGCACCGGCTGCGCACCGGAAACCTCGATTCGTCTGCGTTTCGTGCGCTCGGACGACCCGTCAGGTCGCAGACGAATCGACAACCCACCACGCGGCGTACGCCGGGAGCCAGAGGACGCCGTCGCCACCGACCTCGAGGACGTGCCCGCCGAGGGCGTCGTACGGCGTGGTGAGGCCGGCCGCGCGCAGCTGGTGCAGGTGGAACGGCCGCCGCTGGTCGGTGACGTTGTAGAGGCCGACGAAGGCGCCGCTCGCGTGCCGGCGGGCCACGGCGAGGATGCCGTCGTCGGTGTCGGTGAGCACGGTGGTGACGGCGGAGGCGTGCAGCTGCGGGAGGCCGGCGCGGACCCGGGCCAGGTGCGCCAGCCCGGAGAAGACCCGGCCGGGCACGGTCCGCAGGTCGTGGCGGGCGGCCGCGCGCGCCCAGTCGAGCCGGGGACGGTGGGCCCAGCGGTTGTCCTCCTCGTGACCCTCCTCCGACGCCCAGCCGGCGTCGTTGGGCTGGGCGAGCTCGTCACCGCTCCAGATCACGGGGATCCCGCCCCACCCGGCCGCGATCGCGTGGGCCAGGAGGATCCGCGCGAGCGCGGCCTCCTGGTCGGGCGTCGGCTCCCCGTCTGCCGGCTCCTCGCGCAGCCCGGCCAGCGCGGCCGCGGTCCCGCTGATCCGCTGGTCGCCGGTGTCGGGGTTGTCCTGGAAGACCAGGCCCTGGGCCCACGACCCGGGGAACGTGCCGGCGTACCAGTCGGAGAGGAAGTGCCGGTGCCCCGGACCGGTGACGCCGGCGGCGTGGGCGTCGGAGTCGTCGATCGCCCAGCCGATGTCGTCGTGGCAGCGGGCATAGGTGATCCAGGTGCCGGTGTTGGGCGTCGGCGGCAGCGCACCGAGGGCGTGCCGGGCCAGGATCGTGTTGCCGGCGGCGAGCATCGACCACGTCTGCACCATCAGGCTGTTGTGGTACGCCAGGTCACTGACCCGGCCGGAGTGCCGGCCGGTGCCGAGGTACTGCACCAGGTCGCGCGGCCCCACGATCGCCTCGGCCTTGAACGCCACCGCCGGCGCCGCCAGCCGGGTCAGCGCGTGCAGCGCCTGGGTGATCGCGTGCACCTCGGGCTGGTTCTGGCAGGCGGTGCCCATCCGCTTCCACAGGAACGCGATGGCGTCCAGCCGGAACACCTCGACCCCGAGGTTGGCCAGCCACAGGATGATCTCGGCGAACTCGGCCAGCACGGCGGGGTTGGCCCAGTTGAGGTCCCACTGCCACTCGTTGAACGTCGTCCAGACCCAGCCCTCGAGCTCGTCGTCCCAGGTGAAGCTGCCGGGCGCGAAGGCCGGGAACACCTCGGGCAGGGTCCGCTCGTACTGGTCGGGCAGCTCGCGGTCGGGGAAGACGTGGAAGTAGTCGCGGTAGCGCGACGACGCAGGGCCGCCGGCCCGGGCGCGCACCGCCCACTCGTGCTCGCGGGCGACGTGGTTGAGGACCAGGTCGACGACCAGGCTGATGCCCTGGCCGCGCAGCGTCGTCGCGAGCTCGCGGAGGTCCTCGGTGGTGCCGAGGTCGCGCCGCACCGCGCGATAGTCCTGCACGGCGTAGCCGCCGTCGTTGTCACCCTCCCTGGGCTGCCAGCAGCGGCATCAGGTGCAGGTAGGTGACGCCGAGCTCCTCGAGGTGGTCGAGGTGCTTGGCGACGCCCTGGAGGTCCCCGGCGAACCGGTCGGCGTAGCAGGAGTAGCCGAACATGCCCGGCTGCTGCAGCCAGTCCGGCGTGAGCAGCCGGCGCTGGTCGAGCTGGTGCAGGTCGGCCGGGCGCTCGGCGTACGCCGCCGCCGCGGAGCGCACCAGCCGGGTCAGCAGCTCGCCCGCGACCTCGGCGTCGGGGTGCACCTCGGTGACCGCCGCCTCGAGGTCGGGCCAGTACCGGTCCAGCCGCACGCGCGAACTGCTGCCTCCGGTCGGGGCTCAGCCCGGCCGCGCCGACCAGCGCGTCGATGCCGAGCTCGCCCTCGAGCTGCCGGGCCGCCGCGGCGTGGATCTCACGTGGTGCGCTCATCCGTCGCATCCTCGCATCGCCCTGCCGCCCTACGCTCTGGGGCATGCGCCCACCCGTCCCCTTCCTGCTGGTCGCGGGCGTGGTGACCGCGGTCGTGGTGGGTGGCGGGGTCGTCGCGCTCGGTCGTGACGACGAGCCGACGCCGGCGAAGGAGTCGTTCACCACGACGCCGCTGTCGGACTACGACGCCACCGGCGTGGTGGTCACCCGGGCGGCGTTCTGCGACGCCATCGACGAGCGCCAGGTCTCAGCAGCGCTCGGCGGCGAGCCCGCGGACTCCTCGTCCTGGGAGAACGGCGACCCCATCGACATCGGCAACGGCGTGGAGGACGTCGCCCACGAGTTCGGCTGCCGCTACTCCGCCGCGGACGGGACGATGGCCCAGGCGTGGGTGTTCGCTCCTCCGGTCGACGCCGACCGGCGCCGAGCGCCTGGTGAAGGCCGCCGGCAAGGCGGCCGGCTGCGAGGTCGACATCGGACCGGCCTTCGGCTCCCCGACGCTGGCGCTGACCTGCACCAGGGACGGGTGTCGTGCGGGCGTCGTACCGCGGCCTGTTCGGTGACGCCTGGCTGGCCTGCGAGGTCGCGCGGCCGGCCGGGGCCGACTGGAGCGTGGTCGACCGGGCCGGCCGGTGGTGCGTCGGCGTCGCTGGAGGCGGCCGGCTAGTTGACGGCGGCTAGATCTGGCGGCCAGTTCTCGGCCGCGCGCTCGGCCCCGCGTCGCCAGCGGATGCCGGCCTCGAGGAAGCCGTCGAGGTCGCCGTCGAAGACCGCGCTCGGGTTGCCGACCTCGTAGCCGGTGCGCAGGTCCTTGACGATCTGGTAGGGGTTCAGCACGTAGTTGCGCATCTGGTCGCCCCAGCTGGCCTGGACGTCGCCCTTGAGCTCCTTCATCTGCGCGGCCTCCTCGGCCTTCTTCAGGGCGAGGAGCTTGGCCTTGAGGATCGACCATGGCGCTGGCCTTGTTCTGCAGCTGGCTCTTCTCGTTCTGGCAGCTGACCACGATCCCGGTCGGGATGTGGGTGAGCCGGACCGCCGAGTCGGTGGTGTTGACCGACTGGCCGCCGGGGCCGGAGGAGCGGTAGACGTCGGTGCGGATCTCCTCGTCGGGGATCTCGATGTCGTCGGTCTGCTCGAGCAGCGGCACCACCTCGACGGCGGCGAAGCTGGTCTGCCGGCGGCCCTGGTTGTCGAACGGGCTGATCCGGACCAGCCGGTGGGTGCCGGCCTCGACCGAGAGGGTGCCGTAGACGTAGCGACCGTGGATGGCGAACGTCGCCGACTTGAGGCCGGCCTCCTCGGCGTAGGAGGTGTCGAAGACCTCGACCGGGTAGTCGTGCTGCTCGGCCCAGCGGGTGTACATCCGCATCAGCATCTCGGTGAAGTCGGCCGCGTCGACCCCGCCGGCACCGGACCGGACCGTGATCAGGGCATCGCGGACGTCGTACTCCCCGGAGAGCAGGGTGCGGACCTCGAGCGCCTCGACCGTCTTCCGGATCTTGGCGAGCTCCGACTCCGCGTCCGTGAGCGTCGAGGCGTCGCCCTCCTCCTGGCCGAGCTGGACCATGATCTCGAGGTCGTCGATCCGGCCGCCCAGCTCGGTGACCCGGTCGACCTCGCCCTGGAGCGACGAGAGCCGGCCGGTGACGCGGGTGGCGTTGGCCTGGTCGTCCCACAGGTCGGGAGCCGCGACCTGGATGCCGAGCTCGTCGATCTCCTTGCGCATGGAGTCGAGGTCGAGCACCTGCTCGATGGTGCTCATGGTCGCTCTGAGCTGCTTGATCTCGGTGTCGTAGTCGGGTCCTGCCACAAACGGCAACGTTACTGCGGACGGCCACGGCGCACCGATTCGTGCGCCGCGGCCGCCCGCACCCCCATGCGGTGGTGGTCAGAAGTTGCAGAGCACCTGCGGCGAGCCGACGGCGGCCAGGCCGTTGCCGGTGCTGACCGCGGCGATGCTGATCCGGAAGACGTTGGTGACGTCGAAGGCCACGGGTGCCGACTGGGTCAGCGCGAACGAGCCCGAGTAGCGCGCGGTGCCGTCGGTGCTCAGGGTGATCGCCGCCGAGCTCGCACCCGGCGACGTGTCATCGAGGCCGACGGTGGCCCTGAACTGCTTGCAGTCCCGGGTGAGGTTGTACTCGATCGAGCCCGACGTCCCCGGCGGCGGGGAGCCGATGAAGGACCGGATCGACAGCGGGAAGTCGACGCCGTTCATGGTGGCGGAGGTGACCCACGACATGTTGGTCGCCGTCGCCAGGTCGATCGACGGCAGGGCACGCCAGCCGAAGACGGTGACCTTCAGGGACTCGCTGTGCCCGGCAGCACGGTTCGGGCCGGCCTGCTTGACCACGCGGTACTTGCGCGCGCGGACGCTGGTGACCTTGTCCTTGAACTTGAACTTGCTGGTGCCAGACAGGGTCGCGGAGTCGATGGTCTTCCAGCGCTTCTGGTCCTGGTAGCGGAGCTGGAGGGTGACCCGGGCGCCGGGCGCGGCCGGCTTCACCGACCCCTTGATCTTGACCGAGCTGCCGACGAGCGGCTCGGTCTTGTTGACATTGGCCGTGACCTTGAACGCGCCGGCCTTGGGGCTCGGTCGGGCGTCGTGGGTGGCAGCGTCGGCCGAGACGAGGGCGGTCGCGCTGCTCAGGGCGGTGGCGATGATCGCGACCGCTGCGAAAGTTTTCTTCATGCCCGGTCTGATGCACAGTCGACTGGTTTGGTTCGGACCGGGTCCGGTCGCACCTGTATCGACGGGACTCGTTGACAAAATCATCGATGCAGGGTGAAGGTGCGCCCATGCCTCTTAGAACGCCACTCAGAAAACTTCCCCAGAGGGCGGTGTCGGCCGTCGCGGCCGTCTCGCTCGCCGCCGCCGGTCTGGCGCTGCTGTCAGCGCCCTCCGAGGCCGCGCCTTCCGCTGCCGCCCCGTCAAGCGCGGCCGCCCCGGCCAAGAAGGGTTACACCGGCGCGCCGGCCAACCCGACGCCGTACACGCTGACCCAGCCTGACGGCTCCACCCTGCAGGTGCGCGCCTTCGGCAACCGCCTCTCCAACGGCGTCGCCACGGTCAAGGGCGACTACACCCTGGTCAAGGGCAACGACGGCTTCTGGCGCTATGCCGCCGGCCTGACCAGCTCCGGCGCGCTGCGGCCCTCGAACGTCGTCGCGGGCCAGGGCACGCCCCCGGCTGCGGCGAAGGACCTCACTCCCGCCCCGAGCGCGGAGGCCACCCAGGCCGAGACCCCGCCGGCCGGCACCGGTGACGACAAGGAGCTGGTGATCCTCGTCCAGTTCACCGACCAGACCTCGGTCGGCTCCACCGAGGCCCAGTGGGCCAACCACTACTTCGGTGCGACCGGCAGTGTCGACGACTTCTACGAGGAGGCCAGCGGCAACGTGTTCGGGCTCGCGGCGGCCGCGGAGACCTGTGGCACCGCCAACAACGGCGTGACCAACTGGATCACGCTGCCCTACGCGCACCCCGACACCGGCGTCAGCAGCGCGAGCGAGCAGTACATCGCCGACGCGATCGCCGCGACCAACGGCTGCGTCGACTACGCGTCGTTCGACACCAACGCCGACGGCGACATCACCACCGACGAGCTGCACGTCACCGTCATCGGCGCGGGCTACGAGACGTCCTACTCCGGCCCTGGCAACACGTGCAACGACGGCCCGAGCATCTGGGGTCACGAGTGGGACCTCACCTCGGCCGGCATCACCTCCCCGACTGTCGACGGCGTCACCGTTGGCGACTCCGGCTACACCACCTTCGGCGAGTGGCACTGCGCCGCGGACGAGGGCGTGCCCGCCGGGCACAAGGCCACGATCGGCATCATGGCCCACGAGTTCGGCCACGACGTCAACTGGCCCGACCTCTACGACACCGACCAGTCCGGCGAGGGTGTGGGTGAGTGGAGCCTGATGGGCAGTGGCTCGTGGGGCGAGTCCACTGACCCCGGCGCTCTGGCGGGCGACTCGCCGACCCACCCCGACGCGTTCTCGCTCTACTACCAGGGCTGGATCACGCCGACCGTCGCGACGGTCGCCAACGACATCCCGGTCACCACGAACGGGGCCGTGCTCCTCGGCCCCAACCCGGGCGGCGTCAACTGGGTGTTCAACGAGACCGAGGGCGACGGCGAGTACTTCCTGCTGGAGAACCGCACGCAGCAGGGCTACGACGTCTCGACCCCCGGTTGCGGCATCGTCATCTACCGGATCGACGAGACCGTCACGCCGAGCAACTCCGCCAACGCGGACGAGGACGACCCGCTGGTCGCGGTCATGCAGGCCGACGGCCTCGAAGAGCTGGAGAACGCCATCGACCGCGGCGACGCGGGCGACCCGTGGCCGGGCACCACCAACAAGCACGACTTCAACGACACGACGGTGCCGAACACGAAGTTCCACGACGGCACGCCGTCCAACCTGGCGCTGCACGTGGACGAGAGCGCGTGTGCGGCCACGATGCACGTGGATGTCACCACGGTGGGTGTCGCCTCACCTCCGGTGGTCCGGCCGAGCAACGACATGTTCGCGAACGCGATCGCGATCGCGGGCAACTCGGGCAACCAGACCAAGAACACCGAGCACGCCACGGTCGAGCCCGGCGAGCCCAAGCCCGCCGGCGCCGGGCGCGCCTCGGTCTGGTATCGCTGGGTCGCTCCAGCGTCGGGCAACGTGACGATCCAGACGACGGGCAGCAACTACGACACGGTGCTCGGGCTCTACACCGGATCGGCCGTCAACGCGCTCACCGAGGTCGCGGCCAACGACGACCAGGTGCCGGGCTCGGTCTTCTCCAGCAAGGTCACGACCCACGTCACGGCCGGTACGACGTACCAGATCGCGGCCGACGGCTACGGCGGTGACAGCGGGAACCTCACGCTGGCGTGGAACCTCACGCCGGACGTCATCACGCCGCCCACGCCGACGAAGCTGGCCACCACCACATCAGCCCAGGCCCCGAAGACGGTGAAGTTCAAGAAGAACTTCAACGTCAAGGCGACCGTGGTCGCGGCCGGTGGTTCGGCCACCGGGACGGTCCAGGTCTACGACGGGTCGAAGCTGATCGGGACCGGCACCCTTGCTGGCGGAGCGGTGAAGATCCACATCACCAAGAACCTGAAGGTCGGGAAGCACACGCTGACCGTGAAGTACCTGGGTTCGGACACCACCCTCGCGAGCGAGGCGACGGTCAAGGTGAAGATCAAGAAGAAGAAGAAGCGTCGCTGAGCCTCTGACTCAGTGAGCTGAGCGACCGGCTCCGTCCCTTGTGTGGACGGGGCCGGTCGTCTTTCTGCCGGCGCTGCGGGCGCTGGGTCCGGGCTCAGGCCTTGCGGCCGAACACCTGCGAGACGTACCAGCGGCCGTCGTGGCCCTTGCGGGCGCCGATCCCGATCAGCCGGAACGACCGGTTGAGGATGTTGGCACGGTGGCCGTCGGAGTTCATCCAGCCGTCGTTGACCAGCGACCTGCCGTTGGGATAGCCGTAGGCGACGTTCTCGCCGGCGGTGCTGAGCTTGCACTCGCGCAGCATGTTGCCGAGGTCCTGGTGGAAGATCCGCTCCTGCCGCGCCATCGCCTTGGCCTGCCGGACCGCCGCGCGCTTGAGGCAGTCGCTGGCCTTCAGGGCCTTGACTCCGTTGTGGGTGCGGTTGGCGTTGGTGGCGGCGAAGACCTGCTGGGCGTACTTGCCCGCCGGGGTCTTGGCCTGTGCGGGCGCGGCGGCCGCCCCGGTGGCGACGAGCATCGTGAGCGTGGCGACGAGGACGACGAGACGGCGCATGTCGTCAAGGCTAGAACGTCCGGTCAGGCTGCGTGCGGCTTCCAGCGGAACCCGACCTTGACCACCCCGTGGTCGCCGGTGCCGGTGGCGCGGTGGTCCTCGTCGTTGAGGTGGTCGTTGCTGATGCTGAGACCGTCGAAGAGCCACGTGCGCCGCTGGCTGTGGTCGTAGAACTGCTCGCTGACCAGCACGTGGTCGAGCGACTCGCGCAGGTCCTGGTGGACGTGGGTGTAGTAGACGTCGCGGGTGTCGCGGTACTCCTGCAGCGTCTGGGCGGTGTAGAGCCCGATGTCGGCGCCGCCCTGCGAGTCCCCCACCAGGTAGTTCGGCTGCTCGGTGAGGATGTTGATGGTGTTGCTGTGCTGGCCGTCGTTGAGGTCGCCGAGCACCAGCACCGGGTGTCTCGGTGCCCTTCATCACGTCGGTCAGGAGCACGCGCAGCGCGGTGGCCTCCGCCGTACGCCGGATGGTCGAGATCGCGGCGCCGAGGGCGTTGCGGTGGTCGCGGTAGGTCTCCGGGTCGGCGTCGTACCACGGCTCACCGTTGATCTGGGTCGGCAGCTTGGACTTCAGGTGCGCCACGAAGACCTCGATGAGCGGCGGGTCGTCCCGCAGCGCGGCCTGGAAGTTGAGCACCGGACGGGAGAAGCCGGGGATGTCCACCGAGATCGCCGGTGACTGGGGGTCCAGGTCGTCGGCCGACTCGAGCCTGACCGCCTGGGGAAACGTCGAGATCCACTTGGGGGTGCCGCTGAGCAGCCCCTTGCGGACCAGGGCGGCGCACACGATCTTCGAGCCGGTCGCCGGCGTCGCGAGCAGGTCGTACTTGCCCTCGAGCGCCTCCCGGGCCAGCACGATCTCCATCGCCTCGGCGTTCCAGAGCTCCTGGAGGCCGATGATGTCGGCGTCGATGCCGTCCAGCATCCGCGCCACCCACGAGACCTTGCGAGCGAACTCGGCCTTGGTCCACGGCTCCTGGAACGGGTTCATGCGCAGACCCGGAAGCTGGAAGTTGTAGAGGTTGAACGTCGCGACGCTGAATCTCTCGTGATCCACGCACCGACGCTAGCCGTCCACCCCGACCGCTGCCGACCCCCTGGACCGGCGGCGCTCCGAGGCAGTTCCCCCACGATCGTCAGCGACGGGTCACACCTGGTGGCTGGCCGCGAACACCCGGTCGGGGTCGAGGGCGGCGCGGACCGTCGCGAGCCTGGCACGCCGCATCGGTGCCGAAGAGCCTGCTCGCCTCAACCGGGAACTCGGTGAACGTCGGCACCAGGCTCGTCTGGGACCACGGCGCCACTGCCTCGACGACGGCCGCAGCCGCGGCCCGGCCGGCGGCAGCCGCCTCGGGCGTGGGCGCCGCCGCCATGGAGACGAGCGAGTAGTCCCCGGGCAGATGCGAGAGCGCCCCACCGTCAGGAGCAGGCCGCGAGAAGGCACCCCCGAGGTGCCGCAGCTCGACGAAGACCAGCCCCGACCGGGTGCCCGGCCCGACCTGGTCGAGCAGTGCCCTGTTGAAGTCCTCGCCGAGGTCACCGAGGACGCAGTGGTTGCCGACGGCCGGCACCGGCGCGGGCGGGTCCATGTGCACCTCCAGCAGGCCCGACGCGGGGATCCGCGCGAAGGTGTCCATCTCCGGGCCCAGGGCCCGGAGCGACGCGAGCAGCTCGTCAGCGTCCGCGTCGCCCTCGAGCACCGCGCCGTCGACGATCACCAGGTCGCGCCCGCTGAGGAACGGCGGCAGCTCCGGGATCGGCGGAAAGCTCATCACCCGCAGTGCCGTCGACACCGAGTCGGGCACCACTCGGGTCCACTCCTCCCACGCGGGCAGCACCTCGGACGCGCGCTCGCGCTCCCAGAGCAGCATGCCGGCGTAGATGTCCGCATAGGGCAGCAGGTCCAGCTCGATGGCAGTGACCACGCCCAGGTTGCCGCTGCCTCCCCGGACGGCCCAGAACAGGTCGGCGTGCTGGGTCTCGTCGGCGCGAACGAGCGCACCGTCGGCGGTCACGAGCTCGACCGCGCGCACCGAGTTGACGGCGAGGCCGTGCTGCCGCCCGTAGAAGGAGATGCCGCCGGCCAACGTGTATCCCGCGACCGCGACGCTCCCCGCGCTGCCGTGCACCGCCGTGAGCCCGTGTGCCGTCGTCGCGGACACGACCTCGTGCCACACCGTGCCACCCAGCACCCGCGCGGTGCGGGCCTCGGCGTCCACGGTGACCCCCGTGAGCTGGGACAGCCGCACGATGACGACGTCGTCGAGCGGGCGCTGGGCGAGCGCTCCCGCGCCGTGCCCGGTGCTCTGCGGTGCCACGCGCAGGCCTGCGTCGACCGCGGCCCTGACGACTCGGCTGACCTCCTCTGTGGAGCGCGGGACCGCCACGGCGGCGGGCCGCTGCTCGATGGCGAGGTTCCAGGCCGCCCGGGCGGCGTCGTACCCAGGGTCGCCGGGCAGGTGCAGCTCGCAGACTCCGCGCAGCCCCTCGGCAGGCGGTGTGGGTGTGCTCGTGGTCATCGCATCCTTTCCTTGGGCTTCTGCGGGTTCGGTCAGGCCCCGAACGCGGACTCGAGGCGCTGGTCCTCACGACGGCGGCTGGAGTCGGGCTGGCCGGTGGGCGCGAGCGGCCGCGCCGACAGCTCACGATCGATCATCAAGGCCGCCGCCGCCAACAGAATTCCTACGGGGATCCAGCCGGGCATGGCCGTGACCAGACCGGCGACGGCGGCAGCGATGAGGACGGGCCGCGCGGCCGGCGAACCGGTCAGCGTGAGGACCACTCCGACGCAGGCCACGGCAAGCACGCCGATGGTGAGGAAGCCGGCCACTGCGACGAGCACCAGCACCGCGTGAGGCGTGTCGCCGTCGTCGATGTTGAAGGCGTTGAAGAGCCCGGCGAAGTCCAGCTGGGCGATGGGGATCGGGATGGCACTGGCGGTGCCGAGCGCGGCAAGCCCCGCTGCTGCGAGTCGCTGTGAGGTGAGGTTCATCGTCGTTCCCTTCGCCGGTGGTTGGGTGTCACCAGCCTCTTCGTCTCGCGGGTCGCCTGACAGCCGGTGGGCCGCACTCCTGACTACCGGCTGGCCCTACCTGCCAGTGGCAGTCAGCCATCCACCTCGACGACTGCCGAGCCTTCGGCGCCGATGGTGGCGCGCTCGGGCGAACCGGGGATGGAGAGCGGGAGGTCGAGCGGTGCGTGCAGGCTGACCTCGACGCGGTCGCCGTCGATGCTGACCGTGTAGGAGAGGCCCGGGTAGCGGGCGTACGCTCCGGCCTCGCTGAGGTAGGCACCGACGGCGGCCCGCGCCTGCGCCGGCGTGAGGGCGAGCGAGTCCTGCGGGACGCCGCCCTGGTAGACGTCCTCGCCGGTGGCTCCCAGATCGGCGCCACGCAGGGCGGCTCCGTCGGCGAGGGTGTCGAGCCCCTGGCGCTGGAGGTAGGCGGCAGAGGTGTCGACCACCAGCGCCACGACCATGGCGATCAGCACGGCGAAGCCGACGATCAGGACTGTCGCCTGGCCGCGCTCATCCCTGTGTCTCCTGTCAGGGTCCGGCATCGTCGACCTCCTGGTATTGGCCGATCGGAACTCTGTGGGAGGCGTCGAGGGCGAAGCTCGGCGCGCGCCCGCCGAGCACGTCGGGCAGCAGGGGCAGGTCGACCCGGGTGGCGACCCGGACGGTGACCACCGAGGTGCCCTGGTGGCAGTCGTGGGGGTACGGCGTGCAGCTGACGGTCACGGTGAGCGGAGCGCCGCGCAGCCCCTGGTCGGCCAGCGCCTGCCGGGCGGCCTGCTCGGCCCTCGCCTTCCCGAGCGCGTCGTTCGGCGCCAGCGCGTAGGCCCGGCCGGCCGCGCGCGCCGCACTGCTGACGCCGAAGGCCCCCTGCTGCACCTGGAAGACGCTGAGCACGATCCACAGCAGCGGGATCAGCAGCAGGACGCCGAGCCAGGTCAGCTCGACCAGCGCGCTCCCCCGCTCGTCGCGCCGCCCGGATCTCCGGGTCACGGCCGTTCCTCGACCGCGTGACCGGTGACGGTCAGCTCGATGCCCGGGCCGCCGATCCCGAGAGCCGGGACCCGCGCGTGGACGGTGACCTCGACACTGTCCCCGGTCTGCCGCGCGGACACGTCCCGGGCGAACTCCCCCGACACCGCGCCCTCGATCTGCGCGCGGGTCAGCGCGGCGCCGTCGGCCGGCCCGCGGTCGCTGGTGGCGGCGAGCCGCGCGCCCTCGGAGGCCGCCGAGGCCAGGGTGTTGTGGACGTAGAGCACCAGCGCCACCTGCAGGATCCCGAGCACGACGGGCACCAGCACGACCATCACGAGCACGATGTCCACGACCGCCGCGCCGCGCTGGGTGCGGCGGCTGGGTCCGCGGTGCACTACCTCACGGACTCACGGAGCCGAGCGCGTTGGACAGCATCGAGCGCAGCTGACCCTCGGCCACGCCCCAGATGACCGTCACCATCCCGGCGGTCATCACCGTGACGAGGACCCAGCCGGGCACGTCGCCGCGTTCGTCACGGACCCGTGGCGCGGAGAGCTCGAGCCAGAGCCGGGTCAGTGCTGAGTTGAGGTGCTGCATGGTGCTTCCTTTCCCGAGAGGTGTTCACGGTTTGTTCAGGGGGCCGTGAGCGAGAGTCCGACGACGCCGGGCCAGAACGCGAACAGCACGGTCACCGGCAACACGAGGAAGACCACCGGGACCATCATGGCGACCTCGCGACGGGCGGCGACCTCGATCAGCTCGCGCCGGCCGGCCTCGCGGACGTCGGCGGCCTGCGCGTGGAGCACGTCGGCGAGCGGGGTGCCGCGCTCGATCGCGACCGCGATGCCCTGGGCGAACCGCGCCACCAGCGGCAACCCCGTCGCGGCAGCCATCCGGTCGAACGCCGAGGCGACCGGCTCGCCGGTGCGCACCTCGGCGAGCACCGTGGCCAGGTCGGAGGAGAGCTCGCCGCCGGAGCGGCGTACGACCCGGTCGAGGGCCGCCACCGGGCTCTCACCGGCCGCGACCGCGAGCGCGAGCAGCTCGGCGACGGTCGGGAACTCGGCAAGGATCCGTCGCTCCCGCTGCTTGACCTGCGAGGAGAGGTGCTGGTCGCGGGCCAGCACGCCGACGACGAAGGCGCCGACGCAGAGCAGCATCGCCGGGAGCAGGCCTCCGGGGTTCGTGAGCGCCTTGAGGATGGAGTAGGCCGCCGCGAATGCGAAGGCGACCAGGCCCCACAGGACCTGCTGCACCCGGAACTCGGCCACCGTCGCGTCGAGACCGGCCCGCTCCAGCCTCCTCCTGACCGAGGCCGCGCCGCCGAGGACCCGCTCGACGCCGTCGGCGGCCGACTGCAGGAGCGGGCCGAAGACGCCCTTCGCGGCGGAGGTGGTCGGCACCTGCCGGGTCGTGACCTGGCGCAGGTCACGGACGTAGGGCAGCACCCGGGTCTCCAGCCGCGGCCGCCGCAGAGCCATGATCCGCGATCCGACGAGCAGCAGCCCGCCGGCGAGCGCCGCCCCGAGCAGGGCTCCCCAGGTGGCGGGCGTCATCGGAGGATCCGGCCGTTCGACGGGGAGCCGGCCGATCCGCATCATCAGCCGGTAGGAGACCAGGCAGAGCCCGGCGCCCACCGCGAGGACCAGCGCACCGGCCGGGGAGGCGTAGCGGCGGATGACCTCGGTCTGGAACGACATGAAGAGCAGCACCAGCCACGGCGCCGCGACCGCGAGCCGGGCGCCGTTCACGGTCCACGCCTGGCGCGACTCCAGCTCGCCGCGGGTGCGGACGTCCTCGCGGAGGTAGCCGGACAGGTTCCGCAGCAGCCTGCCCAGCTCACCGCCGCCGACCTCCCGGGCGACCCGCAGTCCCTCCACGACCCGGTCGCCGACCGGGTCGGCCAGCCGCTCCTTGAGCCGGTCGAGGCTCTCGCCGAACCGCCCGGTCACCTGGTAGTCCAGAGCGAACGCGTCGAACGCCGGACGCAGCGGCTCGGGTCCGCGGACGCCCAGCGCGCCCAGCGCGTCGGGCAGCGACATGCCCGCGCGGACCGCGGACGCGAGGTTGTCGACGGCCTCGGGCCAGACCTCGGCGAGCTCCCGCTGCCGGCGCCTCGCCCGCCCACTGACCACCGCGACCGGGAGGTAGCCGCCGATCAGCCCGAACGCGAGCGCCACCGGCGGCGTCCGCGAGACCACCTGCACCACGAACGCCGTCAGGGCGCCGGCCACGGCGCAGAGGACCAGGAAGCCGGTGATGGACACCTCGCCGAGCCCGGCCCTGACCAGCAGCTCCGCGGTGCGACCGTGCTTCCTGGCGGTCCGGGGCTGGGGCGGCACGAAGAACGCCGACCACACCAGCAGCAACCCGATGCCGACGCCGAGCCCGACGAGGGCACCCATCAGGCTCCCCGATCCATGGGCCTACCCATCGACCGGCCCGCTGAGGATCCGGTGCACGTCGATGCCGCGGCGCTCGAACTGCTCCAGCCGCGGCGGCAGCCCGCCCGTGGGCGCGAGCTCGGTGCCGTGGCGCACGAAGATCGGCTCGGTCTCGATGACGTCGTTCTCGACGCGCCCGGGGACCCCCACGACCTCGTTGACCCGGCGTACGCCGTGCTCGTCGATGCCGAGGTGGACCACGAGGTCGACGCTGGCCGCGACGGTGGGCACGACGAACCTCGCGGAGATGTTCTCGCCCGCAAGCAGCGGCAGGGTGCAGCACTTCACGAGCGCCTCCCGCGCGCTGTTGGCGTGGATCGTGCACATCCCGGGCAACCCGGCGTTGAGGGCGAGCAGCAGGTCGAGGCACTCCTCCGCGCGCACCTCGCCGACGATCACCCGCGACGGGCGCATCCGCAACGACTCCTTCACGAGGTCGCGGAGCCGGACCTCGCCGGTGCCCTCCAACCCCTGCTGCCGGGTCTGGAGCGCGACCCAGTCGGGGTGGGTGAACCGCAGCTCGTAGACCTCCTCCGCGCTGACCACCCGTTCGCCGCCGGGGATCGCGGCCCCCAGGCAGTTGAGCATCGTGGTCTTGCCGGCCTGGGTGCCGCCGGCGACCAGGATGTTGAGCCCGGCCCGCACCGACGCCTCCAGAAACGCCGCCGCCCGCGGGCTGAGGCTGCCGAGCTCCACGAGGCTCTGCAGGCGGTGCGCGCGGACCGTGAACTTCCTGATGTTGACCGCGGAGAATCCGCGGCTGATCCCCTCCAGCACGACGTGCAGCCGGTGCCCCTCGGGCAGCATCGCGTCGACGAACGGCTGGCTCAGGTCGATCCGCCGGCCCGAGCTCTTGAGCATCCGCTCGACCAGCTCCTGCACCTGGGCGCGGCTCAGGACCAGGTTGGTCAGCTCGTGCCGGCCGTGCCGGGCCACGAACACCCGGGACGGGTCGTTGATCCAGACCTCCTCCACGGCCGGGTCGTCGAGGAACGGCTGCAGCGGGCCGAACCCGCTCACCCGCGCGACGAGCTCGCCGACCACGGCGTCGGCGTCGGGCACCGGCGCCACCACGCCGGTCAGGCTGCGCTCGTCGTGGTCACGCACCACCGACTCCGCGATCCGGCGTACGACGCCCGCATCGGCCTGCGGGTCCACGCCCTCGCGCCGCACCACCTCGCGCACGTGCGCGTCGAGCTGCTCGACCAGCTCGTCGTGCGCCGTCGCCCCGCGGGGTGCCCGCGCGCCGGCATGCGTCGTAGTCATCGAACCCCGCGATCCCGAGAAGGAGCCCTACTGAACGGGACCGTAAACCCAATCTTGGCTTGCGTGGAAGGGGTGGACCGGAATCTGTGGACAGATCGCGACTGGGGTGATGGAAGTCAACAGTTGGGACCCACCGCTCCAGTCGCCCCGGACAGCCGATGCCAGCTGTTTCGATGGATCTGTCCCTAGTTGAGGCGCACCGTCTCGCAGTTGACGACGACGTCGCGGCTGTCGACGGTGGCGATGTCCGCGGTTCCGGCGCCGCAGTCGACCCGGTCTGCGGCGGTGTCGCGCGAGGTGATGCGGTCGTTGCCCGCGCCTCCGGAGGCGATGTCGACGCCGTTGCCCAGGGTCAGCGTGTCTGCGCCGTCCTCACCGAGCAGCTCGTCGTTGCCGACTCCGCCGCGGAGCTGGTCGTTGCCGGTCCCGCCGATCACGCAGTCGTTGTTGGTCCTGCCGTCGAGGGTGTCGTTGCCGCCCAGCCCGAGGATGCGGTCGGCGAGCATCCCGCCGTTGATGGTGTTGTTGGCGCTGGTGCCGGTCAGGGTGTTGGTCGCCGACTCACACGCGGTGGGGGCCGTGATCTGGATGCTCAGCGCACCGCTGGGTGGACTGGTCGCGCCGCCCGGGTCGGACGCCACCGCGGTCACCGACCGGGTGCCGGTGGCGAGGGTGCTGGACGTGATGCTGAACGTCCCGCCGGTCACCGGACCCGATCCCCGGGCTACCCCGTCGACGAGGATGGTGACGGTCGTGTTCGCGGGCGCCGTGCCGGTGAATGTCGGCGTGGTGTCGCTGGTGACGTTGTCGCTGTTCGAGGCGCCGGTGTCGCTCGAGGCGGCCAGGTCCGGCGTCGACGGCGCCGGCACCGGGTCGACGGTGCCGATGGTGAACGTGTAGGTGAGCAGTGGGGCCGAGGTTGCCGGCCGCGTCGGTGGCGCGCACCGAGAACGTGTAGGTGCCCGGGGGGAGCGGACCGTAGGTCACCGGAGACGTGCAGGGCCTGAAGGGCTGCACGGCCCCCAATGGTAATGTGGCACTGGAACGTCGCGCCGGGCTCGGCGCTGAACGCGAACGTCGGCGTCGTATCGGTGGACGTCGCAGGCGGAGCCTGGGTGAGTGTCGACGTCGGAGCGATGGTGTCGATGGTGAACGAGTACGTCGCCGCGGCACCGGTGTTGCCCGCGGCGTCGGTCGCCCGCACCTTGAACGCGTAGTCACCGTCCGCCTGCTCGGACGCGGTGAACGGCGACGAGCACGCAGCGAAGGCGTCAGCACCCGTCGAGAGCGAGCACTCGAACGTCGCTCCGTCCTCCGAGGAGAACACGAATCTCGGCGTCGAGTCGGCCGACGCGGCAGCCGGGGTCTCGTCGAGCGTGACGGTGGGTGCCTCCAGGTCGTCACAGGCGTCCCCGACGCCATCATCATCGCCGTCGGCTTGTCCCGGATTGGCGACAGTCGGGACAGTTGTCGGTGGCGTCGGGGACTCCGTCGCCGTCGCCGTCCGGGTCACCGAGCTCCTTCACGTACACGTCGAGGCCGGTGTCGGTGTCGGCGGGGTCTAGGTTGCTCGCCGAGGAGCCGAAGGCGGCCTTGGTGCCGTCCGCGGACAGGTCCGGCGGGTCGCTGTGGTTACTGCCCTTGGTGCCGGTGTCGGAGGTGGAGGCCAGAGTTAGGTTCCCGCTGACCACGTCCTTGACGTAGGCGTCGGAGAGGACGTCGGTGTCGCCGGGGTCGAGGTTGCTCGCCGAGGAGCTGAATCCGACCTTGCTGCCGTCCGCAGACAGGCTCCACGGGTAGCTGTGGTTGTTGCCCTTGGTGCCGGTGTCAGAGGTGGAGGCCAAGGTGAGGTTCCCGGTGACCACGTCCTTGACGTAGGCGTCGGTGATGCCGTCGGTGTCGCCGGGGTCGAGGTTGCTAGCGCCGGAATGGAAGGCGACCGTGGTGCCGTCCGCGGACACCTTCGGCAGGTAGCTGTTGTCGTTGCCCTTGGTGCCGGTGTCGGAGGTGGAGGCCAGGGTGAGGGCCCCGCTGACCAGGTCCTTGACATAGATGTCGGCGGAGACATCGGGGTCGGCGGGATCGAGGTTGCTCGCCTGGGACCGGAAGGCGACCTTGCTGCCGTCCCCGGACAGGCTCGGCGTGTCGCTGTGGCTGTTGCTCTTGGTGCCAGTGTCGCTGGTGGAGGCCAGGGTGAGGTTTCCGGTGATCAGGTCCTTGACGTACACGTCGAGTAGGACGTCGGTGTCGGCGGGGTCGAGGTTGTTTCGTTGGAGATGAAGGCGACCTTGGTGCCGTCCGCGGACAGGCTCGGCAGGTAGTTGCCGACGTTGCCCTTGGTGCCGTTGTCGGAGGTGGACGCCAAAGTCACGTTCCCGCTGACCAGATCCTTGACATAGATGTCGTGGACGGAGTCGGTATCGGCGGGGTCGAGGTTGTTCGCATAGGTGTAGAAGGCGACCTTGGTGCCGTCCGCGGACAGGCTGGGATCGTAGCTGTCAGTGTTGCCCTTGATGCCGGCGTCACTGGTGGAGGCCAGCGTCACGTTCCCGCTGACCAGGTCCTTGACATAGATATCGGCCGAGTCGTCGGTGTCGGCGGGGTCGAGGTTGCTCGCGCGGGAGTAGAACGCGATCTTGGTGCCGTCCGCCGACATGCTCGCGTGATAGCTGCTGTCGTTGCCTTTGGTGCCGTTGTCGGAGGTGGAGGCCAGGGTGAGGTCACCGGGAGCCGCCGAGGCGGGTGCCGCGAGCCCGACCGCCGAGAGAGTCGGAACGACGAACAGGACGCCTGCCAGCACAGACCGATGCATGAGGTCCTCCACTCGAACGCGACAGGCACGCGCGTCCCGGCTCGGCCTCCCGAGCTGCCCAGTCGAGGCCACCCGTGCGAACCAGCCCGTCCTGCATCGTCGCTCAGCCAGCCCATCCAGCGCATACCCCAGATGGCTCATGTTGGCTGGACCCAGGCGCCAGCAGTCTCGGCCGAGCAGCACGCATGGGCGTCGGACACCAGGACCCGTCAGTCGGACTCGGTCAGCATGCCGGCGACGGTCGTGAGCATCCGGCCCAGGTCGCGGGCGGTCAGCGAGGTGTCGGGGTCGAGCAGGTGCTGGGCCGAGAGACCGGCGAGCAGCGCCTGGTAGAAGCTGCCGAGGCGCTCGGCCTCGTCGTCGTCGGCCGGTGCGTCGGGGCCGCGGGGGTCGCCGAACATCGCGACGAGGGCGAGCCGGGCGTCGCGGTTCGCGCCCGACAGGAACTCCTTGAGCCGCGGGTTGCGGTCCATGGCGCCGAGCATGTCGAACTGGATCCGCCACAGCGCACGCTCGCTGGCGAAGGTCGGGATGACGCGCTCCCAGTTCTGCATGAACCTCTCCCCTGCTGTGGTCCCCGGCGCGGTGGGGGCGACCAGCTTCTCGCCGAGCGACGCCCCCCACTCGCCGAGCGCCTCGAGCAGCGCCTCCATGAGCAGCGCGTCCTTGGTGCCGTAGTGGTAGCCGATGGCGGCCGTGCTGACCCCCGCCTCCGTGGCGATGTCGCGGGCACTGGTCTGGGAGTAGCCGCGCTCGTTCAGACAGCGCTTCGCGGCCAGCATCAGTGCCTCCCGGTTGCCCATGGCAGCATCTTAGCGAAGATTGGCACGATCGTGTAAGTCAAACGTATTGCACGATCGTATAACACGGTCGTACGATCCAGATCTCCTACACCTTCGAGATCCCAGGAGGATCGCCATGAGCACCACCGACAGCCAGAGCCACACCCAGCGCTACGTCGTCCTCGGCAGCCGCGGCAAGACCGGCGGGCGGGTCGCGCAGCGGCTGCGCGCGCTCGGCCACGACGTCGTCGAGGCCAGCCGCAGCACGCCGCAGCGGTTCGACTGGCAGGACCCCGCCACCTGGGAGCCGACGCTCGCCGGCGCCACCGGTCTCTACGCCACCTACTTCCCCGACCTCGCCGCGCCCGGCGCCTACGAGACGGTCGGACGGCTCGCCGGCGTGGCACGCGCGGCCGGCATCGAGCGGGCCGCGCTGCTCTCCGGGCGCGGCGAGCCCGAGGCCAGGCTGGGAGAGCTGGCCTTCCTCGACGCCCTGCCCGGCTCGGACGTGCTGCGCTGCGCGTGGTTCGACCAGAACTTCACCGAGGGTCTGCTCGCGCCTTCGGTCGCGGGCGGCGTCTGGTCGCTGCCCGCTCCCGGTCACACGGTCGAGCCGTTCGTGGACGCCGACGACATCGCCGACTGCGCGATCCGCGTGCTGACCGGTGACCGGCTCGGTGGAGTGCACGAGCTCACCGGTCCGGTCGCGGTCTCCATGGACGAGGTCGCGGCGACCCTGTCCGAGGTCACCGGCGGACCGATGCACTACGAGCCGGCGACGCTGGACGAGTTCGCGGCCACGCTCGGAGGCTTCGGCATCCCGCACGAGGACGCGATCGAGCTCGCCCACGCCTTCGCCGACACCCTCGACGGCCGCAACGTCCCGACGACGAACGTCGTGCACGAGCTGCTCGGCCGCCCGGCGCGCTCCTTCGCGACGTTCGCGCGGACGGCGTACGACGCCGGCATGCTGCCCTCGCTCGCCGTCAGCGGGAGCGTCTGATGGGTGGCGTCCGCACCAGCGTGCTGATCCTGGCCACCATGGCCACGGGCTTCGTGACGGGGGTGTTCGCGCTCTACGGCAACACCCTGATGCCGGGGCTGCGCTCCACCGACGACCGCACCTTCGTCGGCGCCTTCCAGTCGATCGACCGGGCGATCATCAACCCCTGGTTCCTCGGCGGCGGCTTCTTCGGGGCACTCGTCCTCGCCGCGGCCGCCGCGGCGCTCCACCTGGGCGGCACGTGGCGTCCGGTGCTGCCGTGGATCGTGATCGCACTGGTCCTGCACCTGGTGGTCGTGATCATCACGGTCAGCGTCAACGTGCCGCTCAACGACGCGATCAAGGCCGCGGGCGACCCCGCGACCATCGATGTGGCCGCCGTCCGCGAGGCCTTCTCGGAGGCCAAGTGGGTCGCGTGGAACTGGGTGCGGGTCGGACTCGACTTCGTCGCCTTCGCGGCGTTGTCGGTCTCCCTGGTGGTGCACGGCCGGGCCGGGGCATAGGCCCGGCTCGCGGGTGCGCAAGAGCGGTCAAGCAGCGCGCGCGTCCGCCGGTGCAGGATCGACGCATGGTCACCCAAGGAGCGTTGAGCGGACGGGTCGCCCTGGTCAGTGGCGCCTCGCGCGGGCTGGGCAGGGCGACCGCGGTGGAGCTGGCCGCGGCGGGTGCACACGTCGTGTGCACGGCGCGCAGCACCCGGGCCGACGCCACCCAGACCGACGTCGACGACCTGACGCTGGAGGGCACCCTGGACGCCGTCCGGGCCGCCGGCGGGGACGGCGAGTGGCACCGCTGCGACCACACCGAGCCGGAGCAGGTCGAGGCGTTGCTGCGCGACCTGCTCGGGCGGCACGGTCGCATCGACGTGCTCGTCAACAACGCGTGGGGCGGCCACGACCACCATGACCACCCGGGCGGCGAGGAGCTGTGGGACGAGCCGATGGAGCAGTTCCGGGCGATGCTGCTGGGCGGCGCCTACTCCGACTACGTCACCACCATGCTCACCCTCCGGCTGGCGATGGGTCCGGCTCGCGCCGGCCTCGTCCTCACCACCACCTGGCACACCCCGGAGCCGCCGGCGTGGGTGCCCTACGAGTCGAGCAAGGCCGCGAAGAACCGCCTCGTCTATGCGCTCGGCTACCACCTCCAGGGCAAGGGCATCCCGGTGATCGCCGTCGCGCCCGGCTGGATGCGCACCGAGCTGATGCTCGCCCACCACACCGAGGAGGAGCTGGCCGGAAAGACCGAGACTCCCCACCTCGCGGGCCGGGTGATGGCCGCCCTCGCCGCCGACCCGGACGCGATGCGGCTCACCGGCCAGGTGGTCGACGTCGGAGCCATGGCCGAGCACTACGGGATCGACGACCTCGACGGCACCCGTCCGCAGGGGAACGCCGGTCGCTACCTCCCCAGCCCGGTCCCACCACCGCTGCCGACGCGGGACTAACGCCGCGGCAGCAGGATCGAGAGCTGTTTTGGCGAGTCTCCCGTGAGCCTGCCGCCGAGCGCGGTGACGACAGCCCGGGCCTGGGTGATCGGTACGCCGACGCTGGGTCCGGTGACCGGTCGGATGTCCTCGCACGAGAGACCGATCGAGAGGTGGCCCTCCTCGTTGGCGTCGAAGACCATCCGGACCGGGCCCTGGCCGCGCTTGAGGACGTCTGCGAGGAGCAGGTCGAGGATGTGCTCGACCGGGCCCGGTGTGTACGTCGTCTCGATGTCGCCCTCGACCGCGGCGGTGAGCTGCCGGTCCTGCTCGCCGAGCGCGTCCGCCCAGACCTGGGCGCACGCGGTGGCCAGGTCGCGCAGCGGGATCTCGGCACCGGCCACCAGCGCGCCGCGGCGCGCCAGCGCGACCAGGTCGCCGGCGACGTCGTCCATGGCATCGATCCGGCCGACCGAGCGGGTCGCGGAGTGCCGTACGTCGGCCGGCAGGTCGTCGCGCTGGGCCAGCTCCTCGAGCTCGAGCCGCAGGCCGGTCAGGGGGGTGCGCAGCACGTGCGAGGCGTGCTCGGCGAACGCCTGCTCGGAGGCGAGCCGCTCCTGCAGCTGGCCGGCCGAGGTGAGCAGCGCCTGGCCGATCGCCTTCGCCTCCGGGATACGGGTGCGGGGCAGATCGAGGTCGAAGCGGCCGCGGCCGAGCTGTTCTGCCGCCCCGGCGAGCTGACGGAACGGGCCCGACAGCAGCCGGGCCATCACGTAGCCGACCACCGCCGCCAGCAGCGCGACCAGCAGGACGAGGAAGCCCAGCGAGCCCTTGTCGCGCGCGGTGAGGTCGCTGAGCACGTCACCGGCCTGGGTCACGGTGAGAGTGCCGCCGCCGGCGTCGACCGTCGTCTGGATCGCGTCGTCGGGGTTGTCGTCGTCGTACGCCTCGCCCTCCACGACGGTGGACTCGCCGTTCGGGGCGACGTACTGGAGCCGGTCGGAGGTGTCGACGATCTGGGCGAGGAAGGCCCGGTTGACCGGCCGGTCGAGATCCTGGCGCTGCTCGACCAGCAGCGCCAGGGTGGTGGCCTGGCCGCGCAGCTCACGGCCCTCGTGGGTGCGCTGGGTCGAGTACTCGCTGAAACCGCGCACCCACAGAGCCCCGACCAGCAGGACGACGCTGAGGACGACGAACGAAGCTGTCAGGCGCGCACGCACGCGTCACCCCCGCTCAGTCGGACGGACTGCCCTCGAGGCGGAACCCGACTCCGCGCACGGCCACGACCTTCTCCTGGACCCCGACGCTCTCCAGCTTCTGGCGCAGCCGGCCGATGGTGACGTCGAGGGTCTTGGTGGAGCCGTACCAGTTCTCGTCCCACACGTCAGCCATCAGGCGGGTGCGGGAGACGACCTTGTCCTTGTTGGCGACCAGGACGTTGAGGACCTCGAACTCCTTGCCGGTCAGCGGCACCTCGTCGTCGCCGGAGAACACCCGGCGGGCGGCGACGTCGATGCGCAGACCGCCCTCACTCCCGTTGTCGGCGGCCGAGGCGGCCGCGGTGGTACGCCGCAGCAGCGCGCGAACCCTGGCCTGGAGCTCGGCCAGGCCAAAAGGCTTGGCCATGTAGTCGTCGGCGCCGTAGTCGAGGCCGACCACGCGGTCGAGCTCACCAGCCCGCGCGGTGACGATCATGATCGCGCCCTCGTAGCCGTTGTCGCGGGCCTTGCGGCAGACCTCGAGCCCGTCCATGTCCGGGAGCCCCAGGTCGAGGATGACCACGTCGGCGTGCCGCGCCTGGACGTCGTCGAGCGCCTTCTGTCCGGAGTCCACCCAGTGCACGTCGTAGCCCTCGCGCTCGAGGGTGCGGACCAGCGGGAAGGCGATGTCCTCCTCGTCCTCAACGACGAGGACTCTCTGCGGCATGCCGCGATGATAGGACTAGACAGGCAGTGCGTGGGGCGCAACGCACGGATCACGAGGGGTGGGTCACGCCACCGGCAGGTGGGTGCGGGTCGGCCCGACCACCTTCTGCGGGGCGTGGCGGCCGGTGGCGAGGGCCAGGACGAACGCCGCGAGCGCTGCCGCGGCCAGCAGTATCCAGCCGCCATCCACCACGAACGGGTAGCCGATCCAGGGCACGCCCACCCACACCTGCGCGTAGGACGGGCTCGTCAGCGGGACCGCCAGAGGCTCTTGGCTGCTGGTGGTCTCTCCCTGGGTGGTGGCGACGCCGTCCTCGATGGCCACGATCTTGCGGGTCAGCCGCTCGTCGGAGCTGCCGCCCGGCGGCCGGAAGGTGATCACGTCGCCGACCTCGAGGTCGGCGGCCGGCACCTCACGGGCCATCACGACCGAGCCGCGGCTCAAGGATCCGTCCATCGACCGGTCGGTGACGACGTAGCGGTCGACGCCGAGCACTGCGGGCAGCAGCACCAGCAGCACGACGGGAGCAAGGACCAGCATGCCCAGCGCGAGCCGTCGCCATTCGCCGCGGGTCGCCCGGTTCGGAACCGGTGCGATCTCCAAAACCAGCACCCCCCTGAAGAACAGACCCTCCCGAGCGGCCCGTATTCGCCAAACTATGGGGACTGTGACCGGGCGGGTCCACGCGCGGTCCACGACTACACCAATGTTGAGTAACACCCGGTGAGGGACGCCGCGCCACGTGTTACCCGGGGCACGCCGGTCTCAGGCGAAGAGGTCGCCGTACTCCTCCACGCGCCGCAGCACCTCGTCGAACCTGAGCTGCTCGAGCGCGTCCGGGTCCTCCGCACCGGCCTCCACCTCGTCCCAGCCGAGGGGGGTCGCGACGTACGGCTTCTCCTTCCCGCGCAGCGAGTACGGCGAGATGGTGGTCTTCGAGCCGGAGTTCTGCGACCAGTCCAGGAAGACCTTGCCGGAACGCCGGGCCTTGGTCATGGTCGCGGTGACCAGCTTGGGGTGCTCCTTCTCCAGCGCCTCCGCGACCTCCTTGGCCAGCGCTGTCGACCGGTCCGAAGGCATCCGTTTGGGGAGGTCGGCGTAGAGGTGCAGCCCCTTGCTGCCGCTGGTCACCGGCTTGGCGGTCAGACCGCGCTCCTCGAGCGCGTCGGAGACCAGCAGCGCCACCCCGCAACACTCGTGCAGCCCGGCCGGCTCGCCGGGGTCGAGGTCGATGACGAGGCGGTCGGCGTTGCGGGGCTGGCCGTTGCGTCCGACCGTCCACTGGTGCACGTGCAGCTCGAGAGCGGCCAGGTTGACCAGCCAGGTGAGGGTGGCCAGGTCGTCGATGACCGGGAAGGTGATCTCGGAGTCGCCCTTCCCGGAGCGGCTGCCTGTCGTGGGGACCGTGGCCGTGCGCACCCAGGACGGCGTACCGCCGGGGATGTTCTTCTCGAAGAAGCTCATGTCCTCGACGCCGTGCGGCCAGCGGATCCGGGTGACCGCGCGGTCCTTGAGGTGCGGCAGCAGCACCGGGGCGATCGGTGGCGTAGTAGTTGAGCACCTCGCCCTTGGTGGTGCCGGTGCGCGGGTAGAGGACCTTGCCGAGGTTGCTGATCTTGAGGGTGCGGCCCTCGACGTCGACGAAGACCTCCTCCGCTTGGAACTTCTCTTTCTTCGGCATGCCTACCGCCCGACCGCGATGACCGGGACCCGCGCCGGGTCGAGGACCCGCATCAGCTTGTCCATGAAGACGCCGGGGGCGCTCACGCAGCCCGCGGTCGCCCCGTCGCCGTTCACGTGCAGGAAGATGCCGGCACCGCGGTGCCGGACCTGCTTGATGTTGAAGTCGGTGACCACCGAGATGCGGTACTGGTGGCGGAAGTCGGTGAGCCGCTCGGAGCTGTCCGGGTCGCTCGTCGGGAGCCACCACCGGAAGCCGCCCTCGGCCTGGTTGCGGTAGCGGTTGTAGTACGCCGACTCGTTGTCCTGCACCCAGAAGTCGCCGGTCTCGACCTGGCGGTAGCGCAGCTTCCACCTGTCGTCGGCGACGCCCATGCCGAACGCCCACGGGAGCGCGTAGGTGCCGAGGGGCGTGGTGCCGGTCCCCTGCTGCCGCTTGGTGCCGCGCACCAGGCCGCCGTACCCGATCCGGCCGTCATCGGCGCCGAACCGGGCCCGCCAGCCGGTGTCGGTGAGCTTCCAGAACGTCACGCGGGCCCGGTAGCCGTCGGTGTGGTTGACCGTCACCACCTGCTGGGTGCCCTCGCTGAGGTGGACCTTCACCCCGTCGAGCGTGACCGGGCCGCTCGACGGGCTCGTCGACAGTGCGGCCGCGACCAGCAGCTCGGCGATCACAGGTCACCCCGCAGGCTGTCGGGGGTCAGGTCGGTGCGCATCCCGCGGTACGACGGCTGGCGCAGCCGGGTGTAGCCGGTGCCGTGGGTCTCGACGTCGACCACCAGCACCGGGTCGACCCAGAACGTGCCGCGCGCATCGACGGCCGGCACCTCGTCGTCGAAGGGACTGTCGGTGCGCGCGATGGGCGTGACCAGCGGCGTGAGCGTCCGGCTGGCCGCCGCGCCGATGCCGCTGCCGACCCGGCCCCGGTAGACGAGCCCCTCCCCGGTGACCTCACCGACGAGCAGGGCGGCCAGCCGGTCGGTGGTGCCCTCCTGCGGGCGCCAGCCGCCCACGACGTAGGAACGTCGATGGCGGTGCGCGAACTTGAGCCAGCTCCTGGTCCGCTCGCCGAAGACGTAGCGCGAGGTGAGCCGCTTGCTCACGATCCCCTCGAGGCCCTGCTGCAGCGTGGCGTCGAACAGCATCGGCCCGTCGTCGTACGCATCGGGGACCTGCCACGTCGAGTGCTCGAGGCCGAGTCCGCGCAGGATCTTGCGCCGCTCCCCCAGCGGCTGGTCGCTCACGTCCTTGCCGTCGACCCGCATCACGTCGAAGACCATGTAGGTCGCCGGCAGCCGGTCCGCGAGCCGGGCGGCCGCGGCGACGTTGCGCACGTGCATCCGGTCCTGGAGCACCCGGAAGTCGGGCAGGCCACGCTCGTTGAGCGCGATCACCTCGCCGTCGACCAGCAGGTCGCGGTCGCCCAGCGGGCTGCGGTTGAGCTCGGGCCAGGCCACCGTGACCGGGTTCTCGTTGCGGCTCAGCAGTCGCGTCGCTCCGCTGCGCGTGGTGTCGGCGAGCACCCGGACACCGTCCCACTTCACCTCGTGCGACCAGCCCGGCTCCGTCGGCACGTGGGTACCGGTCGTGGCGAGCATCGGGCGCATGGGCGTGTCTCTCAATCCACTGTCGAGCTGCGCGTCGTCAGACGCGTGCAATGGCAAGGCGGCGGCGCGAAGGCAGACCGGGCGTCTTTCGAGCGTCCGCCAACGCCGCCAGTGTGCGTGTATGGCGGCGCGCAGCCGGCAATGGGATGGAGAGATACGCCCATGGGCTACATCCTTGCGGATCGATTGACCGATGGATTATGACCGTCACACCGGTCACACTGGGCACTCACACTGGGGCACAGCCCGGGCCAGGTGGGGACCCGGACACAGGAGGAGAGCCGATGCGCGCGATCTGGAAGGGTGCGGTCTCGTTCGGACTCGTCAGCGTGCCCGTGAAGCTGTACGCCGCGACCGAGTCGCACGACGTCTCGTTCCGGCAGGTGCACGCCAAGGACGGCGGGCGGATCAAGTACCAGCGGGTCTGCTCGATCGACGGCGAGGAGATCGCCTACGCCGACATCGCCAAGGGCTACGAGACCGAGGACGGCGAGATGGTCATCCTCAGCGACGAGGACATGGAGGGGTTGCCCTCGACCTCGTCGCGGGAGATCGCCGTCGAGAAGTTCGTGCCGAGCGAGCAGATCGACCCGATGCTGTTCGAGAAGTCCTACTACCTCGAGCCGGAGAAGTCCGGCACCAAGCCCTACGGCCTGCTGCGCCAGGCGCTGATCGACGCCGACCGGATGGCCGTCGTGACCGTCGCGCTGCGCCAGCGCACCACGATCGCCGTGCTGCGGGTCAAGGACGACGTGATCGTGCTCCAGACGATGATGTGGCCCGACGAGGTCCGCACGCCCGACTTCTCCGTCGAGGTCGGCGAGGTCAAGGACGCCGAGGTCAAGATGGCGCACATGCTGGTCGAGACCCTGGCGGGCGACTTCGACGCCTCGGAGTTCGAGGACGACTACGCCGAGGCCGTCGAGGCGCTGGTCAAGACCAAGATCGAGGGCGGCGAGATCAAGCGCACCCCGACCTCGACCAAGACCTCGGGCGAGGTGGTCGACCTGCTCGCCGCGCTGCAGCGCTCGGTGGACGCCGCCAAGAAGGGCCGCGGCGAGACCGGCTCGGAGATCTTCGGCGACGACGACATCGAGGACGAGAAGCCGGCCAAGAAGACCGCGGCGAAGAAGACCGCGAAGAAGTCGACGGCCAAGAAGACCACCACCAAGAAGGCCGCCGCCAAGAAATCGGCTGCCAAGAAGGCCACCACCAAGAAGACTGCGACCAGGAAGACAGCCGCTCGCAAGGCGAGCTGACCGCTCCGTCGATGGTCCGGCGGCACCGCTGAAGCCGCTCTGCGATGAATCAGCACCTGAAGGAGCACGGAGGCAGCGCCGCGCTCGCGTGAGCGCCACCAAGTCGCGCCCACGCGATGTGCGTCGACAGCGGCGTACCACCCGGCACCAGTGCTGGGACCACCTCATGGTCGCGCCGCTCTGGGTCGCCTACGATGCCAACCTCGGCACCCTGATGCGCACGTGCGACGCGGTCGGTGCGTGCCTCGCGGTCCCGGAGACGGCGCACTACCGGCAGGCACTCGCCCGTGGCGACACCCTGCACGGCCGACGACGGTGCCTGCACTGGGTTCGGCCGGACAAGGAGAGCTGGCTGCAACGCCAGCGGAGCCAGGGTTGGCGCTTGGCGGCCGTCGAGCTGGCCGAAGGCGCCATCCCACTCCCCCGGCTCGAGCCTGCTCGGAGCCGCACGCTCGTGCTGCTCGGTCACGAGCACCATGGGATACCGGCAGACGTGGTCGAGGCCGCGGACCTGTGTGTGGAGATCCCGATGGTCGGCCAAGGCTCCAGCCTCAACGTCGCGGTCGCCGGCAGCCTGGTGCTGTATCGCCTCGCCGGGCTGGCCTGAAGCAGCCGTGGTCTTCAGGGAGCTGTGCTCAGACCCCGCGGGTGTCCGGACGGACGGCGACCTCGAGGCTGAGTGCGCACGCCACGACGAGGGTCCGCAACGGCTCGTGGACGGTCTCGGTGATCCTGACGACGTAGTCGTCGGGGCGCGAGAAGTTCTTGAGCTGGAGGCCGGCCCAGTCGCGGGTGATGGTCGCGACCTCGCGGGCGTGGCTGTCGATGATCCGGAGGTCCCAGGCGACCCAGTTGTCGGTCTGGAGGTCCCCGAGGAAGCGGCCGTTGGGGCCCAGGAAGGCGTAGGTGGTCTCGTTGCGGCGCAGGCTCTGCTGGACGATGCGACCGGCGTCGCGCCCCTCGCTGTCTCGCACCTCGACCCAGCTCTTCGCCACTGCGAGCGGGCGGATCAGGGTCAGCACCACCGCCTGCTTGTCGTCCACCAGCTCGACGACGTCGTTCTTGTTGTGGTCGCGGACGATGATCGACTTGAGTCCTGTGGTCGGTCGCGAGGCGGCGGGCATCGCCCGCCGGAGCATCCCGGCCTTGCTGCCGTCGGGCCGGAGCACGGAGCGGTCCGACCAGCGGCGGCCCAGGTCGGTGAACCGCTCGACCACGAGCACGTCCTCGTCGAGGAGAGGGCTGCGGAACGTCGCGCCCTCGATCGGCGGGCCGACGGGCTCGTCGAGAGCGTTCTTGTCGCCGTCGCGCACGTACGGCGTCCACCGGTGCCCGTCGAAGAAGCGCAGCTCATGCCGGCCGTAGGGATCCTCTCGCCATCCCTCGACCTGACCCTTCCGCTGCACCTCCGTCACACCGCGAGGGTAGGACGGGAAGCCGCCCCGGCTATGGGGTTTGGGTGAATTCGGCCGCGGCGGTCAGGACCGGCTGAGCCGGATCGCGGCGCCGATCTCGGCCGCCACCGCCACGGCGAGCGCCTCCCCGGTGTCGTCGTCGGGCTCGGGCACGACGTGGTGCGCGGTGCCGTGCGCCAGCAGGTCGACCGCCCGGACCCGCATGCCGCGTGCCTGCTCGGCGGCGTGGCTGGTGTCGCCGTGCACGATCACGCTCGCGCCTTCTGGCGGCAGCGGCATCAACCAGGCCTTCTCGGCGACGATCACCCGCTGCGCCGGCAGCAGCGCCAGCGCCCCGCCACCGCAGCCCTGCCCGAGCACGACCGAGACCGTCGGCACGGTCATCGTCGCGAGGCTGGCCAGGCAGCGGGCGATCTCGCCGGCGATCGCGCCCTCCTCGGCGCGCTGCGAGAGCTCCGCGCCCGGGGTGTCGATCACGGTGACCAGCGGCAGCCGCATCTCGTTGGCGAGCCGCATGGCTCGGCGCGCCGTCCGCAGCGCGCCCGGACCCATGGGGGTGGCGGGGCCCTGCCGGCTCCTGTCCTGGCCGACCACCAGGCACGGCTCGCCGTCGAGCCGGGCCATCACGACCAGCACGGTGCTGTCCCGCTCGCCCTTCTCGGTCCCGGACAGCGGCAGCACCACCTCGGTGCCGTGCCGCAGGACGTCGCGGACGCCGATCCGGTCCTCGCCCCGGGTCTCCTGGATCGCGGCCCAGGCATCACGGTCGGGATCCAGCTCACCGGTGCGTCGCGGCAACCGCGGCTCGGACGGCGGGTCCACCAGGATGGCGAGCACCGCGTCGACGAGCCCCGGGAGCTCCTCCGCGGTGGCCACCCCGTCGATGACGCCGTGGGCGGAGAGGTTCTCCGCCACCTGGACGCCCTCGGGGAACGGCGTCCCGTTGAGCGCCTCGAACACCTTCGGCCCGAGGAACCCGATGAGCGCACCGGGCTCCCCGACGGTCACGTGCGCGAGCGAGCCCCACGACGCGTAGACACCGCCCGTGGTCGGGTGCCGCAGGTAGGCGAGGTAGGGCAGCCCGGCGGCGCGATGCTCCATCACGGCGCGCGAGATCTCCACCATCTGCACGAAGGCCGGAGTGCCTTCCTGCATCCGGGTCCCGCCGCTGGCGGTCGTGGCGAGCACGGGCAGGCGCTCGGCGGTCGCGCGGCGTACGGCGCTGGTGATGCGGCGCGCCGCCGCCAGCCCGATCGAGCCGGCCAGGAACCGGAACTCGTTGGCCACCACCGCCACCGGCCGCCCGTGCACCAGCCCGCGACCGGTGAGCACCGACTCGTCGGTGCCGGCCTTCTCACGGGCCGCCTCGAGCGCTGCTCGATAGTCCGGCGGCGCGTCGGAGATGTCGATCGGTTCGTCCCAGGACTCGAAGGAGTCCGCGTCCAGCACCAGGTCGAGCAGCTCCTGAGCGGTCCAGTGGTCGCCCACGCCACGAGTCTCCCAGAGGGGTGGCTCCCCGAGCGTCAGGCCAACGGACGGAGCGCGGCGGCCAGCGGCGTGGTGGGCCGGCCGATGAGCCGGGAGAGGGTGCCGTCCGTGAAGGCGAGCTCGCCGTCGCGGATGTTGCCGTCAAGTGCCGTCACGAACCCGGCCGTCCCGGCGTCCAGACCGACACCCTCCAGGATCGCGACGTGCTCCTCGGAGGAGACCTGGCGCAGCTCGACGTCGCGACCGAGCACCTCGGAGAGGGCCTCGGCGAGCACGTCGAAGGTCCATGCCTCGTCGCCGGCGAGCTCGTAGACCCGGCCCTCGTGGCCCGACTCCGTCAGCACGACCGCGGCCGCCTCGGCGTAGTCGGCGCGGGCGGCGCTGGCCACCCGGCCCTCGCCGGCGCTGGTCACCAAGGCGCCCGTCTCGCGGGCCCCGGCCAGGTCCTGGGCGTAGTTCTCGGCGTACCAGTTGTTGCGCAGGATGGTGAACGGGACGCCGGACGCCCGCACGAGCTCCTCGGTCGCGCGGTGCTCGGGTGCGAGGACGAGCGTGGTGTCGTCCGCCCGGGGCGCGCTCGTGTAGACGAGCTGCTGCACGCCCTCCGACGCGGCGGCGTCGACCACGACGCGGTGCTGGTCCACCCGGCGGCCCACCTCGTTGCTGGAGACGAGGAGCACCCGGTCGATGCCCTTGACGGCGGCGGCCACGGTGGCCGCGTCGTCGTAGTCGAGCCGCACGACGTCGACGCCGCGCTCGGCGTACTCAGCCAGCGCGTCGGGCGTCCTGGCACCGGCCCGCACGTCGGCTGGAGTGACACCGCGGGCGAGGAGGGAGTCGAGCACCAGCCGCCCGAGCTGTCCGGAGGCTGCGGTCACGAGAATGGTCATGGGAGTTCCTTTCGAGGGTTCGGTCATGGGCCGGAACTCCCTGTGGCGGCCAATACTTCCCATTCGCAGGTACCCACCTTTTGGTAAGGTACGGGCATGACGGTGAGTCTCCAGGTCCTGCGCTCGACCACCCCCGGAACCCTGACGGCCGGCTGCCCGTCCCGGGTCGTCCTGGACCACGTGACCAGCAAGTGGGGCGTGCTGGTGCTCTCGGCGCTCGCCGACGGCACCCTGCGCTGGGGCGAGCTGCGCCGCGAGGTCGACGGGATCAGCGAGAAGATGCTGGCGGCGACCCTGCGCACCTTCGAGCGCGACGGTCTCGTGCACCGTGAGGCCTATCCCGAGATCCCGCCGCGCGTCGAATACAGCCTGACCGCACGCGGGCGCGAGCTGTGCGAGGCGATGTCGCCGCTGCTGACCTGGGTCGTGGCCAACGCGGACGCCATCCTGGCCGGGTGAGCCCGGCCAGGACGGCTCCGGGCAGGTCGGCTCCGACTCAGACGAGCTGCCGCTCCTCCATGACCTCCAGCACGACCGGCGTGTCGTGCTCGAGCAGCAGCTCCTGCGCCTGAGGCGTGCTCATGACCCCCCGGAGGAACTCCGCGAACTCCTCGGCCCGGGTGGTGCTGTCGAAGTCGAGGTCCACGACCACCCGGGTGGGCTCCTCGTCGCCGCGGGCGATCCGGTAGCCGCGGACCCCGCGCTCCTTGCGCGCCTGGTCGAACTTGTCGAAGTTGCCCTTCCAGCTGTCGTAGTTCCTCACGATGTTGCTCACGTGCAGTGTGGCCATGTCGTCTCCTCGGTCGGCGAGCCCGGACGGGCTCGGTGCGTCGAGGGTGGCGCCGGACGATGCCCTGCAAACACCCCAGATCCTCGGGATCTTGCGGGGCTCCGGATCGCCGTACGGTGTCCGCATGTCCGGCGCCGGCGTGCTCGATCGCGTGGAGCGGCTCTGCCGGGAGCCGCTGACGAGCAAGGCGCTGCGCGAGCGCACTCTGGAGGTGGTACGCCGCGCGGTGCCGTTCGACGCGCACGTGTGGCTGCTGACCGACCCGGTCACCTGCGTCGGGACGTCGCCGCTCGCCGACGTACCGATGCTCGCCTGGCCGCGGCTGCCCGAGCTGGGCCGCCTGCGCTACCTCACGACGGTGAACCGGTGGCCCGAGCTGCGCCGGGCGGGCACGCCGGCGGTGTCGCTGCATGCGGCGACCGACGGCCAGCCGGCCCGGTCGGCGCTGTGGCGGGAGGCGCTGGACGGGATGGGGGTCACCGACGTGGCGTCGTCGGTGTTCGCGGACCGGTTCGGCTGCTGGGCGTGGCTGGACCTCTGGCGGTGCGACGGGGTCTTCGCCGCTGCCGAGATGGCGCTGCTCCGCGACCTCACAGGACCGCTCACGGAGGGGATCCGCCGGGCGCAGGCCCGCACCTTCGTCGAGGACGCCGAGCCGGTGGAGCTGGCCGGGCCGGCCGTCGTCCTGTTCGACGCCGACTACCGCGTGGTCAGCCAGACCGCCACCGCCGCAACCGCACTGATGGTGCTCAACCCGCCCGGCGAGGAGCCGATCCCCGACCCGATCCCGGCCGCGGCGCTGAACGTCGCGGCGGCACTGCTGGCCGCCGAGGCCGGTGTGCCTGTCGGGCCGGCGTGGTCGCGGGTGCACCTGGGCGCGGGCCGGTGGGTGACGCTCCGAGCGGAGCGGATGACCGGAGCCGTCGAGGTGGCGGTGACGATCGAGGTGAGCACCGTGGCCGAGCGGCGCGAGGTGTTCGCGCTGGCACACGGGCTGAGCCCGCGAGAGCGTGAGGTGCTGGGTCACCTGGCCACCGGGGCCGACTCCCGCACGATGGCGCAAGCCCTGGTGCTGTCCGAGCACACCGTCAACGACCACGTGCGGGCTGTGCTGGCCAAGTGCGAGGCACCCACCCGCGCCGTCCTGATGTCGCGGATCGCGGGCGGGTGATCTCTGACCCAGGCGGTGGACGGGACGTCACAAATCGATGTCGTGAGGTGTCGAGGTGGTGAGACGGTTCTGATGAAGGGAGCCCCGCCCGTGACCACGCGAGATCAGTCCGGAGACGCCGTACAGGACTCGAGCGTGCAGGATCCGAGCCTGCATGCGGTCATGGGCGAGCGCCGCCAGCTGATCGGCGTCGCCTACCGGATGCTCGGGTCGGTGACCGACGCCGAGGACGTCGTCCAGGAGACCTACACGCGCTGGTACGCCATGTCACCTGAGCAGCGGAAGGTCATCGAGAAGCCGGGCGCCTGGCTGACCAAGGTCGCGAGCCGGATCTGCCTCGACGTCCTCGGCTCGGCTCGGGTCCGACGGGAGAGCTACGTCGGCGAGTGGGTGCCGGAGCCGGTGCCCGGCGGCGCCGAGTGGGTCAACGGCCGTTGGGGCGACACCTCCGACGACCCGGCGGACCGCATCACGCTGGACGAGTCGATCAGCATGGCGTTCCTGGTCGTGCTCGAGTCGATGACCCCGGCGGAGCGGGTCTCGTTCATCCTCCACGACGTCTTCCGCTACCCGTTCGACGAGGTCGGGGAGGTCGTCGGTCGCACCCCCGCCGCGTGCCG
Source organism: uncultured Actinomycetota bacterium (assembly GCA_963798045.1). Classification (GTDB taxonomy): domain Bacteria; phylum Actinomycetota; class Actinomycetes; order Propionibacteriales; family Nocardioidaceae; genus Nocardioides. The sequence goes on from CAWCSB010000034.1 coordinate 227,271, forward strand.
ACAGCTGGCGTCCAGGGCTCGCCGGCACCTGGAGGAGGCTGACGCACGCACCCCGGCCACTGCGGTGCGGGCCGACGTCGTCCGGGAGTTCAAGGACGCCTGGGCGGCCCAGGACATCGACGCCCTGGTCGCGCTCCTGGCTCCCGACGCCACGACGATCGCCGACGGCGGTGGCGTCGCCAGCGCGGTGCTGGCCCCGGTCGTGGGCGCCGAGGAGATCGCCCGCCGGTTCGCTGCCATCGCCGCTGCGACCCACGACCAGATCGTGCTCGAGGCGACCGTCAACGGCCGGCCCGGCCTGGTGGCGCGGGAGAACGGCGTCACCGTCACCGTCCTGGCCTTCGACGTGGTCGACGACCGCATCACGCACATCTGGGCGGTTCGCAACCCCGACAAGCTCCGGTCCTGGGTGGCGCAGTGAGCCCCGCCGGACGCGACTGCTACCAAAGTAGGGGTCGGCTGCCTGCCTGCGTTGGTGCAGAGATCGTCTGCCGTCGGTTCTGCGCGGACCGTGTCGTAATTACGTTGCTGAGGATGAGCACGAAGTCCCCTTCTCTCGGGAAGCTCCCCGTTGTCGTGGGCGGCATCCTCCTCTTCGGCCCGGCCCGGCAACCGTGACATGAGCACCGCGTACCCGCCCCGGCCCGGCGACCGCACCATCGTGCGGAAGCTCGGCCTGGGCATCTTCGAGCTGATGCTGGTGTCCGGTCTGTACGTCGTCTACCGGCTCGGCCGCCTCGTCACGCTCGACCGCGAGCAGACGGCCCGGGCGCACGCCCGCTTGGTGCACCACCTGGAGCGCGTGCTGCAGCTGCCCTCCGAGGCAGCGATCCAGGACGCGGTGCACTCCGTCCGGCTGCTCGAAGCAGCCAACGTCTACTACCTCTCGGCCCACTTCCCGGTCACCATCGCGTTCCTGGTCTGGGGGTTCGTCGCGCGACCTCGCGCTGAGTACCTCTGGGCCCGTCGCCTGCTCGTGGTCCTCACCCTGCTCGGCCTGGTGGCGCACATCGCCTTTCCGCTCGCTCCGCCCCGGATGTTCCCGCACTGGGGATTCATCGACACGATGACGAAGTACGGTCCGTCGGCGTACGACGGGGCCAGCGGCGCGCTCGTCAACCAGTACGCCGCCATGCCCAGCCTGCACATCGGCTGGGCGGTCCTCATCGCCGTCGTCGTCTGCCGGACCGGACCGCGGCCACTCGCGGCCCTGGCCTGCCTGCACGCCCTGACCACGGTGGCCGTGGTCACCGTCACCGCCAACCACTGGCTGCTCGACGGCCTGGTCGCCGTCGCGCTGCTCGGCATCGCACTCCTGGTGGTCCCGCGTCCGGTCGCTGAGCCGACTCGGCTGGATCCTCACCAGCCGGGCAGCACCAGGGCGGTCCACACGAGCAGCGGTCCGACGACGACCACGATCACGCTGTAGGCGAGGATCTGCCGGTAGTAGACCGGCTCCGAGATCGAGTCCGGCCGGTTCGCGAGCATGAGCGCGCCGTTGGTCGAGAACGGGCTGACGTCCACGATCGTGCTCGAGACCGCCAGCGCCGCGACGAAGAACGCGGCACTGATGCCGCCGTCGGCGATCAGCGGCACGGCGATCGGGATGATCACCGGCAGCAGTGCGGTCGAGCTGGCGAACGCCGACACCACGCCGCCGACGTAGCAGAGCACCAGCGCGCCGATCGCGGCCACGCCGAGCCCGGCCGCCCAGTCGCCGACGAACTCCGGCGAGCCGGCCTCGTTGAGGATCGTGGCGTAGCAGCTGACGCCGGCGACGAGCAGCACGGTGGGCCAGGCGATCTGCTTGACGGTGTCCTGGTACCTCTTCGGGCCGAGGAAGGACAGCACGACAGCGGCGGTGATCGCGACGAAGCCGATGTTCTTGTCGAGGACCAGCGCGATCACCGCGACCGCCAGGAAGGCGAGCAGGGTGAGGATCTGGTCGAGCCGCACGCGGTCCTCGTCCGCCTCGGCGTTCTCGGCCTCCTCGGCCCCCGCCTCCTCGGGGTCGATCCGCGCACTGAGCAGCTTCCGCCCGCCGAGCACGACGAAGAGGATCGCCGCCATCAGCGTGTTCACCGCGAGGCTCGCGAAGAAGACGGTCAGCTCACTGGTCGGGAGGCCGGCGGTCTCCATGGCGGAGTTCGTGATCGAGCCGTAGATGCTGATCGGGGAGAACCCGCCGGCCTGGGCGCCGTGGACGACCATCATGCCCATCATCAGCGGGCTGATGCCGTAGCGGCCCGCGAAGCCCAGGGCGATCGGGCCGATGATCGCGCAGGCGGCGGGGCTGACCGCGCCGATCGCGGTGAGCAGCGCGGTGATCGTGAACATCACCCACGGGATCAGTGCGACCCGGCCGCGCACCGCCTGCACCGCCACCCGCACGATCAGGTCGACGGTGCCGTTCTTCCTGGCGATCGCGAAGAGATAGGTGACGCCGATCAGCGTGAGCACCAGGTCGGCGCTGATCCCCGCGACGATGTCCTTCTCGTCCATGTCGAGGGACCACATGCCGACCATCCATGCGGCGACGAAGCCCAGTGCGCCCATGTTGATCGGCACCGCTGTGCCGACTATGAAGAGGGCGATCAGCCCGATGATGGCGACCCATTCCGGTCCCATGACCCACGTCCTCACGAGTTGTGACGTCGTTCACGCTCACCCTTTCGGGTACCCACCCACCGCCGTTCAAACGGGTGCGTGTGGCTCATAAGGTGGCCGGATGAGCGGCCTCGAGTTGTTCGCGGTGCTCGCAGCGGGGTTCGGCGCCGGGATCTTCACCTCGACGGTCGGCGTGGCCTCGCTGCTCAGCTTCCCGGTGCTGCTGGCCGTGGGGCTCCCCCCGGTCGTTGCGAACGCGTCCAACACCGTCGGCCTCACGCCTGGTGCGCTCAGCGGGTCGTGGGGCTACCGCCGCGAGCTCCGGGAGCAGCCGCGCACCACCGCCGCGGTGCTGATCACCTGCGCGGTGGGCGCCGTCGCGGGCGCCGTACTGCTGCTCGCGCTGCCGCCGGACGTGTTCGAGGCCGTGGTGCCGTGGCTGATCCTGTTCACCTGCCTGCTCGTGGGCGCGCAACCGCGGATCTCCACCTGGCTGCGCTCCCGGCACGGCGAGGAGGCACCCGCGCCGCGCACCGCGATGTCCCCCGTGACCCGGGCCTTCGCGACCCTGACCGGGGTGTACGGCGGCTACTTCGGCGCCGGCTCCGGCGTGATGATGATGGCCGTCCTCGGACTGGGGCTGGACCTCGAGTTCCGCGTGGTCAACGCGCTCAAGACATTGGCCGTCATGGCCTGCAACGTGGTGTCCGGCCTGATCTTCGTCTTCGCGGCCGACCTCGACTGGACGGCGGTGGGGCTGCTGGCCGCCGGCTCGGTCGTCGGCGGGTACGTCGGGTCGCGGATCGGGCGACTGCTGCCGGCGCCGGTGCTGCGGACCGGGATCGTCGTGATGGGGGTGGTCGCGGCCGTGGTGATGCTGACGTAGGTCGAGCAGCCAGTACGCCGGGCGCCAGCTGCGAGCAGCAGCGCGGGCACCCGGCGGCGCTGGTCAGGTCCGGGGGGCCGCCGTGCGTGTGCCCCGCAACGCCTCGGCGTACTGCCGGTAGCGCCGCTTGCCGACCAGCCGCCAGAGCAGCTTGATCGGGGCCGGAAGCGGCCCGATCATCGCCGCCGCCTCGGCCGGGCTCGCAACCTCGAGCAGCTGGCCCATCGCGGTGAACCGCTGCGCGGGGGTGAACTTGTCGAACGCGGTCTTGCCCATCTGGTCCCACTCGGCGACGCTGAGGTGCTCGGCGATGAGGGGTACGACGTCGCGCTCCTCCTCGTCCAGGTGCGTGGTCAACTGCCCGAGCAGGCCAGTGATCGCCGTCGAGAGCTCGCTCGCCGCGTCGGGAGAGGGGGCAACGCGCCAGACCTCAGTCAGTCGGCCCACCTGCTCCATGGCGGTGTGGAGGCCATGGTGCTGCGCCTCCATCAGCTCGACGAGCCCGGCGGAGGGTTTCGCCCGTTCGAGCAGCACCGGCCAGACAAGGTCGTCTTCGGTGGTGTGGTGGGCGGTCAACCCCTTGAGGGTGAACCCGATGTGGTCAGCGACGGCGCTCACCCGGGTGGTGTCGCTCACCGGCACCTCCGCAACGAGACGAGCGAGCTCGGCGAAGCTGCTGCGGAAGATGCGGTGGATCAGGGCCATGTTCCACAGCGCGGGGTGTGCCGCGGTCGTCGGGTCAACGGCGCTCATGGGCGCTCTCCTCGGTCACTTTAACTAGAGACGGTCACTAGTGAACGACACTGATAATGTGAACCTTCTGATGAGGACTGTCAAGAGGCCCCCGTCCAAGCGCCGGGAGAAAGCCGCCGCGACGCGGGTGCGAATGCTGCGGGCTGCCATCGAGGTGTTCGCGGAGGAGGGCTACGTCGGCGCGCGAATGGCCGACATCGCGGCCCGGGCCGGCGTTGCAGTGCAGACGCTCTATCTGGTGTTCCACACCAAGCCCGAGCTGCTGCAGCAGTGCTTCGACCATGCCGTGCTCGGGCCGGACCGCCTGATCCCGCCGGAACAGCCGTTCCTGCGCGAGATCCCACTGGCGCGCTCCGGCCGCGCCGCGCTGCGCGCGTTCGTCGCCGGCAACACCCTCATCCTGGAGCGGGTCGCCACGACCGACGAGGTAGCCCGAGCCGCCCTCCACGAGCCCGAGGCGGCCGCGGTCGTCGCGGCCAGCGAGCAGCGGCGGCGCGAGGGCTATCGCGAGATCCTGGAAACCATCGCCGAGCGGTTCCCGCTCCGTCCCGGTCTGGAGCTCGACGGTGCGACGGACGTGCTGTTGATGTATGGCAGCAGCGCGACGTACCTCGCGATGGTCCGGAGCGGCTGGAGCCGTGACAGGTTCGAGGAGTGGCTCGCCGACACACTCGCCCGGACACTGCTGGCGCGCAGCTAGGTGGTCTCCCAGCGGAACAGCCGCGCCGCCACCGCGGTCACCACGACCGCGAAGCCCAGCAGGATCACCATCGGCACGAGTGCGGCCGACGGTCCCTCGCCGCGGACCATCACGTCGAGCATCCCGTCGTTGAGGTGCTTGAGCGGGAGCAGGTTGGAGAACGCCTGCAGCCAGCCGGGCGACCCGTCGAGCGGGAAGAACGAGCCGGACAGGAACGACATCGGCAGCACCATGAAGTTCGCGGCGTTCACCGCTCCCTCGGTGGTCTTGGTGAGGGCTCCCGCAAGCAGCCCGATGGCCATGAAGCAGAGCGTCCCCACGATCAGGAGCGGGATCGACATCCACCAGGAACCGGTGAGCGTGAGCCCGAACGCCGCCGCGGCCAGCCCGACGAAGATCGCCAGCTGCACCAGCGCGATCCCCACCGTGACCGAGACCCGGGCGCCGACCACGGTGCGGGTCGAGACCGGCGCGAGCTGGAGGCGCCGGATCAGCTTGGACTGCCGCCAGCCCTGGATCGTCGCGGCGGCGCCGAAGGCGGCGCTCATCGCGACCGCCCAGCCGAGCAGGCCGGGCGTGTAGTACTGGATCGTCTTGAGCGAGTCGTCCTCGACCTTCTCCGCCTCGAGGTCGTACTTGGGCGGAGTGCCTGCGCTGGACGAGAGCAGCGCGACGTTCGTCCCGTCCACGAACGCCCGCAGCGCACCCTGCGTGATCGCGGCCTTCACCTGGTCGGTCTGGGTGTAGTGCGCGACCAACGTGTCGCCCTGCATCTCGACGGCCACGTCCGCGTCGCCCTTGCGGACCTTCTTCAGCGCCGCGTCGAGGTCGTCGGAGTCCTCGGTGTCGAAGGTGTCCTTGAAGGCGGCGTCGGCGCCGTCGGGAAGGTCGTCGATCAAGGACACGTCGCCCACGACGATCATGTCGACCTTGGACTGGGTCTGGTCGGCGAAGAGGCCACCGAAGAGGACCAGGAACATCAGCGGGAAGACCACCGCGAAGAACACCGAGGTCTTGTCCCGGACGAACCCCTTCACGATGGCCACGGACAACGCCTTGAAAGCTCCGGTGTTGCTCATGCGCGGTACTCCCGGCCGGTGAGGTCGAGGAAGACGTCCTCGAGGGTGCCGGTCTGCACGCGCACGCCGTCGAGGTGGTCGGCGTCCGCGAGCTGCGACACCACGGTGGCGGGCTGCCTGGTGGTGAGCACGACCCCCTCCGCACCCTCGACCACGTCGTCGACGCCACTCAGTGCCCGGCCCTGGTCGAGAGACAGCTGGCCGGGTGCCACGGTGATCCGGGCCGGCGCGTTGAGGCCGCGGATCAGCGCGGCCGGCGAGTCGTACTGCAGGATCCTGCCCCGATCCATGATCGCGACGCGGTCGCAGAGGATCTCGGCCTCGTCCATGTAGTGCGTGGTCAGCACCACCGTGCGACCGGAGTCGTTGAGCCCGGACAGCAGGTCCCACAGGTTGCGGCGGGCCTGGGGGTCGAGCGCAGCCGTCGGCTCGTCGAGGAAGACCACGTCGGGGTCGTGGACGAGCGCGGAAGCGATCGAGAGCCGCTGCGCCTGACCACCGGACAGGTCTTCGACCCGGGAGTCGGCCTTGTCCTCCAGACCCACCCGGGCCAGCCACTCGTCCGCGGCCTTCCCTCCGACGCCGTACAGCGAGGCGAAGGTGTGGATCTGCTCGCGCGCGGTGAGCCGTTCGAAGAACGACGACGCCTGGAGCTGTACGCCGATCCGGGGCAGGAGCGCGGAGTTGCGCGGCCAGACCGACTGACCCAGCACCGTGACCGTGCCCGAGTCGGGCCGGCGCAGCCCCTCGATGGTCTCGAGGGTCGTCGTCTTCCCGGCGCCGTTGGGGCCGAGGATGCCGACGAACTCGCCCTCGCCGACCTGGAGGCTGACGTTGTCGACGGCCCGCAGGTCGCCGTAGGTCATGGTGAGGTCGACGACCTCGATCGCCCGAGCGGTCACCCGAGCGACGTTACCGAGCCACCCCAGCCCGTCGAGCACCAGGCTTCAGGTCAGGTGACGCAGGTGGATCACGTGCCGGTCGCGTCGCGTTCGCTTCTTTCGGCGAGGCTCTGGGCCTGACCTGCGTGGATGTCGCTCACCCATTCCCAGCCGGGCCTGGCCGATGCGCCGATCCGCGGGTCGTCTGGATCACGGCCATCTCGCAGGTCGTGCACGTACGCGCGGTCCTGTGCGATCCGGGCGTGTGCCTGACCAGCTCCGCCGACGGACCCATGGCCAGGGATGACGAAATCGACGTCGTCCGCCACGTCCACCAGCAGCCGCAGCCCGATGAGGTACTCCTCGACCGGGTCATTGGTGCCGTTCCAGTCGTCGAGCATCGGCACGAGGACATCGGACAGCATGTCGCCGGCCACGAGAACCCCGCGCCGCTCGATCAGCAGTGCCGCGTGGCCCGGTGCATGCGCCGGATGCTCGATGATCCGGACTTGGGGGCCGTCCCAAGGAAGCTGCGTGGTCCCGGCTGGCAGACCGGTGATGAGGCCGAACAGGTCCAGCGGTGTCTCCTCAGCGATTTCTGGCGGTAGCCCCTCGGCGACGCGGGCCTTCCAGTCCGCCGTCGACAGGAGATCGCGCATGAAGGCCGCGCACCGGGCTGTGCCATAGCGGTGCGCTTCGCCAAGCTCGGCGTGCCAGAGCACGTGATCCCAGTCGGGATGCGTCGAGAAGCCCGCCACAACGGGCTGGTCCAGCTCGCGAAGGTCGTTCGCGAGGCAGGCCATCTCATCGCCTGTGATCCCGGCGTCGATGACCAACACGCCTGCCTCTCCCTGCACGACGGCGGTGTTGTTGTGGATCAACTCGCTCTGGTGGACCAGCACGCCTTCCGCGACCTGCGTCAGCATGGACTTCCTTCCGCTTGTTGTTTGCGCCCCGCGCTCATCGAGACCGTAGTGCGGATCAGTCCCGAGACCCTTGCCAGAAAGTGTGCGGACACGGTTGACATCGACTCGAACATATGTTCGAATGAATGCAGCACGCGGTCGTCAGGCCGCACAGATGCAGTAGTCCCCCGGGTCGTGCTCCCGGGGCTCGTCATCAGGTGGCGCGCTGGCATCGAAGTCATAGGCAGTCCCGGTGGGTGGGTCCCCGGGCATCGGTGTCGACTTCCGGAGCCAGCAGTGGACTCAGCGGCCTCGCCAGCAGTGGTGCTGGAGCATGCCCGCGTCCAGGTGGGGTCGCTCGACGACCGGCTCGCCACCGGGTTCTCCGACGACGAGCTGGTCGATGGCTTGGCCGTCGTCCAGTCTCTGAAAGGACAGCTGTCTGCGCTCGAGGCGCGGCTCCTCGCCGAGGCCGACCTTCGCGACCTGGCTCGCAAGAGCCTGCACTGGGGGTCCACGACTGACTGGTTCACGCACCTGGCTGGCCTGACCCGGCGCGAGGGACGCCGGGCTGTGATCCACGCCCAGCAGCTGGTCAGCGAGCAGCCCGCGACTCTCGAAGCCCTGCGGCGCGGAGAGGCGTCCCCTGCCCAGGCCGGGATCATCTGCGATGCGGTGGACACCCTGCCCTCGAGCCCCGACCTGCGGGCCAGAGGCGAACAGGCGCTGCTGGAGGAGGCTCGGCGGCTCAACGCCACAGAGCTCGCCCGCACCGCCCGGCACCTCGCGGAGATCGTCGACCCCGACCGCACCGAGCGCCGCGACGAGGCAGCTCTGGCGAGGGAGGAGCGCGCGGCACACACCGGCCGCTTCCTCTCGGTCACCGACGACGGGGCCGGCGGCGTCCGGATCAAGGGCCGAGGCAGCGTGGAGGACGGCGCCGTGCTCCGCGCCGCCCTCCTCCCCCTCACCAAACCGGCTCCTGCACTCGACCCCGACGCCCCGGGGTGCCAAGTGGAGACCGACCCCCGCGACCACGGAGCGCGCATGTTCGACGCGCTGGTCGAGCTCGCCCAGCACTCCCTCGACACCCACCGCGCACCCGCCTCGCACGGCGCACGACCCCGGGTCGTCGTCACCCTCGACTATCCATCCCTGCTCACCGGGCTCAGCTCCAGCCCCAGGGGCGAAGCCCTGACCGACGACGGGCTACGGCTCTCGGTCGCCGCCGTCCGGCGGCTGGCCTGCGACGCCGACCTGATCGCGGTCTGCCTCGGCGGCGACGGCGAGGTCCTCGACGTCGGACGCGCTGCACGACTCATCACCCCAGCCCTGTGGCGGGCGCTCGTCGCCCGCGACCGGCATTGCGCCTTCCCTGGCTGCACCCGACCGCCGGTGATGGGCCACGCCCACCACATCGTCCACTGGGCCGATGGCGGCAAGACCTCGCTCGACAACCTCGTCCTCGTCTGCAGCCACCACCACCGCGTGCTGCACCACACGCCATGGCAGGTGCGCCTCAACCCTCACGACGGCAAGCCCGAGTTCCTGCCCCCGCCGCCGCGTGGCACCACCCAGGAGCCAGCCGCATGGATCCGGCACCGACCCCATCGCGAGTGACAGCGCGATGACGACAGGTCACCTCAGGAACGCACGCAGCGCCGCGATCGTCTCGGCCGGTGCTTCCTCGGGCAAGAAGTGCGCGCCGGGCACGGCATGACCTTCAACGAGGTCGGCAGCCGCGTACTCGCGCCAGACGCCCAGCGCGTCGTACCTCAGCCCGACCAGCCCTTCCGCGCCCCACAGGACCAGCGTCGGGCAGCCGATCCGTTCGCCCGCCTCCCAGCTCACGTCGTCGTCGACGAGGTCGATGGTCGCGCCGGCGCGGTAGTCCTCGGTGGTCGCGTGGATCGCGGCCGGGTCGAAGCACCGCACGTACTCCGCCACCGCCTCCTCGTCGAAGGCCGCACTCGGTCCCGACCACTGGTCGAGCTTGGTGCGGAGCCAGTGCTCGGCCGCGCCGCCGATCAGCACCTCGGGCAGGTCGTTCTCCTGGGCGAGGAAGAACCAGTGGTCGTAGGTCAACGCCAGCACCTTGTCGACGTCACCGAACACGTGGCGGGTGGGCGCGATGTCGAGCAGCGCCACCCTCGTGACGGCCTCCGGGTGGTCGAGCACCAGCCGATGCGCGACCCGTGCGCCGCGGTCGTGGCCCACGACGGCGTACGCCGCGTGCCCGAGCTGCTGCATCAGCCCGGCCTGGTCCGCCGCCATCGCCCGCTTGGAGTACGCCCGGTGGCTGGGGTCGGACGGCGGACGGTCGCTGTCGCCGTACCCGCGCAGGTCCGGCACCACGACCGTGTGCGTGTCGGCCAGCGCCGGCGCTACCCGGTGCCACATCGCACCGGTCTCGGGGTAGCCATGGAGCAGCAGGACCGGATCGCCTGCTCCCCCGACCCGCACGCGGATCCGGACGCCGGCCACCTCGACGTCGGTGGTCTCGAAGCCCTCGAACATGTGCCAAGCGTGTCAGGTCGGCGACCAACGCCAGCTGGCTGAGGTCGCGTCGTCCGCGTCCACTCCGTCGGCAAGCTCCGCCTCGCGGACCATCCGGATGACGTCGTCAGGATCATGCGCGGGCAGCTGCGCCCACGTCAGCAGGCCGAACCGATCGACGACCCGGCTGGCACCGTTGCTGAGCAGAGCGGCGCCGCGAAGTGCGGCCCGGTCGTGGCTACCGCTCATCGCCTCCGCAGCGACCCGACCGTCGTCCTTGGCCACCCAGAAGCCGCCGGGCTGGTTGCGCTTCGCGCGGAAGGCAGTCCGAGCCTCGTCGAGGACCCGGTCGTGCTCCGGCGTTGCGGCGTCGAGTTCGGACAAGGCGGTTCGCAGTGGACGCGCGATGTCAGGCTCGCGGCGGTCCTCCACGACGTACGGCGGACCGTCGACGACGTCGAGCACGATGACGCTGTCGCCCAGCACCAGGTGATCGACGCGTCCGCCAGCCACCCGCACCACCGCGACGGTCGCGCTCGGGCTGCTCGGGTCTGTGACCCGGCACGTGTCGCGGTGCAGGTCGGTCACCTCGTCTATGGCTGCGGCGAGCACGTCCGACAGCTCGCTGTCGCTCTCACTCGCGGCGTCCAGCGAGACGCGAGTCAGCAGGGTGGCGCCCAGCCGGTGGGCGTACCACGCGATCCCGTGCCGGCACAGGTCCTCGACGCCGCTGATGCCGGCGCCGTCCACCAGCACGACGACACCGGGGACCGCGCCCACGAAGTCCTCGTTGGCGCGTCCGGGATGTCCCGCCGAGGACGCCCAGGTCAACATCGGTCCAGCCTGTCAGGCCCGCGGCCCGAGTCGGCTTCACACCACCGCGTCCTCGACCACACCCCGGGGCAGGTTCGCCTCAACCTCGACGGCGAGCCGACGGGACAGCAGGGCCGCGGCGAGGAGCAGTGCGGCAAGGACCACCCATCCAGCTCGGCCTCCGGCCGTCAGGAGCAGGACCACGATCAGCGGGCCGAGCGCCTGCTGGACCGACATCGTGGTCTTGAGCAGGCCGAGGACGGTGCCGGGCGCGCGGCCCTCGGTGAGCGCGACCGCCAGCCAGGCCTCGGCGGCCGTGTGACCGGTCTCGCCGAGGGTGAGGAGGACCACCGCGCCGACCAGCACGACCACCAACGCCGCCTGCGGCACGGTCGTGCTCAAGGCGAACGCCAGGCAGGCCGCGCCGAGCAACAGTCCGGTGCGCGTGAAGCCGACCGGGCCGCCCGAGCGGGCGAACCAACGCGCGACCCACACCTGCGTCGCGGCGACCAGCAGCGTGTTGAGCGCGAAGAGGGCCGGGCTGATGGCGGGGGTGACGGCGGTCGCCAGCACCCACGCGGGGAGCCCGACGAGGAGCACGCTGTCGTGGAGGGCCAGGACGCTGTGCAGCCCGAGCAGCGCCGCTGGGCGGGGCTCGCCAAGCAGCTCGCGATAGGTGGTGTGAGAGTCCGACCCACGCGTTGGGAGCGGCCGCGGGAGGCTCGCCACGAGCGCGGCGCCGACGACGTACGACGCGGCGTCGGCCAGCATGGCGGCGACGATGGCCGTGTCGCTGTCGGTGAGCAGGACGCCGGCGGCCGCCATTGCGCCGAGGCCGTAGCCCAGGTTGCCCCACGTCTGCTGCCACGACAGGACGCCGATCCGATCCCGGCTCAGCCCCAGCGCGAGGACAGCGGTGCCCGGTCGCTCCATGCGTGACGCCACTGCGACGACGGTCGCGCACGCCAGGACCGCGGCGAACGACCGCGCCAGCGCATAGCCGGCGAGCGCCGCGGCGCACGTCAGGAAGCAGCCTGCGACCACCCAGCGGGCGTCGAGCCGCCGGAGGAGCCGCCCCGAGACCAGCGGTGCCAGCGTCCCGACCAGCCCGGCAAGGGTGAGCACCAGCCCGATCTCGGCGAGCGAGAGGCCCACGGTTCGGTGCAGGTAGACCACCGAGATCGGCACGAAGAGCCCCGACCCGGTGCGGTCGACCAGGGCCACCGCGAGCAACCGGGCGACTCCGGGCGTTCCGCGCAGGCCAAGGGTCTGGGTCACCTCGTGGACACTAACCAGTCAAACTGGTTAGTGCAAACCGGTTATAGTGGTGACGTGACGGAGTTCCGCCTCGGGCTCGGCAGCCTCGCCCTCGACCTCGTCGCCACGGTGGCCGACCGGCCCGGGTCTCACCGCGAGCGACTGGACACACCCGACGACCTCGATCGCTGGCTGGTGGAGACGGAGCTGATCGGGACACCGAGAGCCTCATCGGAGGAGCTCGCCGACGCGCGGGCACTGCGCGAGGCAGTGTGGTCACTGGTCGAACGGTCGCTGGCCAGCGGCACCCCGCGGCCGACGGACCGCCGGCTCGTCAACGAGTGGGCCGCCCGGCACCCTCAGGTGCCCCAGCTGGGGACCAACTGGTCGCCGGCCCCGGGCGGCCGCAACGACGTCGGCAGCGCGCTGTCGGCGGTGGCGCGCGACGCGGTCGACCTGCTCGCCGGGTCCGACCGGACCCGGATCCGGCGCTGCGGTCGGTGCACCCTGCACTTCGTGGACCGGTCCCGGCCGGGCAACCGCCGCTGGTGCTCCATGGAGCTGTGCGGCAACCGCAGCAAGGCCGAGGCGTTCCGGGACCGTCAGAAGGGTCTGGGCCGCGTCTGACTAGGCAAGTGAGTCGAGCCAGGCCTGGTGCAGGTCGGAGTAGCGACCGTCGCCACCCGCGATCAGGTCGGCGGGCGAGCCGTCCTCGACGATCCGGCCGTGCTCCATGACGAGCACGCGGTCGGCGATCTCCACCGTCGACAGGCGGTGGGCGATGATCACCGCGGTCCGGCCGGCGAGGACGGTGCGCAGGGCCTGCTGGACGAGCCGCTCGGACGGTACGTCGAGCGAGGAGGTCGCCTCGTCGAGGATGAGGACGGCGGGGTCGGCGAGGAACGCGCGAGCGAAGGCGACCAGCTGGCGCTGGCCCGCGGAGAGTCGGCCCCCGGAGTTGGCCACGTCGGTGTCGTAGCCCTCGGGCATGGCGCTGATGAAGTCGTGTGCGCCGAGCGCGGTGGTGGCGGCGACCACCTCGTCCATGGTGGCGGTGGGCCGGCCGAAGCGGATGTTGTCGGCGATGGTGCCGGAGAACAGGTAGTTCTCCTGGGTGACCATCACGACCGCGTCGCGCAGGTCCGCGGAGCGCAGGGAGCGGAGGTCGGTGCCGTCGAGCAGCACCCGGCCCTCGGTCGGGTCGTAGAACCTGGTGGCCAGCTTGGCCAGCGTCGTCTTGCCGGCCCCGGTGGTGCCGACCAGGGCGAGCGTCTGGCCGGCCGGGACGGTCAGGTCGAGGTCGGGCAGCACGGTCCGGCCCGCGACGTACTCGAAGCCGACGTGGTCGAAGCGCAGCTCACCGCCGATGCCGCCACCCAGCGCGACCGGGTCGGTGGGCTCGGGCACCGACGGCTCCTCCTCGAGGACGCCGGCCAGCTTGTCGAGAGCCGCCGAGGCGGACTGGAAGGTGTTGTAGAACTGCGAGATCTCCATCATCGGCTCGAAGAACTGGCGCAGGTAGAGAAGGAACGCCGCCAGCACACCGACGGTGACGTCGCCGTGGTAGGCGCGGTAGCCGCCGTAGAGCAGCACGATGCCGATGGTGAGGTTGCCGATCAGCCGGATGCCGGGCATGAACCACGCGACCAGCCGGAACGCGACCAGGTTGGCGCGGCGGTACTGGTCGTTGACGTCGTCGAAGATCTCCTGGTTGCGCGGCTCGCGGCGGAACGCCTGCACCGCGCGGATCCCGCCCATCGACTCGACGAAGTGCACGATGACCAGCGCGACCTTCTCGCGGGTCACCTTGTAGGACTTGCCGGACTCGCGGCGGAACCACAGCGTCAGCCAGGCGAGGAAGGGCCCGCACGTCAGCGCGACCAGGCCCAGCTTCACGTCGAGGAAGAGCAGCAGCCCGGCGGTGCCGACCAGCGTGAGCGCCGCGGTGACCAGGCCGTCGAAGCCGGTCTCGAGCATCTCGTAGATCGCGTCGACGTCGGAGGTCTGCCGCGAGATCACGCGGCCCGAGGTGTAGCCGTCGTGGAAGGCCGGGCTCAGCACCTGGAAGTGCCGGAACACCCGGCTGCGCAGCTGGAAGAGCACGTCCTGGCCGATCTGGCCCGACCGCACGAGGAACAGCTGTCGCGCCACCGCCTGGGTCAGCGTGGCGACGAGCATCAGCCCCACGATGAGGAAGAGCGGCTCGAGGTTGTCGTCGGCGCGGATCGGCGGGATGCCGGTGTCGATGCCCTCCTTGACGAGGTAGGGGATGGCCAGCCGGGCGGCGTTCTCCAGCACGACCACCGCGACGAGGATCTTGATCGCCCGCTTGTACGGCGTGAGCAGCTCGCGCAGCAGCCGCTTGGAGCCGCCGCCGATGGTGCCCGCGGTCATCCGCTCCGCGGCCTCGTCGGCGTCGACCTTGGCCAGCCCGCGCCACACCGTGGTCTCGTCGACCGGGACGTCGGGCGGGAGGTCCGGCGTGGTGTCGGTCGTCATGCCGGCACCTCCTCGGGCCGCTCGGCATCGGAGCCGAGCAGGTCGCGGTAGGCCGGCACGGTGGCCAGCAGCTCGCGATGGTCGCCGACGTGGGTGACCCGGCCGTCCTGCAGCAGCGCGACGCGGTCGGCCAGCATCACCGTCGAGGCCCGGTGGGCGACGATCAGACCCGTGGTGGTGGACAGCACCCGCTGGAGTGCCTCCTCGACCAGCTTCTCGGTGTGCACGTCGAGCGCGGAGAGGGTGTCATCGAGGACCAGGATCTTCGGTCTGGCCAGCACGGCGCGGGCCAGCGCGAGCCGCTGGCGCTGCCCTCCGGAGAGCGCCAGCCCCTGCTCGCCGATCCGGGTGTCGAGCCCCCAGGGCAGCTCGTGGACGAAGCCGGCCTGCGCGATGTCGAGGGCCTGCTCGATGTCGGCGTCGCTCGCGTCGGCGCGACCCAGCGTGAGGTTCTCGCGCGCACTCATCGAGAACAGCGTCGGCTCCTCGAATGCGGTCGCGACCAGCGAGCGCAGGTGGCCGAGGTCGAGGTCGCGGATGTCGACACCGTCGATGGTGACCCGGCCGCCGGTGACGTCGTAGAGCCGAGGGACCAGGGCCGTGAGCACGGTCTTGCCCGAGCCGGTGGCGCCGACGAGCGCGACGGTCTCGCCCGGCCGGATCTCGAGGTCGACGCCGCGCAGCACCGAACCGTCGCTGCTGGGGAAGGCGAACTCGACGCCCTCGAACCGCAGGTGGCCGCGCGGCTGCTCGATGACTCGGTCACCGGACACGATGTCGGGCTCGATGTCGAAGATCTCGAGGATCCGGGCGCTCGAGGTCATCGCCTCCTGGGCCATCGCGAGGATCACGCCGAGTGAGGCGACCGGCCAGACCAGCGAGAGCAACAGGCTGATGAACGCCACGAGCTCCCCGGTGGTGAGCAGCCCCTTGCCGACCCCGATCGCGCCGGTCAGCAGCACGATGACGACGGCGACGTTGGGGATCACCTCGAGGAACGTCCAGAACCTCGCCGAGAGCCGCACCTTGTCCATCGAGGTGCCGTAGAGCTTGCGGGCGGCGGCTTCGTACTGCTCGGAGACGTGGTCGGAGCGGCCGAAGGACTTGATCACCCGGATGCCCACCGCGCCCTCCTCCGCACGCGTGGCGAGGTCGCCCTGCTCGTCCTGGACCCGACGCGAGACCACGACGTAGGACTTCTCGAACCGCATCGAGAGCCAGATCACCGGCAGCGCCGTGGCCGCGACCACCAGCCCCAGCGGCCAGTAGAGCTTGAGGAGCACCCCCGTCACCACGGCGACCTGGAGGATGTTGAGCACCAGGAACAGGAGCCCGAACCCCGCGAACCGTCGGATCGACGACAGGTCCTGGGTGGCGCGCGAGAGCAGCTGGCCCGACTCCCACTTGGTGTGGAAGCTCATCGGCAGCTCCTGGAGCCGCTCGTAGAGGTCGTGCCGGATCTCGGTCTCGAGCCCGAGCACGGCGTTGGACTGGACCCAGCGGCGGACCCAGATCAGGAACGCCTCGAGCACGCCGAGGACGAGCGCCAGGATGCCGAGCGGGAGCAGCGCGCCCAGGTCACGGTCGGCGATCGGGCCGTCGATGATCGCCTTGGTCACCAGCGGGATGGTGATGGTCAGCCCGACGGCGCCCAACGCGGCCGCCGCCATGATCCCGAGCGCGGGGAGGTGCGGCTTCAGGTAGCCCCGGAGCCGCCACAGCGAGTGGACCCCCGCTGGTGGGTCTGCCCGCTCCGAAGAGCGCTCCGCGGTTGCCATCGTCAACGATCTTAAATCGGACGACCGACAGGGGCTAATCGATATTTGGTGCTTACGACGGGAGCGACGCGGGAGGCCACGGCGGCTCACGATTCCGCCCGAGAATGACTGAGCAACCGCGGTTGAGGTCAAGCTTCGTGGTCGCTAGCGTCCCTCGAGTGAGCGACTCGGACGACACCCTCGCCGAGCTGACCCGGATCGCCCAGGAGTCAGCCCAGGCCTACTTCGACGGCGACCTCGACACGTACGAGAGCCTGGTCCGGCACGGCGAGGACTTCTCCCTGATGCCGCCGTTCGGCGGACAGACCGTGCACGGCTTCGTGCTGAACGACGAGTCCCGCGAGAGCACCCGCCGTACCTTCCGTGGTGGCGACGTCACGGTCGACGTCGACGCGGCGTACGTGGGCTCGGACCTCGCCGTGCTCGCTGTCGTCGAGCGGCAGGCCGGCCAGGTCGGCGAGCTGCCGGCGCAGGACTGGTCGCTCCGCGTCACGCTGGCCTTCCGCCGCGAGGGCGACGAGTGGCGGCTGGTGCACCGGCACGCCGACGCGCTCGTGCACCCGATCGACTGGGACACGCTCTCGCGCCTCGCCCGCGGCTGACTGTCTGTGGCCTGGGGCAGGCTGCAGTCATGAGCGACGCACAGCCCTACACCGTCCAGGTCGTCGTCGACTGCGCCGACCCCCACCCGCTCGCCGACTGGTGGGCCGAGGCCCTCGGCTGGGAGGTGGAGACCCAGGACGAGGCGTTCATCCGCTCGATGATCGACCAGGGCTTCGCCACGGATGCCGACACGACCACGCACCACGGCGCCCTCGTCTGGGCCACCGCTGTGGCCATCCAGCACCCCGACGGGCTCGACCGGGCGCCGCGGATCCTGTTCGAGCAGGTCCCCGAGCCCAAGACCGTCAAGAACCGCGTCCACCTCGACCTCCGCACCACCGCGGCACCGAGCCTCGCCGAGAAGGATCGGCTGCTCGCCCTGGGCGCCAGGGAGATCGGCAGCGGCACCGAAGGGCCGATGACTGCCTGGGTCGTGCTCACCGACCCCGAGGGCAACGAGCTCTGCCTGCCGGTGCCGCCCCCGGCTGAGTGACTCACATGTCGGCGCCGATGAAGAGCGGGTCCCCTCCCGTGGTGTGCAGCGGCCCGAGCTCCTCGCAGGCGCCCGAGGGCACCTCGCAGTCGTAGACGGTGTAGTTCGGGAACTTCCCGTCCGGATCGGCGACCAGCACCGACCCGTCGGAATCGATCGCCCAGAAGCCGAGTCCCTTCATCGGTCCCTTCCCGAGGATGAGGTCGGGTCCGGCGTCGGTGGACCGCAGCCGGCTCGACCAGCTCAGGACGTACTTCCCGTCGAAGGTGAGCGTGGCGTCGATCGGCGCCTTGACCAGGATCCACTGGTACGGGCCTCGGTAGTCGGGCCCGTAAAGGGTGGGCCGCTTGCCGTCGTACAGCATGACGAAGTTCCGCACGTCCGCGATCCGGGTCCCGCCCTCGGAGATGGTCCGCCACCGGTCCGTGTCGGTGTCCCACGTCTGGGTCCGCTGGTCGACACGCAGGTAGACGACGCCGTGGTCGAAGGCCTCGATGACCAGGTTCGTGCAGCTGCCGCAGTCGATGGTCGTCGACGCCACGTCAGTCCCCGTCTCCAGGTCGTGCACGGTGAGCGTCGTGGTGGTGTCGTGCCGCGTCGCGTACGCGACCCACGGGTTGGCCGAGTCGAGCTTCGCCGTCGGGTGGAAGCCGTCCGCGGCCTCGACCGGCCCCTCCACGAGAGCGCTCACCTCGCCGTCGCTGCCAAGGAGCATCGGCCGGCCGTGGTCGAAGAAGACCACGCCGTACGACGTGGCCACGGCGTCGGTGTCGAGGTACTCGACATCGCCGTAGGGGAACGTCCGGCCGGCCAGGTGCAGCTCCTTGCCGGGATCGGCGTACGCGCGGGCGCCGTGGGAGAAGTCGAGCGCCCCCAGCGACGCGTACTGCGAGCCGTCCGCGACGCGCCCCTCGTCGTCCGACATCACGAGCACGGCCCCCGAAGCCGCCACCGCGGCCAGGACCGCAGTCACCGAGGTCCCGATCACGGTCCTGCGACGGCGGTGACGACGGCGACCCTTGGTGACGACCAGGCCGAGCGGCGCCGGCGGGACGTCCACCGCGTCGAGGTGCCGCTCGAGGGTCTCGCGCAGGTCGAGCTCGGTCATGGTTCCTCCCTCACGAGGTCGGGGGCGTGACGCCGCAGCGCCGCGATCGCAGCGGCGGCCTGTGACTTGACGGTGCCGCGCGAGCAGCCGAGCGCCTCGGCGATCTCGGCCTCGGACAGGTCCTCGTAGTAGCGGAGCACGACCACGGCGCGCTGCCGCGGCGGAAGCGACCGGACGGCGGTCCAGATCGCGTCCCGTTCGACCACGCCGGCTTCGGGCGAGGCGACCGAGCCCGGGGGCTCGACGGCGGCGTTCGGCCGCTCGCGCTTCAGGAAGCCGTTGCGGCGCCCGCCGAGCACCTCGTTGAGCACGATCCGGCGTACGTACGCCTCGGGGTGGTCCGCTCGGCGCACGCGCCCCCAGTTGGAGTAGACCTTCGCGAAGGCGTTCTGCAGATCGTCCTCGGCAGCCGCCCGGTCACCGGAGACCGCGTAGGCGAGCCGGTAGAGCCGCGCCCACGAGGCGCGGAACAGTTCCGCGAACTCCTGCTCGGTCGGCTGCACACCCTCATGATGCGATGAACCGCCTGCCAGGTTGGGTCAGCGTGCGAGTTCAGCCTGCGACTTCAGCCGGCAAGAAGCCCGCGCACCACCCGTAGCCCGACCGACATCCGGGCGAGGTCGCCCTCCTCGTCGGCGCAGATCTGCTCCAGCGTCTCGGCGGCCCGGCGGACCAGCTCGGCCTCGCCCTCCTCCCAGGACGCGATCCGGGCCGGAGCGGAGTCCTCCGGCGACGTCGTGCGCAGCACCTGCGCGGTGAGCGCGGTGTGTACGGCGTGCAGGTCGTCGCGGAGCGAGGCACGGGCCATCGTCTGCCACTTGTCGTCGCGCGGCAGGGCGACGATCCGCTGCAGCAGCACCGGCAGCCCGAGCCGCTCGCCGAGCGCGAAGTGCACCCGGGCCACTTCCTCGGGGGCCAGCTCCTCGCCCCACTCCGACGACCGCTGGGCGACCTCGACCAGGCCGAGCAGCATGTACGCCGGATCGAGCACCGCCACGCGTCGGGCCAGCTCCGGGGGGACCCCGCGCCGCTCGTAGCTCGCCTGCCGCTCCTGGAAGGCCTCCAGCTCACGGCCCGTCATCAGCTCCGGCAGCTGCTCCATCGTCGCCTGCACCGGTCTGGCGAACAGGTCGACCGTGGCTTTGCTGTCCACCGGCGGGCGGCGGTTGTTGACCAGCCACCGCGAGGCCCGCTCGACCAGGGTGCGCATCTGGATCCGCATCGAGGTCTGCACCCTGGCGTCGAGCTGGTTGTCGTGCGACTTCAGCTCGTCGCGCAGCGGCAGTGACGCGTAGATCTCGCGAGCCACGAAGTTGGCCCGGGTGAGGTCCGCCACCGAGGCGCCGGTCTCGTCAGCGAGCCGCGGCCAGTAGGACATGCCGGCACCGTTGACCAGGTCGTTGACCACCTGGGTCACGATGATCTCCCGCCGCAGCGGGTGCGCCTCGATCTGCGCGCGGAACTGCTCGCGCATCGGCGTCGGGAAGTACGCCTTGAGGTCCAGGTCGAGGTAGGGGTCGTCGGGGAGGTCTCCGGCGAGCAGCTCCTCGGCGAGCACGATCTTGGTCCACGCCAGGAGCACGGCCAGCTCGGGTGGGGTGAGCCCCTGCCCGCGTTCGAGCCGGCGGCGTACGTCTCGCCTGGACGGCAGCCCCTCGATCTCACGGTCGAGGGTGCCGGCCTTCTCGAGGCGGCGCATGAAGTCCTCGTGCACGTGCAGCAACGACGGAGCGTGCGCGACGGCATTGGCCATGGCGAGGTTCTGCTCGTAGTTGTCGCGCAGGACCAGCGCGCCGACCTCGTCGGTCATCTCCGCGAGCAGGCTGTTGCGCTGCTTGGCGGTCAGGTCGCCGTCCTTGACCACCCGGTCGAGCAGGATCTTGATGTTGACCTCGTGGTCGGACGTGTCGACGCCGGCGGAGTTGTCGATGAAGTCGGTGTTGATCCGGCCGCCCTCCTCGCTGGCGCCGCCGGCCTGCCCGCCGTTCAGGACGTACTCGATGCGGCCCGCCTGGGTGAGACCGAGGTTGCCGCCCTCCCCCACGCACCGGGCGCGCAGCGCCGAGCCGTTGATCCGGATCGCGTCGTTGGCCTTGTCGCCGACGTCGGCGTGGGTCTCGTCCTCGCTCTTGACGTAGGTGCCGATGCCGCCGTTCCACAGCAGGTCGACCGGCGCCTGGAGGATCGCCTTCATGAGCTCGGCCGGGGTCATGGCCTGCACCGACTCGTCGATGCCCAGGGCCTCGCGGACCGCGTCGTTGAGCTGGACCGACTTGAGCGAGCGGGGGAAGACACCGCCGCCCTCGGAGATCAGGCTCTTGTCGTAGTCCTGCCAGCTCGAGCGCGGCAGGTCGTAGAGCCTTCGGCGCTCGGCGTACGACGTGGCGGCGTCCGGTGCGGGGTCGAGGAAGATGTCGCGGTGGTCGAACGCCGCGACCAGCCTCGTGGTCTCGGAGCACAGCAGCCCGTTGCCGAACACGTCGCCGCTCATGTCGCCGATGCCGACCGCGGTGAACTCCTCGGTCTGGCAGTCGATGCCGCGCTCGCGGAAGTGCCGCTGCACCGAGACCCATGCGCCGCGGGCGGTGATGCCCATGGCCTTGTGGTCGTAGCCGACCGAGCCGCCGCTGGCGAACGCGTCGCCCAGCCAGAAGCCGTAGTCCTGCGATACGCCGTTCGCGATGTCGGAGAACGTCGCCGTGCCCTTGTCCGCCGCAACCACCAGGTAGGAGTCGTCGCCGTCGTGGCGGACCACGCCCTCCGGCGGCACGTTCGCGCCGTCGACGAGGTTGTCGGTGATGTCGAGCAGCCCGCAGATGAAGGTCTTGTAGCAGGCCACACCCTCGGCCAGCCACGCGTCCCGATCTGACGGGTCGGGCAGCTGCTTGCAGAAGAACCCGCCCTTGGCGCCGACCGGCACGATCACCGTGTTCTTCACCATCTGCGCCTTGACCAGGCCGAGCACCTCGGTGCGGAAGTCGTCGCGCCGGTCCGACCAGCGCAGGCCACCGCGCGCCACGGGGCCGAACCGCAGGTGCACACCCTCGACCCGTGGTGAGTAGACGAAGATCTCGAACTTGGGCCGGGGCTGCGGCAGTTCGGGGATCGCCGACGACTCCAGCTTGAACGACATGTAGGTGTGCGGCCCGCCGGCTCCACCTTCGCCGGGGCGAGCAGGCTGGAAGTAGTTGGTGCGCAGCGTCGCCTTGATGTGGGTGAGGTACGACCGCAGGATCCGGTCGTGGTCGAGGCTGGCCACGTCGTCGAGTGCGGCGAGGATCTGCTTCTCGACCCGCTCCTCCTCCGTCCCGTCGCCGCCGCGGGCCGGGTCGAACCTGGCCTCGAAGAGGGCGACCAGGCGCCGGGTGATGTCGACGTTCCCCCGCAGGGCGTCCTCGATGTAGTCCTGTGCGAAGGGGCTGTTGCCCTGCCGCATGTACTTCGCGTAGGCGCGGAGCACGGTCGCCTGCCGCCAGGTCAGCCCGGCCGACAGCACCAGCCCGTTGAAGCCGTCGATCTCGTTGTAGCCGTCCCACACGGCCCGCAGCGCGTCCTGGAACAGCTCGCGCGAGCCACTCGGCAGGGGCGCGCCGTAGCGCAGGCCGAACTCGTAGATCATCGACGTGCGCTCGAGCCCCTCGAGCGCGTAGGGCCGCTCGTCCACGACCTCGACGCCCATCGACGAGAGCATCGGCAGCACCTCGGAGAGCGAGAGCGGGACACCGATCCGGTACACCTTCAGCCGGGCCTCACCCGGGCCGGCGTCGAGGTGCTCGTAGAGCGAGATGTCGAGGCCGTTGCCGTGCGGCCCGTCGGTGCGGATCGCCTCGAGCCGGCCGAGGTCGACGGCGGCGGTGCGAGCGGAGTAGTCCTCCTTGTAGGCCTCGGGGAAGGACTCGGCGTACCTCCGGCCGAGGGAGGTGCCGACCTCCTCGCCGTACTCCGCGATCACGGCCTGGGTGAAGTCGTCACGCCACGAGCGGGAGGCCTCGGTGAGCCGCCGCTCCAGGTCGGCGGTGTCGACGTCGGGCAGGGTGTCGCCCTTGGGCAGGTGGACGACGAAGTGCACGCGGGCGGTCGTGGACTCGTTGATCCGGACCGTGAACTCGATCGACTCGCCGTGCAGCTGGTCCTGCAGGATCCGCTCGAACCGCTCGCGGACACCGGTGTTGTAGCGGTCGCGGGGCAGGTAGACGAGGACCGAGACGTAGCGGCCGTAGGTGTCACGGCGGATGAACATGCGCACCGCACGCCGCTCGCGGGCACTCATCGCGGCCTCGGCCATCGGCGCCAGCTCGTCGACCGGCGTGTGCAGCAGCTCGTCGCGCGGGTAGGTCTCGAGGGTGTCCATCAGCGCCTTGCCGGCGTGGCTGCGCGGGTCGAAGCCGCTGCGCTTGAGGACCTCCTTCGACTTCTCGCGGATCAGCGGGATCCGCATCAGGCTCTCGGTGTACGCCGCGGAGGCGAGCAGGCCGAGGAAGCGGCGCTCACCGTCGACCTCGCCGTTCTCGTCGAAGGTCTTGACGCCGACGTAGTCGAGGTACGCCGGCCGGTGGACGGTGGCGCGAGAGTTGGCCTTGGCCAGCACCAGGAGGGTCTTCTCCCGGGCCTTGGCCTTGACCGCGTCGGGCAGCCTGCCGAAGGACTCCGACATCTCCTGGTCGGCGCGGAGAATGCCGAGCCCGGTGCCCGGCACCGCGCGGAGGAACTCGTCGTCGTCGCGCTTCTCGAGCTTGTACTCCTTGTAGCCGAGGAAGGTGAAGTGCTCGTTGGCCAGCCACTCGAGGAGCTCGGCGGCCTGGCGGACCTCGTCACCGTCGAGCGGGGGCGGGTCGCTGCGCAGGTCGGCCACGACCACCTCGACCGCGGCGTGCATCTTGCCCCAGTCCTCGACCGCCTCACGGACGTCGCGGAGCACCCGCTGGACGTCGTCGACGATCGCGTCCGGGTCGTCCCCCTCGGGAAGCCGGTCGATCTCGACGTGCATCCACGACTCGCGGACCGCCTCGCCCTCCGGCTCCAGGGCGCCGTCCGACACCGGGCTCACCGACTGCAGGGCGCCGGTGATGTCCCGGACCACGTCGAAGCCGGGGTGGATGACGACGTGCACGTCGCGCAGCTGCCTGGACAGCTCCATCGTCAGCGAGTCCACGAGGAACGGCATGTCGTCGACGGTGACCTCGACGACGCTGTGCCCGCTGGCCGACCAGCCGTGCTCGGCCAGCGTGGGCGTGGTGACCCGCACCTGGGCGGTCCCCTGGGGGCGGTTCGTGGCGAGCTTGTAGTGCGCCGCGAACGCGCCGTAGATGTCCACATCGCTGCGGTCGACGAGGTCCTCGGGCGCCACGTGGCGGTAGTAGGCGCGCACCAGCTCGGGTATCTGGTCGTGCGGCGGACCGCCGGTGCCCTTCCCGGACTGGGCAAGGCTGATGGCCTTGTCGATCAGCTCGGCCTTGGCCTGCTCGGACGTGGACTGGTGCGTCGTCGTTGACACAGGGCCACGCTAGCCCCCGCGCTGGACGATTCGTCTGCGGGGCGACTGGATATTCCAGGCTCGGCGAGGCAGACGAATCGGGCTCGTCGCCGTCCTAGAGCTCGGAGCGCAGCCCCCACAGCAACGGGTAGTAGCGCAGCTCGAGGCGGCTGCGGAGATACGTCGACCCGCTCGACCCACCGGTCCCGGACTTCGAGCCGATCATCCGCTCGACCATGGTCACGTGGCGGGCCCGCCAGTTGGCGGCGAGCTCGTCGTGCTGGAGCAGCGCCTCACTCACGGCCCACACATCGGCGTACTGCGATCGGTCGTGAGCAGCGGTCCGGAGCGACTCGCGGATCTCGTCGTCGCTGTCCGCCGGGAGCCCTCGGTGACGGAGCACGTCGACGAACGCGTCCCACAGGGTCGGCTCGTCGAGGCGGGTGCGGAGCCGGGCCTGCTCGGCCTCGGTGAGGCCCTTGAACCGCTCGACGTACGCCGGGTCCTTGGCCCCGGACAGGAACTCCAGCTCGCGGAACTGCACCGACTGGAAGCCGCTCGCCGGCGCCAGCCGCTGCCGGAACTCCAGGAAGTCCTGCGGGGTCATCGTCTCCAGCACGTCGATCTGGTGCACCAGCACCCGCTCGATGACGTGCACCCGCTGCAGCAGGTGCTGGGCCCACCACAGCCGCTCCTCGGTCATGGCGTCCCGGGCGGCGGCCGCCTCGTGCAGCAGCTGCTTGAACCACAGCTCGTAGACCTGGTGGATCGTGATGAACAGCAGCTCGTCGTGCGCGGGCGGGTCGGACTCGAGGTGCTGGGAGTCGAGCAGCTGTGGCAGTCGGAGGTAGCTCCCGTAGGTCAGCTGGGCGCCCTGCTCCCCGAACGAGACGAACTGGTCGTCTGTCTGCACTGGTTCGGACGTCTCACCGGTCATGGTGCAAACCTCCCACGTCACGGTCGTCCTGCGGCCATGATCGGGTCTGCAGTGCTCGCCTCACGACTCGGGGAGGGCGGTCCGCCATGATGTCGGCCATGAAGTTCCGCCACGAGCTGTCGTACGACGCACCGCCGGACCAGGTGTACGCGATGCTGGCCGCACCTGCCTTCCGTCGACAGGCCTGCGCCGCCATGGAGGTGATCTCCGCGGACGTCCAGCTCGACCCGCAACCCGACGGCGGCGAGGGTTTCACCCTGGTCATCGACCAGCTGCAGAACACCAGGGACCTGCCGGCGTTCGCGCGGACGTTCGCGGGCGAGTCGACCCAGGCGATCCAGCGCGAGGTGTGGCTGAGCGAGGAGTCCGGGACGCTGAGCATCGAGTCCCCTGGCAAGCCGACCAGCGCGAGCGGGACGATCCGGCTGGAGCCGAGCGGCGCGGGCACGACCGAGGTCGTGGAGCTCGAGATCAAGGTGAAGGTGCCGCTCATCGGCGGGAAGCTGGAGAAGCTGATGGCGGAGAAGGTGGCGGCCGGCATGGACGTCGAGCACACCGTCGGGATGACCTGGCTGAAGGAGCACTGACGTGGCGACGCGACTGACCTACGACCTGACCTACGACGCACCGCTCATCCAGGTCGGCGAGATGCTGATGGACGCGGCGTTCCGCGAGCAGGTGTGCGACGCCCAGCATGCGCTCCGCAAGACCGTCAGCGTCGGCAACGACGGCGGCGGCATGAAGGTCGTCGTCGACATGGTGCAGGCCGCCCAGGGCATCCCCGGCTTCGCCAAGCGGTTCGTCGGCGACGAGATCCAGCTGGTGCAGACCGAGCACTGGTCCGACATCGAGACCGCCCGGGTCGACGTCGTCATCCCGGGCAAGCCCGGTCAGATGACCGGCACCGTCGCGCTCCGAGAGTCCGGCGGCACGACCACCGAGACCGTGGAGATGGAGATCCGGGTCAGCATCCCCCTGGTCGGCGGCAAGATCGAGTCCCTCATCGCCGATCTGCTGCGCAAGGCGCTCAGGGCCGAGAACGCCGTCGGCCGTCAGTACCTCGCGAGCTGACGTGGAGATCCCCCTCGCGCGCACCCGCTTCGACCTCTTCACGACGTTCGCCCTGATCGTGTACGCCGCCATCCTCACCGGGCTGGTCGCGGTCGCGTCAGCCTTCCTCGAGGGCGTCGCGCTCCTCGTCGTCCTCATCGTGCTGGTGCTGTTCTGGCTGTTCCACTCCGTCCTCTACGTGTTCTCCTGGACCCGGATGCGCAAGGTCGCCCACCCGATCGGGCTGCACGGCGATGGCGTGCACGGCCGCTCGCAGTTCGGTGAGCTGATCGCCCCGTGGGAGACCGTCCAGTCAGCGGCGATCGAGCGCGTGTGGAGCGGCAAGCGGCTGCGGATCCGGCTGGTCCCGCCCGGGGACCCCCGGCACGCCGGGATCGTCCACGCCAACCTCAACCCGAAGATGTTCGAGATCGTCAACAAGCGCGGGATGCGCTACTCGCTGCGCGTGCTCGACATCGATCTCGAGCGGTTGCGGGAGGCGTTCGTGGTGCAGTCCGCGGGACGGGTGCAGATCAGCTAGGACCGTCGGAGGACGGCCGGTCCTCGGCCCGGTCGTCGTGGCGGCGCCGCAGGACGACCACCGCGCCGAGCACCACGAACGGGCCGAACGCGAGCACGAGGGTGAGCACCTTCTCGTACGGATGCATTGCCCCCAGGTGCAGGCCGACCGGCGCTGCGACCAGCGCTGCGACCAGCACCGCGATCAGCTCGGGCAACATGCGAGCAGTGTCTCAGCCCATGTAGGGGTAGCGGTGGTCGGTCGGCGGGACCAGGGTCTCCTTGATCGAGCGCGGTGACGTCCAGCGCAGCAGGTTCACCGCGGCGCCCGCCTTGTCGTTGGTGCCCGAGGCCCGCCCGCCGCCGAAGGGTTGCTGCCCGACGACCGCGCCGGTGGGCTTGTCGTTGAT
This sequence comes from uncultured Actinomycetota bacterium, assembly GCA_963798045.1. Lineage (GTDB taxonomy): Bacteria > Actinomycetota > Actinomycetes > Propionibacteriales > Nocardioidaceae > Nocardioides. The sequence goes on from CAWCSB010000034.1 coordinate 254,518, forward strand.
GTAGAAGTTGCCGGCGGCGAACCGGAGCTCCTCCTGTGCCCAGGCGATGGCGTGGCGGTCGCGGGCGATGATCGCGCCGGTCAGGGCGTACGGCGCGAACCCCTCGAGCTGGCGCGCGACCTTCTCGAAGTCTCCGTCGTCGTAGACGTAGACGGCCAGGATCGGCCCGAAGTACTCGGTGCTGAACATCGCGTCGGTCGGGTCGGTCGACACCACGACGGTCGGCCGGACGAACCAGCCGACCTTGTCGTCGGTCTGGCCCCCGACCACGACGTCGAGCTTCGCCTGCCGCTTGGCCCGGGCGATCGCGGCCTTGTGCTTGGCGAAGGCCCGGTCGTCGATCACCGCTCCCATGAAGTTGGAGAAGTCGGTGACGTCGCCCATCGGAAGGGCCTCGACCTCACCGAGGAAGGAGTCCTTCATCTTGTTCCAGACAGACTTCGCGACGTACGCACGCGAGGCGGCCGAGCACTTCTGGCCCTGGAACTCGAAGGCACCCCGGATCAGCGCGGTCCGGACCACGTCGGGGTCGGCGGTCGGGTGGGCCAGGACGAAGTCCTTGCCGCCCGTCTCCCCCACGATCCGCGGGTAGGAGCGGTAGGTCGCGATGTTCTCGCCGATGGTCTGCCACAGGTGGTGGAAGATCGCCGTCGAGCCGGTGAAGTGGATCCCGGCCAGGTCCGGGTGGGCCAGCGCGACCTCGGAGACCGGGATGCCGTGGCCCGGGAGCATGTTGATCACGCCCGGAGGCAGCCCGGCCTCCTCGAGCAGCTCCATGAGAAGCGACGCGGCGAGCTGCTGGGTCGGCGCGGGCTTCCAGATGACGGTGTTGCCCATCAGCGCCGGCGCGGTCGGCAGGTTGCCGGCGATCGCGGTGAAGTTGAACGGCGTGATCGCGTAGACGAAGCCCTCGAGCGGCCGGTGGTCGGTGCGGTTCCACACGCCCGGGCTGTTGGCGATCGGCTGGTCGGTGAGGATCTGCTTGGCGTAGTGGACGTTGTAGCGCCAGAAGTCGATCAGCTCGCACGCGCTGTCGATCTCGGCCTGGAACGCGGTCTTCGACTGGCCGAGCATGGTGGCGGCGTTGATGCGCTGACGCCACGGTCCGGCCAGCAGCTCGGCCGCGCGGAGCAGGACGGCGCACCGCTCGTCCATGTCGAGCCCTCGCCAGCCGGGAGCGGCCTCGCCTGCGGCCTTGATCGCCGCGCGCGCGTCGGCCGGGGTCGCGGCCTTGAACCGGCCCAGCACGTGCTGGTGGTCGTGCGGCTGCACCACGGTCATCTCGGCACCGCCACCTGCCTTGCGGCGGCCGCCGATGTGGGCCTTGAGGTCCTTCTCGCGTCGCTCGAGCTTCTCGATCTCGACGAGCAGGGCCTCCCGTTCGGGGCTGCCGGGCGCGTAGGTCAGGTTCGGCTCGTTGATGGGAGCCGGCGGGAAGGTGATCGCGTCCATGGCTCGGACACTATCCGGACAGCAACGCGTCGATCTCCTGGGTGCCGTACCAGCCGAGGTCCTCATCCGGATCTGAGTCGGCGGCCCGGTCCACGGGGTCGGCGTGGACGGCAACGACGTCGCGCAGGGGTACGGCGCCGTCCGGGTCGGCCACGTCGGCGACCACGACCACGCGCCGCCCGGCGCCGCGGAGCAGCTCGGCGGACTCGGCCGCGGCGGCCATCAGAGCGGCGTACTCCTGCTCCTCGCTGTCGCCATCGGCGACGTACCGCTCCGCCGACGCGGACAGCGAGCCGTCGTCGCGGAGCCGGGCCAGCCCGGCCATCGTCGCTGGGAGGTAGATCCTCACGGCTCGATCACGGCTTGGGCGCGGTCTTCTTGCGCCGGCCGCGCGGGATCTTCGGCCGGCCGCCGGTCGCGGTGTCGAGCAGCTCGGTGAGCGCCTCGGTCACGCACTGGCCGAGGACATCGGCGTCGGGGACCAGGTCGCGGTCGGCGGTGATGCCGTAGAAGACCTGGCCGTCATACGACGTCACGCCGATGGCGAGGGTCTGGCCCGGCAGCAGCGGCGGGATCGGGAAGGTGCGCAGCATCCGGGCGCCGGCGGCGTACAGCGGCGACTGTGGGCCGGGCACGTTGGTGATCGACAGCTGGAAGTCGCGGCGCACCTCCGCCGCCGCGACCCTCGAGCCGATCGCGTGGAACGTCGTGGGCGCGAAGCCGGCGATGCCGGCGAGCCGGTTCGCCGCGACGCCGCGGCCCGTGTCCTTGTAGGCCTTGAAGGAGTAGGAGACCTGGTGCAGCCGGACCACCGGGCTGGCCTCGGAGATCGGGAGGGTCACGAAGTGTGGCGCGATCTGGCTGCCCAGTGAGGTCGCCTCGAGCTCGCGGTCGATGACCGAGACCGGCACCACCGCATGGATCTGGCGCAGCCCGCCCATCGACTCGGAGCGGGTCATCAGCCACGCGCGCAGGGCACCGGTGAGAGTGGCCAGGATGACGTCGTTGATGGTGCCGCCATGCTCCTCGCGGATGGTGCGGTAGTCCGCGAGCCTGGTCTCGACACCGACCACCCGCCGCTGCTGGGACAGCTCGCCGGAGAGCGCGTTGCCGCGGTCGGGACCGCGGCCGGTCAGCCCGGCGAGCACCTTGCCCGCGCCCGAGGTGAGTCGCTCCGCGGTGCGGAGTGCCGAGCCGACGGCCTGCCGCGCCGTGTCGAGCGCGGTGTCGCGCTCGGTGAGGTTGTCGTGGAGGGCGCTGGCCAGCAGCCCGGCGTTCGATGGCGGTCGGTGCGGGAGCCACTCGTCGCCGCCGAGGATCTTGACCCCGGGGTCCTTGTCCAGGAGCACCTGGCCGAGGTCGACGGTCTCGACGCCGTCGACGAGCGCCTGGTGGGTCTTGTAGAGCAGCGCCACGCGGCCGTCGTCCAGCCCCTCGACGAAGTAGATCTCCCACAGCGGCCGGGAGCGATCGAGCGGGCGCGAGACGATCCGCGAGACGAGCTCGCGCAGCTGCTCGGTGTTGCCCGGGCGCGGCAGCGCGGAACGACGTACGTGGTAGCCGATGTCGAAGTGCTCGTCGTCGACCCAGACCGGGGTGGCGAGGTTCCCCGGGACGGCCTGCACCCGCTGGCGATAGCGCGGCACGAACGAGATCCGGTCGAGGATCAGCGCCACGAACCGGTCGTAGTCGAAGCCTCCGTCCGGTCCGGACGAGGAGCCCGGGTCGAAGACCTCCACGGTGGCGTTGTGGCGCGGGGTGCTCGGCGTCTCGAGCTCCAGGAACGCGAGATCGCGCGGACGCAGCCGTTCGCTCATCGCGCCCTGAACACCCCCGTCCGTCTCGTTTGGTCGTCGTGGGATTCTTACAGAGGTCTCAGGACGCCCGCTCATGCCGTCCGTCACGATCGTGAAGACCACTCACCCGATGTCCCAGCCAATCACCCAGGCAATCAGGAGGCCGACTTGATGCGGCGTGCGCTCGCTGTCCTCACCCTCGTCGTCTGTGTCGTCGGCCTGACAGGCTGCGGCGACGACGACTCCAGCGGGTCGGGCGACGGGAAGGGCCTGGACACCAAGACCATCGAAGTCACCATCTCGGGCGAAGACGTCACCCCGAACGGCGACCGGGTCGAAGTGAAGGTCAACCAGCCCATCGAGCTCGTGGTCAAGGCCGACGCGGAGGGTGAGATCCACGTCCACTCCGACCCGGAGCAGGAGCTCGAGTACGGCGCCGGCACCACGACGCTGCCCACGTTCAAGATCGACAAGCCGGGCATCGTCGAGGTCGAGTCGCACGCGCTGGAGAAGACGATCGTCCAGCTCGAGGTGAAGTAGCCCCACGTGGA
>CAWCSB010000035.1:0-62615 GCA_963798045.1 uncultured Actinomycetota bacterium
GCTGATGGCCACCCACGACGCAGGCGTCGTCGACCAGATGCGCAAGCGGGTCATCGAGCTGGACACCGGCCGCGTCATCCGCGACCAGAGCCAGGGCGTCTACGGCGGGATGACCGGCTGATGCAGTTCCGCTACGTCTTCTCCGAGCTCCGCCAGGGGTTGCGGCGCAACGTGTCGATGCACATCGCTGTTGTGCTGACGCTCTTCGTCTCGATGACCCTGCTCGGCCTCGGCGTGCTGATGAAGCAGCAGACCGACATCGCCACCCGCTACCTCGGCAACCAGCTCCAGGTGACCGTCTACCTGTGCCGCGACGGGGATGCCAACCCGGCCTGTGCCGGCGAGGTCACCGACGAGCAGAAGAACCGGATCGAGGAGACGATCGAGGCCAACCCCGAGGTGTCCGGCTACCGGTACGAGTCGCAGGAGGAGGCCTTCACCAAGGTCAAGGAGCTCTACGGCGAGGACCAGTTCGACGGCCCGAACCCGGCGATGACCGCGGCCGACATGCCGCAGTCCTACTGGATCACCCTCAACGACCCCAAGAAGTTCGAGGGCGTGACCAGCGCGGTGGTCGGCCTCGACGGCGTCTCCCAGATCCGCGACCTGCGCACGACCCTCAAACCGTTGTACGAGTGGCTGGGTGCGCTCAAGTACGGCTCGTGGGGGATCGCCGGGTTCCTGCTCCTCGCGGCTCTGCTGCTGGTCGCCAACACGATCCGGCTGGCGGCGTTCGCGCGCCGCAAGGAGATCGCGATCATGCGGCTGGTCGGGGCGTCGACGCTCTACATCGCGCTGCCCTTCCTGCTCGAGGCGCTGGTCACCGCGGCGATCGGCGTCGCGATGGCCGGCGGCGCGCTCGGCGCGTTCATGTACTTCGGCGTGCACGAGCGGATCGCCGACTCGATCTCGTTCATGCCGTGGATCGGGATGCAGGACTACACGACCGCCTTGATCGTCATCGCGATCCTCGGGCCCACGCTGACGCTGCTTCCGACACTCCTGCTCACCCGCAAATACCTCAAAGTCTGACCCGCGCGCTCTACGGTCGGGGTGTCACACCAGCCCCTCTAGTCACACATCTCCCCGACCGATTGGTACGACGTGCGCTACTTCCCCAGCGCGCTCAGCCGTCATGTGCTGGGCCGACGGCTGCCCCTGTGTCTGCTCGCCGCGTGGTGGCGCTCGGGGGTCTGGCCGTCCCTCTCGCCCAAGCCGACGGCGGCGACGAGCTCAAGGACAAGCACAGGGACGTCCAGGCCCAGATCGAGGATGCCCAGGAGCACGCCGAGGAGTCCAGCAAGGCGGTGACCAGGGCCAAGGCCGCCCTCGCTGACGCGGAGGCCCAGCTCGTCACCGCCCAGGCCAACTTGCAGTCCTCGCAGGCCCACGCGGCGGAAGTCCAGGCCCAGCTCGAGTTCGCCCAGGCAGAGGACGCCACGATGCAGGCCGCGTTGCAGGTCGCCCAGGCCAACGTGGCCCAGGCGAAGGCCGACGTGGTCGCCGGCCAGGCGGCGCTCGACGCCCAGCAGGCGACGGTGAAGGACACGATCGTCTCGATCTACCAGCAAGGGTCGCCGCAGCTGCTCGCGTGGAGCGGCTACCTCGAGGCGGAGACCCCGGCCGACCTGACCCGCAAGATGGAGTACTCCGACACCATCGTCGAGGACCAGAACTCCCTCTTCGACCAGCTGCACGCCGCCGAGATCGCGCTCCGCGCCAAGAAGGACGAGCTCAAGGCCGCCGAGGCGAGGCCGCCGTACAGGCCGACGTGGCTGCCCAGCAGCTCGTGACGGTGCAGGACCTCAAGGAGAAGGCGGACCAGGCCGCGAACGCCGCGCTCCTGGCGCAGGACGCCGTCACCGTCACGGTCGCCGCGCGCGAGAAGGCGGAGCGCAAGGCCGAGCGAGCCCGGCGCGAGGCCCTCGAGGAGCTCGCCAAGCTGAAGAGGAAGGAAGAGAGGATCAAGCAGCAGATCCTTGCTGCCGCGGCCGCGGACCACAGCACCGGCTACGTCGGGAATGACGACGGCTTCCTGCTGTCGCCGGTCGACGGCCCGGTCACCTCATCGTTCGGCTACCGGGTCCACCCGATCTACGGCTACTGGGGGCTGCACGACGGCACGGACTTCGGGGTCTCCTGCGGCGCGAGCATGCGCGCGGTCTCGGACGGCAAGGTCCTCTCCCGGTACTACACCTCGGTCTACGGCAACCGGCTCTATCTCGACGTGGGCAAGGTCAACGGCCACAACCTCACGGTCGTCTACAACCACGCCACCGCCTATCGCGTGAGTGTCGGCCAGAACGTCAGCCGCGGCGAGACCGTCGGGTACGTCGGCTCCACCGGCTGGTCCACCGGCTGCCACCTGCACTTCACCGTCCTCCAGGACGGCGACCCGGTCGACCCGATGAACTACCTGTGACCACCGGGGTTTCGAGACGGTTGCGGCGTCCGGTGGTAGAGGAAGGCGTCGCGCCGTCTCGAACCCCGCCCTCTCTCTCGAAACCACCGTCGAGGCTGAGGCGCGCTAGCGCCGTGCGTGTCGGGTGCTGCGCAACCTCCTCTCCACCGGGGTTCGAGACCACCGGTGGTTGAGGAAGGCGTTCTGCGCCTGTCTCGAAACCACGTCGTCGAGGCTGGGACGCACGCTTGTCGGGTCCCCGCCTTCGTTGCGGTGGTTCGAGACGGTGCTGCGCAACCTCTCACAGTGCGCGACCGAGGCTCCGACGCAACCCCGTTGACCGCCGCTGAGAGAATGGCGGGATGGCCAAGGAGCAGGGGCGCAAGGTCGTCGCGCAGAACCGCAAGGCGCGGCACGACTACGCCATCGAGGACACCTACGAGGCCGGCCTCGTGCTCCAGGGCACCGAGGTGAAGTCGCTGCGCGAGGGACGGGCCTCGCTGGTCGACGGGTTCGTGGACATCGACGGCGGCGAGGCCTGGCTGCACGGCGTGCACATCCCCGAGTACACCCAGGGCACCTGGACCAACCACTCCGCGCGCCGCAAGCGCAAGCTGCTGCTCAACCGCGACGAGATCGACAAGATCGAGCGACGGGTCAACGAGAAGGGGCTCACCGTCGTCCCGCTGTCGCTCTACTTCCTCAACGGCCGCGCCAAGGTCGAGATCGCCCTGGCCAAGGGCAAGAAGACCTGGGACAAGCGGCACGCGCTCGCCGAGCGGCAGGCCAACCGGGAGACCGAGCAGGTCGTCGGCCGACGGCTCAAGGGCATGGGTGACTGACCGCCCTGGACGTCGCGCGGACGTCGCCCCGGTCCGCGCGTTCTGGGAGGGCCTCGGCCTCCCGGGTCTCTTCGACGTGCACGTCCACTTCCTGCCGCCGAACATCCAGCAGGCGGTCTGGGCGGTCTTCGACAGCGCCGGGCCGAAGATCGGCCGCGAGTGGCCGATCCGCTACCGCGCAGACGCACGAGGAGCGGGTCGCGCTGCTGCGGGCGATGGGAGTCCGCCGGTTCTCGACGCTGCCGTACGCCCACAAGCCGGGCGTGGCGGCGTACCTCAACGACTGGTCGCGCGAGTTCGCCGCCGACGGTGCCGGAGGTGCTGTGGTCTGGCACGTTCTACCCGGAGGAGGGCGTGGCGGCGTACGTCGGGGAGCTGGTCGACTCGGGAGTCGAGCTGTTCAAGCTGCACCTGCAGGTGGGGGAGTTCCACCTCGACGACCCGCTGCTCGACGAGGTGTGGGGGCTGCTCGAGGACGCGGATGTCCCCGTGCTGGTGCACGCCGGCTCGGGACCGGTCGGCAACGACTTCACCGGCCCGGGGTCGATGCAGCGGCTGCTCGAACGGCATCCGCGGCTGCCGATCATCGTCGCCCACATGGGCGCGCCCGAGGTGGTGCGGTTCCTGCGGCTGGCCGTGCAGTACGAGCGGGTCCGGCTCGACACCACGATGGTCTTCACCGACTTCTTCGGCGTGCACTACCCCGACTGGCTGGTGCCACAACTGGTCGACCTGCAGCCGAAGATCCTGCTCGGCACCGACTTCCCGACCATCCCCTACCCCTACGTGCACCAGCTCGAGGGACTGGCCCGGCTCGACCTCGGCGACGACTGGCTGCGGGCGGTGTGCTGGGAGAACGGTGCCGCGCTCTTCGGGGAGCACCGGCGCTGAGCCAGACTGGCGGCATGGACATGTGGGCGACCCTGGCCGACGAGCGCCGGGCCACTGCCGACCTGCTGGCCGGGCTGACCGAGGAGCAGTGGGCGCAGCCCAGCCTGTGCCCGGCGTGGACGGTCAAGGACGTCGCCGTGCACCTCGTGCCGACGACCGGCAAGGGCATGGGTGAGTTCGTGTGGGCGACGGTCCGGCGCGCGTGGCAGCGTCCACAGGGCCAGCGAGTCGCTGACCGCCAAGTACGCCGCGGCAATGACGACTGCGGAGGTCGTGACCGCGCTGCGAGCAGACGCAGAGGACCGGTTCGCCCCGCCCGGGGTCGGCGGGCACGGCCCCTACACCGACCTGCTGGTGCACCGGCTCGACATCGCCGTACCGCTGGACATCGAGGTGGACCGACCGGTCGAGCCGTGGCGCGCCTCGCTGGACTTCCTCGTGAGCAACAAGGGACGGCGCGGGTTCGTCAAGCGCGGATTGCCCCAGCTCACGCTCCGCGCCATCGACCTCGACTGGTCGCACGGCAGCGGCCCGGAGGTCTCCGGGCCGGCCGCCGCGCTCGGCCTCGACCCTGTGCGGCCGGTCGGCCTGGCTGGACCGGCTGAGCGGGCCTGGGCGGGAATCTCTGGCCACGTGGGTCGGTTGAACCCCGTACAGTGGAAACACAACTCAAGAGGGGCTGATCGGTTTCGACTTGGGACGTTAGTTCCAGGAGAAGCGGGTCGAGGAGCCAGCGACATCTCGTAAACGACCGCTGGAAAACACAACTGCCAACGCTAAGCGCAGTTCCTTCGCTCTCGCCGCCTGAGCGGTGATCGAAGCGTCAGACCGGGCATCCGTCTCCGTCCCGGACCCTGGCGTCATCTAGGGGACTTGCTGATCACCTCCAGTCAGGAGGGGTGATCGGGACTCAAACCTGACTGAGTCCGTCGGCGACGTGTCTGTGCGAGCGCCGGGACTGAGAAAACGGCAATACAGACTGCACCCGGAGAAGACCTGGTTCGACGCTCGAGGACGCGGGTTCGATTCCCGCCAGCTCCACTCTGCAAAGACGCCCGCGCACCGCGGGCGTCATTGTCGTCAGTCCCCCCGGCACGTACGTCGGGTCCGGGCCCTCGGACCAGTCCTGGCTGACGTGGATGCGGGTCACCCGCGATGCGCACTTGGACAATGGCGCCGTGGACACGCCGCCGGACCGCTCCTACCGGGCTCTGCTCGCGGTTCCGGGGCTCGCGCAGGTGCTCGCTGCGATGTTGCTCGCCCGCGTAGCGGCAGCCATGCTCTCGGTCGCAATCGTCCTCTTCGCCCTCAACGAGTACGACTCACCGAAGCTCGCAGGCGCCGCTGCCTTCTGCAGCCTCTTCCCCGGCCTGGTCGCCGCACCTGTCGTGGGGGCTCTGCTCGATAGCGTCGGCCGCCTGCCGCTGATCAGGGCCGACTACGTCGTGACCACCGGTGCCCTGGTCGCGATCAGCCTGCTGTCCTCCGCCTCGGCGCTTCCCGCATCGGCGTTCCTCGCGATCGTGTGCCTGTTCGGAGTCACGTACATGTTCAGCGACGCCGGGATGCGGAGCCTCTTCCCGGGGATGGTGCCCCACCAGCTGTGGGAGCGCGTGAACGCCGCGGACGCCAATGGCTACCTCGTGGCGTGGATCCTCGGCCCACCCTTGGGCGCGGGACTGGCGGGCAGTTTCGGCGGCCCGGTTGCGTTCGTCGTCGTGGCCATCGCATTCGTGGCGGCCACCGTGCTCCTTGTGGGTGTCACCGAACCCGCCAGAGCCTCAACCGATGGACCCGGGCTGGCCAGCCAAGCGGTCGAAGGGCTGCGCTACGTCTGGAACAACCCGACGCTGCGCGGACTCGGGATCTCGGTCGCGGTGACGAACATCTCCTGGGGCGTCGCCACGATCCTCGTCCCGGTGATCGTCCTCAATCGGCTGCACGCGCCCGCGGTCGTCGTGGGCCTTGCGTTCACAGTCTCAGGCGTCGTGGGTGTGGCCTCCGCGTTTGGCTTTGGCATGGTCGACACACGTGGCCGCGAGTGGTCGCTGCTCGTCGCGGCGATGGCCGGAGTCGGCATTGCTGCGATCCTGCTACTACCGGCCGGGCGCATAGTCTCGACCGAGGTCGGAGTGGCGTGGGTCCTGGTGTCGATGGCAGTGCTGGGCTTCGCGAGCGGGCTCTGGGACATCGCGATCTTCACGATGCGCCAACGACGCACCGACCCACGACTGTTTGGCCGTGCCTTCGCGATCTCGATGGCGTTCAACCAGCTCGGCGTGCCGCTCGGCGCCGCCATGGCAGGCTGGCTCGCCGAAGCCTCGATCGGGACGGCGACCGTGGTCTCCATCGCCGCGGCGTTCCTCGGCGCGTCGATGGCTGCGCTGCTGGTGCCGCGGACGGATGCTGCGGACTCGGGCGGTCTGGGAGATGAACGCCCACCCGGTTCACTGTGAGCAAGGCTCGCGGCCACGCCACAACTGCGCTCTGACCCGTGTCCTCACAACAGCCCGAGACCGGCCGCGTGGCGTCGTACGGCGTCGCTGTCGCTCGCGAGCACGAACGGGACGTCGTCGGTCCCACGCGTCGCTGACCCGCTCGACGCGGCCGTCGCCGGGGTTGATGCGCACCTCCCGGATGTAGACGGCGAGGATCCGGTGCGGGTGGGCGCGGACGATGTCGGCGTAGACCTCCGGGTCCTTCTCCCCGGAATCCCCGAGCAGCACGAACGGCAGCCCCGGGTGCAGCTCCAGAATCTCGTGGATCCGGCCGTGCTTCTGCTCGCGGCCGGCCGACGTGCCGAGAAGGTCACGCAAGAGCACTGGGCCCGGAGGGAAGTCGTGGTGGCGCAGGAACGCGACCAGGAACGAGTGCAGGTTCCATGGGCTCGACGAGACGTAGAAGAAGGGGTTGGCGCCGGCGGCGAGGTCGCGGTAGAGCTGGGCGCCCCTTTGAACGGCGTCCTGGTCAGCGCCGAGCCGGTGAACGTCTGATGGATCATCCGCCCGACCCGCTGGACGCCGGTCTCGAGGAGCGTGTCGTCGATGTCCGACACGACCCCGAAGCTGACGTCCGGCCCGGGGACCAGTACCTCGACCGGGGTGGTGTGAGGCCCGGTCAAGCCCCGGTACGGCGCCGCGAGGGCGACCGTGCCTGTGGTCCACGGGCTGGTCAGCAGGTGCGACTCGGGGTGGAGCCGGGCGAGGAAGTACCCGTCGTCGTCCGTGATGGTCTCGACGCTCGCGTCGGCCACAGTGATCCGCAGGGGTACGCCGGGCAGGTCGTCGGTCATGAAGTGGCGCAGGGTGCGGCGCGCGGCTGCCCCGACGCCCTCGCCGTCGACTGCCTCCGCCGGCACCGGGTCATCGAGCACCCGGCCCCGGATCACGACTCCATCCGCACCGCCGTGCCCGACGTACGCCTCGATGCGGAAGTCGTCCGGCGTCCCCGAGCCCGCTCTCTTCAGTCGCGCGGCGTCCCAGGCCCGCTCGAGGGAGACGACCCAACGGCTCCTTGACACGGCACCACCGTAGGGCCGGTCGTCGCCACCGTCGTTGCCTGTCGAGGTCGGTGTCCCAGGGCACGGTTGTGTGGTTTCGACACCGTCGGCCGTAGACGGCCTCCGGGCTCAACCACCGATCCCGGTGGTTGAGCGTTTCGAAACACCGCAACCCGGGCTGGGAGCTGAATCCCTGGGTAGCTCCCAGCGCCCTTGCGGCTCGGTGAGCGCCTCCGGGCGTCACTGTTCGCAGTCCAGCGGGGGCAGCGGTCGGTAAACGTCCGAGCGCACCCAGATCGGTGGTCCGCAGCGCTGGATGACGAACCGGTATCGCTGGAGGAGCAGGGTCCCGCAACCGGCGGTCGTCGTCGAGGTGCCAGGAGGTCACCGGGAGCACCGCGACGACCCAGGTGGGCGCGCCGTCGCCGGCGAGGACGGCGCGGAGCTCTTCCTGCTCCGGGTCGAGGGTGCGCATGGGGAGCGACCAGAGGTGCCGGTAGGGCGAGGGCAGCCCGGACGCCTCGACCAGCTCTGCGCTCCCGTAGAGGCTGACGATCGTGTCGTCGCGGCCCGCGACCTGCGAGATCGCGTGGCCGACCTGCCACGGCCCCGACGGGGTGGGCGAGACCACCCGGTCGCGGGCGAAGCCGGCGTACGACGCCAGGGTGGCCACCACCGCCAGGGCGGCCACGAACCTCGTCAACGTGCGGACCGACGGCGCGGTCGAGACGGCCAGCGCGGCGAGCAGCGCGACGTCGGGGATCAGCGGGACCAGGTAGGCATGCCAGAAGCTGCCACTGACCACGACGCCGACGAGGTCGACCGCGGTCATCGCCACGACCGCCGCCGACAGCGCCCGCCACCGGCCCCACCAGTGCCGCGCCGACGCGGCGGCAAGCAGGAGCAGCGGCGCCATCCCGCACACGACGAACAGCAGCGCCAGGTCGTGGGCGCGCTCGACCGGCGCCCGCGAGTCGCTGGCCGCGAGCACCACGGCCGCATCGGCGCGGAACCCGACGACCTGGTACCACGCCGCGCCCAGCGTCGCCGGGCTCGCCGCGACCCAGGCCAGGCAGGCGACCAGGGGGACCGCGGCGCCGGCGGCGAACCGCACCGCGACCCGGCCGACCCGACGCAGCGGCACCCGGTCGGAGAGCGCCGAGCCCACCAGCAGGACGGCTCCGAACACCAGCCCGCCCACGAGGCTCTGCTTGAACCCGCACGCCGTCATGGCGCACCCACCGGCCAGGGTGGCGAGCCGACCCGACCGCCGTACGCCGTCAGCGTCGAGCGCCCGCACGAGCAGCAGGCACGAGACCGCGACCAGCGGCGTGCCGAGCACCTCGCCCTTGGCGGTCCAGGCCGACAGTTCCGGGTCGGCCAGCAGGGTCACCGTCAGGACCGTGGCCAGCCGGGCCGGTCCGGCACCGGCGATGCGGGCCGCGAGCAGGTGCACGGCGACCACGAGGAGTGCGGCCAGCACGGCAGCCAGGAGCCGTGGCCCGGCGAGACCGAACAGCGCGTCGGTCCAGCGGTACGCCGCGATCAGGACCGGTGGCCGGTCCACCCAGTAGCGGCCGTAGAGGCTCTCCGGCTCGGCGACCACGCCCGGGCCACCAGCAGGAAACCCGCCTCGTCGGAGCTGGGCGTGGCCAGGAACCCGGGCACCCGCAGCGCTGTCGACACCGCCACCGCCACCACCAGGAAGCGGTCGACCCGGACGACCCGCCGCCGGGCAGGGTCCGGGCATCCGGCCAGAGCGCGGGGACAGGCGTCATGGCATCCGTGATGCCGGCGACGCGCTCGAGTTCGGCCAGTTGGCCCGCCGAGCCCGAATCGTTATCCGGGGAGAGGACCGTCAGCCCCGAATGCCGTCGTCGACGGCGACGATCGCATGGGCGGCGGCCCGGCGCGCCCGGACCGACTCGGGGTCGTGGACCAGGGCGGTGGCCTCGTCGAGCGAGGATCTGGCCGGCCACGACGGGGGGACCCGGTCGCCGACGCGGCGGAGCACGACGTACTCCCCAAGCGGGTCGACCTGGCAGGTGGTGCCGGTCTCCGGGTTCATCCACTCGACCGAACCCGCCGAGGCGCCGACCACGACCAGGTGGGGGGCGAGGTTCCAGGCCCTCTGGTCGTTGGTCGTGAGGTCCACGACGAGAGCTCCTCCTGTCCGCTGCAGGGTGGGTTTCCCTGCATTCTTCAACTTCAGCGTACTTGAAGAAGTTTTCATGTGACAAACTGCCCAAGCGGCCATCTGCGGGGGTGCGAGTGGCCGGAAGGGGGACGTCACCATGGCCGTGCCGCTCTACGAGGCCAAGGCGGAGCTGTTCCGCACCCTCGGTCACCCGGCCCGGATCCGGGTCCTCGAGCTGCTCAGCGAGCGACCGCACGCGGTCCACGAGCTCAACGAGCACATCAACATCGAGGCCAGCAACCTCTCCCAGCAGCTGAGCGTGCTTCGCCGCGCCCAGATGGTGGCCTCGACCAGGCGGGGCGGTGAGGTGGTCTACACGATCTCGGTGCCCGAGGTGCAGGACCTGCTGCTGGCGGGCCGGCGGATCCTCAGCCAGATCGCGGCCGCCGACATCAAGCTCGACTGGGAGCACTCCCCCTAGGAGACCTGGCCTGCACAGCTCAGACCGGGCGCATCGAGGCCACGAACACCGACCGCCCACGCGGGAGCAGCTGAGCGGTGATGGTCAGCTCGACGGGCCGCTCCGAGCCGTCCGCGGCCAGCACCGGCACCCGCACGGGTACGCCGAGCAACGGACCGCGTCCGTTCATCAGGTGCTGGGTGAACCCGGCCAGGTGTGCCTGATGGAACCGCGGCGGGATGATGGCGAGCAGCCGGCGGCCGACCAATGCCTCGCGGTCGTGACCGAGCAGCTCGAGGGCCGGGCCACTGACCGCCACGATCCGGTCGGTGTCATCTGCGGCGACACACGCCGTGGCCGCATCGTCCACCACGGCGGCGTCCCAGACGACCGCTTGACCGGGCGGGGCAGCGTCCGTGGGGTCGGGGACCGGCCACGGCCGCGGTGCGGCGCCGGCTGCCTGCTCGGCGGCCTCGCGGGTCAACCAGCGACGCAGTTCTTGCATCTCGGGCTGCGTCGGCGGCGTGAGCAGCAGTCCTTCGCTGCTCAGCGCCAGGGCGTCGTCCAGGAGCTCGTCGAGCACCCGGAACCCGCTCACGACGGCGGGCGGCAGGCTGAGGTGGAGCTGCCGTGCGGTGACGAGGGGCTCGACGGCGCTGGCCAGCAGCTCGTCGGGCGGCAGCCCCAGCTCGAGCTCGGGCCACTGCTCCTCGAGCACTGCAAGCACCTGGCTGGCCGCAGCGTGTCGCTCGAGCGCGGGCGCAGCGTCGGCCTCGTCGAGCTGGAGCAAGAGGTGCTCGCGGAGCAGCGCGCCGGCGTGCTCCAGCCAGGCCGAGATCAGCAGGAGCGGTACGTCGAGCAGCTCGATCACGATGGCGTCCGGGTGCTCGGGGCGGACCTGCGAGGCGACCGACCCCGCCACGGCCAGGACAGCGTCGACGCCGTCGCCGAGCTCGAACCAGACGACCTTGCCGTCCCCGCGCAGCTCGGCTCCCCAGCGGTCCACCGACTGCTCCAGCAGCTTGAGCCCGCGCCCGGTCCGGGCGGAGGGGCTCGAAGTCGCGAGTCCGGGGCAGCTGGCTGCTGCCGTCGACGACCTCCACCCGCACGAAGCCGTTGTCCATCCGGGCGGTCAGCTCGAGCCGGCGTACCGGCGTGCACCAGTGCGTTGGTGACGACCTCGCTGACGGCCAGCTCCGCGGTGTCGGCCAGGTCCTCGTGGCCGGCGTCGACCAGCCACTCGCGGATGGCGCGGCGGGCGATCGGCACGCTCGACGGCTGGGCAGGCAGCAGCCGCCGAGACTGCTGTGCGCCCCCGCCCACCGGAACGTTCTACCGCATCCAGGGCGTGGAGGTGGGACAACACGGGAGACGGCTAGATTCGCAACCGTGAACGTCGTCTTCGTCGAGCCAGCATTTCCGCAGAACCAGCGACGCTTCGTCGCCGCGCTCGCCGGGGTCGGAGCCAACGTCATCGGGGTGGGCGAGTCGGACTGAGTCCGACCTCGGTGACGAGCTGCGCGGCCAGATGGGTGCGTACTACCGGGTCGACAACGTGACTGACGTCGGTCAGCTCGAGGCGGCGGTCGCATGGGCACAGGACCTGATGTGGGTCGACCGGCTCGAGGCCACGGTCGAGTCCCACCAGATGGCGGCGGCCCGCGTCCGGGAGGCGCGCGGGATCCCGGGCACCTCGGTGCGCACGACCTGGCTGTGCCGGGACAAGCCGTCGATGAAGGAGGTGCTGCGCCAGGCGGGCGTGCCCACGGCGGCGTCCACGGCGGCCGACACCGCGGACCAGGTCGTCGACTTCGCCAACCGCGTCGGGTTCCCGCTGATCCTCAAGCCGCGTGCGGGCGCCGGCGCGCAGGGCACCGTCCGGGTCGACTCGATGGGCGAGCTCCACGCAGCGCTGGCGGACTTCGGAGGCGTCGACTCCATCGCGGTCGAGGAGTTCGTCGAGGGTCACGAGGGCTTCTACGACACCATCGCCGTCGACGGCAGGGTCGTCCACGACTGGGCGACGCACTACTACCCCAACGTCCTGGAGGCGATGCGGCACCGCTGGATCTCGCCGCAGTTCGTGACGACCAACCGGATCGGGGACTCGCCGTTCTACGCCGAGGTGCGGGAGATGGGCACCCGGGTCATCGACGCACTCGGCATCCCCACGTCGGCGACCCACATGGAGTGGTTCTACGGCCCCAAGGGGCTGCGGTTCTCCGAGATCGGCTGCCGCCCACCCGGCGTGGGGGCGTGGGACCTCTACTCCGCCGCGAACGAGGTCGACGTCTATCGGGAGTGGGCCAACGCGATCGTGCACGGCGCGCCCGAGCGACCGATGTCGCGCGCCTACTCGGCCGGCATCGTCGCCCTGCGCCCGGACCGTGACGGTCAGATCCAGGGGTACTCCGGGGTCGACGAGATCAACGGTCGCCACGGGGAGTGGGTCATCGATGTCCACCTGCCCGACCCCGGCACCCCCACCCAACCCGTCGAGGCGGGCTACATGGCCAACGCCTGGGTGCGGATGCGGCACCCCGACTACGACACCCTGCGAGGCATGCTCGACGACGTCGGTCGGACCCTTCACGTCCACGCCGGATGACCACGGTCCTGCTCGGCCCGCAACGCTTCCTGACCACGGCCGGGACCGTCGTGCGCTCTCTCGAGCGTCGATGGCCCCGTCGCAACCGTCACCGCCGGCTGGCGGGACCGCGAGGGCGACGACGCAGAGCTGGACGAGGTCATGGACCAGCGCAGTCGCAACCTGGGCCTCTACCGTCGCCTGCTCGACGTACTCGAGACCGACACGGGTTTCGGTGCGGCCGCGCTGGCGCACCGGGAGGCGATGGACGAGCTCGCCGGCGTCTACTCGGTGCGGCTCCAGCGCGCGCTCGACAGCGTGTACGCCGTCCAGCGCCGGCTGGTGCGCGACGACGTGGCCGACGCCGCGCTCGCCGACGGGGTGCGCGTGGTGCGCTCGATCGACGACTGGTACCTCGCCCTCGTCGACCAGCTGTACGCCGAGCTCGAGGCGGCCGCACCGATCTCGGAGAGCGAGCCGATCCAGCGTCATCGTGCGGAGGTCGCCGAGCTGCTGGGTGGTGCGGCGGCTCTGGCGATCGCCGGAGGGCACGTCGGGGTCCTGCTGCGGTGCCTGAAGCTGTTCGGCGTGAACCCGCGACCCGAGCTGCCGGTCGTGGGGTGGTCCGCCGGGGCGATGGCGCTGACGGACCGGATCGTGCTCTACAACGACAGCGGGCCCCAGGGCGTCCGCGGTGCGGAGATCTGGGACCGCGGGCTCGGCCGAGCGCCGCACGTCGTCGCCCTTCCACACGCGCGACGACGCCTCAGGATGGACGACGCGATGCCGCTGCGCGTGCTCGTCCGACGGTTCGCCGACGCGAGCTGCCTCCTGCTCGACAACGGCAGCCGGGTCGACCTGGGCCCCGACGGCGAGCTGCCGACGGGTGCGCGGGTGCTCAGTGACTACGGCACCGTCGGCACCGTCGGCGGACTGCCGTGACCGCCGTCCCGGGCCGCGCGACCGGCACCGGCCGCAGGCTGGCGATCAACCGGCTGATGGACCGCCGGCCCCTCGACGCCGCCATGATCGACCGGTTCCTCCAGCGCCACGGCGCGCCGATCAACGAGGGTGCGCGCACGACGTTCCTCTGGCGCGGCGAGGCGGACGACGTGTGGGTGCGCCATCGCGTGGTGGGTCTTCCGGACCCGCTGCCCCTGCGCCGGATCCGGGACACCGACCTCTGGTACGTCACCACGGAGATGCCGGAGGGCTCTCGCGTGGAGTACCACTTCGAGATCATCCGTGGCGAGCACCACGAGGAGTTCGTGAACGACCCGCTCAACCCCAAGCTGGCGCACGGACCGTTCGGCTCGAGCTCGGTGTTCGCCGCCACCGGCTACGAGGTACCCGACTGGTGTCTCCACGACGACGAGGCCCGTCCGGGGGAGGTCGTGGAGATGTCGATGGCCAGCAAGGCGCTGCGCAGGCAGGTGCACTTCTACCTCTACCGGCCGGCGAGGTTCCGGACGGTGCTGCGCTACCCGCTGCTCGTGGTCCACGACGGCAAGGACTACCTCGACTACGCCTCCGCCAAGACCGTGCTCGACAACCTGATCCACCGCAACGAGGTGGCCGAGATGGTCGTGGCCTTCGTGCCGCCGGGCGACCGCCTGGTGGAGTACGCCAACCACGCCCCGCACGCCCGGTTCGTCGCGCGCGAGCTCGTGCCCCACCTCACCGAGACCCTGCCCCTGGTCGACTCCCCGGAGGGCCGGACGCTTGATGGGATCGAGCTTCGGCGGGGTGGCCTGCGCTGTCGACGGCGGTCCGCTACCCCGGACAGTTCGGCTCGCTCCTGCTGGAGTCTCCGTCACTCGTCTTCACCGACATCGGTCACGAGCACGGTGGCGGCAAGGTCTTCGACCCGGTGGTCAAGTTCGTCAACGCCTACCGCGCCCGGCCGAGACGGGTGGTGGAGCAGATCTACCAGACGTGCGGGATGTACGAGCCGCTCATCACTCCCAACCGGTCGATGGTGGACACCTTCCGGGATACCGGGATGGACGTGCGGTACGTCGAGGCCCGGGACGGTCACAACTGGGAGAACTGGCGCGACCGGCTGCGCGACGGGCTGACCTGGCTGCACCCGGGGGATCAGAAGTTCGTCTACGAGTGAGACAGGAATGGAAGGATGTGCGGATGAAGACGACCGAGCGCTGGTACTCCGACCGGATGAAGCAGGAGATCAGCTTCGTGCGCTGGGGGCACTTCGGCACGCCGGTGCTGGTGTTCCCGACCGCCGGTGGTGACGCGGAGGAGATCGAGCGCCACCACCTGCTCGCCCATCTCGGCGAGCTCGTCGAAGCCGGCCGGATCAAGGTCTACTCGTGCGACAGCCTCGCGGGACGCGCGATGGCGACCGACGACGGGACCGTGGAGTACCGCTGCTGGCTGTTCAACCAGTTCCAGCAGGCGGTCGCCCACGAGATGGTCCCGGCCATCCATGCCGACGTGGGGGGTCCGCAGGACGTGATCGTGGCGGGCGCCTCGATCGGCGCGTTCAACTCGTGCGCACTCATCTGCCGCTGGCCCCAGCTCTTCCGCGCCGCGATCTGCATGAGCGGCACCTACGACGTGGAGCGCTTCGTGGGCGGCTTCACCGACGACCTCTACTTCGCCTCGCCCCTGCACTTCCTTCCCGGGAATGGAGGGACCGTCGCTCGACGTGCTCCGGCGGCGGTTCGTCTACCTGCCCTCCGGCTCCGGCAAGTGGGAGGACATCGGAGAGTCGTGGCGGGCGGCCAAGGTGCTGGGCGAGAAGGGCGTTCCCAACCGGGTCGACGACTGGGGGCCCGACTTCGACCACGACTGGCCCACGTGGTGGAAGCATGCTGCCGACGTACGTCGAGCAGGCCCTGTCCGCGTGAGCACTGCTGCTCACTGCCCGCGTCCGCGAGCTGATGCCGCGGGCGCGCGAGGACCTGGCCCGCCTGGTCGCCCTGCGCTCGGTCGCCGACGCGACGATCGAGCCGGCCGAGGAGTGCGCGGCCGCGGCCGAGGCGGTGGCGGCGCTGCTGGTCGACGCGGGCCTCGGAGACGTGCGGGCGGTCGAGACCGCCGACGGCAGCCTGGCGGTGGTCGGTCACAGTCCGGGGCCGCAGGGAGCGCCGACCGTTCTGCTCTACGCGCACTACGACGTCCAGCCTGCGGGCGACCCGGACGAGTGGCACTCGCCGCCGTGGGAGCTCACCGAGCGCAACGGTCGCTGGTATGCCCGCGGCGCGGCGGACTGCAAGGGCAACCTGATCATGCTCCTCACCGCCCTGCGGGCGCTGCCGGCGCCGTGGCCGGTCGGGATCCGGGTGGTCTGCGAGGGGTCGGAGGAGATGTCGACGGGCGGGTTGGTGCAGCTGGTCCGCTCCGACCCGTCGCTCTTCGCCGCCGACGTCATGTTGATCGCGGACGCGGGCAACGTCGAGCTCGGCACGCCCACGGTGACGACGAGCCTGCGCGGCACCGGCAGCGTCCTGGTCACCGTCGACACGCTCGAGAGGCCGGTGCACTCGGGGATGTACGGCGGTGCGGTGCCTGATGCGCTGGCCGCGCTGATCATGATGCTGGGGACGCTGCGCGACGGCGACGGGGAGACGACGATCCGCGGACTCGACGCGTCCGCGCGATGGGAGGGAGCGGACTATCCCGTCGAGAGGTTCCGGGCGGACGCCGGGGTGCTGGACGGAGTGTCGATGCTCGGCAGGGGAACCATCGCCGACGCCGTGTGGGCGCGACCTGTGGTCAACGTGCTGGCGATCGACGCGCCGCCGGTGGCCGGCGCCACCGCTGCGATCCAGCACACCGCGCGCGCCCTGGTCAACCTGCGGGTGCCACCCGGCCAGGACGCCGCCGCCGCGCAGGCACTGCTGGTCGACCACCTCCACGCGGTGGCTCCGTGGGGCGCGCAGGTGACCGTCGAGCGACGTACTCTCGGCGAACCCTTCGCCGCGCGCACCGACGGTCCCGGCTTCGCTGCGCTCGCCGACGCGATGGCGGAGGCCTTCGGACGCCCGCTCACCACGGCAGGTCAGGGCGGAGCCATCCCGCTCTGCAACGCCCTTCAGACCGCGCACCCGGACGCCGAGATCCTGCTGATCGGCGTGGAGGAGCCGGCCAGCCGGATCCACGCGCCGGACGAGAGCGTGGATCCCGGGGAGCTGGAGCGCACGGCGATCGGCGTGGCCGGGTTCCTGGCCACGTTCGTGGGAGACAGGTCCTAGTGCGTGACCCGGCCTGCGTCTTCTGCTCGATCGTCGCCGGGGAGACCGAGGCCGAGCGGGTCCTCGACGACGAGCACTTCGTCGCGTTCCTCGACCAGCGGCCCGGTCTTCAAGGGGCACGTCCTGCTGGTGCCGCGCGAGCACGTCGTCGACCCTGCCCGACCTGCCGGCCGGGCTGCGCGACGGGTTCCTGGCGGCGGCCCAGCGGCTCGCTGCCGCGGTGGTCGACGGGTCTGGGTGCGCAGGGCAGCTTCGTGGCGATGAACAACGTGGTCAGCCAGTCGGTGCCACACCTGCACCTGCACGTCGTCCCGCGGACCAAGGGCGACGGGCTGCGCGGGTTCTTCTGGCCGCGGACGAAGTACGCCGACGCGGCCGAGCGGGCGGCGTACGGCGACCGGCTTCGGACGTGCTGGCCTGACCTTTAGAGTGGCGGCCCATGGGTCGATACGACGGACGGGTCGCAGTGGTCACGGGCGCTGCGCAAGGCATCGGGTTCGGGTGCGCCACCCGGTTCGCCGAAGAAGGGGCGTCGGTCGCGATCGTCGACCTCGACGAGTCCGCGGCCTCAGCGGCCGCCGGGAAGCTGCCTGTGCAGGGTGACGCCGAAGGCCATCGGCGTCGGCTGCGACGTCAGCAGCACCGAGGCCGCCGAGGCCGCGGTCGCCCGCGTCGTCGAGGAGCTCGGCGGGATCCACGTCCTGGTCAACAACGCCGGGATCACCCGCGACAACCTGCTGTTCAAGATGACCGACGAGGACTGGGACCTGGTCATCGGCGTGCACCTGCGCGGCGCGTTCGTGATGACGCGGGCCGCGCAGAAGCACTTCGTCGAGCAGAAGTACGGCAAGATCCTCAACCTCTCCAGCGTCTCCGCGCTCGGCAACCGCGGCCAGGCCAACTACTCGGCGGCCAAGATGGGCATCCAGGGGTTCACCCGCACCCTCGGCATCGAGCTCGGCCCGTTCGGCGATCAACGCCAACGCGATCGCACCGGGCTTCATCGCCACCGAGATGACCGACGCGACCGCACGCCGGCTCAAGATGGAGCCGGAGGAGCTGCGCCAGCCTCAACGCCGAGGCCAACCCGGTCCGCCGGGTGGGCGCGCCCGAGGACATCGCCGCCGCGGCGGCGTTCCTGTGCAGCGACGAGGCGTCCTACATCACCGGCCAGACGCTGTACGTCGACGGCGGCGCCAAGCTCGGCTGAACGCCAGACCGGTCGGCCCGACGTCGGAACACCGGCGCGCCTCCCGCCGTCCGAGTCACGGCTGGACGCACCATCGAAGTCGACCAGATCACTAGAGAACCGCACCCCGACGATCGGAGCATCCACGTGCGACGCCGCACAGTGACCGCCAGGACCGCCCTCGCCGTCCTCGCCACCTCCCTCGTGCTCGCCGCGTGCGGCGACAAGGACGGCTCCGAGGACGCCGCCGAGAGCGGGCCCGAGGCCCAGACCGATCGCCGGCCGGCTCCAAGCTCGCCGCGACCTGGCCGCTGACCGGACTGCCGGTGACCGGCGACGACGAGGCCGCGCAGGCAGCACCCGGTGATGGTGCTCAAGATGGACAACACCTACGCCAGCTCGCCGCAGGTCGGCCTGGGCGAGGCGGACCTGGTGGTGGAGGAGCTGGTCGAGGGCGGCATGACCCGGCTGGCGGCGTTCTACTACTCCGACATCCCCGGTGAGGTCGGGCCGGTGCGGTCGATGCGGGCCAGCGACATCGGCATCGTCTCGCCGGTCGACGGGTGCGATGGTGACCTCCGGTGCGGCGATGGTGACGATCAACCGGATCGAGGACGCGGACATCCCGTTCTTCTCCGAGGGCGACAAGGGCTTCTACCGCGACTCCAGCCGCTCGGCGCCCTACAACCTGTTCACGGACATGTCCGAGACCGCCACCCTGGTGGAGCAGGACGACGTGCAGCGGCCGGACAACTACCTGCCTTGGGGCGAGGAGTCGGACTTCCCGAAGGGCCAGCCGGCGCGCACCCTGGCCGCCAGCTTCTCGGGCGGGCACACCACCAACTGGCGGTTCGAGGGCGGCAAGTACGTCAACGAGAACACCTACGCCGGAGCCGGCGACGAGTTCCCGGCCGACACCGTGCTGGTGCTCAGGGTCAAGGTCGGCGACGCGGGCTACCGCGACCCGGCCGGCAACCCGGTGCCGGAGACCCAGTTCACCGGCAAGGGTCAGGCGATGATCTTCCATGGCGGCCGGCTGGTGCGCGGCACGTGGACCAAGAGTGCGCTCGACGCGCCCATCGAGCTGTCGACCAAGGCCGGCAAGCTCACGGTCCCGGCCGGTCACACCTGGATCGAGCTGGTGCCGCAGGACGGCGGCAAGGTCACCTTCGGGAAGTAGCCCGGCGGAGGTAGTCCCGGCTATTCGTCCTCGGCCACGAGCGTGTCGGGCAGCCCCACGCCTGCCTCGGCCAGTGACCGGAAGCCGGCGATGATGAAGCCGATCGCGGCCTCGACCCGGTTCGCCGCCTCGGCCGGGTCCTCCGCCGTGGCCACCGACTCGCCGGCCGAGGACATCGCGCCGAAGAAGATCCGGGCGAACGTCTGCAGCATCTCCTCGTCGAGCTCCCAGGCGCCCGCACCCAGCACCGAGCGGACGATGTCGAGAACGGTGGCGAACGTGGAGCGCTCCTCCTGCTCGCGGAACCGCTCGTAGCCGAGAACGGCAGGGCCCTCCTGGATCACGATCCGGCGATAGCGCGGCTCGCGGACCACCCCGAGGAAGGCGCGCAGTCCCGCCTGCGCCTTCTCCCACGGGTCCCGCTTGCCCTTGAGCGCCTTGTTGATGGCGCGCGAGGCGTCGCTCTCCACCTGCTCGAAGACCGCCTCGAACAGCGCCTGCTTGCCGCTGAAGTGGTGGTACAGCGCGCCCTTGGTGACGCGGGCCCCGGCGACGATGGCGTCCAGCGAGGTGTTGGCGTACCCGTGCTCGGTGAACAGCTCCTCGGCGATCTCCACCAGCGCCCGCTTGGTCGAGGCGGAGTACTGCTGGCGACGGCTGCGGGACCAGCACGGGCACCAGCTGGCGACCTTGGGCATCCCGGCAGTGTAGGAACCGACCGGCGGTATGGCGAGGGTCACGTGGTGGTCGGCATCACTCCCGGATCGTTGGCATACCGGCAGTATGCGTGCGTACTCTGGGTACGTACTTACGGTATGTGAGACCCGGCCCGAACCCGGGACCGGATACAAGAAAGGACCTGCCCAATGACCTGGACGTCCTTCCACCGTCGCGGTGACGTGCTCCGCGACGTCATCGCCGCGGCCGACCAGCGCCGCGACGGCACCCTGCCCCGAGACGTCGACGGCGTCTCGGCCACGTTCGCCGACGACCTCGAGCTGCTCGGCGCACTCCAGCTGAAGTGGCACACCCGCCTCGCCGGCCGGATCGAGCGCGAGCAGATGCACCAGCCCATGGACCTGCAGGCCGCCGTCGTGCGCGCCTGGCAGCGCACGGCCGAGGAGCTGCCCGGCATCCGGGCCGTCCTCGACGCGCACCGCGCCGACCCGGGCGACGAGGCCACCGCCGAGATCATGCGCAAGTCCGCCGCCAAGGAGCACGTGCTCCTGGCCGTGATGGCCGGCCTGGCCAGCGCTGCAGGACGCACGCGCGGCCGCCGTCGGCGCCCGCATCGAGGACGAGGCGCGGACCGCCATGGCGTCGTACGACGCGGCCGACGGCTTCGACCGCACGACTCCGAGCGGCCGACCCTGCTGGATCGGCTCAAGGCGGCCCTGGCCGCCTGACCCTGACGAGGCGGCCCCGGAGCCCGGCACACTCTCCCTCCCTCCCCGTGCCGGGGCCGGGGTCGTCTGCTGCTTCTGGTGCTTCTGGTGCTCTGAGCGATGATGGCGTCATGGTCGACCCGACGCCCGAGGTGCGCGCCGGGATGCTGCTCGTGGCCACCCCGCAGCTGCTCGACCCGAACTTCGCGGACACCGTCGTGCTGATGCTCGACGTCGACGCCAACGGTGCGCTCGGCGTGGTGCTCAACCGGCCCTCCGGCGTCCCGGTCGCCGAGGTGCTCGAGACCTGGGGAGAGATCGCCTCGGAGCCGGAGGTGCTGTTCCGCGGCGGACCGGTGAGCACCGAAGGAGCGCTCGGCGTCGGGCTGCTGAGCAATGGCGACGACGTGCCGGTCGGCTTCCGCGAGGTGGACGGGGCGCTCGGCCTGGTCGACCTCGACACCCCCGTCGAGCTCGTGACCGGGACCCTGGCCGGGATGCGGATCTTCGCCGGGTACGCCGGCTGGGGTGCCGAGCAGCTGGCCGCCGAGATCGAGGAGGGCAGCTGGTACGTCGTACCCGGCGAGGCGGCTGACGTGTTCCGCGAGGACCCGGCCGAGCTGTGGCGCGACGTGCTCCGCCGGCAGCCGGGCGAGCTGGCCTGGCACTCGACCCGGCCGGTGGATCCTGAGCTCAACTGACGTTGTCGGTGGTTTCGAGACGTCGTCGCAGAGCGACCTCGCTCAACCACCGCTTGCCCATCGCCGTAAGGTTGGCCCGGTGAGCAGCATCGGGTTCGGGACGCGCACCGCCGTCGACACCGACGTCCGCCACGAAGAGCGGACCGTCCCGACCGACGAGGGCGATCACGAGCGGTTCTCCCACTACGTGGACAAGGACAAGCTCACCGAGGCGATGGTGATGGGCACGCCGGTGGTGGCCCTGTGCGGCAAGGTCTGGGTGCCCAGTCGGGCGCCGGAGAAGTTCCCGGTCTGCCCGGAGTGCAAGGAAGTCTGGGAGTCCATGAAGGACGACCCCGGCGACTCGGGCTCCGACTCTTGACGCGCGGCGACGACGCCGCGCCGCAGCACCCACTGGCCCTCCGGCCGGCGTGGCCCGAGCGCGCGGCCTGGGGCACGGCGACGCCGCTGCGCGCCTGGCAGACCGCGGCGATCAGCGCCTACTTCGAGGCACTGCCGCGGGACTTCCTCGCCGTGGCGACACCGGGTGCCGGCAAGACCACGTTCGCGCTGTCCGTCGCCGCCGAGCTGCTCGGCCGCCGGCTGGTCGACCGGATCACGATCGTGGCGCCCACCGAGCACCTCAAGCTGCAGTGGGCCGAGGCGGCCGCGCGCGCCGGCATCCCGATCGACCCGGCGTACGCCGCTGGGAAGGGCAAGACGTCGAGCGACTACCTCGGCATCGCGGTGACGTACGCCGGCGTCGCGGTCAACCCGCTGGCCCTGCGGATCCGGACCGAGCGGTTCAAGACGCTGGTCATCCTCGACGAGGTGCATCACGCCGGTGACGCGCTGTCGTGGGGCGAGGGCGTGCGCGAGGCATTCCAGCCCGCGCATCGGCGGCTGGCGCTGACCGGCACCCCGTTCCGGTCCGACGTGAACCCGATCCCGTTCGTCACCTACGCGCCTGGCGCGGACGGCGTCCCGCGCTCGGTCGCCGACTACACCTACGGCTACGGCGACGCGCTCGCCGACCGGGTGGTGCGGCCGGTGCTGTTCATGGCCTACTCGGGCGAGATGCAGTGGCGCACCCGCGCCGGCGACGAGATCGCCGCGCGGCTCGGTGAGCCGCTGACCAAGGACCTCACCGCCCAGGCGCTGCGGACCGCGCTGGATCCCCAGGGGTCCTGGATCCCGGCGGTGCTGGCGGCGGCGGACACCCGGCTCTCGGAGGTACGCCGGCACGTCCCGGACGCCGGCGGCCTGGTCATCGCCTCCGACCAGGACTCCGCGCGTGCCTATGCCCGCGCCCTGAAGGCGGTCTCGGGCGAGGCGCCGACGGTGGTGCTGTCGGACGAGAAGCAGGGCTCGCGCAGGATCGCGGAGTTCGCGGCCGGCGAGGCCCGCTGGATGGTCGCGGTCCGGATGGTCTCGGAGGGGGTCGACATCCCGCGGCTGGCGGTGGGCGTCTACGCCACGACCACCTCGACGCCGCTGTTCTTCGCGCAGGCCGTCGGGCGGTTCGTGCGCGCCCGCTCCCGTGGCGAGACCGCGTCGGTGTTCCTGCCGTCGGTGCCGAACCTGCTGACCTACGCCGCCGAGCTCGAGGTCGAGCGCGACCACGTGCTCGGCCGCCGGATCAACGACGAGGGCGACCTGTTCGCCGCCGAGAACGACCTGCTCGCGCAGGCGCAGGCCGGTGAGACCGCCTCCGCCGACCTCGAGTCACTGCCGTTCGAGGCGCTGGGCTCGCAGGCGTCGTTCGACCGGGTGCTGTTCGACGGCGCCGAGTACGGCCACGAGGGAGAGGTGCATGCCGGCTCGGACGAGGAGATGGACTTCCTCGGCATCCCCGGGCTGCTGGAGCCCGACCAGATGCGCCGGCTCCTGGCCCAGCGGCAGAGCGACCGGCGCAAGAAGCGGCCCGCCCGCCCCGACCCCGACGTCCCTGAGCTGACCACCCACGAGCAGCTCGCCGTCCTGCGCCGCGAGCTCAACGGCCTGGTCGCCGCCTGGCACCACCGCACCGGCCAGCCGCACGGCGTCACCCACGCCGCCCTGCGCAAGGAGTGCGGGGGTCCTGCGGCCGCCGTCGCCAACGCCGACACCCTCCGCAAGCGCATCGAGCGGGTGCGCGAGTGGGCCGCCCGCCAGTCGGGATAGGTGTTCCTCCGGACTTTCCGGGACCCCGGCGGCTAGCTGATGTGAAAGCGACCCGTACACAGACACGGGCCGATCACGGTTGGCTCTTGACACTGGATTCGGATACGGGGTCCTGCCCAGTGCCCGCAGAACGCGTTCGGCCATCGAAGGCGGTAGGTGCGTGCCGTGACCGCAGCGCTCGCAGACGTCGGATGGATGAACCTGCCGACTGGTCACGTCGGGCCCCTGCATGCGCGGGACGTGCTCGACCCGAGGCCTCAGCTTCGGCCTCGGTCTCGGCCTCTTCACCGAGTCGGTCATGACCACAGCGATGGCGACAGCCAGTCCACGCCTCATGTCTCCCCCCGAAGACCTGCCCCGTGACGGGGACGCGGAGGTTCACAGTGACACCGGGGCGTCCGACCCACCATGACCCAAGCGAGCCATTCGGCATCGGGCGCACTTGAATCGTCTGGACTATCCGTCCACCGCGGCCAGCGGCAGCACCCGGTAGGGGACCTGCGTGGCCAGGGCGATCACGGTGGACGACCTCACGATGGCCGGGTCGGCGAGGACCAGGTCGATGACGCGCTGGAGATCGGTGTTGGAGCGGGCGACGACACGGACCATGAGGTCGCCGGCGCCGGTGATGGTGTGCGCCTCGAGGACCTCGGGGATCGCGGACAGGTGCGTGCCGACGGTGTCGTGGCCGCCGCCCTCGTGCCCAGGAAGATCAATAGGGGCCTGGCGGATCTCGAGGGTCAGGAACGCCGTCACCGGGTAGCCGAGGGCGGCAGGGGAGAGCTCGGGACCCCACGCAGTGATCACGCCGGTGGCGGTGAGCTTGTCGAGCCGGGCCTGCACCGTCCCGCGGGCCACACCGAGACGGCGGGACGCCTCGAGCACCCCGACCCGGGGGTCGGTGGCGAACAGGTCGATCACTCTGCGGTCAAGATCGTCCACGGCGGCTCCGATGTTGAACAGATTGCTCAGTCGCTCGATGTACTGTTGCACAGAATGCCCGATCACGGCACGATCAACCGCATGACCGAGTCGACCCTCACCGCCCTGACCAACGAAGAGGTCCAGGCCGGCCTCTCCCTCGACCAGCTCAAGCAGCTCGTCGGTCTGGTCGAGTACGACGCCAGTCGCGACCCGTTCCCGGTGACCGCGATGGACTCGGTCGGCTTCGTGGTCGGCAACGCCACCCAGGCCGCGGCGTTCTACCAGCTCGCGCTGGGCATGGAGCTCGAGGCCTACCGCGGCCCCGAGACCGGCCATCGCGACGCGAAGTCCTACGTGCTCCGCTCCGGCAGCGCCCGCTTCGTCTTCAGCGGCGGCGTCGTCCCTGACAGCCCGCTGTTCGACCACCACCGCAAGCACGGCGACGGTGTCGTCGACCTCGCCCTGGAGGTCCCCGACGTCGACAAGTGCGTCGAGCACGCCCGCTCGGTGGGTGCCACCGTCCTGGTCGAGCCGCACGACGAGAGCGACGAGTTCGGCACCGTCCGGATCGCCGCCATCGCGACGTACGGCGAGACCCGGCACACCCTCATCGACCGCAGCCACTACACCGGCCCCTACCTGCCCGGCTACGTCGCGCGCTCCTCGACGGTGGCCCGCCGCGAGGGGCACCCCAAGCGACTGTTCCAGGCCATCGACCACTGCGTTGGCAACGTCGAGCTCGGCCGGATGGACGAGTGGGTCGGCTTCTACAACAGGGTCATGGGCTTCACCAACATGGCCGAGTTCATCGGCGACGACATCGCCACCGACTACTCGGCGCTGATGAGCAAGGTGGTCGCCAGCGGCAACCACCGGGTCAAGTTCCCGCTCAACGAGCCCGCGATCGCCAAGAAGAAGTCGCAGATCGACGAGTACCTCGAGTTCTACGACGGCGCCGGCTGCCAGCACATCGCCCTCGCGACAAACGACATCCTGCGCTCCGTCGACATCCTGCGCGACAACGGCATCGAGTTCCTCGAAACCCCCGACTCCTACTACGACGACCCCGAGCTGCGCGCCCGGATCGGCGACGTGCGGGTGCCGATCGAGGAGCTGAAGAAGCGCAAGATCCTGGTCGACCGCGATGAGGACGGCTACCTGCTGCAGATCTTCACCAAGCCGATGGGCGACCGGCCGACCGTGTTCTACGAGTTCATCGAGCGGCACGGCTCGCTGGGCTTCGGCAAGGGCAACTTCAAGGCGCTCTTCGAGGCCATCGAGCGCGAGCAGGAGGCTCGCGGGAACCTCTGAGCCTGGCGCAGAAGGTCTCTGCAAAACTCGCGGCGTGACGTCACAGCCCGGTTGGCACCCTGACCCCGTTCCGCCGCAGTTCGGGCAGCCCGCCCAGCTCCGCTACTGGGACGGCACCCGCTGGACCGAGCACACCGCGCCCGCGCAGCCACCCGCGGCCACCCAGCAGTACGCCGCCCCGCCCGTGTACGGCGGCGCGCGACTGCCGGCGACCACCCCCGACGGCGTACCGCTGGCCGGCTGGTGGCAACGCGTCCTGGCGCTGGTCATCGACTCGGTCCTCATCGGGATCGTCGGCGCGATCATCGCGCTGCCCTGGCTCCGCGACGCCTGGGACATCTACGCGGACTGGATCGATGACGCGCTGCGCACCAGCGATGCCGGGACCACCGGCTCCATCGACACCGCGCAGCTGCAGCGCGACCTGGCCAGGCCGCTGGCGATCATCGGGGCGATCAACCTGGCGCTGGGCTTCTGCTACCACGTCGGGTTCCTGATGTGGCGGCAGGCGACGCCCGGCAAGCTGGTCCTCGGGCTGCGGGTCCGGCTGCGCGAGCGGCCCGGACCGATGCCACTGGCGACCGTCCTGCTGCGCTGGGTGGGCCAGTTCGGGCCGGGCATCTTCTCGCTCATCCCGTACGTCGGCAGCATCACCGCGCTCTACTCCCTGCTCGACTACCTGTGGCCGCTGTGGGACGACAAGAAGCAGGCGATCCACGACAAGATCGCGAAGACCAACGTGGTCCGGCTGCGCTGACCTCGCGCAGGGGCACAACGAACAGTGCGCCCCACGACCGAGCAGGTCGTGGGACGCACTGTTGCGCCGGCGGTGCCGCTAGCCGCGGTCGGGCAGCCCCAGCTCCAGCGTGGAACCGTGCGGGAGCGACTGCACCAGCCGCAGCCGGGCCAGCGCCGGGTGGTCGTCGAGCAGCTTGGCGCCGTTGGCCAGCGACCGCAGCGCGGCGGTCTCGGCCCGGGCGGCCTCCAGCTGCGCCTGGCCGCGGGTCCGGGTCGTGACCAGGTCCGCGTAGGCCATGCGCAGCTCGGGCGGAAGGATCACGTCCTTGACCACGACCTCGACCACCTCGATGCCGACGGCCGAGCCGGCCAGACGCGCAGCCTCGGTGAGCGCGCCCCGGCTGAGCAGCCGGGCCTCCCGGACCAGCGCGTCCACCTCGACGGCCACCAGCTCGTCGCGCAGCGCGATCTGCACGGCCAGGTAGACCACGGCCGCCGGGTCGGCGACCGACTCGACGTAGGTCCGCGGGTCGACGACCTTCCAGCGGACCGCCGCGGTCACGCGGACCGAGACACCGTCGGAGGTGAGCACGTCCTGCGGCGCGGTTGTGACGATCCGCTCCAGCACGGCGATCCGGTGGTACGTCGCGCGCCGGGCGCGTCGGTAGCGGCCGGGCTCGAGCACGCGGGTGCACACGCCGTCGACGTACTCGAGTGCGCGCTCGTGCGGGAACACGGTGATGGTGGTGACGATGGACATTTGCTTCCTCCTTCCGGGAGGTCGGTGGTGGTGGAGAGAGTGAACGGGCCACGACACGCACGGGCACGGGGCGTCGGCTGTCGTACTGACCAGCCGGGCCGCAAGGTGACCGGACGCTGCCGCCGTGGCCCGCCCACTCCCATGTGGAGGGGGAGTCGAACCCCGGATGCCAGTCCTTACCAGGACGCAGTCGACGCCTTGAACACGCAGGACCGGCTCGGGTACCCCCGTCCGGCTGCTTCGTCGCCGACGCGTCGACGAGGGTAGGACGAACGCGACTGTCGACGCGACTGGTTTAGTAGTCGGCCGAACTGTCCAGAGCCGATGGCATGATCCCCGCGTGGCGACCTACATCGCGTTCCTGCGAGCGATCAACCTGGGAGCGAAGCGCAAGTTCCCCAAGGACGCGATCGTCCGGGCGGCCGAGGCGGCCGGGTTCACCGACGTCGCGACGTACATCAACACCGGCAATGTCCGCTTCGACACAAAGCTGCGCTCGCGGGACAAGATCGAGGCGGCCCTCGAGAAGGCGTTCGAGGCGGAGGCAGGCTTCGCGGTGCCGACCATCGTCTTCACCCAGAAGGAGCTGCGCGAGATCGCCGAGGAGGCCGCGTCCTTCGATCACGGCGGGAAGCACTACATCTCGCTGCTCAAGGAGGCACCGACCGCAGCCGCGATCACGAAGCTCGAGGACAGCATCACCACCGATGAGGTGGCGCGGGTCGGTGGCCGGGCCGTGCACCTGCTGCTGGGCGGCAACTACCACGAGGCGACGCTGACCAACGCCGCCGTGGAGAAGCACCTCGGCGTCGCGACCAACCGCAACCTGACGGTGATCAGGGCGCTCGCCGAGAAGTGGGGCTGAGCCGCTCGGCCTGGTCCCGCAGTGCCCGGGCGACCGTGGCCCCGAACCGCTGGCCCGGCGTCGGTCGCTCCGCCAGGCGCGACCGCAGCTCGGCGGCGGCCTCCGGGTCTGCAGCCGCCCCGGCGAGGGCCCGCACGAGGAGACCCGGGTTGGCGACGAGCTCGTCCGGCGGTACGCCGGCCCGCTCGGCCAGCCACCGGGTCGCGGGTCCGTAGTCGTCGAGAGAGCCGGTCATTTGATCCTCGACTTCGCGGCCAGGAACGCTGCCTCGATCTGCTCCCACCGTTTCCTCTGCTCAGCCATCACCTGCGCGACTGTCAGGCCACCCGCGAAGCCGGACGGCATCGCGTAGAAGACGCCGATCGGACGGTTGAGAAGCTCGGTGGGGATGGGCACGTTGGACCCGGTCCACATGACCGTGGGCAGATGGGCCAGCAGTGCGTCGACCCACGCCGCAGGGTGCATGGCCTTGTTGTTTCTGAAGAAGTCCCTCAGCGCGTCGTGGAAGTCCCCGGTCCCGGTGGTCAGACCGTCCTGGACCAGCGTGTCGGGGTCGAGGGAGAGGGACGCGACGTGGCCACGAGGAGCAGGCTGCGGCCCCTCCTGACTCGGGGTTCCGGCCACGATGACCGGGTGCTGCACGATCTGCCACAGCACGGTGTTGGTCGGCGTCCGCAGCGACTCGAGAAGGGCGATCCAGCCCAGGCCCTTCTTGATGTCGGTGAGACCCACCTGGACCGCGTGCTCGAGCACCTCGGCGCCGATCGACACGGGCAGCCACTCGTGCTGGCCTGTAGAGATGTTGCGGAGCTGGTCTGCGAGCCAGGTGTTGGCCTTGCTGTCCGCCTTCAGCTCGGCGGCGAAGTCGACGTAGGTCACCCCACCCACCGTCTGTTGGTTGACGAAGGAGCGGAGGGTGTTGAGGGGGCCACCGGCGCCGGCCACGGTGCTCACGATCAGGGTCGACACCGGGGAGTCCGGCCACGGCGTGAAGGTCCCGTAGCCGCCGGGGTCGTAGTCGTAGGAGATTCTGCGGATGTTCTCAAGCAGCCGGCTGTCTCCGGTGGGGTCCAGGCGGGTGGCACCGTCCGTGCGGAGCTTGGCGGCCGCGCGGCCACCGAGGCTGCGGAAGAACTTCGGCCGCACGGGGCTGTCGCCTCGGACCAGTGCATACGTCCGGAACTCGTCGGTGTCCGAGCCCTTGCGCGGCTTCTCCTCGTAGAACGGCAGCAGCGCCGCGTGGTTGGCGTTGGCCGTGAGCACCTCGGTCGGAGTCAGTGCGGCCGCGGTGAACTCCGAGCCGTTCCAGACCTGGCCTTGCTTGCCCATGATCGGTTTCGCCAGGACCGGCTCGATCTTGCCGCGCCAGGAGTCCAGCACCGTCTCGGTGTGCTTCCCGCCCTGGTTGGGCAACGACACCCGGATCTCCCCCAGCCACTTCTTGGCATCGTCCTCGCCGAAGATCGTGAACAGCCGATCGAGCTTGGTCGCGATCGACTTCTCCGCCGACTCGACCCCGGAGTCGTCGGGGGGCTTCTTGTGCGCCGGGTCGGAGGCCGGGACCCGCTCGGCGGCCTCGAATCCGGCAACGAGCGCGGTAGCTGCGGCTTCCGCGGTCGCGGCCTCGGGGCCGAGCTGACCGAGCAGGAGCTCGGCCTCGGCGCGTTCCGGTGTCTTCTCCGCGGGCTTGCCGGCCTCGAGCATGCCCTTCCACCGGGTGATCCAGTCCGGGATGGTCGTCGGCACTGAGGCGACCATCAGCTCGGCCTGAGCGCCCTCGCGCTGGACGAACAGGCGGTGGCTCTCTCCTGCGGCGCTGAAGCGGACGACGCTCCCGAGCTCCTCGTCGCCCTTCCCCTCGTCCTTCTCGTCGCCCCCGAGGCCCATCTTCTTCAGCAGCGCCTTGCCCCGCTCGGCGAGGAAGCCGATCACCCGGTCCATGACCTTGAGGACCATGGCCTGGAGCTTGTTGATCACCTCGGCGATCTCGTTGGGCAGGTCGCCCAGGTGCAGCAGCCCGGCCAGGAAGTCGATGACCGGCGGGATGAGCATCGCCAGACCCTGCTCGACCTTCTTCGCCAGCCCGCCGACGTTGCCGGCGACGACGTCGGCCAGCCCGTTGACCACGGCCTCGATGAACCGGAAGATCCGCGCCGCGTTGTTGAAGATCCACTTGCACACCTGGTAGATCAGGTCGATCGCCTGGGCGATGGCCCCGACCGGATTCAGCATCCCGATGACCCGGATGATGACCTGCTTGATCAGCGTCTCGACGAGGTACTGCACCGCGGCCTCGAGAATGGTGTTCACGATGTTCTCGGGGGTGAGTTGCTCCTTGACCAGCTCGACCAGGCCCTCTGGACCGCGCTCGATCAGCACCGAGATGAGCTGCCAGGCCGCCTCGATCACCTCGACGGCGGTCGGCCCGATGTGCTTGACCAGGATCTCGCGGACCCTCGGCCAGGTGATCCCCATCAGCTGAAGCGCGAAGGAGAACAGCGCGGACGCCGACATGTCCTTGGGCATCGGGATCGGTGTCTCGAGCCCCGAGAACAGCCAGTCCCAGAACCCCTTGAGGACGTGCTGGCCGAAGTTGTCGAAGAACGCCTGGAAGCCCTGCTTGAGGCCCTCGACGAGGTTGTTGACGAAGTTCTCGGGGTCGTCGGCGATGTCGGAGATGACCTGGGCGATCTTCTCGATGAGCGCCCAGAACGCCGAGGGCGGGATCCCGACCAGCCGGAGCAGGCCGTTGATGATCGCTCGGACCGGATCCTCGATGAACTCCTCGATGGCCGCGACGACCCGACCGATGAGACCGCCGGCCTCCTGCCGCTTGGCCTCGACCTCGGCGTGCGCCTCGTTGACCGCGGTGACCGCGCGGTTGGAGATGTCCTTGACGAAGCTGGTCTGGGCCTGCGTCACCTTGGCGCCGAGGCCGTCGAGCAGGCCGCTGAACCGCGCCTTCTCCTGGGCCGCCCACTCCGGGAACTCCGCCGCCATCTCCGTGAAGGCGGCGTCGATGTCCCGGCGCGCCCCCTCGACCAAGGCCTGCGCGGCCGCGATGACGCCGTTGACGTCGCTGGAGATTGACAGCAGGAGCTCGCCGACGCCGTCGCCGAAGTCGCGCTCCGCCCGGTTGTACTCGTCGGTGACCCAGTCCGGCAGCCCGCCGATGTAGTCGCCGATCGCGAGGATCGTGCCCCCGACCCCCTCGTGGCGCTCGTCGATCCACTTCTTGACCCGGTTCAGCGAGTCGTGGAAGGCCTGCGACAGCTTGGTGAGTCCCGCCTCCCAGCGTGCGATCGCCGTCTTCGGCAACGGCTGCAACAGCTGGTCGACCGCCTTCTGCGCGGTGTCGAAGATGCCCTGAGCCCGTTTCGAGACCGACTCGCGGGTGTTCTGCTCGTGCTCGACCATGCCGGTCTGCTTCTCGCCGACGTTCCCGACCGTGCCTGCCCGGGAGGCCTGGAGGGCGGCGACCGCCTGCAGCTGGAGCTGGGCCATGTCGGCCTGGGCGCTGTCGATGGCCTGCTGCTGCTGGGTCGCGAGCTCGGCCGGCGTCTGCTGCGCAGCCTCGCCCAGCTCACCGCGCGCCGCCCGGGCCTCGGCGAACGGACCGTCGGGGATCTCCTTCGTGACCCGGGTGTCGATGCCGGAATCGGCGATCTTCTGGTCCGTGGCGGCGACGTCGGCGTCCAGGGAGAGGTTCTCCGGCGGGATGGGGTCCGGCGCTGCCTGCGTCGCGCGGCGCCGCCATGCCCGGCGAGGACGGGTCCGGCGGGACCACCGCGGTGGGGGTGAGCGCCGGCGACCCGCCCGGAGGGGTGTTCATGGCCTGGTAGGAGCCGGCCACCTGGTCGGCCTGGCCCTGCACCGACCCGGTGACCGTGGCCCCGGCCTGCTGGGCCTCCTGCGTCGGGTCGGTCTCGAGGAGCTTGTCCTCGTCCTCGGGGCGGTTTTCTCGGATCGCGGTCCGGATCCGGTCGACCAGCGCGACGATCTCCGGGCTCGGTGGGGGCCGTTCCCCCAGCTGGGTGGCGAGGGCCTGCTGCGCGCGGGCAGCAGTCTCCGCGGCCGGCTCGGCGACCGCTCCGCGGGCGTCGCCGACGTTCTGGTCGGCCGTGGGTAGGTCTTTGGCGGCATTCGCCGCGCCGCCCGCGCTGCGCGCGACCCCACCGCTTCGGGCCTGCGCAGCCGGTGTCAGCTGGGTGGGCGCCTCGGGCATCAGCACGGTCACCGGAGGCGGCGCCTCACCCTCGACCTCACCCTCGGTGGCGCCCTCGGTCGCCGGAAGGTCGGCGGGGGCACCGGTCGCGACCTCGGCCGTCTCTGGCTCGAGCGGCACCGGTCGGCTCTGGCATCGGATCGGTCGGGGTGGCGGGTACGTCGGCGGGTACGTCCGTCGTCTCCGCTTCCGGGGCCGCCTCGCCGGCAGGCGGGACGCCCGTAGGCGGCGGCTCGACCGTGCCCACCGACCCGACCAGCCCCGCCAGCGCGGCCCGGATCGCCTGGTCCAGCAGGCCGAGCGCCGCGGGGTCGTCGGCGCCGTAGGTCCCCGGGGCGAAGAACAGGTCCGGGTTGGAGACGAATGCCGGCGCGCCACCGAGCTCCGCGTTGGGATGGACGACGAGGCCGGCGAGGTCGACGCCGAGCAGCCCGCGGAACGCCTCCTGCAGCCGCGGGCTCAGCGGCTGGCCGGGCGGCAGCGCATCGCCGGGGAGGGTGGCGGTCACCGTCGCTCCGTCCGAGCGGGTGGCCATGCCTTCCACGGGCGCGCACGCCGCGCCGTCCGGGAGCCCGGCCAGGTCCACCGCGACCGTGGAGCCGCGCAGCTCGACGTGAGGGACCGGGATCGCCTGCTCGGGTCGCCACCCCGAGACCTGCCACGCGCAGTCGGCCACGCGCAGGCCGAGCACCGCCACCCGCGCGGTCAGGTCGACCGTCCCGTCGAGGGACCCGTCCTCGCGGAACCCCGCCCTCCCCATGAGGTCGAGGAACGGCGCCCGCCCGGTGAGCACGACGGCGCCGCCCGCGGTGTCCCACTCCGCCTGGACGGCCGCCAGCCCGCCGTACTGCTCACCCGACAGCGCCGCCACGGCCTCGCCGGCTGGCGGCTTGGGGGCATGGGTGAGCACCGGTGGTGCCTCGGCGACGTCGGCCGGGGAGCGAGCGGTCGGGGTCACCGCGGTGGGCTCGGCGACCGGCGTTGCGGTCACGCCGGGACCGTCTTCCCCGCCTTGTCGTACTGCCGACGGACGCCCGCCACCAGCTCCTCGGCCCGCACGACCCGATCCCCAACGGCCGCGAGGTAGGCGGCCTCGAGCGACGGCGTCGCGGATCTGGGCGCCACTCAGCGGGTAGCGCTCGGCCAGGTCGACCAGGTCGACGCCGTCGGCCAGCGGGAGCTCGGGTGGCAGCGCCCCGAGCCAGAGGCGCTCGCGCTCGGCCGGGCCCGGCATCGGGAACTCGACGACGACGTGGATGCGCCGGCGGAACGCCGCGTCGATGTTGCCGAGCAGGTTGGTGGTGAGGATGACCATGCCGGGGTGCTGCTCGATCCGGGACAGCAGGTAGGAGACCTCCTGGTTCGCGTAGCGGTCGTGTGCGTCCGAGACCTCGGTCCGGGTGCCGAAGACGGCATCCGCCTCGTCGAAGACCAGGATGCTGCGCTCCCGGGCCGCGCGGTCGAAGATGCGGGCCAGGGACTTCTCGGTCTCGCCGATGTACTTGGAGACCAGCGCGGACAGGTCGACGACGTACGCCGGCCGCCCGGTCGCGGCGGCGATCGCCGCCGCTGTCATCGTCTTGCCGGTGCCCGGCGGGCCATGGAACAGCGCCACCAGCCCGGCGGTGTTGTCGTGGTGGCGACCGAAACCCCACTCCTCCACCACGAGGTCGCGGTGTGCGATCCGGGCCTCGAGGTCGGCCACCCGCGCGCGGGCCCGGGCGGGGAGGACGACGTCGCCCAGGGTGTGCACGGTGCGCAGCGGTGTTGCCGGGAAGTCGGCCGAGACCGCCGGCTCGGCGGGTGGGAGGCCGAGGAGCCAGGAGGCCAGCCCCGGCTCGACGCGGAGCACCGCCGTCGGGTCGTCACCCGGCGGGTCGAGCACCAGCAGCCCGGCCGCGCGGAGGGTCCCGTGGGTCGACAGGGTGAGGTTCGCGTTGAGCCGGCCGGCCAGGGAGCGGGCCACCAGGGTCCGCGCCACCTCGCGGGTCAGCCCGGTCACCCCCGGACGGTCGCTGAGCGCGGTGTAGCGGGCGGCGAACCGCTCGTCGATCTCGGGAGCGAGCGCAGCGACGAGCACCAGCGCCTCCGCCGCGGTCAGGCCGGCGGCCGCGATGGTCGCGGCCAGCGGGCCTAGGCCGTCGTACCGGTCCAGGTCGGGGAGCTGCTCCCCGGCGCCCTCGACGGTCAACCGCTGGCCGCCCGGACCGGCCCGGCGCTCCTCGGTGCGCAGGCAGAGCATCGCGTCGAGGGTCTCCAGCGCGGCCCGGAGCTCGTCGACCGGTGTCCGGGTGGGCGCCTCGGCGGTGGCGGTCACGGCCGGAACCTCACGCTGACCGGTGGCGACCACGGCAGCTTGAACAGGGCCACCGGATAGGGCAGCTTCGGCAGCAGCACATCGAGCGGGTGCGTGGCGGCGACCAGCCGGGCCGGCGTCGTGGTCGCGTCGAGGAGACCGAGCCGGACCACCCACTGGTCGCGCACGAAGCGTGTGCTCGAGGTCCCGAACCCGGGCAGCAGCCCTGCGAACGCCGCCAGCGCGCGCTCGGCGCACGTCGTCGACCGCGGGCAGCCAGGAGTCGAGTGCCGGCACCGCTGTCGTGGTCGTCGTCCGGTACGCCGGCCAGCAGGCGCACCAGGGGATCGTCGAGCAGGCCGGTGTCCTCGGGATCGGCGAGGCGGGCCAGGACGTGCGCGCGCAGCCGGTGCGGCTCGCCCTCCGGCGCCGACCCGACGGCCTCGCGGCAGACGTCGGCCAGCCACGGCCACAGCAGCGCCAGGCCAGCCGCCCGGGTCACGGTCGCAGCGTCGACCTGGCCGGCCTGCTCGTCCAGCAGGTCATCGAGAGCGTCGAGGTGTCCGGGCGAGCTCGGCGAGCTCGGCGGGCAGCGGTCCCTGGGTGCGCGCTCGGTTCGGCCACCGGGCCGGGAGCTCGGCGCCGGTTGCGCGCCGGATCGGCCGGTCCGGCGCGGCGTCGGAGCTCGCCGCGGGTGTCCCCGTCCGAGGTCGTCGGGCGCCTGGCTGGTGACGTCGACGGATTCGTCGACGGGCGTCCGCTCCGGAGGTGGCCGACGCGGGCCGGGGCCGGCGAGTGTGGCGCGGAGCCGAGCCACGAGCCGCGACCACTTCGGGTCTCCCAGGACGAGGGCGACGGCACGTCGCGACTTCCGGCCGGGCCAGCAGCAGGAGCGGCCGCGGCACGAGGTGCTCGGCGGCGCGAGGCCGGGCCAGCCAGTCCGCCGCCGCCGCGGCGACGTCCTAGGGCGATCTAGCCGAGTCGCGGGGACCACGTGGTGTCGCCCGCCGGGGTCCGGTCGCCCGGCATCCCGCCGGAGGGACGGCGCGCAGTCCGGCCGCCGGCGGCCAGCACCTGCACGCGGATCGCGTCCGCCCACAGCACCGCGAGCGTCGTGTCGTCGTACTCATCGGGGTCGAGGTCGAGCCGCACGGTGATCGTGTCGAGCCGGACGTCGTCCAGGTCGCCGAGGGCGCGTTCGAGCGCAGCCGGCAGCTCCCGGGCAGCCACCGCGGCGAGCCGTCGCGCACCGGGGCCACGGATGCGGAGCCGGTCGACGGCCACGTCGGTCACCGGACCATGCCCCGCAACCCGCGCAGCTTCGCGTCGAGGGCCCGGCCGGTCGCGGCGTCGACCCCTGAGGCCTTGACCATCGTGCGCATGGTGTCGAGGACGTCGAGCGTCGCCACGGTCAGCGCGGCCGGGTCTCCGGTGGCCACGGAGAGGTCGAGCTCCGCCTGCGCGTGCTCGGCCGCTGCGGTGTAGCGCTCGAAGTTGCGGTTGCCGACCGGGCCCAGCGAGCGCATCGCCGCCACGGTGGTGGCAGCGAACTCCGAGATCCCCCTGCGCGAACTCGACGTCGAAGTCGCGCACCAGCCCGGGCTTGTGGCCCCCGCTGATCACCTGGAAGCCGCCCTCCAGCTTGACGACCCGCTCGTTCAGCGTGGTGATGCCCTTGAACCGGCCATCCAAATCCTTCACGTTCAGTTCGAAGGCCTTCAGCTGGTTGCCGAACTCGCCGACCTGTGCCTCGAAACCCTTGACCGTCTGCAGCGATGCCGGCGGCTGCCGTCGTCGCCTTGTCCGCGGCGTCGATGGCCTTGGGCAGCGCTGCGCCCATCTCCCGCGTGGTGTGCAGGGCGGAGATCCGGCCGGTGCCGATCACCTTTCCGGCACCGTCGACGGTGAGCACCATGACGTCCGACGGGCTGAACCCGGTCGACGGCAGGTAGCCGTTGAGCTTGCCCAGCTCGGCGTCCTTGACCACCTTGATGGTCGCCTGTCCGCCGATCTCCTTGACGGCGTCGGTCAGGACGTCGCTGACCTTGTCGACCGGGTGACCGAGCAGGTCGCCCCCGTGGAGGAACCCGTCCTCGAGGGTGTCGATGGGGTCGATCTCGTAGATGACCTGCGGGTCGTACTTGATCGGCGGGTTCCAGATCGGCCCGCGCGGGTCGAGGTCCTTGGGCCGGACCCAGTACTTGTTCCAGTCCGGGTCGATCTTCTTCGGGGGGAGGGTGACGACGAGGCAGTCCTTCCAGAGCAGCTTGTGGTGCTTGCAGTAGTGCGGCGGGTGGACGGTGCCGCCGCCACCCGGCTGGCGGCGGGTCCGGTGGCGCGTAGGAGCCGAGCAGCCCCTCGACTTCGGCGCGATACAGGGCGCACGGGTCGGAGCAGGTCCCGCCCAGGAAGGCCTCGGTGAACCCGCGCGGGGGTTCCCAGTCGTGGCGGTAGGAGCAGTCGAAGAACCAGCCCGTCGTCTCCTGGTGGAGCCACCCCAGGACGACGCCGTTGCGGGTGGTGGTCTTGTCGTCGAGCAGTGCGCAGAGCGCCTCGCAGCGGAGCA
Source organism: uncultured Actinomycetota bacterium (assembly GCA_963798045.1). Taxonomy (GTDB): domain Bacteria; phylum Actinomycetota; class Actinomycetes; order Propionibacteriales; family Nocardioidaceae; genus Nocardioides. The sequence continues at coordinate 37,317 of CAWCSB010000035.1, forward strand.
GGTCGAGGGTCGCGAACAGCACCATGTTGAGCCAGCCGCACTTGTAGCCCTTGACCCCGGGGAGGTCGCCGGCGGCCATGTCCGTGGCCTGGAGCTTGGCGATCAGGGCAGCGCTGACGAGCGGGTCGCCGCCATTGGTGAGCCGCTGGACGATCGCGTCGCGCAGCTTGGCGTAGGTCCACCCGGTGGGGTTCGCGCTCGCGTCGACCAGGATCGGCCGGACCTTCAGCAGGTCCTCCTGCTCGAACTTCATCCAGCTGCCGGTCAGTCGGCCCCGGACGACCCGGACGTCGACCACCGGGGTGTGCAGCTCCGGGTGACCGCCACAGCCGGCCTCCCCGCAGGCGGGTGGAGGGGCGACGTCGTCCCGCGCCTCGATCACGATGCTGAACCCGGCGGCGGCCGAGCTGATGAAGTCGTACGACGGCGTCACCGGCGTCGGCGGAAGCGTGATGTCGTGGGCGGCGACGAGGGCCAGCGGAGTGCCGGCCTGGTCGATGGCCCGGCCGGGCGCGATCGTCAGCTTGTTGCCGGCGACGGTCCCGCCGAGCCCGGCGTTGACGCCGAACCCGACCAGCTTGCCCAGCAGCCGGTCGCGCGCCATGAGGAACGCGGTCGTCGTGTTGAGCTCGTCGGCCGTCAGCGTCTGACCCGGTTCGTAGATCGGGTACTCGGTTTCCTTGATCGCCATGGTCAGCCTTTCGTCGGTGCGAGCTGGGTCAGTGGCCGTCGTGGGGGAGCAGCCCCACGTCCAGCCGGTCGAGGCCGCGGCCCTCGTCGATGCACTCGTAGACGTGCACGCCGTTCGCGTGGCTCACCACCGAGACCACGGAGCAGAGCAGGGCGTTGAGATCCTTCTGGTGGGTCGCGACCGCATCGGCGTACACCTTGAGCTCCTGCTCGGTCGGCTTCTGCGAGAGGACCGGAGGGTCGGCGAGGATCCCGATCTCCTTGAACAGCCTGGTCGAGACGAAGCAGACCCGGATCCAGACATGGGCGGGCGCGTACCAGTTGACGAACTCGACGGCCTCGCGCCGGCGTCGGAACTCCTCGAAGTCCGTGGTGCTCGGCACGAAGAGGGTCGCCGTGTAGGGCTCGGCGACCAGCTGGGCGCCGGGCGCCTTGAAGTGCTCCACCAGCAGGGGGCGGGCGGTCGCCGGCGCGTCGAAGTACCGGCAGAACCAGTCGAGGAAACCCCGAGGAGTCCCGCGGCGGCGCCAGAGCCGGGTCATCGCGGCCAGCACGGTGCGGCGCTTGGCGAGCCCGGGCTCGGTTGCCGCCCATCCGGGTGGGAAGACGAAGCCCAGCCATCCGGCCACGACGTCGTAGGCCTCGGCGTACGACGCCAGGACGGCGTCCCCGCCGGCGTCGAGCGGCGAGCTCGGCCGGCCACCGGAGCATGGCGTCAGGGCCGGCGGTCAGGGCCAGGTCCTCCAGCCGCTCGAGGTGGGCGTGGTCGAGCTCGTCGGCCAGGCCCAGGAACGCGTCGACCTGGGCGAACGACGGGGCGTCCTCCTGGTAGAGCGCCGGCAGCTGCTGCGCGAGGCGGGTGTAGTCGGGGCTACGCATCGGAGCACTCCCCGGCGAGGGCGAAGCTGACGGTGAGGCAGTCGAAGCTCGCGATCCGCGGCACGGCGTTGGCCGGGATCGGCAGCGCGCCGTCGGCGAGGCGGAGGAAGACCGCATCGCCGAGCACCTGCATCGCCAGGTCCTCGACGCCGAGCACCGTCGGGTCGGCAACGATCGCCTCGATCACCTCGGTGAAGCGGATCGGGTCGCCCGGCAGCCAGCCCCCCGGTGGCTGCTCGTGCAGCGGCCACGGACCGGACACGTCCGGAGGTGGCGGTGTCACGACCGGTCCTCGACCGCCGAGGAAGAACGCGTCGATCCGGTCCCGCACGCCCTGCAGCGTGACCGCGGGGTCGACGCCGACGCCGGTGATGACCGTGCCCTGGACGACGATCTGCGCCGTCCGGAGCAGACCGGCGCCGACCTCGTCGCAGATGACCCGGCGCGGGTCGTTGGGGTTCAGCGTGTCCAGCCAGGACGGGTACGGCGCATCGCACTCCGAGCCGATCGCCTTCCTCAGGACCGCCCGCAGGAACAGCTGCTCCTCGGCGGGCGTGAGCTCGGTGTGGTCCTCGGGATCACGCTCCACGACGAGCGTGACTGCCGCGGCTGCCGGGTCGACGCCGATGTCGGGCAGGGACCCCGTCGGCAGGCCGTTCCAGGCGACGCCGTCGAGTCGTCCGGGCACCGCCCAGGCCCGGTGGACGCGACTGTCCGAGCGGGCTCGGCGGGCGTAGTCGTCAGCGGTCACCGGCTCGCAGGTGAGGGCCTGGATCGGGTGCGGCGGCCAGATCCGGGTGGCGCCGTCGGTGGACTCGAGCTGCTCGGGCAGTACGCCGATGGGCATCCGGGCCGCAGCCAGGGCGATGTCGGCCTCGCTGGTGGTGAGGTCGGCGTCGAGGAGTGCGGCCCGGGTCGCCGTCACGGCGGCTGAGGTCGTGGCGGCGTGGACGTCGGCGAGGCGGGCGACGAGCGCCTCCTGCCCCAGCCGACGCCGTTCGCGCCGGACCAGGGCCGCGAGCTCGGTCGGCCACAGCGGGAGGTGCGGCGCCAAGCGGCGGGCCGCGCGCGTGTCGCGGACGTCCACGGCGTCGGCTGAGCCGCGCTCGGCCTCGACCGCGGAGGCGACCAGGTCGGCGTACTCGCGGGCGGCGGCCCGCACCAGCCGGGTGCGGAACAGGCTGATGACGTGCGGGCGCTGGGCCGGGGTCCACACGGCGTCCCACGGGGTTCGGCCGAGCAGCTCGACCGCGTCGGACGGCTGCTGGCACGCCCGCACCAGGGGCTCCAGGGCGGCGGCGTTGGTGGGCTGCCCGGGCGCCGGCCGGGCCGCCAGCTTGGTCGCGATCGCGCCCACCTGTCCCAGGGGCAGCGTGGCGTGCCAGTGCCGTTCCGCGGGCGGATCGTAGGCCCGGACCTCCAGTGGCCAGCTGTCGAAGCCACGCTCCGCCGTCCGGTAGTGCAGGTCGGCCAGTCCGAATGCGGCTACCTCGGCCAGGGTCACCCCCGGGTCGGCCAGGTTGTGGTCTGACCACGCGACCGGGGCGGACTCGGTGAGCGCACCCATCAGCCGGTTCAGGATCACGGCCCAGTCGGCGTCCGGCGCGGGCGGCGGCGCGGGCGGCTCGAGGGTCGGGGGCTGCTGGCTGGTCACAGCTGCTCCTCGACGGTGAGGGTGTGGTCGCCCGAGGAGCAGTAGAGGCCGCGGCAGGGGTCCACCTCGACGACCTCCACCGCGTCGCCGGCCTCGTTGCGCAGCTCGAAGCTGGTCACCACGTCGACGACGTCCATCCGCTCCATCGCAGCGACCAGCGACGAGGCGTAGAGGGTGACCCCCCATCGGGCCGGACCCGGTGCGACCGGGTGCAGGAGGGCTTCGAGGCCGGAGGTGATGGTCTCCAGCCCCATCAGGGCGGCGACCCCGCGATCGAGGGTGATGGTGGCGACGACGCTGACCGGTGCGTACAGCGGGCAGACCACCGCCACCTCCGCGCCCATCGGCGCCAGGGGCCGGAGCAGGTCGGTGATCCGGCCGGTCAGGCTGACCGATGGCCGCGGGGCCGGCTCTTCGGGCCGGTCCGGCAGGACCAGGACCCCGACGCTGCCGGCGCGGCGAGTGCCGTCGGAGCGGGTGTGCGGCAGGCACCGGACCGCGGCGATCTCCGGGAAGCCCAGGGCCACGTGCTGCTCGTAGTCCCAGGCCGCCACCGCCCGGCCGCGGTGCCGGGCCAGGGCCGAGGCGCGCCTTCGGTAGCCCGGGTCGTCCTCGGGGCCGCGGCCGCGCACGGACGACAGGTTGGTCACCTTCTTGACGCCCGGGACCGGTGACACGGTGCCCTTGATGGTCCCGGGCGGCAGCAGGGCGTCGTGGCTCGGGTCGGTCTGGGGGTCGGCTTCGGCGGAGACGAACGACGCCACAACGGCGTCCGTGGTGACCCCGCGGATCACGCCGATCATGCCCGGCGCCTCGGTGACCAGCCGGACCCAGCGCCCGCCTGCTGCGTCCACGCCGGAGCAGCCCGTCGGCCAGCCGGCCGGGGCGACGAACCTGACCAGGCCGCTCTCGCGCAGGCCGCGGCTCCCGTCGGCGACGGGGAGCGGCTGCCACGACGTACCGGTCCACGACTCCCAGCGAGCCGGCACGTCGTCGGCGACCCCGCATGGTGACGCCGAGTCGATGTCGAACCACACCGAGACCGTCGACCCCAGCGCCCGGTCCGGCAGCTCCAGGCCGAGGGCGACCATCCCCGTCGCACCACCCTCGTCGACAGCGCGTCGGAACGGGTGGAACGGTCCGGTGGTCGGCTGCTCCGTGCGGCGCCAGCCGCTCACAGACTCCACGCGGGTCGCGGCCACCGGCAGCGTCGTGTAGTGAACGGTGATGGAGGAAGCGATCGGGGGGACCGGCGGGACCGGCATCGTCGGTTTGCTCCCCGCGACCGCCTTGGTGGCGAAGCTGGCGACCTTCCGCTGATAGTCGGTCCAGCCGAAGTCGCCCCGGGAGAGAAAGGCGCGCAGGTAGTGGCCCGGCTGGCCACTGATGCTCACCGTCTCCGACGCGATGTCGTCGCCGATGGTCGCCTGGACGCCGGTGAAGTGGGAGGACGCGGTCCCCACCTTCTGCCAACCGCCGGTCACCCGGCGCTGCCACACGACCTCGGGATCGCCGCGATCGCCCAGGTAGCCATCGATGAGGTCGAGCTTGTCGTAGACGTCCTTCGAAGACTTGTTGAGCATCTTCTTGATCTGGTCGATCTGGAAGGACACCTCGTCGTACACGTAAGCCGCGAACAGCGGCGCGCCCTCGTCGGCCATGACGGCCACGGTCACGGTCACCTCGTCGACCTTCTTGCCGAACGCCTCGTCGCAACGGAGGTAGAACGCGTCGCCGCGCTTGGCCACCGCCCCGAAGGGCTGGAACTCCTTGCTGACGTCGACCGCGCCGTCGTTGTAGAACCCGGCCTGCGGCACCACCTCGGAGCGGGAGGTGACGGCGATCTCGACGCCGGTGAAGTTGAGGGCCTCGGGGACGTCAACGTGCGCAGGGACAACTGCCTCGAGCCAGGGGATCTCGCCCTCAGGGGCACCGCACTCGCCCTGCAGGGGCAAGGTCACCGTGTCGCCGGACACGGTTCCGACAGCGGGCTGGCCGGGCGACCCGTCTGGCAGCGAGCAGCGCCACACCGCGTCGGTGAGACCCGCGACGCCGGACCCGTCCTTGAAGGAGATCTCCAGCTCCCATCGTCCCGCCGGAGAAGACCAGGGCCGGAGACCAGATCCGGAGGGTGTGCGGCGCGTCCGGCCCCAGCGCCGGCTCGATCGGGAACTCCGGCGCCGACGCCGCCACCCCGGGCCGGCCCGCGGGGTTGCCGCCGGGGACCAGGCAGCGCAGCCCGGCCAGCGCGGCGCCGTGGGCGGTGAGCACGTCGAGGGTCGCGTAGCGGCGCTCCCGCTTGGCGACGTCCTTGCCGCCGCGCAGCAGCGTGCCGACCGGGAGCACGGCCGGCGCGAGCTTGGGGTCGACGGTGGCGTGTGCGACGACCCGATCCGGCACCACGGGCAGCCGGGGGATCTCGAGGATCCGCTCGAGCCAGTCCCGCTGCACCCGGTCGACAACCGTCGCGGCGTGCTCGTCGAGCTGGACGTACTCCTCGGCGAGGGCAGCCAGAAGCACCCGGTCCGGCTCGTCCCGCAGACGCAACGCCTCGCCGTCGAACAGCGCGTCCTGCCACGTGCTCGTCTCGTCGAACGGCGCCAGCCGGGCCGCCGCTGCCAGCGCGCCGACCACCTCCTCGGACGTGCGGGTCACGGCTCACCACCGACGGTGAAGGGCACCACGAGGCTGGTGGGCCGCCGGTGCCGGTCGATGCGGTACTCGATCGTCACGTCGATCCGGTCCTCCGCCGAGCCGGCCGGCACGGCGGTCACCGAGTCCACCGTCACCCGCGGCTCGCCGAGCACCAGGGCCCGTCGTACGTCGTCGGCGAGCCGGTGGCAGACGTCCCCGGTGCGGGCCTCGAAGACGTAGCGGTCGACGCCGGCGCCGAGGCTCGGCCTCATCACCCGGCTGCCGAGCCCGGTCCGCAGCAGGATCACCATGGCCTCGCCGACGTGGTCGATGCCGTCGTTCATCGCCGACCGAGCACGTCGGTCGGGGCGCGGATCGCGTGCCCAGCGCGGAGGGAACGCCCAGCCGCGGCCGACCTGGGGGTAGTCCTGGTCGGTCATGCGATCACCACCGTCGGGGCGCCGACGGCCACCGACGCACCGCACACGCACGAGTCGCCGGCGCGGAGCGCGGGCCGGCCCTGGATGAGCACGGTCGCCGAGCCGGCGACGAACGGCGTCGAGGGCGGGTGCGGTGGGGGTGACGGGATGACGCACGCGTGCATGTCGCCCAGCACCGCGGCCGGCATGCCGCCGATGAGCACCGTGGCGACGCCCGGCCCGACGACGGTGCCGCCGTGCACCGTCGTGTCGCCCACCCGAGCCGCCGCTGGCATCGCCTGCTCCTCCTAGTTGATCTTCACCAGGGCCCCCTTGAGCCCGAGCGGGCCGGAGGCGGTGAGGTCGAAGGTGGCCGAGCTCTCGAGCTTGGACGGGCCGCTGGCCTTGCCCTCGATCGACTTCGCGTCGAGCTTGACCGCGCCCGAGGCGGCCTTGAGGACGATGTCGCCCTTGGCCGCGTTGAGCTCGATGCCGTCGTCGGAGAGCGTGACCGCGTTGTCCGAGGAGTGGGTCAGCACGATCTTGGAGTCGTCGTCGTTGATGACCACGCTGTTGCCCTTGCTGGTCTCGAGCGTGATCTTGGGGCTGTCGTCGTCGAGGGTGATCGTGTGCCCGCCCGGCGTGACGATCGCGCGGATGGCGTTCTTGTCGGGGTCGATCGTGATCGGCGGCGCCTGCGTGCCGTTGTGGAGCGAGCCGAGGACGACCGGGTGGTCAGCGGCGCCGTCGACGAACCCGACGAGCACCTCCTGGCCGGTGTTCGGCACGAAGACGGTGCCGAAGCCGTCCCCGGCGTCGAGGGTGGCCACGCGAGCCCAGACGCCCTCGCCGTCGTCCTTGCGCCACGGCAGCCGGACCCGGACCCGGTTGGCCGAGTCGGGGTCGTCGAGCGACTCCACGGTGGCCAGGACCAGCGGCCCGCCCCGGGCGACGGACTCCGCGGCGGGCGCCAACCTCGGCGGGATGCCGACCTGGAACTCGGTGCGGTAGCCCGCAGCTGGAGAGCCGGTGGCGGGCCGCGCTCACGTAGTGCGGGCCCGAGAGCCGGGTGCCGACCCCGGTGACGGTGAGCCACTGGTCGCAGCGGATGGCGGCGTTCCCGTGGGTGACGCCGGTGCCCGAGTAGTGCGCGAGCGCGGCGCGGCGCTGCCGACCGACCGCGATCGCGTCCGGCGGCGTCGCGTGGCCGGTACGGCGGGCGACTCGGCCCGCTCGGTGCGCAGCGGCCAGCCGGCATCGCCGACGGCGGTGTCGTGCGCGGCCCGGTCGCCGAGCTTGACGTCCGCGGCGGCCGCGCCCTCCTCGGACTCCGTCGCCTCGAGGGCGGCGGTGTCCCAGCCGGTGCCGACCACCGAGTCGACCGCGCGGGTGATGTCCTGGGTCAGGTGCAGCTCCACGAGGGACTTCGTGTAGACGAGCTCCAGCTCCGGCTCGGCGGTGCTCGGCGGCCGCAGCACCAGCGAGTCGCCGCGGACGTAGGTCACCCAGCCGAGCTCGCGGGCGCGGGCCTTGAGGAGCTCCCAGTCGCTGACCCGGTCGCTCACGACCGCGGGGCGGGTCACGCCGTCGGCGGCGTCGGCGGTGAGCGAGTAGTCGGCCGCGACCGCGTTGGCGAGGTCGGCGTCGGAGCTCTCGGCGAGCTGACGCGACCGCGGCGGGTGCTCCATGAGGATCGACTTGGATCGCGCCTCGACGCGGAGCACGGGCGCGCCGTTGTCCGGGAACTGCGCGGTGAGCGAGCAGACCACGCCCTGGAACACGGTCGCCAGGTCGGAGTGGTAGCCCAGGGCCACCGCGATCTCGGCGCCGGGAGCGAAGGGCCCGTCGTCGCTGTACCGCACCTGCGCGCTGGTCGGCGTCCCAGTTCTGCACCAGCAGGGTCAGCCGGCCGTGCCGGTTGACCTCCTCGTGCACGTCCAGCTCGATCACGTCGGCGGCGACGAGCGGCTCGAGCTTCGTGCCGCCCACGGTCACCTCGAAGGCGGGCCGGTCGGTCTCGGCGCCGGCCATCAGCGGGCCGCCACCGGTGGGAGGACCAGCACCTGGCCGGTGACCAGGCCGCGCGGGTTGGCCAGCCGGTTGGCCCGGGCCAGCGGCCGCCAGTACGCCGGGTCGCCGTACACCTGGGCCGCGATCGCGTCGAGCCGCTCGCCGTCGCGGACCAGCCAGGTCTGGAACAGGTCGGGGGAGGACGCGCTTGTCCGTCGGCCGCGACCTCCTGCGGGGAGAGCGCCTCCTTGAGGCTGAGCTTGACCGTGGCGCGCAGGGGCTCGCCGCCGCGGTCGAACAGCTTGTAGGTCACGTCGGCCTGGGTGAGGATCCCGCGGAAGCTGAACCGGCCCCAGTAGGCGTGCACGTAGTAGGGCTGGTGCGTCTCGCCCTGGAACTTGGTGAGCTCCAGCAGCGCGTCGAGCTTGGTGCCGATGCTGCCGGGGTCGCCGACCACGCCGGTGCCGTCGATGAGCAGGTCGATGCTCACCTGGTCGGGCTCGCCTCCGCTGAAGGACTGCTGCGGCTGCGAGGTCCCGGCCGACTGGGTGGCCTGGTAGAGGTTCTTGCGGGAGAAGCTGAGCTCGGTCGGGTTGAGCAGCGCCTGCCAGGTCAGTCCGGCCGGCTGACTCGAACTTGATGTCGGTGTAGGCGTCGAGGGTCAGCTTGGTGAGCTGGCTGGTGAGCAGGCTCATTGGTCCCACTCCCGGCGCAGCACCTCGAGGACCCGCTCCACCGCACGCCGTACGACGAGGTCGAGGTCGGGTCGCCGACGAGGTGGTGGCCGCGTCGCTCGGTGTCGGCGGGGGCGACAGCGGTCTCGGTGATGATCTCGGAGATCACGACGGGCATCTCAGATCTCCAGCTTCTTGAGGGCCAGGCCGTGGTGGGCGATCTCCATCGACTCCACCGCGACCGCGCTCGCCTGGGCGTCGAGGTCGGGGCCGGTGAGCTTGACCGGCCAGCCGCGGGTGAACGACCAGACCCGCACCGGGACCATCGCGCCCTCGATCGCGCTGGCGAGGGTGATCGTGCCGTCGCGGGGGGCGACCAGCCCGGTGACCTGGAACTCGGCGTACCAGTCCCAGAGCTCGTGCAGCGGGCCCGCCCCCTGGGTGAGCACGAGGTTGGGGAACGACGACCCGGGTCGGGAACCGGTGGGTGAACCGGTTCTCCCCGCCTTCCTGGTAGTCCTCCGTGCTGACCTCGCTGGCCAGGCCGGTGCACTTGTTGAAGCTCACCGAGATCAGTCCGTCGATGGCCAGCACGAAGTGCGCCGTGGTGAACGGCACCAGGAGCGGGGCGGCGAGAGGGAGCATCGGGTCAGGCGACCTCGATCTCGATGCCCTCGATGGCGAACTCCACGCTCTCGATCGCGACGTCGGTGCCGGTCGACTTCAGGCCCGGGCCCTCGACCTTGACCGGCCAGGCGTCGCGGATCTTCCACGTCATCACCGGCTCGCGCTCCTCGTTGAGGAGGCTCACCGTGACGTTGCGGCGCGACACGCTGCCGACCGAGGATCGTGTTGTACCACTCGAAGAGGCCGTTGCCGGCCTCGGCCGGCGCGATGCCGCGCTTGAGCGTGACGTTGCCGAACTTCTTCAGCCCGGGCTGCTTGCGGGTCGACAGCTGCGGGTCGGCGCCGCCGCGGTACTCGACGACCTCCGCCTCCATGGTGAGGCCGCTGACCTCGGAGAAGCTGGAGGTGTTCTGCGAGTCCTGCCAGCTCACCGCGAAGTGCAGCGTGGTCAAGGGATACATGGCGTGCTCCTTTGGTCGGTGTGGCGGCTACTCGGACAGCCGCTTGTGGCTGAACCGGAAGACGACGAACTCGGCAGGCTTGGCCGGGGCGATCGCCACCTCGGTGATGACCAGGCCGAGGTCGATGTCGGTCTCCGACATGGTCTGGCCGAGGCCGACGCGCACCCGGTAGGCCTCCTCGGGCTTGGCGCCCGCGAGGGCGCCGGCCCGCCACTGCTGGTCGAGGAAGTTCTCCAGCGAGGCCTTGATCCGGATCCAGGTCTGGGCCGTGTTCGGCTCGAAGACGACCCATTGGGTGCCGTCCTCGACCGACTTCTCGATCATGTTGAACAGGCGGCGGACGTTGACGTAGCGCCAGACGGTGTCGTCGGTGGCGTTGCGCGCGCCCCAGATCCGGGATCCCGCGACCGGGGAACGCGCGGATCAGGTTGACCGAGCCGGGGTTGAGCAGGTCCTGGCGGCGCTGGGTGTAGGTCTGGCGCAGCCCCACGATTCCCGCTGACCGACTCGTTCGCCGGCGCCTTGTGCCACGCCCCGCTCCTGGTCGGTGCGGGCGAAGACCCCGGCGACGAAGCCCGACGGCGGCACCGTGGTGAACCGGTCGATCGAGTCCGGGTCGATCGTGAGGATCTGCAGGTGCGGCGCGTACATCGCGGCGTACGTGCTGGCCAGGTTCGTGTTGCGCCAGGCGAGCAGGGCGACGTCGTCGTCCTCGTCCGGACCGTCCACGATGGCGAACCGCCGGAAGTTCTCGCAGTGCGTGACCACCTGGCCGACCAGGTCGGCCTGGAGCAGGGGGTCGGCGAGCGTCACCGAGTCGGGACAGATCACCATCGCCGGCTCCGGCGTGGTCTCCAGCGCGGTGAGCCCCTTGCGGAAGTCCGCGTTGGTGGCCGCCTTGTCGGCGCCGGCCGCGGCCGCCTGGGCGAACGCCGGCATGCTCGTCAGGCTGATCGCCGGCGCGCCCGCCGCCCGCGGCGCCAGCGTCACGTACGCCGAGACGCCGTTCACCACGTCGTCCTTGGCGTAGTACTGCGGGTGTGCCGGATCGAGGGCGAGCCCCTTGAACGTCTCCACGAGGCTGCCCTGGTCGGTGACCGTGAGGGTGAACCGCTGGGGGACGAACGTCGTCGACGCCATGGTCCGGACCGGGAACCGGCCGGCGTCGGGGTTGGTCGAGCCGGAGATGTCGACGGTGGCGTCGAAGTCCAGCACGTAGATGTTGCCGCCGGGGTTCTTGACGTCGGTGATGCGCAGCACGTTGGTGTTGCTGAACGCGACGTAGTCGCCGACCGCCGGGGGCACCGCGCACCTCACGACGACGCCGTTGCTCGCGTTCGTGGGGAGCACGAACTCGGCGCGGTCGAAGGTGGTGGTGAGCGGGTCGCCGGTCGCGGTCCCGTCGGTGTCGGCGGTGCCGGTCCCGGTGCGGGTGACGGTCGCGGTCTTCGCGGGCGAGGCGTTGGTCAGCTTGATCGCGGTGCCGACCGGCAGGTAGCCGAACTCGTTGAGCACCCCGCCGATGCTCCCCGGCGTCAGGTTGATGGCCTCGGTGAGGACCTGCACGCGGAGCTGCGCCTCGACGCTGATCCGGCCGGCGCTGCGTTGGCGCCGCCGGGCACGGCGAAGTTCGGGGTCGGCGAACGCGGCCTCGGCGCCGTTGGCGAGGGTCGCCCGGGCGTTGGTCAGCTGGTCGTCCGTGCGCGTGGGGGACGACGGCGTCAGGGAGGTCCCACGTGATGTCGGCCAGCCCGAAGGTGGGAGAACCCCCGGTGATCCGGCCGCTGAAGGTCGCGAACCGAGGGGCGAAGGTGACTCCGTCGACGGCCGGGGCGTTCGCCGCGAGCGTGAGCTCGAGGGCGGCACCGGCGGAGCTGGACCGAGACGACCGTCGCCGCGGTGCGGGTCGCCGTCCCCGGTCTGCGACGACCAGCAGGTCTCCGGCCCGGATGCCGGTCCCTGCGGCGAGGGTGATCTTCGTCGACGCGGGTCGGTGCGGACCGCGATGGCGTCGCCCGGGACGAGGTCGATGTCGGTTGGCGGTGCTCTTGGTGACGTTGATGGTGCCGTCGCCGACGCTGTTGACCTTGGCCTGCTTGGTCTTGCTCGTCGACATCGAGGGTGACCAGCGCACCGGGGGAGATGCCTCCGGTGCTCTCGACGGCGATGTCGATCGCGGCGTTCTTCACGGTGACCGCGGTCTTGACCGTGGCGCGGGCCAGGCTGCCGGCGCCGCCCGTGGTGTCCGGCGCGATGCCGAGGGTGACGCCGCTGGTCCACGAACCCGGCGAGGTGGCACTCGCCACGAAGGAGAGCGCGGGCGTCGAGTCCTGGATGTTCCAGCTGGCCGCCGTCGACGGGTCGACCCGCACCACCCAGGCCGCGGGCCCGCCGTTCTCGAAGAAGCCGAAGACGGACTCGGCCACGAAGCCCCGCCCGTGGGCCGCGCCGAAGAGGCGCACGAAGTCCGACCAGCCGGTCACCCGCGTGGGCGTGAGCAGGGGACCCTTGCGGGTGGTGCCGAGGACGGCCATGACGCTGGTCGATGCGGCGGCGATCGGCTGCGGTCCCGACGGGACCTCCTCGACGTACACGCCCGGGGATTGATAGGTCACGACGACCTCCTTGCTGGGTTGGGCTTGCTGGGTTGGCCTTGCTGGGTTGGGTGCTGGTGTGCTGGGTTGGTCAGGTGGGGTCGACCACGTGGATGCGGGTGTCGGTGCGGCGTACGTCGACGCCGACCTTGCGCACCGACGTGGTCCCGACGCGCAGGTCGCCGGGGGTGTGCTGCCGGTCCCAGACGACCGCGGCGCTGCGGTACGTCCCGGGCTCGGCGGCGATCTCGGGCAGGGGGATGGCCGGCCCCGGGGTCCCGCGGACGGTGACGGTCCGGCCGGTGCTCGGGTCTCCGGTGCCGGCGGCGGTGAGCACGACGGTCAGGGTCATCGGGACCGGCGGGACGGGTACGTCGATCTCGGCGGCGGCGAGCGGCACGCGGACCGAGCGCGGCGGCTGGTCGGGATCGAGCGGCGGGAGGGTGAGCAGGTCGGCCAGCACCCCGTCGGCCACGACCACCTGGAGCCGCGGCGGTGGGGTCACGACCGGCTGATCGGTCGGGATGACGACCACGACCTCGTCTCCGGCTACGCGGACCCGCCAGCCGAAGGGGGTGGACAGCAGCGTCGGCGCCGTGACCGGGATCCGCTGCCCGGTGGCGGTGTGCACCAGCCGGACCTGGTGGGCGAGGGTCGTCTCGATCGAGGCGATGACGGTCACGAGGGCGGCTCCCACGAAGTCGACGCGGTGGGTCCGGACCCGGCCGGCGCCCTCACGCTCGAGGACCGGCACGGGGGCGACGTCCACCTCGTAGAACAGCGCGACGCGGCCCGGCCGGCCGAGCAGCCCCCAGATGTTGTTGCGCTCGTCGGGGCTGGGGCTGCACAGCCGAACGGTGATCGACTCGACGGTGTCCGACAGCGGGGGCTGGAGCGTGGGGCGCCGCAGGATCGGCGTGGTGTGGAAGGCCTGGACGATCCGGCCGAGCCTGGCCTGGGTCTCGTCGTGGTCGCCGTAGTAGGTGATCAGGTAGTGGAGCTTGAGGGCGAGCGGTGCGCGCACCAGGCCGGCGATGCCCTCGACCATCGGCTCGTTGACCGTGTGCGGGTGGGGCGCCACCGCGATCAGCGCCAGGGCGGCCTTGGAGTCGGTGGGGGCGCCGTCGGCGGAGGACAGCGAGTGCAGCTCGACCCAGTCGTCCAGGTCGGGCGTGGCCTGATGGATCACGTCGCGGAGCGCGGTGGAGACCTCGACGATCACGGCTGGTGCTCCCACCGGCGCGGCACCAGCCCGGCGTCGTCAAGCCGCTCGTCGATCATCTCCTCGATCTCGGACACCGAGCCCACGTACCTCGCCTTGCCGTGCTCCACGTCGCGCATCCGAGCCCGCACCTGCAGTGGGAGACCGGGGATCTCGCGGTGTTCGACCCACACCTCCAGGAGGAAGCGGTAGGTCTTGAGGGGGTTGTCCACGCTCGATCGGCGACCTTTCGATTCGCGGCCGAGCCTCGCCCGCGGCGCGTCACCGGGGTCTCACGGTGCCGTCACCGGGTGGTCACGGGCCCGCCGCGCGGCCCCAGGCGGCGGTGAGCTAGGGCCCATTTCGATGCCCTGAACGGGCCCAGGCTCACCGCCCACCGCTGCCCGGCCCCGGCGGCGATGAACTAGGGCCCATTGCCGCGCGAGCGCGGGCAGCACGGTCGGGTCGTGTGCCTGAGACCGCGCCATGGCTCGTCGTGAGGCACACGACCCCAACAGCGAGCCGTTAGGTCATACGAATTGTGGACCCGTCTGCTCCAGCCGTATGACCTAAACCGGGCGGCCGCGCATGCGGCGGCGGGCGGAGCCCGCCGTTGACGCGCCGGACAGCCGACCGACCGGGACGGCGGGAGTCGGTCGGCTACGCGCGCAGCCGCCCCGCACGCATCCGTCAGCGCAGTCGCAGCACCGCGTCGAGAGCCCGCTCGACGAGAGTGGCGAGTTCGCGGACCTCGCGGCGGGCGCGCTCGAGGTCGGCCACCAGGCCGGCCAGGTCATCGGCGGTGGCCGAGCCGTCACCGATCATGATCCGGGTGTGCAGGGCGATCGTCTCGGGCATCGGGTCGGCGCCCAGCTCACGGAGCAGGGCGAGCCGGCACAGCTCGAACTGCCGGGCGGCCAGGTCCGCCCGGCCGGCGCGCTGGTAGGCCACCATCACGTGCCGGTGCAGGTCCTCGCGCAGCGGCTCGAGCTCGACGGCCTTCTCGGCGTACGTCGCCACCTTGGCCGCGTCGCCGCGCTGTCCGTAGTACTGCACGAGGTGGTCGACGACGGAGAGGTAGAGATTGGCGAGGCTGTCGCGCTCGAAGACCACCCAGTCGTCGTAGCTCGACTCGAGCAGCGAGCCCGTGTAGGACTCGGCGGCGGACTCGAGGACTGCGGCCGCGTCCGGGGTCATCGCCTCCACCGGCTGGCCGAGCACCGGGGTGACCCGGTCCCGGAACTCCCGGGCGTCGACGTGCACCTCGACGTCCGGCAGCAGGGCTACGCGCGACGGGCTGGCCGAGTCCACGACGTCGCGACCGACGGTGTGACGAAGCTCCGTGCGCAGCCGCCACAGCGCCGTGGAGAGCCGGCGCCGGGCGACCGGCTCCGGGCAGTCGGCGAACATCTGGGTGGCCATCCGGGTCCGGCTGAGCCCGTCGCCGGGTGCCATCGCCAGCAGTGCCAGCGTGGTGGCGGCGGACGGCGAGAGGCGAAGCTGTGCGCCACCGGCACCGACCCAGGGGGTACCGAGCAGGTGCACCTGGAGCTCTAGACGACGGTGATCTGGGGGCGCAGTCGTCGGTGGGGGCATCGCGACTCCGTAGGTCGGTGGGGGCGTTCCTCGAGTCCCTTATGTCCTAGTTCCCACGGACCTCGGGGTCTATAACCCGGGCGGGTACTTGACAGATGATCCGGTCGGGTGGCGCGGCCGTCACTGGCCGCGGAAGTCCGGCCGGCGCCGGTCGGAGAAGGCCCGCATCCCCTCGGCGGCGTCGTCGGTGCGGAGCAGCGCTGGTCTGGCCGGTGCGCTCGCGCTCGAGCGCCGGTTCGAGCTGGTCGAGGGTGGCGGCGTTGACCGCCTCCTTCGTGGCCGCCTGGGCCAGCGGCGCGCCGCGGGCGAGCCGGCCGACGATCTTGTCGACCAGGCCGGGGAACTGCTCGTCGGACGCGACGTGGCTGACCAGACCGGCGTCGTAGGCCTCCTGCGCGGTGAGCGGCTCGGCGAGCAGCGCCATCCGCATCGCGCGGGCCCGGCCGATGGAGGCGGCCACCGTCGCCGACGTACCGCCGTCGGGCATGAGCCCGATCCGGGCGAAGGCGAGCAGGAACGACGCGGACTCGGCGGCCACGACCAGGTCGGCCGCAAGGGCGGTCGAGCAGCCGACCCCGGCGGCGACGCCGTTGACGGCGGCCACGACCGGCCGCGGGCAGGCGGTCACCGCGCGGATGATCCGGTTGGCGGCGTCGAGAGCGCGGACGTCGAACCGCTCGTGCGCGTCCTCGCCGGAGATGTCGGCGCCGGCACTGAACGCCGCCCCGGTGCCGGTGAGCACCACGACCCGGACGTCGTCGCGGTCGACCTGCGTCCTCGAGCCGTTCGGCCAGAGCGACCGACAGCTCGGCGCTGAACGCGTTGAAGACCTCGGGCCGGTTGAAGGTCAGCCACAGCGCGCCGTCGTCACGCAGCTCGACCCGCAGGTCGTCGGTCTCAAGCAACGCTCACGCCCGCCTCGCGCATCGCGGCGAGCGCGGCCTCGGTCGACTCCGGCGCCACGCCGGCACACAGGTCGAGCAGGACCGTCGTCTCGAACCCCTCCTGCGCCGCGTCCAGCGCGGTCGCGCGGACGCAGTGGTCGGTGGCGATCCCGCAGATGTCGACCTTGGTCACGTCGTGCGCGCGGAGCCAGTCGGCCAGGGTCTCGCCGGTCGCCGCGGTGCCCTCGAAGCCGGAGTACGCCGCAGCGTGCTCGCCCTTGAGGAAGATCGCGTCGAACGGCTGGGGGTCGAGGTTCGGGTGGAACGCCTCGCCCTCGGTCCCGACCCGGCAGTGCACCGGCCACGAGTCGACGTAGTCCGGCTCCCTGGCCCAGTGGTCGCCCGGGTCGATGTGGTGGTCCTTGGTCGCGACCACGAGGTCGTACGCCGACACCTCGGGGTCACCCGTCCTGCGGTGGTGCAGCAGCGTGGCGACGTCCGCCGCGACCTGGGCGCCGCCGGCCACCGGCAGCGATCCGCCCTCGCAGAAGTCGTTCTGCACGTCGACGACGATCAACGCGGTGCTCACGGAGCCCAACTTAGTGGGCGCCGATGGTTGGGGAGCTCGCGCAGCGAGTCTCGTCGCTGGTGGTTGGGGAGCTCGCGCAGCGAGTCTCGTCGCTGGTGGTGGGGAGTCGCGCATGCGAGTCACCAGCTCGCTGGTGGTTGAGGAGGTCGCCCCTGCGACCGTCTCGAAGACCGACCACGCGACCGAGGCCGGTGGTTGAGGAGGTCGTTCTGCGACCGTCTCGAAACCAGACGCGACCGAGGCCGGTGGTTGAGGAGGTCGTTCTGCGACCGTCTCGAAACCAACCAGGCGACCGAGGCCGGTGGTTGAGGAGGTCGTTCTGCGACCGTCTCGAAACCAACCAAGCGACCGAGGCCGGTGGTTGAGGAGGTCGTTCTGCGACCGTCTCGAAACCAACCACGCGAAGGTCACCTGGTTTCGAGACAGGCGCAGAACGCCTTCCTCAACCACCGATCTGCGCCAGAACGCCTTCCTCAACCACCGATGCGCCAGAACGCCTTCCTCAACCACCGATCGCGCCAGAGCGCCTTCCTCAACCACCGATCTGCGCCAGCGCGCCTTCCTCAACCTCCGGATGGCGCGGTTCGGACGGGCAGCCAGGTGATGACGTCCCGGATCACCTCGTCCCAGAGCGACCACACGTGCTCGCCGGGACGGAAGTCGACGGTCACGTCGGCACCGGCGGCCTTCGCCGCCTTGACGAACCTCTGGTTGGCCGCGAAGAGCGCGTCCTCGGTGCCGCACGAGAGGTGCAGCGGCGGCGGCTCAGCGACACCTTCGATCAGGGCGAACAGGTCGTCATCCGGACCCACCCGGTGGTCGAAGACCCTGCGGATCAGCTCGTCGCGGTCCGGCTGCTTGGCGATCTGGACGAGGTCGAGCGCACCGGAGAGCGAGGCGGCCGCGGCATAGCGTTCCGGATGGGTGAGCGCCAGCTTGAGGGCGCCGTACCCGCCCATCGACAGCCCCGCCACGAAGGTGTCCGCCGGCTCCTGCGAGACGCGGAAGAACTGCCCGACGACGCGGGGCAGCTCATGGCAGACGAACTGCCAGTAGGGGTGTCCGTGCGCCTCGTCGGCGTAGAAGCTCCGACCGGCTGCGGGCATCACGACCGCGAGGCCGCGCGCTGCGGCGTACCGCTCGATCGAGGTGTAGCGAAGCCACGCGGTGTGGTCGTCGGAGAGGCCGTGCAGCAGGTAGAGCACGGGCGGTGGACCCTCCAGCGGCTGGTCGATCAGGCCGATCTGCTCCTCGGTGGCCTGCGGAAGCAGCACCGCCATGGACGTGCCGACCATCAGGGACTCGGAGAAGAAGTCGCAGGTGACTAGGGCCATCAGTGGTCGCCTTCGAAGATCGTGGGGATGACGGGTTCGCCGCGGGACATCTGCTGGGCGGCGGGGGGCAGCTCGGCGCGGGCGCTGACATGCCGTTCGCGCGCGTCGGCGAGGGGCTCGCGACCGACCACCTCGCCGTCGCGGACGAGGGGCACCAGCAGCTCGCGGTCGTCGCCGTCGTCCACTGCCGGGGTGCCGATGCCGATCACCTCGGCCTCGGCGACGCCGTGGGTGTCGCGCCGGCGCAGCGCGTACTTCCGCCCGCCGATCGAGACCTTGTCCACGCTCTTCTTGGCCACCGACTGCATGACGCCGTCGGCGTTCTCGCGGGAGACCAGCTTGTAGACGAAACCGGAGGTCGGGTGGCCGCTGCCGGTCACCAGCTGGGTGCCGACGCCGTACCCGTCGACCGGTGCCGAGGCCAGCGAGGCGATCGCGAACTCGTCGAGGTCGCTGGTCACCACGATCCGGGTGCCGGTCGCCCCGAGCGAGTCCAGCTGGGCGCGCACCTCCTTGGCGAGCACCCCGAGGTCACCGGAGTCGATGCGGACCGCGCCCAGCTCGGGGCCGGCCACCTCGACGCCGAGCCGGACCGCCTCGGCGATGTCGTAGGTGTCGACCAGCAGCGTGGTGCCGGTGCCCAGCGAGCTCACCTGCGCCCGGAACGCGTCCTCCTCGCTGTCGTGCAGCAGCGTGAACGAGTGCGCGCTGGTGCCGGCGGTCGGGATGCCGTAGCGGCGGCGCGCGGCCAGGTTGGAGGTGCTCGCGAAGCCGGCGACGTACGCCGCCCGCGCGGCCGCCACCGCCGCCTCCTCGTGAGTGCGCCGCGAGCCCATCTCGATGCACGGCCGGTCACCGGCCACCAGCGTCATCCGCGAGGCCGCCGAGGCGATCGCCGAGTCGTGGTTGTAGATCGAGAGCAGCACCGTCTCGAGGACCACGGCCTCGGCGAAGCTGGCCTCGACGATCACCAGCGGCGAGTGCGGCAGGTAGACCTCGCCCTCCGCGTATCCCCAGATGTCGCCCGAGAACCGGTAGTCGGCGAGCCACGCCAGGGTCGGGGCGTCGACCACCCCGTCCAGCGCTGCCAGCGTGGCGTCGTCGAACCGGAAGGCCTCGATCGCGTCGAGCGCCCGGCCGACGCCGGCGACCACGCCGTACCGCCGCCCTTCGGGCAGCCGGCGGCCGAACAGCTCGAAGACCGACCGCCGCTGCGCCGTACCGCCCGCCAGCGCCGCCTGGAGCATGGTCAGCTCGTAGTGGTCGGTGAGCAGGGCGGTGCTCGCTGCCGTCGACGGTGCCACGGCCGAGCCTAGGGCTGTGCCACGATGGGAGCGTGTCAACCGCTAGCCCGGTCGAGGTCGAGCCGACGACGACCCCCGACGAGATCACCGTCCTGGCCACGCCCTGGGTGACGATCGTCTGGAACGACCCGGTCAACCTGATGTCCTACGTCACCTACGTCTTCCAGAAGTACTTCGGCTATGACAAGAAGAAGGCCGAGAAGCTGATGCTCGAGGTGCACGAGGACGGCAAGTCGGTGGTGAGCTCAGGCACCCGCGAGGAGATGGAGCGCGACGTGCAGGCGATGCACGAGTACGGGCTCTGGGCGACCCTGGACAAGCAACAGTGAGCGGTTTCGCCCGCCACCGCCGCAGCAAGCACCTCATCGCCACGTTCACCGGCTTCGAGGCCGAGCTGCTGCGCTCGCTGGCCGCGCAGCTGGTGGAGCTGCTGCGCAACGAGGCCGCCGTCCCGCGCGACGACCAGGACCCGTTCGAGGCGATGATGGACTTCTCCGGCCCGACCAGCGAGCCGGAGGACCCGGTGCTGGCCCGGCTGTTCCCGACCGCCTACCCGGAGGACGAGGAGGCCTCGGCGGAGTTCCGCCGGTTCACCGAGGGCACGTTGAGGGACGGCAAGGCGCAGGCCGCCATCACGATCATCGACTGCCTCGAGGACGCCGGGCTGCCGCCCGAGCTCACCGAGGAGGGGCTGATGATCGACGTCGAGCTGGACCAGCCCACTGCCGAGACCTGGATGCGGTCGTTCACCGACCTGCGGCTGGCGCTGGCCACCCGGCTCGAGGTCGAGGAGGGCGACGAGGACTACTGGCACATACGTTGTGCCTGTTCGCCTGACCAGTTGCGTCTCTGTTCAGGCTCGGCATCATCTCCTCCAGCGCCTCGGGGCTGATGTGCCCGATCACGTCGTCGCTGTCGGGCCAGTCCCGGTAGAGCCCCTCGACGTCGGTGAGCACCAGCAGCTTCTCGGCACCCAGCGCGACGGCCAGCGCGGCCGCGGCGGTGTCGGCGTTCACGTTGTGCACCTGGCCGTCCACGTCGGGGGCGACCGTTGAGATCACCGGGATGCGGCCGGCGTCGAGAATGTCGCGCACCGCCGGGACGCACCCGCCACTTCGCCCACCAGGCCGAGGTCCACCTCCTCGCCGTCAACAACCGTGCCGGTGCGGAACGGCGCGCAGCAGGCCGCCGTCTTCGCCGGACATTCCCACCGCGTAGGGGCCGTGGGAGTTGATGAGGCCGACGAGCTCGCGACCACCTGGCCGGTGAGGACCATGCGGACCACGTCCATGGCTTCTGGGGTGGTGACGCGCAGGCCGCCCTTGAACTCCGACTCGATGCCGAGGCGGCCGAGCATGGAGTTGATCTGGGGACCGCCGCCGTGGACCACCACGGGGTGGATGCCCACGTGGTGGAGGAACACGATGTCCTCCGCGAAGGCCCGCGAAGGTCGTCGTTGACCATCGCGTTGCCGCCGTACTTGATCACCATGGTCGGTGCCGGCGAAGACGCTGGATCCACGGCAGGGCCTCGATCAGCGTGCCGGCCTTGTCCGGTGGCGCTTCTGGCCGGTCGACGTCTGTCGTCGACGTCGTCTCCGGGTGTGGCAGTCATTGTCATCCGCTCAGCTCGAGTAGGCGCTGTTCTCGTGCACGTAGTCGTGCGTGAGGTCGTTGGTCCAAATGGTGGCCTCGGCGTCGCCGGCCTTGCAGGTCGATTTCGACCAGCACTTCGCGCGGGCTCAGGTCCACCAGGTTGCGGTCATCGCCGATTGCGCCGTTGCGGCAAATCTGCACGCCGTTCATGGCGACGTTGAGCTGGTCCGGCTCGAAGACGGCGTCGGTTGTGCCCACGGCGGAGAGCACGCGGCCCCAGTTGGGGTCCTTGCCGAAGATGGCAGCCTTGAACAGGTTGGAGCGGGCGACGCGCGGCTGACGACGGCGTCGTGTTCGCTGGCGGCGTTGAAGGTCCGGATAGCGATGTCGTGGCTCGGCGCCCTCGGCGTCGCCGATGAGCTGCGTGGCCAGGTCGGCGCAGACCTCGGTGAGCGCCTCGCTGAACTCCTCGGCGGTCCGGGACAGACCCCGGAGGCGCCGCATGCCAGCAGCACCACGGTGTCGTTGGTGGACATGCAGCCGTCCGAGTCCGCCCGGTCGAAGGTGACGCGCGTGGCGTCGCGGAGGGCGGCGTCGAGCTCGTCGGCGTCGATCATCGGCGTCGGTGGTGAGGACCACCAGCATCGTGGCCAGGCCCGGGGCGAGCATGCCGGCGCCCTTGGCAATGCCGCCGACTGACTCTTGCCCTGCGCCGTCCGGTGAAGACGGCTTCCTTGGACACGACTGTCCGTGGTCATGATCGCCGTGGCGGCGGCGGCGCCGCCGTCCTCCGACAGTTCCCGGCGGGCCGCGTCGACGCCGAGGCAGAATCTTGTCCATGGGCAGCTGCTCAGCCGATCAGGCCGGTCGAGCACACCACGACGTCGGAAGCTGCGACTCCCAGCCCCTCGGCCACTTTCTCGGCGGTGGCGTGGGTGTTCTGGAAGCCCTCGGGGACCGGTGCAGGCGTTGGCTCCGCCGGAGTTGAGGACCACGGCGTGCACACGGCCGTCGCTGACCACCTGGCGCGACCAGTGCACCGGGTGCGCCTCCACACGGTTGGAGGTGAAGACGGCGCGCGCGGACTTGCGGCCCGTCGTTGACCACCAGGGCAAGGTCCGGGTGCGCCGGAGGCCTTGATGCCGGCTTTGATGCCTGCGGCGCGGAATCCCTTGGGGGCGGTAATGGTCACGGTGCGACTCCCTGCTGGTTCAGGCCGGCGGTTTCGTCCAGGCCGAGGGCAATGTTCATGGACTGCACGGCTCCGCCGGCGGTGCCCTTGGTGAGGTTGTCGATCGCGGACGACCGCCACCAGCCGGCTGTGGGCGTCGAAGGCCAACTGCATCACCGCTGTTGGAGCCCTGCACGGACTTGGTGGTGGGCCACTGGCCCTTCGGGAAGCAGGTGCACGAACGGCTCGTCGTCGTAGGCGTCTGCGTACGCCGCGTAGGCCTGCTCGGCTTCGACACCGGGCCGACCCGGCGGGTGGCGGTGGTGAGGATGCCGCGCGGCATCGGAACCAGCGTGGGCGTGAAGGACACCGTCACCGGCTCGCCGAGCCGCGACAGTCCCTGTTCGATCTCCGGGGTGTGCCGGTGTCCGCCGCCAACGCCGTAGGGGCTCATGGAGCCCATGACCTCGGCGCCGATCAGGTTGACTTGGGTGCCTTGCCCGCGCCGGAGGTGCCGGAGGCGGCGACCACGACGACGTCCGTCGGGTCGACGAGGCCGGCGGCACCGGGCGCGAGGGCGCAGGGCGGACGTCGGGTAGCAGCCGGGAACCGCGATCCGCGACGACGAGGCGATGAGCGCTCGCTGGTCCGGGAGCTCCGGCAGGCCGTAGGGCCAGGTGCCGGCATGGGCCGATCCGTAGAACTTTTCCCACTGCGCCGCGTCCTGCAGGCGGTGGTCGGCGCCGGCGTCGATGACTACCGTGCCCTCGGGCAGCTGCGCGCGATCGCGGCGGACGGCCCGTGAGGCAGGGCCAGGAACACGACGTCATGACCCGCGAGTTTCTCGACCGTGGTGTCCTCCAGCACCCGGTCGGCCAGCGGCACCAGGTGCGGCTGGAGCGCGCCGAGCGGCTCGCCCGCGTTGGAGCCGGCCGTGACCGCGCCGATCTCTACCTCCGGGTGCGCGAGCAGCAGGCGCAGGACCTCCCCGCCGGCGTACCCACTGGCGCCGGCCACCGCCACCGTCCGTCGTGTCATGTGCATGACCATACATAGAGTGCATGGCACTCGCCAGCCGGGTCACCGGTGGTCGAGCAGGCCTCGAGCAGGCCGACGGAGGAGGCCCGGGTCGAGCACCGAGAGCTCGATCGGGCAGGTGGCTTCGGACGACGGCGAGCAGGTGGGCGACCGCGGGGTGCGGGTCCCGCTCCGGCCAGACCAGGCTGCACCGCGACGCCCGGAACCCCCGGCAAGGCCACGTAGCGCACGCCGGGGTGCGGGTGCTGGGCCACCGTCGCCGAGGCGGTCACGCCGACCGCCTCGCCGGTCGGCGATCGCGAGCAGCCACTCGTCGGTGTTGGTCGTGCGCACCACGGCGGTCGGTCGACGCTCGGGCGGCCACAGCTCGAGGGTGCGGTGCCGTTGGGCGACATCGCCACGGGGTGGTCGGCCAGGTCCACCAGCGTGAGCGCCGAGCGCTCAGCCAGCGCGGAGCCGTCCGGCACGGCCGCCATCCAGGGCCTCCTCGACGAGCGGCTCGACGTGCACGCCCGGCTCGGTGACCGGCCCGCGGCGGACGGCCACGTCGACGAGCCCGTCGCGCAGGCCGGCGGTGCGCTCGTCGATGCGGTGCACCTCGAGCGGCACGTCCGGGTGCTGCGAGCGCCAGTCGCCCAGCACCGCACGGGTGTGCTCGCCGAAGGCGGCCCAGGCGTAGCCGAGCCGGAGCGGCCGGGTGCGTCCGTGGGCCGCGTCCACGACCGCCTCCATCGCAGCGAGCGCGACGAGCGCCTGCTCGTAGCAGGCTCGACCCGCCGGAGTCAGCCGCATCGACCGGGTCGTCCGCTCCACGAGCCGGACCCCCAGCACGTCCTCGAAGCGCGACAGCGTCCGCGGAGACCACGGGCTGGCCGGTGCCGAGACGGATCGCGGCGTCGGTGAAGGTGCCCTCCTCGGCGAGCGCGACGAGCACCCGCAGGAAGCGGACCTCGACCGCGTCGACGCTCGTGCGACCACTCATGCGTCGGCGGCGGCGTCGGTGGTGGCGGGCCGGGCATTTCTCCCGGCGGCCCGCACGGCCTAGCGTCGTCGTCGTGAGCACCCTCGCCCCCGAGCCGCCGTCAGCCCCGCCCCGGTGGCGGGCACGACGTACGCCGTCGGCGCGGTGGCCTCGGTGCAGTTCGGCGCCGCGTTCGCCGTCACCCTGTTCCCGGTCGTCGGCACCGTCGGCACTCTGACGCTGCGCTTCGTCGGCGCCGCCCTCGTCGTGCTCGGTGCTGACCCGGCCGTGGCGGGTGCGCTGGACCGCGCACGAGCGGCGCACGGTGGCTGACTTCGGGCTGGTCTTCGTGACGATGAACGCCAGCCTGTACCTCGCTATCAGCCGGCTGCCGCTGGCCACCGCGATCACCCTGGAGTTCCTGGGTCGGCGGGCGATCGCCCTGGGTACGTCGCCCTCGTGGCGTCAGCAGGTGGTCAGGGCCGTCCCGGCTGCTGCCGGCGTCGCGCTCATCGGAGGATCGCTGCGTCCCCCGACGACCTGCTCGGCACCGTGGCCGCGCTGTGCGCCGCGGCCTCGTGGGCGGCGTACATCCTGCTCGAGCCGGCGGATGGGCACCAGCGACCGCGCTCTGGCCGGCCTCGCGCTGTCGACGCTGCTCGGCGCCGTAGTGATGCTGCCGCTGGGCGTGGCCACGGCCGGCGCCGCGCTGCTCGAGCCGCGCACCCTCGTGCTCGGGCTCTGCGTGGGCATCGCGTCGTCGGCGATCCCCTACTCGCTGGACCTGCTCGCGCTGGCGCGCCTCTCGACGGCGGTGTTCGGCGTGCTGACCAGCCTCAACCCGGCGATGGCAGCGCTGGCCGGTCTGCTGGTGCTCGACCAGCTCCCGCCGTCGCGACAGCTCGCGGGCATCGCGCTGGTGGTCGTCGCCAGCGTCGGCGTCACGCTCACCGCCCGCGGCCTCAGGCGATCTGCCACTCGCGG
>CAWCSB010000036.1:0-184576 GCA_963798045.1 uncultured Actinomycetota bacterium
GACGAACTCGTTGGGGATGTCCCAGCCGACGTACTTCACGTCGACCGGCATGGTCAGGGCCTCGGGCTTGCGCAGCAGCGTGCAGATCTCGACGCTCGCGGGGTCGCGGGAGCCGAGGTTGGACGTCAGCCACGACAGGGTCAGGCCGGTGTCGATGATCTCGTCGACGATGATCACGTCGCGGCCGGTGATGTCGGTGTCGAGGTCCTTGAGGATCCGCACGACGCCGCTGGACTTGGTGCCGGAGCCGTACGACGAGATCGCCATCCAGTCCATCTCGACGTGCCGGGAGAACGACCGCGCCAGGTCGGCCATGACCATCACCGCGCCACGCAGGATGCCGACGATCAGCAGGTCCTTGCCCGCGTAGTCGGCCTCGATCTCACGGGCCAGCTCGGCGAGCCGCTCCTGGATCTGGGCCTCGGTGTAGAGGACCTCGACGAGGTCGGACTCGACGTCGGCAGCGTGCATGGCGGTCAGCCTTGCACAGCCGTGGGGCGGAACCGCAGCCGACCGGCTCCCCGGTCGGAGGGATCGCCCGAGGAGAGGTACGCCGTCACGTGGCCGGGCAGGTGCACCTCCCCGCCGGAGCCGCGCGACGCCAGGAGCTGGGCCATGGCCAGGACGTGGACGTGGAACAGCTCGGAGGCGATCGCCCCGGCCTCGAGCGCGGCCAGCCGGAGCACCCGGTTGCGGGTGGCGAGCGGTAGGTCCGCGAGCGCCTTCACCTCCAGGCCGGCCATCGCGGCTCGCGTGGAGCTCGTCGTAGGCCGACTGGGCGAGCTGGTCGAGCAGCTCCATGTCGGCGCGGAGCTGGTCGGCGGTGCGGGCCAGCGCACCGGCCACGCCCGGGCCGAGCTCGTCCTCGAGCACCGGCAGCACCTTGCGGCGCACGCGGACCCGGGCGTACGCCGGGTCGATGTTGTGCGGGTCGTTCCAGTACTCGATCCCCTCGACCTGACAGGCGGTCACGGTGTCGGTGCGGGTCACGTCGAGCAGCGGCCGGCGGTAGTGGTCGAAGCCGCGGCGCATGCCGGCCAGCGACCGGCCACCGGAGCCGCGGGCCAGACCGAGCAGGACGGTCTCGGCCTGGTCGTCGAGGGTGTGGCCGAGGAGCACGCCGATCGCACCGAAGTGCTGGACCAGCTGGTCGAGGACGGCGTAGCGCGCCTCGCGGGCGGCCGCCTCCGGCCCGCGACCGCCGCCCTGCACCTCGACCCGGGCGGTGGCGGTCTCGTCGGCACCGAGTCCGGCCATCTGCGCCACCACGTGCTCGGCGTGCGCGGCGGACTCCTCCTGGAGGCCGTGGTCGACGGTCACCCCGATCACCCGCAGGCCGAGCTTGTGGCCCTCGAAGACCGTCGCGGAGAGCAGCGCCAGCGAGTCCGGGCCTCCGGAGCACGCGACCAGCACGGCGGCGTCCGGCGGCAGTGGCCGGCCGGGATGCTCGGCCACGAGCGCGGCCAGCGTCCGGCGTACGGCGACCCGGACCGCGGCGACGGAGGGGTGGAGGCTCACCGCGCGGCCGCCCGGCACATGTAACTCACCGTTACGTCGTCTTGTCGGGGTGAAATTACGCCGTACAAGACGACGTAACGGTGAGTTACATGAACGGCGGGCACGGGCGGTCAGGACCTCAGCACGCGCGCCATCCAGGCGTCGGGGTCGGCGATCTCCGCGCGGGTGGGGAGATGGTCCGGCTGCTCCCAGACCAGGTTGAAGCCGGGCATCCCGGCCTTGTCGACGACCGCGCGGACGAAGGCGGCGCCGTCGCGGTACTGCGCCATCTTGGCGTCGAGGCCCAGCACCCGGCGCAGCACCCGGTCGAGCACGCCGACCCCCTTGCGACGCTCGTTGAACCTGGCGCGGATCTTGGCGACCGACGGGATGACGGTCGGGCCGACGCCGTCCATGACGACGTCCGCGTGACCCTCGAGCAGCGACATCACGCCGGTGAGGCCGTCGAGCAGCTCCCGCTGCTCCGGCGTGCCGACGACGTCGAGGAGGCTGGCCCCCGACCTTTCACCGGAGCGCGCGTTCTTGAGGCCCTCGAGGACCCGGCTGAGGCCGTCCTCCAGCAGCCCGGACGGCTCCATGGTCTCGGCGAACTTCTGGATCTGGCCGAACATGTGCTCGCGCATCCACGGGACCGCGGTGAACTGCACGCGGTGGGTCTCCTCGTGCAGGCAGACCCAGAGCCGGAAGTCGTGCGGGTCGGCCTCGAGCTCACGCTCGACGTGCACGATGTTGGGCGCCACGAGCAGCAGCCGGCCGTCGGGCTCGTGGAACGGGTCGAACTGGCCGAGCACCTTCGACGCCAGGAAGCCGAGCACGCTGCCGATCTCGGCACCGGTGACCTTGGAGCCGACCGCGGCACTGAGGCCGGTCGGCGGCTTCTTCTGGGTGAGCTTGTCGACGATCGGCGCGAGCAACGTCGCGAACGCGTCGGCGTTGGCCTGCACCCAGCCGGCCCGGTCGACCACCAGGACGGGAGCCGAGTGGTCGCGGGCGACCAGCCCCGTGAACTCGCGCACCAGCCCGGTCGAGCGGTTGGCCCCCGCACGGAGCTCCTCGACGATCGCGTCCGCCTCGTCGCGGCCCACAGTCGGCCCCTCGCCGGCCAGCCGGCCACCGATGCGGACCGCGAGGTCCCAGTCGACCATGTCCGGTCGGCCGGCCCCGTCGGCGCCATCGGTACGGAACGCATGGCTCATGCCCTCAACGTATCCCGACGACGGAAGCCCGCACCGGCACCCATCGCACCCGGCCCCGGACCTCGCGGTCCCGGGCCGTGGCAAGAGAATGGAACATGACCGAACCGCACCTCGACCTCTGGCAGCTCGGCCGGCTCGACCTCGACGGCTACCTGTCCCGGGTCGGCCAGGACGCCCTCCCGCCGTCGCGAGCGGCCCTCGACGCGCTGCACGAGGCCCACGTGCGGACCTTCACCTTCGACAACGTCGACGTGCTGCTCGATCAGCACCCGGGCGTGGGGCTGGAGCAGGTGCAGGGCAAGTTCGTCGGCCGCGGCCGCGGTGGCTACTGCTTCGAGCACGGCACGCTGTTCGCCGCAGTCCTCGAGCGGCTCGGGTACGCCGTCACCCGACGCCTCGGCCGGGTCGGTCCGCCGGAGGCCACCGCCCGCACGCACTGCGTCGTCGTGGTCGACGATCCCGATGACGAGGCCGGCGAGCGGCTGCTCGCCGACCCGGGCTTCGGGATGAGCCTGCTCCGGCCGCTGCCGCTGGTGGACGGCGCGACCGACGACTTCCAGGGCTGGTCCTACCGGCTGCGGGAGGTCCGGGCGGGTGACGTGCGGGCGTGGGAGCTGAGCCGGTGGCGCGACGAGCACTGGGAGCTGATGCACACCCACGACGAGCTGCAGGTCCAGCCACCGGACCTGGTCTCGGGTCACCACTACACGAGCACGTTCCCGGCCAGCCACTTCCGGCACCTGCTGATGCTCACCAAGCACGTCGACGGCGCCCACGTCTCGCTCACCCACCGCACCGTCACGGTGCGCCGGGCGGGCCAGCCGACCGAGCACCGCGAGATCGACGTGCCCGAGCTCCAGGAGCGGCTGCACGAGCTCGCCGTCCCCCTCACCAGCCAGGAGGAGGCGCAGCTGCTCGAGCGGGTCGAGCAGCTGCGCGCCGAGACTCCTTAGCAGCCCAGACCCTCGGCCACGCTCGCCAGGGCGGCGTCCACCGAGACCTCGCCCTTGTCGTTCCCCGGGACCTGGCCGGCGGCGATCGTGTCGGCGTAGTCCCAGACCACCTCGGAGTAGTCGCCGTCGGCGTTCATCTCCTGCAGCACGGGCCACTGACGCGAGGTCCCCATGACCCTCGCGGCCTCGTCGGCACGCGCCTGGTCCCCCGCAGACTTCGCGTCGGCGAACTCGGAGATCCATGCGCAGGCGTACTGACCGGCGATGTCCGCGCCGAGGTGGTAGGGGTCCTGCTCCTCGGAGCTGGTGTCCAGGGTGGTCCCGGCCGGCACCGTCACACCGGTGACCTCCTCGATGCCGTCGAGGATCTTCCGTGACGGCCGCGGGTCGGTCGTCGGAGGTGACGAACGACGACGGGAGCGCGGACTCGAACTCCGACAGCGACACCAGCTTGAGGTGCGTGAGCAGCTCCTCGAAGGCGGCCCGGTCCATGCCGTCGCCGCGGAACTCCATCCAGTGGCCCAGCTGCGGCTCGCGCATCACGGTGTGGTCGGTGTCGGCGTAGGCCCACAGGTGGCCGGCCACGCCGAGCACCGTCACCGGGTCGCCGGGGTCGATCGTGTCCGCGTCGGTGATGTGCTGCCGGTCCAGGAGGTAGTCCTGGTAGGTCTTCTCGGGGTACCACGTGATCGCGAGGTGCTGCTCGCCCTGCGAGTAGTTGATCTCACCGCCGTACTTCGAGTCCTCGTCGACGTTCTCGACCGTCCAGCCCGGTGTGGTGAGCACCGCGCGGTAGCCGGTGCCGGCGGAGTCCGGCGACGCCTGGAAGCTGGCGTCTGTGCTCTTCGGCTCGTCGGCGCCACCCCACCACAGCGGCGTGCTGGCCACGGTCGCGACCGCGGCCGCCACGGCAAGAGGCACCAGCCAGCGGGCGCGGCGGTGGCCGCCAGGGAGCTGGGCGGGCTCGGCGTTCTGACGGTCGGGTGCGACGGTGCTCATGATCTCCTCCAGGAGCTCGGCCCGCCCGGACTCGAGCGGCAACATCGAGACCGCTTCGTCAGTCAGCTTCGGGATCATTGGCGCTCCTTCCGGACGAGCTCGGGTGGTCTGTCGGAGTGGTGATGTCCGGGCGGCGACGGATCGTTGCCGAGGATCTCGCGCAGCCGGGTCCGGGCGCGCGAGAGCCGCGGCCGGACCACCGCGGTGGTCAGCCCGAGCACCTCGGCGATCTCGCGCGACTCCAGCCCTTCCCACAGGTGCAGCTCGAGCACCTCCTGGTCGCGGGCGCTCAGCCGGCCCATCGCCGCGGTGACGTCCTGGCGCTGGACCACGTCGTCGCTGGTGTCCGGGACGTAGGTGCTCAGCTCGCGGCGCAGCCGGTCACCCAGGGCGGTGCGGCGCCGCTCGCCTCGACGATGGTTCGCCAGCACCCGACGAGCGACGCCGTACAGCCACGGCCGCAGGTCTGGACCCTGCGGCGCGTGCGCCAGCCTCCGCCACGCGACGAGGAACGTGTCGGCGGTGACGTCGCCCGCGTCCTCCGGACGGTTCACCCGGCGGAGCGCGTAGGCGAGGACCGTGTCGAAGTGGGCAGCGTAGAGATCCCGGAACGCTCGCTCACGCTCGTCGAGGGAGAGGGCCACGTCAGTCACATGTCCGGCAGCTGCGGGAGCGTTGCACGGTCACCGAACCATTCTCACGCACGGCGCGTCGAGGAGGGTGTGGCGCGAAGAGTGGGCGCGACCGGGCACCGTGTACCCATGACCAGCGGCGCGGCGGACGATCCCGGCAGGGGGTCGCACAGGCGCCCGCCGTCGGCACGGTCCACGGCGGGGATGGCGGTGCTGCTGACCCTGGCCCTGACCGCGATCGCGTGGTTCCGACTCGACGGCAACACGCGCGGCACCGGATGGGCGGACGACCGCCAGTTCCTCCAGGACGCGGTCGAGCAGGGGTTGTGGGGGAGCCTGTTCGACTCGTACGCCGGCTACCTGCACGTCGTACCTCGGCTGGTCGTGGAGGGAGTCCTCCTGGTCGCTCCGTTCTCGAAGCTCGTGACCGCCCTGACCCTCGCGTCCTGCCTGGTGGCCGGGCTGGTGGGGGCGCTGGTCTTCACGTGCAGCGCCTCGGTGATCGACCACGTCCCGGCCCGGCTGGCACTTGGCGCGGTCACCGTCCTGGTGCCGGCCGCCCCGATCGAGGTGTCCGGCAACGCGGCCAACCTGCACTGGTACTTCCTCTGGCTGACGCCCTGGCTGCTGATGGCCGCGCCCACCCGTTGGCTGAGCGGCATCGCGCTCGGGGTCGTGGCGCTGCTGGCCGGCCTGACCGAGATCCAGGTGGCGATGTTCGTCCCGCTGGTGCTGTTCGAGGCCCGGAACAGGTACCGCCTGCCGGTGGTGGTGGGCCTGCTGCTGGGCGTGGCCGCCCAGGTCGTGGCCACGCTGACCAGTCCGCGGACCGACCCGTACGGGTCGCCCCCGAACCTCCACGACCTCATCGAGGCCTACCCCGTTCACGTGGTGGTGCCGGTGTGGATGCCGAAGTTCCAGGGCGTGCGCGCCACCGTCTTCGACACCTGGCCGATGGTGCTGCTCGCGTGCCTGCCGTTCGTGGTGCTGGCCGTGGGGCTCGTCGTCACCACCGCGGTCCGGCTCCGCCGGCGACGCCCCGACGCCCGTCGCGACCTGGTGGTGCTGGTGTTCTGCCTCGTCGGTGCGGTGATCCCGTTCGTGGCCGGCTACTGGCTCAACCACGTCGCGCAGCCCGGCACGGTGACGCTGCACCGGCTCGGCAAGGAGCCCCCGCTCCGCTACGGGCTGGTGTCGACGATGTTCCTCCTCGCCACCGCGATCGTCGCGGCCGACCGGCTGCCGCGCCGGATCCGCTGGCGTCCCCTGCTCGTGCCCGCCCTGGTCCTGGCCGTGGTCGGCCTGTGCCTCACCCACTTCGACGTCGGCCGCACCTACCGATCGAACGGTCCGACCTGGAGGGACGGTTACCAGCTGGCCAGCGAGTCGTGCGAGAACGGCGCGTCGTTCGGCGCGGTCTACTTCGCACCCAAGTCGCACTTCTGGTTGTTCCGGCTGGACTGCGACGACTGGCGAAGAGTCGAGGACGGCTAGTCCCCGTACGCGCCGGCCTAGAGGATGGCGCCTGGCACGTACGCCGCGGCCTCCGGGTGCCGCGCGGTCACCTCGGCCACCCTGCGCACGACCTCCTGGGTCTGCGCGACGGCGGCGCCGGTGAACGTGATCGGCTCGGCGACCAGGCCCTCGAGCTGCTCGGCAGTGAGGCCGAGCCGGGGGTCGGCGGCCAGCCGGGCGAGCACGTCGTTGTCGGTCGCGCCCCCGCGCATGTCGAGGGCAACTCCGACCGCGGCCTCCTTGATCGCCTCGTGCGCGGCCTCCCGGCCCACGCCGTTGCGGACCGCGGCCATCAGCACCTTGGTGGTGGCAAGGAACGGGAGGTAGCGGTCGAGCTCGCGCTGGATGACCGCCGGGAACGCGCCGAACTCGTCGAGCACGGTGAGGAACGTCTGGAACAGCCCGTCAGCGGCGAAGAACGCGTCCGGCAGGGCCACCCGGCGTACGACCGAGCAGGAGACGTCGCCCTCGTTCCACTGGTCGCCGGCCAGCTCGCTGACCATCGACAGGTGGCCACGGAGGACGACGGCCAGCCCGTTGACGCGCTCGCAGGAGCGGGTGTTCATCTTGTGCGGCATGGCCGAGGAGCCGACCTGGCCCTCGACGAAGCCCTCGGTGACCAGCTCGTGGCCGGCCATCAGCCGGATCGTCGTGGCCAGGTTGGACGGCGCCGCGACGAGCTGGACGAGCGAGGAGACGACGTCGAAGTCGAGGGAGCGCGGGTAGACCTGGCCGACGCTGGTCAGCACCTGGTCGAAGCCGAGGTGCGCCGCGACCCGACGCTCGAGCTCCGCCAGTCTGGAGTCGTCGCCGTCCAGCAGGTCGAGCATGTCCTGGCTGGTGCCCATCGGCCCCTTGATGCCGCGAAGGGGGTAGCGCGCCAACAGCTCCTCGAGACGCTGCAGCCCGACCAGCAGCTCGTCGGCCACGGTCGCGAACCGCTTGCCGAGCGTGGTCGCCTGCGCCGCCACGTTGTGGCTGCGGCCGGCCATCACGAGCTCCTGGTGCTCGGCGGCCAGCCGGGCCAGCCTGGCGAGCGCCGCCACCGTGCGGTCGCGCAGGAGCTCGAGGGACTGGCGGACCTGCAGCTGCTCGACGTTCTCGGTGAGGTCGCGGCTGGTCATGCCCTTGTGGATGTGTTCGTGCCCCGCCAGCGCGCTGAACTCCTCGATCCGCGCCTTCACGTCGTGCCGGGTGACCCGCTCGCGGGCCGCGATCGAGTCGAGGTCGACCTTGTCGACCACGTCCTCGTAGGCCTCGACCACGCCCTCGGGTACGGCGACCCCGAGGTCGCGCTGCGCCCTGAGCACCGCGATCCACAGCCGCCGCTCGAGCACGATCTTGTGCTCGGGCGACCAGATCGCGGCCAGGTCGGCGCCGGCGTACCTCGTGGCGAGGACGTTGGGGACGGTCACAGCTCCATTGTCGCGCACCGGGCTGGCCCGGGCAGATTCACGGGGCACCCGGTCAAGCTCCCCGACCGCCGCGATGTCGGTCCGGTGCTGGGCACCGTCGAAGGAGATCTCGGCGATGCCGGCGTACGCCGCGGCGCGGGCCGCCGCCAGGTCCGGGCCGGTGCCGACCACGGCGAGCACCCGCCCGCCGGCGGTGACCAGGTCGCCGTCGCGGACCGCCGTGCCCGCCTGGATGACGTGCACGCCGTCCAGCGCCTCGGCTGCGTCGATGCCGGTGATCACGTCTCCCGAGGACGACGAGGCCGGGTAGCCGCGGCTGGCCATCACCACGCAGACGGCGGCGCCGTCGGCGAAGACCGGGGCCGGCAGGTCGGCGAGGGTGCCGGTGGCCGACGCCATCAGCAGCTCACCCAGCGGCGACTCCAGCAGCGCGAGCAGCGGCTGGGTCTCCGGGTCACCGAATCGCGCGTTGAACTCCACGACCCGCATCCCGCGCGAGGTGAGCGCCAGCCCGGCGTAGAGCAGGCCGGAGAACGGCGTCCCGCGCCGGGCCAGCTCGTCGACCGTGGGCTGCAGCACGGTGGCCAGCACCTCGTCGACGAGGTCCGGCGGCGTCCACGGCAGGGGCGTGTAGGCGCCCATGCCGCCGGTGTTGGGTCCCTCGTCACCGTCGTAGATGCGCTTGAAGTCCTGGGCCGGCTGGAGCGGGTAGACGGTCCTGCCGTCCGTGATCGCGAACAGCGAGACCTCGGGGCCGTCGAGGTACTCCTCGATCACGACCTGCCCGCCGTCCGCGCAGCCGGCCAGGGCGTGGGCCAGTGCCTCCGCGCGCGACTCGGTGACCACGACGCCCTTGCCGGCGGCCAGGCCGTCGTCCTTCACGACGTACGGCGCGCCGAGCTCGTCCAGCGCGGCCGCGGCCTCCTCCGCAGCGCGGCACACGAACGCGCGGGCGGTCGGCACGCCGGCGTCGGCCATCACCTCCTTGGCGAAGGCCTTGGACCCCTCGAGCCGGGCGGCCATCGCCGGACGGGCCGAACACGGCGATCCCGGCCACCCGCACCGCGTCGGCGACCCCGGCGACCAGCGGCGCCTCCGGGCCGACCACCACCAGGTCGACCCCGAGCGAGGCGGCCAGGGCGGCCACCGCCGGCGCCGTCGAGCGGGTCGACGTCGTGCAGCGTCGCCACGGCATCGATCCCGGGGTTGCCGGGCGCGACGTGCACCTCGGCGACACCGGGATCGCGGGCCAGGGCGCGGGCCAGGGCGTGCTCGCGCCCGCCGGTGCCGATGACCAGGACCTTCTCGGGGTCGTCACGCTCGACAGGCTAGGAGGTGGTGCTGGTCCGTCTGGACACGGACTCCGAGTAGGCGCCCGGCCGGTAGCGCAGGATCGGGTCGTCGGAGAGCTCGATGCCGTCGACGACGCGGGTCGGGTCGAAGACGGTCGGCGTGCTGCTCATCGGCCCGCCCTCGGGGTCGTCGACGGGTGCGGTCACCACGATCCGGCCGGCGAGCAGCTCGCGGGCGCCCGGACCAGAACGACGAGGCGCGGTGCGGGTCGTGGCCGGCACCGGCGACCTGGACCCACATCTCGTGGGTGACCGGGCCGCGCTCGAGGCGGGCGGCCATCTCCTCGCCGAGCTGGTCCCTGCCGGAGAAGCTGCCGTCCAGCCGGTCGGCCTTGGTGGCGGTGGCCCGGAAGATGTAGCGCACCCAGGTGCGGGTGCCTCGGCGTCGAGCCAGCCGTAGGCGTGGATCGGGTAGAAGGTGACCTCGGCGAAGCTGACCGGGCGAGCTGACCGCCTTGGCCCGGGCGCTGGCAACGATGCGTCGGCAGCACGCCCGGGTGCCGGGCCAGGAACAGCGGCAGCGTCAGCGGCTTCTCGGTCGCCTCGGTCAGCGCCACGAAGACCTCGGGGTCGTCGGTCGGGAACCGCGGCGAGGTCTGGCCGAGCAGGTCGGTGGCCGAGCCGTCCGGGAGCCGGAACTTCACCGCCATGCCGCGGATGTCCGGCTTCGTGTCCGAGCGCCTGGCGTTGCCGGCGGCGTTCGACCAGCGGACCGTCACCTCGTGCGGCTGCCCGTCGAAATGGCCGGCCCGGCACAGCGCCGTGGCCTCGGGGGTCGCGGTGAAGGTGCCGGTGTAGAAGCGGCCCTTCGCGTGGAGGGTGCGATGGCCAGGTGGGCCCCGTGAACGCCGCACGGAGCCGGTCGATCGCCTGCTGAGGGCTCAGTGAGGTCAGCCACGACGGTCAATCTAGGGCGTCGACGACTCAGTCGACGCTGGTCAGAGCAGGTCGTGGACGACGATCGTCGCGTCCCGGGCCGGGCCCGACCCCGATCGCGGAGATCCGCGCCCCGGACAGCTGCCTCGACCCGCTCGACGTACGCGCGGGCGTTGGCCGGCAGCTCCTCGACGGTGCGGGCGCCGGAGATGTCCTCCCACCAGCCGGGGAGGTACTCGTAGACGGGTACGGCGTGGTGGAAGTCGGACTGGTTGACCGGCATCTCGTCGTGCCGGGACGCC
This sequence comes from uncultured Actinomycetota bacterium, assembly GCA_963798045.1. Classification (GTDB taxonomy): domain Bacteria; phylum Actinomycetota; class Actinomycetes; order Propionibacteriales; family Nocardioidaceae; genus Nocardioides. Next base: position 10,759 of record CAWCSB010000036.1, read on the forward strand.
GTCGACGTCGTAGGCCACGCAGATCGGGACCTGCTCCAGGCCGGTGAGCACGTCGAGCTTGGTGAGCACGAAGTCGGTGACGCCGTTGACTCGAGCGGCGTAGCGGGCGATCACCGCGTCGTACCAGCCGCAGCGGCGCGGCCGGCCCGTCGTGGTGCCGTACTCCGCGCCGACCTTGCGCAGGTGCTCGCCGAAGTCGTCGTCCAGCTCGGTCGGGAACGGACCCTCGCCGACGCGGGTCGTGTAGGCCTTCACGATGCCGATCACGCGGTCCAGCCGGGTCGGCGGGATGCCCGAGCCCGTGCACGCGCCGCCGGCGGTCGCCGAGGACGACGTGACGAACGGGTAGGTGCCGTGGTCGACGTCGAGCAGCGTGGCCTGGCCGGCCTCGAGCAGGACGGTCTCGCCGCGGTCGAGCGCCTGGTTGAGGAGCAGCCCGCTGTCCACGACGTACGGCGCCAGCCGGTCGGCGTACGAAGCGAGCTCGTCGACGATCTCCTCGACCGACGGAGCGCGCCGGTTGTAGACCTTGGCGAGCAGCTGGCCCTTCAGCTCGAGGACGCCCTCGACCTTGGCGCGCAGGATCTTCTCGTCGAAGAGGTCCTGGATCCGGATCCCGATCCGGTTCATCTTGTCGGCGTAGGTCGGCCCGATGCCGCGGCCGGTGGTGCCGAGCCTGCGCGAGCCGAGGAATCGCTCGGTCACCTTGTCGAGGGTCTTGTTGTAGCTGGCGATGACGTGGGCGCTGGCCGAGACCTTGAGCAGCGAGGTGTCCACCCCGCGGTTCTCCAGCCCGTCGATCTCCTCGAAGAGCACGCCCAGGTCGACCACGACGCCGTTGCCGATGACCGGCGTGCAGCCGGGCGTGAGGATGCCGCTGGGCAGCAGGTGCAGGGCGTACTTCTGCTGCGTCTCCCCCTGGCCGATGACGACCGTGTGGCCGGCGTTGTTGCCGCCGTTGAACTTGACGACGTAGTCGACACGGCTGCCGAGGACGTCGGTGGCCTTGCCCTTGCCCTCGTCGCCCCATTGGGCGCCGATGATCGCGATCGCTGGCATCCGAGTCGGCTCCTTGCAGGTGGGGTCCGGGCCAAGGAGAGAGGATAGTGTCACCGGCGATGGACCCCCTCCTCGTGATCACCAACAGCGACGCCGGCACCGGCGACGAGGAGTCCCTTCGCAAGGCGTTGCGGGTCCTCCGGTCGCACACCTCGGTCGAGGTGCAGGCCACGTCCAACCCGGGCGAGCTCAACAGCGCGCTGCACCGCGCCGGCTCCCGCCGGATCGTCGTTGCGGGTGGCGACGGCAGCCTGCACGCCGTGGTCACCACGCTCTACCGGCGCAACGACCTGAAGAACGCCGTGCTCGGGATCCTGCCGCTCGGCACCGGCAACGACTTCGCCCGGACCAACGACATCCCGCTCGACGTCGAGGAGGCCGCGCAGGTCCTCGTGTCCGGGAAGCCCCGTGCGATGGACCTGATCGTCGACGAGGTCGGCGAGATCGTCGTCAACAACGTGCACGCCGGCGCCGGGGCGCAGGCCGGCCGCCGCGGCGCGAAGTGGAAGGACCGGCTGCACGCCATCGGCGTCGGCAAGGTCAACCTCGGCAAGCTCGGCTACCCCATCGGGGCGCTCTCGGCGGCGGTCAAGCCGCCGTTCATCCGGGTGCGCGTGGAGGTGGACGGCGAGGTGGTCGTCGACCTCGACCAGCCCATCCTCATGGTCGCGGTCGGCAACGGCGCCAACGTCGGCGGCGGCACCGAGCTCACGCCGTACGCCGACCCGGGCGACGGCAAGGTCGACGTGATGGTCTCGCGGTCGATCGGCCCGATCGCCCGGTTCGGCTACGGCGCGAAGCTCGTGGCCGGCCGACACCCGGAGCGCGACGACGTCACCTACCTGCGGGGCAAGACGGTCTCGGTGTTCGGCGAGGAGTTCTGGTGCAGTGCCGACGGGGAGATCTACGGACCCGAGCGGCATCGCTCGTGGCGCGTGGAGCCGGCGGCGTACTCGCTGGTCGTTCCCCGGTAGCGTTGCCCCTCGTGTCGAGAGGTGCTTCATCGAGTGACGGCGAGCCGCATGACTGGGTGACGCGCGCCGCCGACGACGCGGTGCGGCACGCGGGCGAGGGTGCCTCGCTCGTGACGGTCTCGTCCGGGGCGAGCCCGTCGGGTCGGGTGCACCTCGGCAACCTGCGCGAGTTCCTCACCGTGCACTTCGTCGCCGAGGAGCTGCGGCGCCGTGGCGTCCCGACCCGGCACCTGCACGTGTGGGACGACTACGACCGGTTCCGCAAGGTCCCGGTCGGCGTCGACGAGTCGTGGAGCGAGCACATCGGGCGACCCCTCTCGAAGGTCCCGGACCCCGAGGGATGCCACGCATCGTGGGCGGAGCACTTCAAGCAGCCCCTGCACGACGCGCTGCACGCCATGGGTGTCGACATGGACGAGGTCTCCCAGACCGAGCGCTACGAGGCCGGCCACTACAAGGACGCGGTGCTGACGGCGGTCGCCGCCCGCGACTCGATCGAGGCGGTCCTGGCCCGGCACCGCACCAAGGCCGCGACGCCCGCCGAACCCGAGAACGAGCAGGAGGCCGCCGCGCTCGCCGAGTCGGTCGCGTCCGAGGATGACGAGCCCGTCGGCACTGGCGACCTGGCCCGGTTCCCCTACAAGCCGTACTGCCGCGACTGCGGCCGCGACACCGTGACCCTGACGGCCTACGACGACGAGACGACCGAGCTGTCCTACACCTGCGCGGTCAACGGCTACTCGGGCAGCACCGTGCTGTCCTCGGACTTCGAGGGCAAGCTGGTCTGGAAGGTCGACTGGCCGATGCGCTGGGCCTTCGAGCACGTCGACTTCGAGCCGGCCGGCATGGACCACGCGACGCCCGGCTCGTCGTTCACCGTCGGGCACGAGCTCGTCGAGAGCATCTTCGGGATGCCGCGGCCGGCGTGGTTCGGCTACGGGTTCGTGGGCTTCGCCGGCGTGCAGAAGATGTCGTCGTCCGCGGGTGGCGCCCCGACCGCCGAGGACGCCCTGCAGATCCTCGAGGCGCCGATCCTGCGGTGGCTCTACGTGCGCCGCAACCCGCGCCAGGCCTTCAACATCGACTTCGGGCCCGAGGTGGTCAGGCTGTACGACGAGTGGGACGCGCTGGGCCGCAAGGCTGCCGATCCCGATCGCCGTGACGCCCAGGTGCTCGCCTTCGAGCGCGCCTCGGGCACCGCACTTGCCGGGCCGTTGCCCACGCCCGCGGTCGTCGTACCGTTCCGGTTGCTGTCCTCGGTCGCCGACGTGACCGCAGGCAACGCCTCGGAGATCAGTCGCATCGTCTCGAACGTCGGCCACCCGCACGCGTCGGTGGCCGACCTCGAGCCACGGCTCTCGCGCGCCATGACCTGGACGCGCGACTTCGTGCCGGACTCCGACCGCACGACGGTCCGGACCGCGCCCGACCTCGTCGCGGTTGTCGTCGCTGACCGAGGACGAGCACCTCTGGCTGGCCCAGCTGCTCGACCGGCTCCCGGACGACCTCGACCTCGACTCGACCACCTCGCTGGTCTACGGCGTCCCCAAGCTGGCCCGCGGCCTGGGCCTCGACGACGACCCGACCGACCAGATCAAGGCCGACCAGAAGGCGTTCTTCAAGCTGCTCTACAACCTGCTGGTCGACGCCGACCGCGGCCCCCGCCTGCCAACGCTGTTCGTCGCCCTCGGCAGCGACAGGGTGCGGTCGCTGCTCACCCCGCCGCCCGCCTGACGCATGTAACGGTGAGTTACATGAGCGCGGGGCGCTACTCGCCCCCGGCCAGCAGCTCGTCGTACGCCGCCGGGCTGGAGTCGCGCAGGAACGCCGAGCAGCGGTCCCACTCGTCGGTCTCGCCGATCGCCTGGGCGGACTGGGCCAGCAGGGCCAGACAGCCGAGGAAGCCGCGGTTGGGCTCGTGCTCCCACGGGACCGGGCCCTGGCCCTTCCAGCCGTTGCGGCGCAGCAGGTCCAGCGAGCGGTGGTAGCCGACCCGGGCGTAGGCGTAGACCGTCAGCGGGTCTGCCTCCTCGGCCGCGGCCAGCGAGCCCACGGCCAGCCAGGCGACGGGCGACGCAGGATGGCGGCGTACGACGTCGCCAGGCGCCATGCCGGCGTCCAGGTCGTCCTGCGCGGGGTCGCGCGGCAGGTGGGTGGGCGGGGGGCCGGCCATGAGGTCCTGGTGGGTCACGGAATGCATTGTCCTCGCTCGGGTGTTGGCTTGAGTCATGACCCAGCCCTCCCCCGCTGCACCCGACGCCGCCGCGACGACGGAGGAGAAGGACCCGTGGCCGGCGCTGTTCGCCCTCTGCCTCGGGTTCTTCATGATCCTGGTCGACTCGACGATCGTCTCGGTCGCGACCCCGGCGATCATCAGCGACCTCCAGGCGGACGTCAACGACGTGGTCTGGGTGACCAGCGCCTACCTGCTCGCGTACGCCGTGCCGGTGCTGATCACCGGCCGCCTGGGTGACCGGTTCGGCCCCAAGAAGCTCTACATGACCGGGCTCACCGTCTTCACCCTGGCGTCGCTGTGGTGCGGGCTCACCAGCTCGGTGGAGATGCTGATCGTGGCCCGGGTGGTCCAGGGCCTGGGCGCCTCGATGATCACGCCGCAGACGATGGCGATCATCACCCGCATCTTCCCCGCGGTGCGCCGGGGCAAGGCGATGGCGCTGTGGGGCGCCACCGCGGGCGTCGCCACGCTGGTCGGCCCGATCCTGGGCGGCGTCCTGGTCGACGCCCTCGGCTGGGAGTGGATCTTCTTCATCAACGTGCCGATCGGGATCTTCGGCCTGTTCCTCGCGGCCCGGCTGGTGCCGTCGCTGGAGACCCACACGCACCGGTTCGACTGGCTGGGCGTCGCCCTCAGCGGAGTCGGCATGTTCCTGCTGGTCTTCGGGATCCAGGAGGGCCACCAGTACTACATGGTCCGCCACGATCTGGGTGCTCATCGTCGTCGGCTTCGGGACACTCGTCCTGTTCGTCCTGTGGCAGGCGCGCAACAGGCAGGAGCCGCTGGTCCCGCTCGGCCTGTTCCGGGACCGCAACTTCTCGCTCGCGAACGTCAACATCTCGGTGATGGGCTTCGCGATCACCGCGATGGCGATCCCCCTCCTGCTGTGGGCCCAGGTGGTCCGCGGGCTGAGCCCCACCAGGTCGGCGCTGCTGCTGGTCCCGATGGCGATCATGACGATCCTGCTGGCCCGGCCCGGTCGGCAACCTCACCGACCGCGTCCATCCCCGGGTGATCACCGCATTCGGGTTCGCGGCGACGATCGTCTCGCTGGTGTGGCTGTCCCGCGAGATGACGCCCGGCGTGTCCATCGTGGCGCTGATCGGCCCGATGGTCCTGCTCGGCATCGGCAACGCGTTCATCTGGGCGCCCAACTCCGCGACCGCGACCCGCAACCTGCCGATCGAGCAGGCCGGCGCCGGCTCGGGGGTCTACAACGCCACCCGTCAGGTCGGCGCCGTGCTCGGCTCGGCCGCCATCGCGGTGCTGATCGACGCGCGGCTCGCGGCCGAGGGGCTGCCGGCGTTCGAGGGCACGGGCTCGACCGGCGGCAAGCTGCCGGCGGCGTTCGCCGACGGGTTCAGCCAGGCGATGGCGACCTCGATGCTGCTGCCGGCGGCCGTGCTGGTCCTGGGCCTGGTCGCCTCGCTGCTCTTCGAGCGACCGCGCCACGCGGGCTACGCAGGAGCCGCTAGTGCAGCCGCTTCGGCCGACGCCGGATCCGCACCACCAGCGTCAGCAGGCTGAGCAGCAGCATCGGTCCCCACACGAAGGCGCCGCGGAGCGTGAACGGCGCGGTCACGGTCATGGGGCCGGCCGGGCCGCTGTTGACGCGGCGGGTCGGCCTGCGGCGCCTCGGCGTCGCTGGTGGACGTGGGTGAGGTCGTCGGCGAGGCCGTGGGCTGCGCCGAGGACGAGCCAGGCAGGCTCCGGGAGGTTGGTGGGTTCGGGGATCGTCGACGGGGTCGGCGGCGGACGACGGGGTGGACGGCGCGGCCGGCGGCTCCGGGACCGACTCCGTCGGCGTCGGGCTGGCCGTCGGAGTGGGGGTGGGCGGGGTGGGGGTCTGCGTGGGCGGCGGGGGAAGTCGCTGCACCCGGTTGGTGATCGTGAAGCCGAGGCTCTGGCGCTTCGCCACGACCACCAGGTCGGGCTGGACCGCGGGCTCGGCCCACTCCCGGAACGGCGCGGGCGCGCAAGTCGAGCTGCTCGTGTGACCGTGCAGGCGGCCCCGGCCGGGATCTGGTCGGACAGCACCCGGGCGGGGGCTCCCGCGCGCATCTTCCACGTGTTGTCGGCCGGCGTGACGTCCACGCCGCCCAGCGCGCACTCGAAGCGGCCCTCGAAGAACCGGTCCGGGTCGACGACGTCGTCGGGGTCGACCAGCACGATGTCGAGGCTCAGCGAGGTGAGGTGCACCGGGTCCGCGAGCGCAGCCGAGCTGCGGGTCGGGGAGGAACGGGTAGGCGTGCAGCTCGCCTGCACCGGTGTGCACCAGGTCGCCGGCCACCAGGATCCGGCCGTTGGTGCCGAGGCCGGCGAGCGTGGTGGTGCTCGGGGCGGTCGGGGACCAGCAGCGAGCCCGGGCAGCTGGGCGAGGCCACCGATGTCGACCGTCGTGGCGGACGGCGCGTTCCACAGGAGATGGGTCGCGAGGCTCGCGAAGTAGGGGTCGGTCAGCGGGTTGACCGGCAGCCCGTCCGGCGATGAGCAGCAGGTCGACATCGAGGTCGACGGCTGTGCCGGTGAGGTTCACGACCACGGCGGCGTCCTGCGGCACGTCGAGCAGCTGCAGCGAACGACCGGGCAGGCCCTGGCCGTGGCCCTCGCCCGACCGCCCCCAGGGCGGCGCCGTCGACGTTGAAGACCTGCGACGCTGGAGACCCCGTCGCCGGTCATGGTGATCGCACCGTCGGCTGACCTCGACGGTCCCGTTGGGCGGGAGGCTGCCGTAGGCCGCCGACTTGCGGGATCAGCTGGCCCAGGAGGTCGAGGTACGGCGCGGTCGCGTAGGGGATCCCGGTGTCCACCCGGCCGCCGTGGGGATCCAGGTCGGTCCCGGTCGGCCACGCCGCTGCCGACCACGACGTCAGCGCCGAGGGACTGGCCCACGTCGAGGTGGGTGCCGAGACCGGCGGCGAGGTTGCCGCCGACCACGAGCATGTCGCTGCCGGCGTGCGGCGAGACCTGTGAGCCGAGCGCGGTCACGCCGACCTGGTAGGGCCCGGGGACGTCGCGCGCGAAGACCGCATCACCGAACGAGACGACCGTCCCCTCGGCACCGAGGGCAGCGCCGCCGACGTTCAGGCTCCCGCCCGACCAGGACGGAGACGTTGCCGTCGAAGGCTCCCCGACGGCGGGCCCACCCGCAGCGTGGGCCAGGTGGCCGGGCAGGCGTCAGTGGCAACGAGCGTTCGAGCTCGTCGCCAAGACTGCTGTTGCCGCAGGCACCCCCCCGAACACCGCCGACGCGCCAAGAAGGCATGCGGCAACGGCCCCCGAGAAGGTGTGGCGGCATCGGGTCGCCACAAAACGATGCTGACACCTGGTGCGGGGTCTCCGCAGCAGAACCGCCGAACTCGTCGGATTCGTCGATCCAGGTCGACGCGACGGCGAGCTCACCCCCAGATCATGACACCCCCGGGGGTATCCGTGAGAACCGGGGTCAGCCGATCGAGTGACCCGCCGCCCGCAGGTTCTGGCAGGCCTCGACGACCCGCGCCGCCATGCCCGCCTCGCCCGCCTTGCCCCAGGCCCGGGGGTCGTAGGCCTTCTTGTTGCCGACCTCGCCGTCGACCTTGAGGACGCCGTCGTAGTTGCCGAACATGTGCGCGGCCACCGGCCGGGTGAAGGCGTACTGGGTGTCGGTGTCGACGTTCATCTTGACCACGCCGAAGTCGACCGCCGCACTGATCTCCTCGGGCGTCGAACCGGAGCCACCGTGGAAGACCAGGTCGAACGGCCGGGAGCCCTCGGGCAGGCCGAGCTCCTTGATCACTGCTTCCTGGGCGTTCTTGAGGATCTCCGGGCGGAGCTTGACGTTGCCCGGCTTGTAGACGCCGTGCACGTTGCCGAAGGTGAGCGCGGTGAGATAGCGGCCGTTCTCGCCGGTGCCCAGCGCCTTGACCGTGGCGATGGCGTCCTCGGGCGTGCTGTAGAGCTTGTCGTCGATCGCGCCCTCGACGCCGTCCTCCTCACCGCCGACCACGCCGACCTCGATCTCCAGGACGATGTTGGCCTTGCGGCAGGTCGCGAGCAGCTCCTCGGCGATCTGGAGGTTCTCCTCGAGCGGGACCGCCGAGCCGTCCCACATGTGCGACTGGAACAGCGGCTGCTCGCCACGCTCCACCCGCTCCACGGAGATCTCGAGCAGCGGCCGGACGAAGCCGTCGAGCTTGTCCTTGGGGCAGTGGTCGGTGTGCAGCGCGATGTTGACCGGGTAGCTCTTGGCCACCTCGTGGGCGTAGGCCGCGAACGCGACCGAGCCGGTCACCATGTTCTTCACGTTGGGCCCGGACAGGTAGTCCGCGCCGCCGGTGGAGACCTGCACGATCCCGTCGGCGCCGGCGTCCGCGAACCCCTGGAGGGCGGCGTTGAGGGTCTGGGACGACGAGACGTTGATGGCAGGGAAGGCGTAGTTGCCCTTCTGGGCCGCGTCGAGCATCTCGGCGTACTTCTCATGGGTGGCGATCGGCATGGACGAAACCCTAGTCCGGCTGCGCGCCTACTCTCGATCCGTGTACCGAGGGGTGACAACGCATCGCCCGGTGGATCCGTAGACAGGGCATGAACACCGAGCTCGCCACCCGGCTCGACCGGAGCATCGGCCCGGCCCCGGACGACGACCCGCCCTGGGCCGACCTGCTCGAGCAGGGCCACCGGGCGGTACGCCGACGGCGCCTGGGCGTCACCGTCGCCTCGGCCGCGGCCGTGCTTGTCGTGGCCGGCGGGTTCGCGCTGATCACGGGTGGCGGCCCGGATCAGGCCGACGCTCCGGTCGACGAGCCGACGCAGACGGCCAGCACCACGCCCTCGTCGCTCGACAAGCAGCGGGACGAGGCGCTGGACGGGCCACTGGACGAGGCAGTCGCGCCGGCGGCAGACGAGAGCGCGCCCACCCCGGCCGAGACGAGGTCGGCCGCGAGCCCGATGCTCGCCGAGTTCGACAGCGGGGACCCGACCAGCGACCGCGAGCTGCACCTGCGCGACGGCGTCGAGGTGCTGCGCCAGGTTGACGACCCGTGGCCGGTGCTCGAGCCGCCCGCGGTCGCGGCCGGGCTGGCCGCCCGCTTCCAGGGCCGTACGTGGTGGCTGGTCACGTACCTCGCGAAGAACGGCAGCAGCGGCAGCACGGTCACCTGGGCCGGAGACACCGAGGGGCTCGGCTTCGAGGACTGGGTCCGGGCTCAGGCCGGCCGCATGCTGTCCGGGCGCGGGACCGACGACGAGTCCACGCTCGGCATCCCTGCCTACGGCCTGGTCCGCTTCGCGGGTGCGAGCGAGCAGCTCACCGTGGCCAACGGCGGGGAGATCCTGGAGCAGCGCCCGGGTGTCGACGTGGGTGAGTCCTTCGCCGGCCCCGACGACCGGACCGCCGCGGCGTTGGTCCGGGCCCCGACGGGCGAGGTCGTCTACGTCCTCGTCCGCGCCCTTCCCCACGAGTCCTCCCAGCCGATCGCGGTCCCCGTGGACCAGGGCGGTGCCGATCTCGATGCCTTCCTCGAAATGGCCCGAGCGAGGTACGCCGAGGGCGGGGGTGGCCTGCTGTGAGATCGGGTGACCGCGACGCGGAGTTCTCGGAGTTCGTCCGCGCCCGGCGTACGCACCTGCGCCGGATCGCCTACGCCACGTGCGGCGACTGGCACCGCGCCGACGACCTCGTGCAGACCGCCCTGGTCAAGCTGTACGTCGCCTGGCCGAGGGTGCGGCGCGACGGCCGCGAGGAGGCCTACACCCGCACCATCATCGTGCGGTCCCACATCGACGAGACCCGGCGGCCCTGGCGCCGTGAGCAACCGGGCGGCGTCCCCGCGGACGCGACGGCGCGCGACCCCTGCCGGTCGAGGAGCAGGACGCACTGTTCATGGCGCTCCAAGCGCTGCCGACGATGCAACGCAAGGTCGTGCTCATGCGGCACTGGCTGGGGCTGTCGGTCGCCGAGACCGCAGCCGAGCTCGGGATCAGCGAGGGCACCGTCAAGAGCCACAGCTCCCGCGCGCTCGCCGCCCTACAGGCAGTGCTGGCCTCGGCCTGAACGACCGTCAGCCGCGCCAGGCCGGTCCGTCCCCGGACAGGTCGGCATGCGCGCGGACCCACGCGTGCATCGCGATGGCAGCGGCGGCCGAGGCGTTGATCGACCGCGTCGACCCGAACTGCGCGATCGAGAACGTCGCATCGCAGGCGTCGCGGGCGGGCGCGGACAGTCCGGGGCCCTCCTGGCCGAACAGGAAGCACACCCGGCGCGGCACCTCGGTGGTCTCGAGGTGCAGGGAGCCGGGCAGGTTGTCGATGCCCCAGAGTGCCACCGGCCCGCCAGGCTGGTCGCGGAGGTGCGCCGCGAGCGACGGCACGTCCTCGTGGTGGACGACGTGCTGGTAGCGGTCGGTCACCATCGCACCCCTCCGGTTCCAGCGCCGGTTGCCGACGATGTGCACCTCGCGGGCCAGGAACGCGTTCGCGGAGCGGACGATCGTGCCGATGTTGAAGTCGTGCTGCCAGTTCTCGATCGCGACGTGGAAGTCATGGCGACGGGCGTCCAGGTCGGCGACGATCGCGGCCATCGTCCAGTAGCGGTAGCGGTCCACGACGTTGCGGCGGTCGCCCTCGGCGAGGAGCGTCGCGTCGTACTGCTCGCCGTCCGGCCAGGGGCCCTCCCAGGGCCCGAGCCCGACCTCGGCCGGTCCGTGCGGCATCGGGTCGTACGGCGCCCGCTCGTCGTCGTCCTGCCCTGCCTGCACGACGCGACACTAGACATGCAGGTCGTCGTACACCGAACCGCACGCTGGCGTACCCGGGCGGCAGGTACCGTTTCCGCGTGACCGCGCTCCCGGACCTCAACGTGTTCGTGGAGCCGATGCTGCTCGGTATCAAGTGGCTCGATCCGGACTGGCTGCTGAGCGAGTTCGGTGGCGCGTTCCTGTGGGTCAGCCTCGCGATGGTCTTCGTCGAGTGCGGCCTGTTCTTCCCCTTCCTTCCCGGTGACACCCTGCTGTTCGCGCTCGGGCTGTTCATCGCCGGGGGCAAGTACGACGTGCTCGGCATCGACAACAAGGCCGCCGGGCTGGCGATCGCCATGTCGATGCTGACGGTCGCGGCGTTCCTCGGCAACGTCGCCGGCTACGAGATAGGCCGCCGGATCGGGCCGCCGCTCTACCAGCGCGATGGCCGGATCATCAAGCGGGCCCACCTCGACAAGACCAGCGCGTTCTTCGAGAAGCACGGCAACAAGGCGCTCGTGATCGGGCGGTTCGTGCCGTTCGTCCGGACCTACATCACCGTCGTGGCCGGCGTGACGCTGATGGAGCGGCGCCGGTTCTTCACCTGGAGCGCCGTCGGCGCGCTCCTGTGGGTGGTCAGCATCACGATGCTCGGCTACTTCCTGGGCGAGACCTTCCCGGCGCTCGGGGAGAACATCGACTACGCCGTCCTCGTCATCCTCGCGTTCTCGGTCATCCCGTTCACCTACGAGTACGTCAAGCACCGCCGCCGCCGCGAGCGGGAGCGCCGGGCCGCGGCCGAGAAGCCGGCCGTCGAAGAGGCCCAGGCCTGAGCGAGCGAGCCCCGGGAGTCACCGGGGCCGGGTCTCGACCAGGTGGCCGAAGGCCACCCACCTCTCGTCGGAGTGGAACAGGTCCGCGCACGTCGTCAGCGTGAGCAGCTGGGGCGCGGAGTCCGGGCCGAGGCCGTCCGCGTCCGGGTTGACCGGATGCGGCTGCAGCACCCAGTCGGCGGTGAACCGCACCTCCAGGTCATCCCCGCCGGTGTCGAGCTCGTAGACGTAGACCTGGTCGGCAGTCTCGACGAGCACCTGGTCACCGGGGTCGAGGTCCGGCATGTGTCGCAGCGGCTCGCCGTGGGTGATCCGGTGGCCCGCGATCACGAAGTTCCCGTCCTCGCCCGGACCGGCGGTCCCCGAGAAGTGCCCGAAGCCGCTCGCGAGCACGTCGTCCGACGTCCCCTCCAGCAGCGGCACCTCGTAGTCGTCGCCGAACTCCGGGATCTGCACGACCGCGGTCGCGGTGCCGTGCCCGGTCTTCACCTCGCTGGACCCCTCGCGCCAGGCCTCGTGGAGGCGGTCCACGGTCTCGGCCTGGCGGCGGTGCGAGACGTACGTCGTCCCCCACAGCTGCCACGCGACGACGCCCACGATCACCAGGCCGGCGAGGACCATCAGCACGCCGACGATCCGGAGCGCCCGAGACATCGACATGCGGTGTGCTCAGCCGGACCCGGCGCGAGCGGCGTCGAGGTCGGCCTTGGTGAGCACCGGCCGCAGCTCGAGCCCGACGTCGGCGAGCGGGTTCTGGCCCTCCGGGCTGCGGTCGATGGCGCAGACCACGACCTCCACCGTCGCCCCGGCGTCGCGCAGCGCGTTCGTCGCGTCCCGCACCGCCCCGCCGGTCGTGATCACGTCCTCGACCAGGGTGATCCGCCGCCCGGCCACGTCCGGCCCCTCGGCGAGCTTGCAGGTGCCGTACTCCTTGGCCTTCTTGCGCACGAACAGCGCCGGCAGCCCGGTCCGGCTGCTCAGCACCGTCGCGATCGGGATGCCGCCCATCTCGAGCCCACCGAGCAGCTCGGTGTCCTCGGGGACCAGCCCGACCATCGCCTCCGCCACCCGCGCCAGGAGCGCCGGCGAGGTCTCGAAGAGGTACTTGTCGAAGTACTCGTGGGACACCTGCCCCGACCGGAGCGTGAAGGTGCCGGAGAGCCGGCACGCGGCGTCGATCTCGGCGGCCAGCGTCTGGTCTGCGGTCACGGTGGCCATCCAACACGATGGGCCCCGCGCGGGGTGGCGGTGGCTCAACAACCGTCGTCCCCGTGGAGAGCCGTTGCCCCGCCACCGCTCCCCTGTGGATAGCGTGACCAGACGTGACTCCCCTCGCGACCCGGCTGCAGGGCATCGCGCCCACGATCTTCACCGAGATGTCGGCGCTGGCGGTGCGGACCGGTTCGGTCAACCTCGGCCAGGGGTTCCCCGACCAGGACGGGCCGCCCGAGGTCATCGCGGCGGCGGTGCAGGCGCTGGAGCACGGCGCCAACCAGTACGCACCCGGTCCCGGTCGGCCCGAGCTGCGGCAGGCGATCGCGCGGCACCAGCAGCGGCACTACGGGCTCGAGCTCGACCCGGACCGGCAGGTCGTGGTGACGACCGGGTGCACGGAAGCGGTCGCCGCGGCGATTCTCGGGCCTGGTGAACCCCGGTGACGAGGTGGTGGTGCTCGAGCCGTACTACGACTCCTACGTCGCAGTCATCCAGATGGCCGGCGGCGTACGTCGTCCGGTGACGCTGCGGGCGCCGGAGTTCCGGCTCGACGTCGATGCGCTGCGGGCGGCGGTGACGCCGAAGACCCGGTTCGTCCTGCTCAACAGCCCGCACAACCCGACCGGGACCGTGCTCAGCCGGGAGGAGCTGCAGGCGGTTGCCGACGTGGCCGTCGAGCACGACCTCGTGGTGATCACCGACGAGGTCTACGAGCACCTGACCTTCGACGGCACCGAGCACATCCCGATCGCGACGCTGCCCGGGATGTTCGAGCGGACGCTGACGCTGTCGAGCGCCGGCAAGTCGTACTCGTTCACGGGGTGGAAGGTCGGCTGGGCGACCGGCCCGGCCGAGCTCGTGGGCGCCGTGCTGGCCGCCAAGCAGTGGCTGACCTTCACCTCCGGGTCGCCGCTCCAGCCGGCCGTGGCCCTGGCGCTCGACGAGGAGCGGGAGTTCCCGCTCGCTCTTGCCCGTGACCTCGAGGAGCGGCGCGACCTGCTCGTCGACGGGCTCCGCGCGGCCGGGCTGACGGCGTTCGTCCCCCAGGGCACCTACTTCGCCACCGCGTCGGTGCGCGACCTCGGCTGGCCGGACGGCCTGGCGTTCTGCCGGGCGCTGCCCGAGCGGGCCGGGGTGGTCGCGATCCCGACCCAGGTCTTCTACGACGACCCGGCCGACCCCGAGGGCGGCCGCGACCTGGTGCGGTTCGCGTTCTGCAAGACCCGCGAGGTGATCGAGGACGGCGCGGCCCGGCTGGCCAGGGCCGAGCTCACCGCCTGAGCGACTCCCGACGTCAGGCGGCGCGGCGGGCGCGGAACCAGGCCAGCGACTCCGGGCGGAGCAGCAACGCGAGCGTGGCCGCGCACGCGGCCAGCGGCACCAGCGCCGCCGCGGCACCCGCGCCGACGACGACACTGAGCAGGCAGAGCAGGCTGGCCAGGCCGGCCGAGACCGCGAGACACGTGGCGGCCCACCTGACCCGGCGCCAGGCGAGCAACGCGAGTGCGGCGGCCCCGGCGGACCACACCATGACGACGGCGAACCCGACGGAGACGATCGTCTTGATCTCCGCGTCGGTCATGCCCTGGGCGGCGAGCTCGGGGTTCTCGCGGTGCGCCGCGTCGAGCATGGTCTCGGGCGACGAGAGCATCACGACCAGTCCCATGGCCAGGATCCCGAACACCGCGGCCGTGGACAGCCACGCCAGCACGCAGGCCCAGGTCACCGACGTCGGCCGCCGGGCGGACGGGACGGAGCCGCGCCGCGCGGACGGTGGCGAACGCCGTGGGGTGCAGCGGGGGTGCGGTCGGCGGCGGGAGGTCGAGCAGTGGGTCACGGCCGGTCGGCTGCGTCGGCGGCGCGGGCAGCGGGCGCGGCGGCTCCGGCGCTGCGCGCGTGATGCCGTCGTACCAGTCCCTGGCCGGCTGGAACCACAACATCACGATCGCCGCGGTGACCATCGCCGGGAGGGCGCTGGCGCCTGGACGACCCGACGTAGAAGAAGCTGGTGATGAACAGGGGCACCGCGAGCCAGGACAGCCCGATCCGGGCGCCCTTGGAGCGGCGCAGCGCGAACCAGCCGAGGACCGCGGCCGCCGCGGCCGAGACCGCCGCCACCGTCCACACGACCCGCAGCAGCGTCAGCATGCCCTGCACGCCGAGGCCGAGCTGGTCGCCGGGCGGGCGGGAGAGGTACTCCTCGACCGCCTCCCGGGTGTCGAGCGAGCGCAGCAGGGCAGCCTGGTCGAAGGCCATCAGCACGACGATCACCGAGCCGGCCACGACCAGCCATCCGGCCAGCGTGGTCTGGGGCGGGCGCACCAGACTTCGGCTCGCTCATGACTTCAGTCTCCACGCCCTGCAGACCCGAGCTCTCGGGGGTGACCCAGCAGGGGCTGGGGGACGGCGCACCTCGAGTTGCTCGAGGGTGCGCGAGCCGTCTCGAAACCCTGCCAGGCCCTGAGCCACTCGCCGACCGGAGCTCCAGCCCGTCCTCGCCCTGGTCGACGACGACCGCGCCGCCGTCGGTGACCTCGCCGCCGATCAGCATCCTCGACAGCGGGTCGCCGATGCTCGACTGGATCAGCCGGCGCAGCGGCCGGGCGCCGTACGCCGGGTCGTAGCCGGTCTCGGCGAGCCATGCCCGCGCGGCGTCGGTCACCGAGATGGTGATCCGCCGGACCGCCAGCCGCTGCTCCAGCAACGCGAGCTGGAGGTCGACGATCCGGGCGAGCTCGGCCTGGGTGAGCGCGTCGAAGACCACGATCTCGTCGAGCCGGTTGAGGAACTCCGGCTTGAACGACGCGCGCACGGTGGCGAGCACCGACTCCCGCTTCTTGTCCGCGTCGAGCGTCGGGTCGACGAGGTAGGCCGAGCCGAGGTTGCTGGTGAGGACCAGCAGGGTGTTGCGGAAGTCGACGGTGCGGCCCTGGCCGTCGGTCAGCCGGCCGTCGTCGAGCACCTGGAGCAGGATGTCGAAGACCTCGGGGTGCGCCTTCTCGACCTCGTCGAGCAGCACCACGCTGTAGGGACGCCGGCGCACCGCCTCGGTGAGCTGCCCGCCCTCGTCGTAGCCGACGTAGCCAGGAGGTGCACCGACCAGGCGCGAGACCGAGTGCTTCTCGGAGTACTCACTCATGTCGATGCGGACGATCGCCCGCTCGTCGTCGAAGAGGAAGTCGGCCAGCGACTTCGCGAGCTCGGTCTTGCCGGTGCCGGTCGGGCCGAGGAAGAGGAACGAGCCGGTCGGCCGGTTGGGGTCGGAGATGCCGGCGCGGGAACGGCGTACGGCGTCGCTGACCGCGCGCACGGCGTCCTTCTGGCCGATCAGCCGCTCGCCGATCACGTCCTCCATCCGGAGCAGCTTGGCGGTCTCGCCCTCGAGCAGCCGGCCGGTCGGGATGCCCGTCCAGGCCTCGACGACGTCGGCGACCTGCTCGGCCCCGACCTCCTCGCCGACCAGCGGCTCCAGGTCGCCCTCTCGACCGGCCTCGGTCTCCTCGACCTTCGCGATCTGCTGCTCGAGCGCCGGGATCTGGCCGTAGAGGATCTCGCTGGCCGCCTCGAGGTTGCCCTCGCGCGTCAGCTTGTCGGCCTCGATGCGCAGCTGGTCGAGCTGGCGGCGCAGCTCGCCCTCGCCCTCGAGGGAGGTCTTCTCGCGCTCCCAGCGGGCGTCGAGCCCACGGAGCTCCTCCTCCTTGTCGGCGAGGTCCTGGCGGAGCGCGGAGAGCCGCTCGACCGACGCGTCGTCGGTCTCCTTCTCCAGCGCGAACTCCTCCATCTTGAGCCGGTCCACCTGGCGGCGGAGCTGGTCGATCTCCTCCGGCGAGGACTCGATCTCCATCCGCAGCCGCGACGCCGCCTCGTCGATCAGGTCGATCGCCTTGTCCGGCAGCTGCCGGCCGGTGATGTAGCGGTCGGACAGCGTCGCCGCCGCGACCAGCGCCGCGTCGGTGATGCGGACGCCGTGGTGCGCTTCGTACTTCTCCTGGATGCCGCGCAGGATCTGGATGGTGTCCTCGACGGTGGGCTCGCCGACGAAGACCTGCTGGAACCGGCGCTCGAGGGCGGGGTCCTTCTCGATCCGCTCGCGGTACTCGTCGAGAGTGGTCGCACCGATCATGTGCAGCTCGCCGCGGGCGAGCATCGGCTTGAGCATGTTGCCGGCGTCCATCGCGGAGTCGCCGCCGGCGCCCGCTCCGACGACGGTGTGCAGCTCGTCGATGAAGGTGATGACCTGGCCGCCGGCGTCCTTGATCTCCTCGAGCACGGCCTTGAGCCGCTCCTCGAACTCGCCGCGGTACTTCGCCCCGGCCACCATCGCGGCCAGGTCGAGCGAGAGCAGCCGGCGGCCCTTGAGCGAGTCGGGCACGTCGCCGGCGACGACGCGCTGGGCGAGCCCCTCGACGACGGCGGTCTTGCCGACGCCGGGCTCACCGATCAGCACCGGGTTGTTCTTGGTACGCCGGCTCAGCACCTGGATCACGCGGCGGATCTCGGCGTCGCGGCCGATGACCGGGTCGAGCTTGCCCTCTTCGGCGGACCTGGTCAGGTCGACGCTGTACTTCTCGAGGGCTTCGTACGTCGACTCGGCGTCCTGGCTGGTGACCCGGCGGTTGCCGCGGACGGCGGTCAGCCCGTCGCGCAGGCCGGACTCGGTGAGCCCGGCGTCCTTCAGCAGCTTCTGCGCCGAGGCTGTGCTGGTGTCTGGGACGCCGGCCAGCGCGATCAGCAGGTGCTCGGACGCGACGTAGTCGTCCTTCATCGACTGCGCGAGGTCGAGCGCGGCGGCCAGCACGCGCGTCATCGCCGCGGAGGCGCCGGGCTGCTGGACGGTGCTCCCGCTGGCGCGGGGCAGCGCGGTCATGACGGACTCGGCCTGGGCGAGCAGCACCCGCGGGTCGACGCCGGCCTTGCCGACCAGGGTCCCGGCGGTGCCCTCCTCGTCGCGGCAGCAGCGCCACCAGCAGGTGCACGGGCTCGGTCGACGTGTTGCCCGCCGTGGTCGCGGCGAGCTGGGCGGCCTCGATCGCCGCGCGGCTGCGGGTGGTGAACTTCTCGGCGCCGAACTGGCTCATCTGGCGGGTCTCCTGCTGGCTGTGCGGGGCTGGTGGCGGCTGTTCGGTGGGCGCCGGGTCGGCACCCATTGTCCTCAACGACGGCAAAGTTGAGTCCATTCCACTCAACTTTGGAAACTTGGGCGGGCTCGCGGTGGACTTCTCCACAGTTCGTTGACATTTCAGCAGTGCGCACGTCGCCACCTCCGCGGTGTCCCTAATGCTCGGCCTCGGGCTCGACACGGGAGGAGGGACCCCACATGCTCGTCCGAGCACGCGCACGGCGGCTTCGACGTTGGCGCGCACGCCATCCACTACGCCGTCCTCGGCGTGGGTGTCCTCGGACTGGTCGCGCTGCTCACGCCCCGGCTCCTCGCCGCACCGGCCGCTCCCCTCGACGAGCACGAGGCCCGCGTGGCCGCCCTGCGGACCTCGATGCAGATGCCCGCACACCGCAGCCGGTTGCACAGCCGATTGCACGATGCGCCGGCGCTGACGACCGGGCAGCGGGTCTTGCTCCCGCTCGCCGTCGTCAGCTCGGCGGCCGCCGCGGGGGCGCACGCGGCGGTCGGGCCACCCCACCTGCGCGAGTCCGCCCTGTTCGGCGCCTTCTTCGCGGGCTCCGCGCTGCTCCAGCTCCTGTGGGCCGGGCTGGCTGCCGTGCGCGGCTCGCGCCGGCTCCTGGTCGTGGGCGCGGTCGGCAACCTCGCGGTGATCGGTCTGTGGGCGGTCACCCGGACGCTCGGCCTGCCGTTCGGCCTGCTCCCGGAGCCGGAGGCAGTGGGCCCGTGGGACCTGGCCTGCGGCGCGTGGGAGCTGGTCGTGGTCTGCAGCTGCACCGCCATCCTGCGGTCGACCGCGCCCCTTCCGTCGCGCCTCGTGGAATGGCGCCACTGGCACCCGGCGCTACCGACGTACGTCGCCGCCTCGGTGCTCCTCCTGATCGCCCTCTCCGTCAGCGGAGCCGGCGCGTGAACCCCCCGGGAAAGGCATGAACATGGGCTCCTGGCAGGTCGGCCTCGTCGGCAACACGGTGATCATGGTCGCCTACCTCGGCATCTCCCTGGCGATCCTGATCCCGCTCACCAAGAGCCACCAGCTGCGCACCAACCCGCTCGGTGCGGCGACGGCGGCGATCTTCTTCACGTGCGCCGTCCACCACGGCTCGCACTCGCTGCACATGCTGCTGCCCTCGCTCGGCTTCGACGACCCGCAGGGGCTCGCGATGCGCACGGCATGGGGCTGGCCGCTGGCGTCGTGGGACGTGATCGGCGCCGTCGTGGCCGTCTACTACTGGACGCTGCGCCGCAACTACGGCTCCCTGATGCGGGGCGCGCAGCTGTTCCAGGACCTGCGTCAGCGCGAGCAGCAGGCGCTCGAGCTCAACGACGCCGTCCTGCAGGGCCTGGTCGTCGCCAAGATGGCCCTCGACCTGGACCAACCGGCCAAGGCGAACGAGGCGCTCACGGCGTCCATCGGCTCGGCCAGCCGCATCATCACCGAGCTCCTCGGCAGCCAGCACCACTCGCTCGACCTCCTCCGCAGCGTCCCCGCCGCTGTGGTTGCCCCCGCCCCCGAGAGGAACCCTCGATGACCGCACCCGCGCCCCGCACCCGACCGGTGCGCGTGGTGATCGTCGATGACACCTACGACCTGCGCGAGCTGCTCCGCCTCGCGCTGACCCGCGGCGGGATGGAGGTCGTCGGCGAGGCCGGTGACGGCCTGGCCGGCATCGAGACGGTGCGCGTGGAGAGCCCTGACGTCGTGCTGCTCGACCTGTCGATGCCGGTCATGGACGGCCTCGAGGCGCTGCCCGAGCATCCGCCGACTGGCGCCCGCCGCCAAGATCATCGTGCTCTCGGGCTTCGGGGCCACCCAGATGTCGGAGCGCGCGCTCGCCACCGGCGCCGACGGCTACCTGCAGAAGGGGATGTCGCTCAAGCGGATCCTCGACTACGTGCGCGGCATCGTCGACGCCACCGACCAGCCGACGCTCACGCTCGTGCCGACGCGGCCCGACCAGAGCCGGTAGGCCGGCAGCCACAAGTAACGGTGAGTTACTGCTAGCGGCCGCGGCGCCAGACCACGATCGACTGGCCGGGCTCGGGCGGGCGTACGGCGGGGAGTCGGCCGCCGGAGGACGGCTGCGGCCGGCCGGTGACGGCCTGGCGCAGTGCCTCGCGGGTGGTCTCGAGCTCGGCGAGCAGCTCCTCGTTGCGTGACGAGAGCGCGGCGACGCGGTTCTCGAGCTCGAGGATCCGGCGGACCCCCTCGATGCCGATGCCGGCCGAGGTCAGGTCGGAGATCTCGCGGAGCAGGTCGATGTCGCGCGCCGAGTAGCGGCGCCCGCCACCGCCGGTGCGACCGGGCCGGATCAGCCCCATCCGCTCGTAGGTGCGCAGGGTCTGCGGGTGCAGCCCGGTGAGCTCGGCGGCCACGCAGATCACGAAGACAGCGGCGTCCGGGGACGGCGCCCCGAAGAACGGCTGCCGGTCGCTCACTTGTCGACCCGGGTGAACAGGTTGGCGCGCAGCGACGGCTCGTTGCCTGCGGCCCGGTAGGCCTCGACGGCCGCCCGCGCCTCGGCGTTGAGGGTGCCGGGCACCTGGACCTGCACGGTCGCGAGCAGGTCGCCCATGGTGCCGTCCCGCTTCTGCGATCCCTTGCCGCGCACGCGGAACGTCCGGCCGTTGGGCGTGCCGGCGGGGACCTTCACGGTCACCGGGCTGCCACCCAGGGTCGGGATCTTGATGTCGGCGCCCAGCGCGGCCTCGTCGAAGGAGATCGGTACGTCGAGGGTGAGGTTGTCGCCCTTGCGGCCGAACAGCCGGTCCGGTGTGACCTTCACCGTGACGTAGAGGTCGCCGGGCGGGCCGCCGTTGACGCCGGCCGAGCCCTTGCCCTTGAGCCGGATCCGCTGGCCGTCCTTGACCCCGGCCGGGATCCGCGCCTGGATGCTGCGCGCGGACAGGCCGTGGCCGCTGCCGTGGCAGGTCGGGCAGGGCTCGTCGTAGATCAGCTGCCGGCCGCCGCACTTGGGGCAGGTCTCGTTGACCGAGAACGCGCCCCCCATGTTGTTGACGACGAAGCCGGCACCCTCGCACTCCGGGCAGATGTGCGGCCGGGTGCCGGGCTTGCCACCCGTGCCGTTGCAGTCGGGGCACGGAGCGTCGGAGGTCAGCCGCAGCGAGATCGTGACGCCGTCGATGGCGTCGGTGAACCCGATCGTGGCCACGGTCTCGGCGTCGGAACCCTTCTGCGGCCGGGTCTGGGTCTGGGGGCGGCCGCGCCCGAAGCCGCCGAAGAGGTCGCCGAACATGTCGCCGATCCCGCCACCGGCACCGCCGGCGCCGCCCCGGTCGCGCAGCAGGTCGTCGAGGTTGAAACCACCGCCCGCTCCGCCGCCGCCGAAGCCGCCGCGGAAGCCGCCCGAGCCGTAGAGCTCGCGCATCTCGTCGTACTTCTTGCGCTTCTCGGGATCACCGACGACGTCGTAGGCCTCGGCGACCGACTTGAACTTGTCGTGCTTGGCGTCGTCGCCGGGGTTGGAGTCGGGGTGGTTGGCGCGCGCCAGCTTGCGGTAGGCCTTCTTGATCTCGGCGTTGGTCGCGTCCTTCTTCACGCCGAGCTCGGCGTAGAAGTCCTTCTGGGCCCAGTCCGCCCTGAACCCCTCAGTGGTGGCCATCCGCGCACCTCCCCTCTGCTACTCGTTCGTCTCGTCGTTCTCGTTGTTCGGTACGTCGTCCGCCGCGGCCGGCTCCGCGGGAGCGTCCGCCGCCGCGGGTGCCTCGGCCGGACCCGACACGGGGTCGACCACCAGCACCTGGGCGGCCCGGACCACTCGGTCGCCGATCCGGTAGCCGGCCTTGGCGATCACCTTGCAGGTGGTCACCGTGACGTCCGGGTCCTCGCCGATGTGGCTCAGCGCCTGGTGGTACATCGGGTCGAACGGGTCACCGACCGCGCCGAACTTCACCAGGCCGACGCCGGCCAGGATCCGCTCGAGCTGCTCGGCCACGGCCTTGAACCCGCCGACCAGCTCGCCGTGCTCGCGGGCCAGGTCGATGGTGTCCATGACCTCGGTGATCGGCGCCAGGGCGGCGTACGTCGCGTTCTCCTTGACCAGCTCGCGATCTCGGTCGACCCGGCGCTTGTAGTTGAGGTACTCGGCCTGCACTCGCTGCAGGTCGGCGGTGCGCTCGCTGAGCTGCGTGGCCAGGGTGGCGAGCTCCGCCTCGATCTCGTTGCCCTCGACCTCGGTCTCGTTCGCCATCTCAGCCGCCGACGCCGGGAAGGAGCCCGCGTCAGCCGCGGGCTCCTCCCGGGCCACGTCCTCGTTGGGAACGTCGGTCACTTGGCCTCGTCCTCGGAGCTGCCAGAGGTGTCAGAGGTGTCAGCGGTGCCCGTGTCGTCCGCGGCCTGGGCGTCATCGGTGGGCTCGTCCACGATCTCGGCGTCGACCACGTCGTCGTCGGCCTCACCGGTCGCACCGGTGCTGCCGCCGGCGGCTGCGGAGTCGGCCTCGGCCGCGGCGTACATCGCCGCACCCATCTTCTGGCTCGACTCGCCCAGCTTGGACACGCCGGAGCTGATCTCCTCGGCCGTGGCCTCGGCGTTCGCCAGCGTCGCCTTGAGCGCGTCGACGTCGGCCTGGACCTCGGTCTTGACGTCGTCGGGGACCTTGTCGGCGTTCTCCTCCAGGAACTTCTCGGTCGTGTAGACGAGCTGGTCGGCCTGGTTGCGGGTCTCGACGGCCTCGCGGCGCGCCGCGTCGTCGGCGGCGTACTGCTCGGCCTCCTTGACCATCCGGTCGATCTCGTCCTTGCCCAGCGCCGACCCGCCGGTGATCGTCATCGACTGCTCCTTGCCGGAGGCCTGGTCCTTGGCGTGGACCTGGACGATGCCGTTGGCGTCGATGTCGAAGGTCACCTCGATCTTCGGCACGCCGCGCGGGGCCGGCGGGAGACCGGTCAGCTCGAAGTTGCCGAGCGGCTGGTTCTGCGACCACATCGGCCGCTCGCCCTGGGCCACCTTGATCTCCACCGACGGCTGGTTGTCGTCAGCGGTGGTGAAGATCTCCGAGCGCTTCGCGGGGATGGTCGTGTTGCGCTCGATGAGCGTGGTCATCACGCCGCCCTTGGTCTCGATGCCCAGCGACAGCGGGGTCACGTCGAGCAGAAGGACGTCCTTGACCTCGCCCTTGAGCACACCGGCCTGGAGCGCGGCACCGACCGCGACGACCTCGTCGGGGTTGACGCCCTTGTTGGGCTCCTTGCCGTTGAGCAGCTCCTTGACCACGTCCGTCACCGCCGGCATCCGGGTCGAGCCGCCGACCAGGACCACGTGGTCGATGTCGGCGATCGCGACGCCGCCGTCCTTGAGCACGGCCTTGAAGGGCTCGCGGGTCCGGTCGAGCAGGTCGGCGGTCAGCTTCTGGAACTCCGCGCGCGACAGCTTCTCCTCGAAGTGCAGCGGACCGGACTCGCCGTGGGTGATGTAGGGCAGGTGCACCGTGGTCTCACTGGACGCCGACAGCTCGATCTTCGCCTTCTCGGCGGACTCCTGGAGCCGCTGCTTGGCGATCTTGTCCTGGGACAGGTCGACGCCGTTGTTGTCCTTGAACTTCTTGACCATCCAGTCCACGACGCGCTGGTCCCAGTCGTCACCACCGAGCTCGTTGTCGCCGGACGTGGCCTTCACCTCGATGGTGGAGAAGCCGTCGTCGTCCTTGCCGACCTCGAGCAGGGACACGTCGAAGGTGCCGCCACCGAGGTCGAAGACCAGGATGGTCTGGTCGCCGTCGCCCTTGTCGAGGCCGTAGGCCAGGGCGGCCGCGGTCGGCTCGTTGACGATCCGCTGGACGTTGAGGCCGGCGATCTCGCCGGCCTCCTTGGTGGCCTGGCGCTGCGCGTCGGAGAAGTACGCCGGCACCGTGATCACCGCGTCGGTCACGGTCTCGCCGAGGTAGGCCTCGGCGTCCCGCTTCAGCTTCTGCAGGACGAACGCGCTGATCTGCTGGGGCGTGAACGACTTGTCGTCGATCGTGGCCTTCCAGTCGCTGCCCATGTGCCGCTTGACCGACCGGATGGTGCGGTCGATGTTGGTCACCGCCTGACGCTTGGCGACCTCGCCGACGAGCACCTCGCCGTTCTTGGCGAAGGCGACGACCGAGGGAGTGGTCCGGGCGCCTTCGGCGTTCGCGATGACGGTGGGTTCGCCACCCTCGAGGACGGCGACGACGCTGTTGGTCGTGCCGAGGTCGATGCCGACCGCTCGTGCCATGTCTGGTTCCTCTTTCGTTTTCCGTACCGGGAAGGGTTGAGTCCGATCGACTCAACTTTACTCACACAGCTCAACGCTACTGGGCGCACCCAGTGTTCCCGAACCGGGGGAGGAATTTCCGAGGCTAGGGTCGCGGGGTGGACCTCAAGACCGAGCTGCACACCTACCTGCAGGGCACCCGTGGCGTGGTGACCGCGAAGTGCGAGGGGCTCTCGGAGTACGACGTGCGGCGTCCGGTGACCTCCAGCGGCACCAGCCTGCTCGGCCTCGTCAAGCACCTGATCGGCATGGAGCAGGTCTATCTCGGCACGTCGTTCGGACGGCCGACGCCGTTCACGCTGCCCTGGGTCGAGGACGGGTCGATCTGGGACGGCGCGGACATGTGGGCAGGAGAGGACGAGCCGCGGGAGTGGCTGCTCGACCTCTACGCGCAGGCATGCGCGCACAGTGACGAGACCGTCGCGGCCCTCGACCTCGACTCCCCCGGCTCGGTGCCGCACTGGAAGGAGGAGGACCGCGCGACCACGCTCGGCGCCCTCCTGGCGCGGATGGTCGACGAGACCGCGCACCACGCCGGGCACGCCGACATCTGCCGGGAGATCATCGACGGCCAGGGCCAGCCCGACCGCGACCAGGTCGGCGACGCGGCGTACTGGTCGTCCTACGTCGCCCGCATCCAGGCGGCGGCCGACGCGTTCCGGGACTAGCGTCGAGCAGGTGAGGGGCTCCGTCGCGGCCACGGTTGCGGGAGTCGTGCTGCTCGTGGGCTGCAGCGGCATGGAGCCCGAGCCGATCCGGCCCGTCTCGCCGACGTCGACCTCGCCGCCGCCCGCCTCGGCGTCCGCGACAGGCCCGGCGCCGCAGCCCACCTCCTCCGAGACGCCGCCGAGCGCCCCCGCACCGCGGGCGGACCCGGACGACGTGCGCGCGGCGACCGCGATGGCGGCCGTGCGGCACCTGGCCCTGACGGTCGGCCCGCGGCCGGGCACCTCGCCGGCGTACTTCCGCGCCGCGCAGTGGGTCGAGGACGAGCTCACCGGGCTCGGCTGGTCGGTGCAGCGCCAACGGTTCCACACCCCGGCCGGGGTCTCGTGGGAGATCCCGGTGCCGGCCGGCCCGTCGGTCAACCTGGTCGCCACCCGCGGTGACGTGGTGCCCGGCGAGCCGTGGCTCCTGGTCGGCGGGCACCTCGACACCGTCCCGCAGGCTCCCGGCGCCGAGGACAACGCGTCCGGGATCGGCGTACTGCTCGCGACCGCCGAGGCGCTGGCCGGCCACCGCACCCGGTTGCCGGTGGTCCTGGTGGCGTTCGGCTCAGAGGAGCCGCGCGGCCTCTCCGACGCGGACCACCACTACGGCTCGACGGCGTACGTCGAGTCGCTCACCCGGGTCGAGCGCAGGAGCCTGCGCGGCATGGTCGCCATGGACCGAGTGGGGGTCGGAGACGTGGTGCCGGTCGGCTCGGCGTACGGCCCCGACGCCTTGTCGGAGCAGCTCCGCGCCGCGGCCCGCAGGGCCGGGGTGCCGACGCTCGTCGACACCGAACAGACGTCGAGCGACCACTGGTCGTTCGTGCAGGAGGGGATGCCGGGCGCCAGGCTCGGGAGCACGTCGTACGCCGAGTACCACTCCGCTCAGGACCTGCCGTCGGTCGTCGACCCGGCCCAGCTGGAGCGCACCGCCCGGCTGGTGGTGGCCTGGCTCCGCTAGTGACCCGGACGCGAAATACGTGCGCTAGATCGTGGTCTGAGTGCGTGCATCGCAAGGCGGCGGAGCGCCGGCAGACTGGGCGTCTTCCCAGCTCTGCCAACGCCGCGAGGTGCGTGCTCAGGCCGCGAGATAGCGTGCGGAGTTCGAGTCCGGGTCACTGACGACGCGTCGGCGACGGGGTCGCCGGCATCGAGGTCGGGACGGGCGACGGCGCGTCCGAAGGCGCGAGGGTCGGGGTCGGGGTCGGCGGCATCGGGCTCGGAGCGTCGGTCGGGGCGTCGGTCGGGGCGCCCGACGGCATCGCGGTCGGAGTCGGGGCCGGCGGCACCAGGCTCGGGGCGTCGGTCGGGGCGCCCGACGGCATCGAGGTCGGGGTCGGCGTCGGGGTCGGCGGCACCGGGCTCGGCACAGTGCTCGGCACAGTGCTGGGCACAGTGCTGGGCTCCGGGCTGTGGGTCGGGTTGGGGATCGGGCTGGGGGTCGGATGGTCGGCGACCCGGCCATCGGACCCCGGCAACGCCCCGGCGGCGACCGCCCCGACCAGGGAACAGACTCCCACCCCGGTGATCCCGAGCAGTGATCCAGCCGCGATCCGGCGGCGCCGCAGGATCCGCGCCCCTTCACGCGCGGCGGCGCCGCTCAGGTCCGGCATGGGGCCGAGCTCCTCGAGCTCGTGGGCCATCCGGCCGCGCAGCTGTTCGGTGGTGGGGCTCATCTGGCGTCTCCGTTCGGTTCGAAGGGCAGCGCGCTCGCTCCGACGCGCTCCTCAAAGGCTTCGTGCAGCAAGTCGCGCAGCAGCTCGAGCCCGCGACTGGAGAGGGACTTGACCGTCCCGGCGGTGCAACCGAGAGCGAGCGCGGTCTGATCCACGCTGAGGTCCTCCCAGTAGCGCAGGACGACGGCCGCCCGGGTCCGTGGCGGCAGCTCGGCCAGCGCACCGAGGACAGTCACCACCCGGTCCGGGTCGCGCTCGGAGCGCTGCGGGTCGGGCAGCGCGAGCAGCTCCCGCTCGCGACGCGATCGCCGGCGGCCGTCGAGGAAGGTTCGCACCAGCACGCGGTGCGCGTAGGCCGCGGGCTGCTCGACTCCCGGCCAGGCGACGTACAGCTTCACCAGGGTGGCCTGCACGAGGTCCTGGGCGGCGTGGGCGTCACCCGTCAGCAGCCGCGCGCGGCGGTACATCCGCTGCTGCTCGATCGCTGCGAACTCCGCGAACTCGGCGTCACGCCGTCGGTCGGCCATGGTCCTCCCGGGTCGGTGGGTCCGGGTCGGACCCCTCACCCTGTCTTGAGCGACGAGGCCGCGGTTCGGTTGCCTTGGCCCGCGAACTTTCTCACTCAGCCCGCGAACGGCCCGGTGCTCGTTGACCAGACGTCGGCCAGAACGTCGGTGCCGTCGATGCGACGCGGCGCGAACGAGTCGGCGTCCATCCGGTACGGCAGCAGCCGGATCGCCTTGAGCTCTGGACCCCAGAACGTCGCTTCGAGGACGACGCCCTCCATGGTCTCGGTCATGAAGCCACCCCTGGGGTCGGGGATGTCGTCCATGTCGAAGACGAAGTTGCCCAGGGAGTGCAGCACGGGGACGCCGTCAACTGCGTCGATGCCCTGCACCCAGTGCGGGTGGCCGCCCACGACCAGGTCGGCGCCCGCCGCGACGAGCCTCCGGGCCACGGTCCGCTGCTCCGGCACGGGCACGTGGGTGTACTGCGTGCCCCAGTGCGGCAGCACCACCACGACGTCGGCGTCGCGCTGGGCTTGCCGCACCGCTCGCGTCACCCTGCTCAGGTCGTCGGCGTTCAGCGGACCGGTGCGTGGCGGCATCCGCACCGACAGCGCGCCCGGGCCGTCGTCCGTCGCGATCGGGGTCTCTCCGATGGCGTTGAACCCGAGGAACGCGTACGTCGTCCCGTCCGGCGCCGAAAGCACGGCCGGCTCGGCCGCCTCGGCCAGGTCGTCGCCGCCCCCGAACGGCCGGATCCGGCTGTGCTGCAGGGTCCGCACGGTCTGCCGCAGCGCCCGCTCGCCGTAGTCGCCGGCGTGGTTGTTGGCCAGCGACAGCGCGTCGAAGCCCGCGTCCCACAGCACCGGCACAAGTGCCGGGCCAGCGCCGAAGGAGTCGCTGCCCTGCTGCGGTTCTCCGTCGGTCGACAGCGTGCTCTCGAGGTTCCCGACGGCGAGGTCCGCGCTCCTCAGCAGCCCTCGCATCGGCGCCAGAGCGGCCGCAGGGTCAGGGACGTCTCGGACCAGCATCACGTCACCGGTCACCACCAGCGTGGTCGCGTCCGCGTGGTCGCGGACCGGGTCCACGCCCGCCACGGTGGCGACCCGCACGGTCGGACCGACCCGGCTCAGGGGCACGACGCCCACCGCCGCCGGGTCCCGCTCCACCGCACGGACGCTGCGGGCGACACCAGCCGTGCCGCGGCGGGCGACGAGGTCGGCCGCCCGCTGCGCGGAGAGGCGAAGCTGAGGCCGGGTCGCGTGCCCGATCACCACGAAGGGGTCGTCCGGCTGGGGCGGGTCGGCGGGCGGCGCCGGCGCCGGCGCCGGCGCGCTCGTGGTCGCGTCGGTCGGCGAGGCAGCCGGGTCGGCGTTCGTCGAGGGCTCGTCGCAGCCCGCGAGCAGCATCGCGACCGTCGCGAGCGCCAGCGCCCGCCAAGGTTCCATGTCTCGATGGTCGCGCTCCGGTCAAGACCGGACTTGTGGAATCGCCCGCGACGGGGTCCGTGGACCTCTAGCCTTTCGTAGGAACAGGAGGTGGCCCCAGTGGGTCGAGTGCGCATGCCCGTTGCCGGCGTGCTCCTGTGGACGGCGGCCGCGGTGCTGGTGGTCGCGCACCTCGTCGGGCCGGTGGGTCCGTTCGCAGACGCGACGTACCTCACTGCCATCCTCGCGGGTTCAGTGATCGCCTGGCTGGGGACCTGGAAGACCCCCGGACGCAAGCTGACACCGGTGCTCATCAGCGCCGGACTCACTGCCTCCGCGCTCGGAGACGTGATCTGGCTGGCCTACACCTGGGTCGGGCTCGAGCCCGACGTGTCGCTCGCCGACATCCCCTACTACGCGGGCTACATCGGGCTCGGCGCGGCGATGCTGGTCATCATCCTGACCCACCGTCAGGATCGCCGGCGCGTGGACGTCGACGCAGCCATCGACGCGCTCACGGTGGTGGCGGTGAGCGTGCTGGTCCTGTGGAGCATCGTCGTCCACGGGATCGTCACCGACACCTCGATGTCCGCCACGACGCGCGCGGTCCTCGCGGGATACCCCGTGGCCGACGCCGTGCTCCTGGCTCTGGTGCTCCGGGTCCTGTCAGTGCGCCGCCACCGAGTAGCTCTGGGCTTCCGCTTCGCGGCCGGCGTGGCCTGCTGGCTTGTCTCCGACCTCGGCTACGCGCTGTTCCTGGTCTCGCACACGGTGTCGGTCATCCTCGACGTGGGCTGGATGGTCGGCGGCCTCCTGGTTGCCACCTCCACGTGGCGTCGACCGGGCCCGACGCCGCCGGACGCGGAGCTCGAGCAGGTGACCCGGACGCACCTGGGACAGCTCGGCCTCGCGCTCCTCCCGCTGCTGATCCCCCCGGTCCTGCTCGTCGTCATCTACGCCCGCGGCGAGGAGATCCGCCCCGCCGAGGGGGTCGCAGGGATGCTCCTCCTGATCGCTATCACCTTCGTCCGGATGGCCCGGCTCCTGAGCTCCGAGAGCAGGTCCCGCCAGGAGCTCGCCCTCGCCCGCGATGCAGCACTGGAGGCGTCCCGGGCCAAGTCGACGTTCCTCGCCACGATGAGCCACGAGATCCGCACGCCCATGAACGGCGTGATCGGCCTCAACGACCTGCTGCTCACCACCGACCTCGAGCCGTTGCAGCGGCAGTACGCCGACGGCGTCCGGGGCGCCGGGCACGCGCTGCTCGGTGTCATCAACCAGATCCTCGACTTCTCCAAGATCGAGTCGGGGCATCTCGACCTGGAGGTCATCGACTTCGACCTCGTTGCCCTCGTGGAGGGCGTCGCCGAGATCGTCAGCGAGTCGGCCCGCACCAAGGACCTCGAGCTGCTGGCCTATTGCTCGCCTGACCTCCCGCCTGCGCTGCGAGGCGACCCCGCCCGGATCCGGCAGGTGCT
Source organism: uncultured Actinomycetota bacterium (assembly GCA_963798045.1). Taxonomy (GTDB): domain Bacteria; phylum Actinomycetota; class Actinomycetes; order Propionibacteriales; family Nocardioidaceae; genus Nocardioides. The sequence continues at coordinate 40,967 of CAWCSB010000036.1, forward strand.
GTTCAACCTGACCGGCAACGCGGTGAAGTTCACCGCCGAGGGTGAAGTGGTCGTCCGGGTCTGGCTGGGGGAGCAGGAAGCCGATCGTCTGGTGGTCCGCTTCGAGGTGTCCGACACCGGCATCGGTGTGGCCGAGGACGACGCCAAGCGCATCTTCGACACCTTCTCGCAGGCCGACTCCTCCACCACGCGCCGCTACGGCGGCACCGGGCTCGGACTCGCCATCTCGCGGCAGCTGGTCGCGGCGATGGGCGGCGAGATCGGCGTGGAGAGCACGCCCGGCGCGGGCAGCACCTTCTGGTTCACGGTCCCGCTCACCCACGCCCACAATCCCGGCGTGGTGACAGCGCCCCGGTCGGCCGCGAACCTTGCAGGGCTTCGGGTCCTGGTGGTCGACGACAACGCCACGAACCGCACGATCCTGCACGACCAGCTCGCGCACTGGGGCGTGGACGTCGACGTGGTGGACGGCGCCCTTGCCGGGCTCAGCCGACTGGGCACGGCGGCCGCCGACGGCGTGCCGTACGACCTGGCGGTCCTGGACCTGTGCATGCCGGACGTGGACGGCCTCGAGCTCGCCCGGCGCATCTCCGCGTCACCCGACATCTCGGGCACGCGGCTGGTCCTCATGACGTCCGGAGCGGAGATCACCCGAACCGAGGCGGAGGCCGCCGACATCGCGACCGCGCTCACCAAGCCGGTCCTCATGTCCCGCCTGCGCAGCACCCTGGAGCAGGTCGTCGCTGCCGCTCCCGTCCGTACGCCGAGCGTCGCGCCCGCAACGTCGGGAACCACCGGGCAACGCGTCCTGGTCGTGGACGACAACGAGGTCAACCAGCTGGTGGCGGCGGGGATCCTGCGCCATCTCGGGTTCGCCGTCGAGATCGCCGAGGACGGCGCCAAGGGCGTGGCCGCGGCGGTCGCCGGGCAGTTCCACGCGATCCTGATGGACGTGCAGATGCCCGAGCTGGACGGCTACGCGGCAACCGCCGAGATCCGGCGCCTGGAAGGCCCCGCCCGCCATACGCCGATCATCGCCCTGACGGCCACCGCCAGCGCCGAGGAGCGCACCCGCTGTCTGGCAGCGGGGATGGACGACTACCTGACCAAGCCGATGCGGCGCGCCGACGTGGCGGCCGTTCTCTCCACCTGGGTGCCCTCGACCTGAAGGCCGGGTCGGCCCAGAACGCCGCCGTCCGGAATGAACGCGGCACGTGTCGGTTAAGGACAGGTATGACCGTCCCGACCCTGACCCTGAACAACCAGACCGAGATCCCCCAGCTGGGCTTCGGAGTGTTCCAGGTGCCGCCCGCGCAGACCGCGGACGTGGTCACCCAGGCGCTGCAGGTCGGCTACCGGCACATCGATACCGCGCAGATGTACAAGAACGAGAAAGGGGTCGGCGAGGCGATCAAGGCCTCGGGCCTGCCTCGGGAGGAGCTCTGGATCACCAGCAAGCTCAACAACGGCTTCCATCGGCCCGACGACGCGCGCCGCGCGTTCGACGAGTCCCTGGACGTTCTCGGGCTGGAGCAGCTCGACCTCTTCCTCATCCACTGGCCGTTGCCGACGCTGTACGACGGCGACTACGTGTCGACCTGGCGGACCCTCACCGAGTTCGTCGAGGACGGGCGGGCCCGCGCGGTCGGCGTCTCGAACTTCCAGCCCGAGCACCTCGACCGGATCGTGGCCGAGACCGGCGTCGTGCCGGCCGTCAACCAGATCGAGGTGCACCCCTACTTCACCAACGAGACCGCTCGCGAGGGGAGCCACCGGCACGGCGTGCTGGTCGAGACGTGGTCACCGATCGCACAGGGCGGCGTCCTCGGGGACGAGGTGATCGGCAAGATCGCCGCCGCACACGGCCGGACGCCCTCGCAGGTGACGCTGCGCTGGCACCTCCAGCGCGGTGACATCGTCTTCCCGAAGACCACGCACCGGGAGCGGATGGAGGAGAACTTCGCGCTCTTCGACTTCGAGCTCACCGCCGACGAGGTGCAGGCGATCAGCGCCCTCGACCGGGGCGAGTCCGGCCGCACCGGGCCGAACCCGGACGAGTTCGACCGCATCCCGAGCTGAGGCCAAGGCTCAGGTCACCTGATCTTGACCTTGACCTCATTGGAGACGTCGGGGCCGGTGGTGTCGCGGACGCGGAACTTGTTGACGCCGAGCTGGGCGGTCTGGACGTAGGTCGAGAAGATCTCCCCGCTGACGCTGGCGTCCACCGGGAAGTCCTTCCACTTGCCGCCCTCGAACCGCTGGACCTGCACCACGGCGCCCTCACCCCCGGGATAGACCCCGGTCAGGTAGATCTCCTCCATCGGGCCCACCTCGGTCGCGGCTGCCGACAGCGAGATGGCGAACTGCGGCGCCACGTTGGTGGACGCCGTGCCCGTCGGGGTCTCCTCGCCGGGCTGCAGCGTGATCTGCGGTCCGGACTCCTGCACGGTCACAGAGGGCTTGGGGAGGTACATCGACTGCTGGCTGGACGCCGTTCCGTCGTCGTCGTCCCCTCCGAGGCCGAGCATCGAGCTGGCGGCGAGCGCACCGCCGCTCACCAGGAGCCCGACGACCACACCCACGCCCACGAGTGCGGCGAGGCCCGAGATGACCGGGTGGCCTTCGTCGTCGTTCAACGCCGAGGTCCTTCCGTGGGGGGATGTCGCGGAGCACCGCGCGGCCATTCTCAGCCACGATCCCCCAGCGCTCCAACTCCCTCGCCGCGGGTCGAGCTTCCTCGGCCCGCGGACCGGCGGGAGCGATCTGGTCTGATGGCGGCATGCAGAACCCGCTGGCCAAGCAGCGCGCCCTCCTCGCACTGCGGGCGCAGGCGGCCCAGTGGCTGGCGGAGTACGACGCGGCGCTGCTGGCACGCGGGCTCGGTTTCACCTCGGAGGACGTAGCGGCGGTCGAGGCATCGCGCCAGACACGACCCACGCCGACCCAGAAGCCGGGTCCCCTCACCCTCCTCTCGATGGTCTGGGTCGGGCTCAAGGCGACGTTCAAGAGCTATCCGGGGCAGCTGCAGGTGGACGACCCGCAACTCGCCCCGGTCGCCGGGCTCTCCTTCCCGGCGTACGCCACCGCCGCGGCCGCGATCGGGTGGGCGACCGACGACGCGGCCCTCGTCGCGCGGGTGACTGCCGCGCTGGGCGTCACCCCGGCCGCCTGGGAAGCGGCGATCGAGGGCTGGACCGAGCGGATCAAGGACGACGTCGTGATCGCGACGATGTACGGGCAGCTGTTCGCCCAGGTCGGGACGCTGCCGATGAAGGTCTCCCCTCCGAGCCCGTCGGGCCAGTAGCGTCCGGGCATGCCTCAGGACCCGGCGGCCATGGGCCGCGCCATTCAGGCGATCATGGCGCAGGCCGGAGCCTGGATCGCCCAGTACAAGAGTGACCTGACCTCCCGCGGGCTGGGCTTCACGCCCGACGACCTGGCCGCGATCACCGCCTCCGCCACCGCCCATCCGCTTCCGCCCGGCGGCGCGACCGCGAGCGAGGACCAGGTCGCCGAGATGGAGCAGGTGCGCCAAGCGGCGCTGGAGACCGTCTACCCGGAGACCGGGTTCGCACCCGAGGACCCGAGGCTCACGCCGGTCGGCATGCCGCTGGTGGCTTATGCCGTGGCCGCCAAGGCCGTCGGCTGGGCCAACGACGACACCGCGCTCATCGAGCGGGTGGTCACGGCGCTCGGCCACACCCACGACGACTACACCAGGGCCGGCGACCACTGGACTCCGGTGCTCAAGACCGACATGGCGGTCGCGACCCTCTACGGCCAGCTGTTCGCCAACGTCGGCGACCTGCCGGTCAGACCGGCCTGATCACTCCGGGACCGGGCGTCACAGTCCGCGCTTCCAGACGACCTCCTCGTGGAGGCGGTGGGTGCGCCAGCCGTCCGGCGTACGCGTCATCGAGTGGTGGTAGACCCCGCCGAACTCGACGATCTTCTCGCCACCCTGGCCGTCGTCCATGGGCATCGGGTTGTGGAAGTACGCCGACACCTCAGCGGCGTCGCCGTCGAGCCTGATGTCGACCTGGCCGAGCGTGTGCATCCGCTTCGGGAAGAACGCCGGCAACATCTCGGCCAGCCACGGCTTCACCTCGGGGAACGCCGCCGCGATCCCGCCGGACTCGGTGTAGTCGATCTGCGCGTCGGGTGTGAACACCGTGTCGAGCCGGTCCCAGTCCCCGGAGTCGATGGCCCGCGTGTAGCTGATCAGGACGTCGTTGATCTCGGCGCGATCGCTCAGCTCGTGCAGGTCCACGCGCGGCAGGATCGCACAGAGCTGAAACGCGACTGCTCAGCAGATGTCGCCGTCGCCCGCCCACGGGCGCCAGTGCCTGCCCACCGGGCCGCCGGGGCGGTGGGCGACCCGAAACTCCAGCCGGGTGTACGCCGCGGTCCCGTCCGCGCAGACGCCGAGCGCCTCTGCGCGGAGCACGATCCGACCGGGCCGCGCGTAGTAGCCCCCCTCGGGACGCAGCAGCCAGGTGACCCCGTGGCCCTTTGCCCGCGGCTGGCCCCAGTGCCGCCACGCGAGCTTGGCCACCTCGCCCGAGGGGTCGCCGCCGTTGAACACGTACCGCGGGTGCGCCTTGCCCCAGCCCTTTCCTACCGGAGCCAGGTGCGAGGTCGAGCCCAGCACCGGCTGGTCTGACGCGGCGGCGGTGACGGGCGACAGCGTCGCGACCAGCAGCAGCGCGGCGAGCAGGGGGATGGTGAAGACGATGAGACGGAGGGAGCGCACGTCGTACAAGACGCGGTGGAGGGCACCGGAGTTGCGCCGGGGTTGCGCCGGTCTCAGGATCCGGTCCGGGCACGGCGCCGGCGGTAGGCCCGAGCGGCCGCGCGGTCATTGCAGACCGAGCAGCAGTAGCGCCGGGTGCCGGCGCGGGTGCGGTCGACGTACGCGCAGCGGCACGGGTCACTGTGGCAGCTGCCCAGCCGGGCCACCCCGTGCGAGGCCACCTGGGCGGCCACCGCGGCGAGCAGCCGGGCGGCCAGGTCGCCGTCCCGACCGGTGCCGGTCACGCCCAGCCCCTCCGGGCCCAGCTGGACCACGGCACCGGCCTCGACCAGCGCCGGGTTGAGCAGGGCGGCCGCGTCGGCGTCCTCGTCGCACTCGAAGACGGCGCGCAGCGTCTCGCGGAGCTCACGGAGCCGGGGCAGGTGGTCGCGCCGCTGGGCGGCGGCCAGGCCCGGGTGGCCGAGCTGCCGCAGGGCGTCGCGCCACCACGCCAGGTCCTGCAGCCGGTCGGCCGGGTCCTCGAGCAGGTCGAGGGTGTTCAGCAGGACGACGGCCAGGTCCAGGTCGCTCGCCGGTGCGTCACCGCGGTCGGAGAGCCAGTCCGACGGCACCCAGGCGGCGGCCATCCGCCACCACCTCCCGTCGCCATCACGATCCGGTCTCGAATGCGTCAGTTGCTTGACGCCACATTGTACTGACGGTTGAGGTGGGAGGCGCATCGTCAGTCCCTCAAGGGCTCGAGCAACTGATGGAGGCCCCACATGAAGCTGTTCTCGCGTCGTCGTCAGGTGCCGGTGCTCGCACTGTGCGCCGCCCTGCTCCCCGCCGTGGCCCTGGCCGCGACCGGGACCATCCCCTCGGTCGGTGCCACCCGGCACCCGCACGGTGACCGCCCACCCCAGGTGTCGATCACCGACGTCACGATCAACGTGCCGCACCAGGGCCCGATCCAGGCCTGGGTGGTCGCGCCGACGGGCCACCTGCACAAGCGCTCGGTGGCCGGGGTGCTCTGGCTGCACTGGCTCGGCGACCTCCACAACGACCGCAGCGAGTTCCTGTCCGAGGCGGTCGACCTCGCGGGGCAGGGCGTGGTCTCGGTCCTGCCGCAGGGCTACTTCCCGTGGGTCCCGAACCCGGACGGCACCACCGGCGACGTGACGCTGGTCCGCAACCAGGTCGCGGCGTACAAGGCGGCGCTCGACAAGCTCGCCGGCAACCCGGCCGTCGATCCGCATCGCATCGCCGTCGTCGGACACGACTACGGCGCCATGTACGGCGCCCTGCTCGCCGACCGCGACCGTCGGGTGTCCGTGCTGGCCATGCAGGCACCGGACTCGTTGATGGGCAACTGGTTCGCGAAGTTCTGGCTCCAGCTCGAGGGCCAGGCGCGAGCCGACTACCTCGCGCTGTTCGCCGGGCTCGACCCCGTCGGCCACGTGGCTCGGCTGGGCTCGCACGTGCTGTTCCAGTGGGCCGGCCAGGACGAGTTCGTGCCCGAGGAGGTCCGCAACGCGTTCATCGCCGCGAACCCGGCGGCGCAGACCATCACCTACGACCGCGCACACCACCAGCTGACGGATGCCGCCATCGGGGACCTCGTCGCGTTCCTGTCCGCGCAGCTCGGTCTGGGCGACTGAGCGAACCGTCGGTCGTGACGTGTCTCCCGGCCCGGTCGGTGCACTCGACCGCGGTCCGGGAGGCATGCGCCGCCCTAGCCCAAAACTGAAACACGTTCTAGTCTTGGACCCATGCGGTTCACCTACGCCGAGGCGATGACACAGGCGACGTTCTACGCACCTCTGGCGCAGGCCGCGGAGGCCGCCGGCTACACGAGCATGACGGTGGCCGACAGCCTGATCTACCCGAAGGACTCGGACTCGAAGTACCCCTACACCGACACCGGTGACCGCGAGTTCCTGGACGGCAAGGAGTTCATCGAGACGATGGTGCTCTGCGCGCACCTGTTCGCGGTGACGACCACGCTGCGGCTCACGCCGTTCGTGCTCAAGCTGCCGGTGCGGCCTCCGGTGCTGGTGGCCAAGCAGGCGTCCTCGCTGGCCTTCCTCTCCGACAACCGGCTCGGCCTCGGCGTCGGCATCTCGCCGTGGCCCGAGGACTTCGCCAACCTCGGCGTCGACTGGGCCAAGCGCGGGAAGCGGATGGACGAGTGCATGGACATCCTCCGTGGCCTCACCACCGGCGAGTTCTTCAAGTACGACGGCGAGTTCTACGAGGTCGACGAGCTCAAGCAGTGCCCCGGGGCCACCGAGCAGATCCCCCTGCTGGTCGGTGGCCACGTCGACAACGCGCTGCGCCGAGCGGTGCTGAAGGGCGACGGCTGGATGCACGCCGGCGGCGACGGCGAGGAGCTCGACCGGCTGCTCACCCGGCTCGCCGAGATCCGCAAGGAGGAGGGCGACACCCGCGACGACTTCGAGGTGCACGTCATCTCCTACGACGCCTACGACCTCGACGGCATCAAGCGCCTCGAGGACAAGGGCGTGACCGACTGCATCGTCGGCTTCCGGGTCCCCTACATCAAGGGCCCGGACACCGAGCCCCTCGAGAAGAAGATCAAGCACCTCGAGCAGTACGCCGAAAACATCATCCAGAAGGCGAGCGGATGCAGCACAAGGGCACCTGCTTGCCCCCCACCTCCGTTGACCTGGCGCAAATTTGCGCCGGGTCGAGTTGACCCGGCGCAAAGTTTGCGCCGGGTCAACGGACTTGGCACCTGCTGGACGCGCGGCACCCAGCCGGGGCGACAGGGAGCAGCGAGCGTGACTGAACCCTGGGATCTCACCGCACCACTGAGAGCAGCCATCGAAGAGGCCGAGGAGCCTGATCGTCAACGCGCCGTTCATCAAGACCGAGCAGGACCGCCTCGAGGGCTACGACTACCTCGCCGGCCGGATCCGGATGGCGATGCAGACGGCCTTCGACTACGACCTCGACCGGCCGCTGTTCGTGAACCCGACCCACCAGTTCTCCCGCCAGGGCCTCGACAACCCGGACGCGATCTACTTCAACGCGTTCCTGCGCGAGGGCGTCGAGTACGTCGTCCGGGGCCGCCGCGGGCACCAGCGCCGACCTGTCGTTCCAGGTGATGGGCGGGCCAGTACTCCGCCGACTCCGCCGCCACCTCGCTGATGGCCTTCGACGACCGCGAGCTCGACGTGCGGCCGGACGGCACCTTCGAGTTCACCTACACGGCCGAGCCCGGCGCCAAGTCGTTGATCGTCCGCGAGGTCTTCAACGACTGGGACACCGAGGAGCGCGGCACCCTCACCATCGAGCGCGCCGACAAGCTGGGCCAGCCGGCCAAGGAGCTGACCCGCGACCTGCTCGCGAAGAAGTACGACGTGGCCGCGCGCTCACTGGTCGGCTCGATCCAGACGTGGTTCGCCTTCCCCCAGTTCTTCCAGTACCAGGAGCCGGTCAACACCCTGACCGAGCCCGAGTCGACGCCGGGCGGCCTCGCGTCGCAGCGGTCGTCGATCGGTCACTACGAGCTCGCCGACGACCAGGCTCTGGTCATCACGGTGCCGCGCTGCGACGACTGCTCCTACCAGGGCGCCCAGGTCGGCTCCGACTGGTACGCCTCCACCGACTACGAGACCCACCAGACCTCGCTCACCAAGGCCCAGGCGGTCACCGACCCCGACGGGAAGATGCGGTTCGTCGTGTCCGAGCAGAACCCGGGCATCGCCAACTGGCTCGAGACCACCGGCCACCGCACCGGCGCGCTGATGCTCCGCTGGCAGCGACTCGAGCGCGACCTCACGCAGGAGGCGGACGGCCCGACCGTCGAGGTCGTGCCGTTCGCCGACGTTCGCGCGCACCTGCCCCACTTCGCGCCCATCTCGCCCGAGGAGTACGCCGCGCGGATCGTCGCGCGCCAGCGTGCGGTAGCGCGGCGGATGATCAGCTGACGCGCTCGACCGTCAGTGACATCACGCAGTTCTGCTGGCCCTTCGGACGGACGTAGGTGAAGCCGGCCTCCTCGTAGGACTTCCGGGTGAGGTTGTAGAGGAACGAGTCGCTCATCTTCTTGGCCGGGTCGCGCGTGGCCATGTCGTGCGGGTAGCCCTCGACGACACCGCCGCCAGCCTCCGCGATCAGCCGCACCGCGCCGCGGAGCGCGGCCCGCCCGTATCCCTTCTTGCGGTGGCTCTTCGTCACGTTGATGCAGGTGATCCGGTAGTCGGCCGGGGTCTCGGTCTCGGCGTCGTACTGCTTGCGGTGGTGGATGTTGGGCAGCTCGTCTGGCCGGCCGAACTCGGCCCAGGCCACGGCCTGCTCGCCGTCGTAGACCAGCGCGGCGTGCGCGACGCCGGCCTCGACCATCCGCTTCTTGAAGTCGCGGTTGCTCTCGTCCTCGCCTCGCCCGTCCGGCACACCGTGGTGGAAGTGGACGCACCAGCAGCCGCTGAACAGGCCGCCGGTCCGCTCGACCAGTGCCTCGAAGTCGCTCCAGGTGTCCGGGGTCAGTCCCCTGATCCGGTAGTCGCTCACGCTCCGAGGCTAAGCCGGGTTCCGGACGATCTGGGTGCAGATCGCGCGCTCTCGACGAAAACTGAAACACGTTCTAGTCTTGGCCCCCGTGACCACCTCCGCACACCACGACACCTCTGTCGAGGACCGCTACCAGCCGGTCCCGCTCCTGGCGGGCAAGGTCGTGGTCCTCTCGGGGGTCGGCCCCGGCCTGGGCCGGTCCCTGGGCGAGGAGGCCGCCCGGATGGGCGCCGACCTGGTGCTGGTCAGCCGCACCGAGCGCCGCCTGGAGAAGATGGCCGAGGTGGTCCGCTCGCACGGCCGCCGGGCGCTCGTCGTACCGACCGACATCACCGACGAGGAGTCGCGGGTGGCGCTGGTAGAGCGAGCGGTCGAGGAGTTCGGCAAGGTCGACTGCCTCATCAACAACGCCTTCGGCATCCCGCCGATGGACCCGATCTCCACGATCCCGGTCGAGGCGCTTCGGGCCGCGAACGAGACCAACGTGTTCGCGCCGCTGCGACTCTCGGCGCTGTTCGCGGACGCGCTGGCCGCCTCGCAAGGCTCGATCATCATGCTCAACTCCTGCGTGGTGTTCAGCTCGCAGCCGGAGTACGCCGGCTACAAGCTCTCCAAGGGCGCCCTCGAGCACCTCGCCTCCTCGCTCGCGACCGAGCTCGGCCCGCGCGGCATCCGGGTCAACTCGGTCGCGCCGTCCTACATCTACGAGGACGTCAACAAGGGCTACTTCGACTGGCTGGCTGCCGAGTCCGGAGTCACCCACGACGACGTGTACGCCGAGAAGGCGGCCCCGACCGACCTCAAGCGGCTCGCGTCGCCCGAGGAGGTGGCCAGGGCCGCGCTGTTCCTCGCCTCCGACCTGGCCTCCGCCGTCACCGGTCAGATGCTCACGGTCGACTGCGGTGAGTTCCATGATTGACGCCCACGATGGTTGAGGGGCTCGCGCTGGCGAGCGTCTCGAAACCTCGCACGCCGAGGCTGGTACTGGATCGAGCCCCAGCACCGGGTCACCTGGTTTCGAGACAGGCGCTAGCGCGCCTTCCTCAACCAACGAGGCGTCCATGAGTGACAACGTGATGACCCGCGAGCGCGCGGACGTGGGCAGCTACGAGGACATCGTCGCGGCGGCCGAGCGCACGACCGGGCTGTCCGACCTGGGTGGCACCGCGCACGAAGAGGGGATCCGCGTCCTGGTCGAGGACCTCGCCTCGCCCGAGGCGGGGCTGACGCCGCGCGGCAACTACTTCCAGCGCTCGGAGGTGAAGAGCGCCCTCGTGGGCCGGCTGCTGACCCAGGCGGCGTTCACCAAGCATCCTGAGCACGCCGGCGCACCGATCGAGCGGCCGATCTTCGTGATGGGGCTGCCGCGCACCGGCACCACGGCGCTGCACCGGCTGCTGCACGCCGACCCGCAGGCGCAGGGGCTGGAGATGTGGATCACCCAGTTCCCGCAACCGCGGCCGCCGCGCGAGACCTGGGAGGACGACCCGGTCTTCGCGATGATGCAGAAGGCGTTCACCGCGCACCACGTCGAGTCGCCGGAGTACATGGGGATCCACTACATGGACGCCACGTCGGTCGAGGAGTGCTGGCGACTGCTGCGCCAGACCGGCAAGTCCAACTCCTACGAGGCGCTGGCCAACCTGCCCCGCTACTCGCAGTGGCTGCAGGGCCAGGACTGGACCGACGCGTACGCGCGGCACAGGCAGAACCTCCAGCTGATCGGCCTCAACGACCAGGACAAGCGGTGGGTGCTCAAGAACCCGTCGCACATGACCGCGCTCGACGCGCTGATGACCGTCTACCCGGACGCGCTCGTCGTCTACACGCACCGCGAGCCCGTCGTGTGCATCGCGTCGTCGTGCTCTCTCTCGGCCGAGACCACCGCCGGTCACTCCGAGACGTACGTCGGAGGCGTGATCGGGCACACCCAGCTCGACCTGTGGTCGCGGGCCTTCCACGCGTTCCACGACGCCCGGCCGGCGTACGACGAGGACCAGTTCGCCGACGTGGCGTTCTCGGACCTGCGCCAGGACCCGCTCGGCGTCACCCGCGCCCTCTACGAGCAGTGGTCGCTCGACTGGACGCCCGAGGTGGAGGCGGCGATCACCGAGATCGACCAGGAGTCGAAGTCCGGCGCCGCGGCGCCGAGGCACGACTACTCGCTGAAGGACTACGGGCTCACCGAGCAGCAGGTGCTCGACGCCTTCGACAGGTAGCGCCTACTGCACCTTCGACGAGCTGCTGGTCGCGCCGATCCTCGACGGAGACGACCAGGCTCTCGTCGCGACGGTCGGGTCCGCCGTCGCTCGCAGTGTCATACTTGACGAAGAGAGAGGACACCCACCGTGACCAAGGTCGAGAGCGCCGAGCGATTCGCCGTGCGCGTGCAGGCCGCCCAGCTCCGCATGAAGGCAGATCGCCTCCTCGATCGCCCGTCGCCGGACTGGATCGTCGCCCTGGTCGAGGAGGGCCAGCGCCGCGAGCAGGAGCGACGCGCGGCCGAGGCGTCGTCGCACTGACCCCTGCGGGTCGCACACGGGCCAGGTGGGTGAGGTCCCCGATGTGCTGGACCTGCGCGCCGGACGACGGTGGCAGGCATGCATCGACGCATCCTTGCTGCCCTGACCGCGACGACCGTGACCGTGCTCGGACTCTCCGGAGCGACATCCGGCTCGGCTTATGCCGACCCGCTGCCACCGCCCGACCGGCACGCCCTGGCCGAGGCCATCGCCGGGCTGCCCGACGACGCGGTGATCAGCGCGCAGGTGCGGGTGAGCGGGAGCGACGGGCGGTGGTCCGGCCGGGCCGGCGTCCGCGACGTTCGCACCGGGCGGCCGGTGCCGGCCGATGCGCGGTTCCGGATCGGTAGCGCGACCAAGATGTTCACCGCCAGCCTCGTGCTGCAGCTGGCGGCCGAGGGCCGGCTCGGGCTCGACGACCCGGTGCAGACGTGGCTGCCGGGACAGCTGCCCGCGTCGTTCCCGGCCATCACCGTGGGCCAGCTGCTCGACCACACCAGCGGGCTGCCGAAGTCGACCGAGGACGCCGGCCACGAGCACCCCGCCTGGGTGGTCCGGCACCGCTTCGACTGGCACTCGCCGCGGTCGGTCGTGCGCTCGGCCACGCGGCAGCCGATGGCGTTCGCGCCGGGGACGAAGCAGGAGTACAACGGCGTGAACTACTTCCTGGCGGGCCTGGTCGTCGAGCGGGTGACCGGCCACTCCTTCGCCCACGAGCTCCGCACCCGCCTGCTCCGGCCCCTGCACCTCGACGACACCTATCTGCCCGGACGCGGTGAGGTGCACCTCCGCGGTGCGCATGCCCACGGCTACGTCCGCGTGCACGGTCGGCTGGTCGACGTGTCCGCGCAGAGTGCCTACGCGTGGGCCGAGGGCGGGATGGTGTCGACCACCCGCGACCTGGGTCGCTTCCTGGGCGCGCTGATGGCCGGCCGGGTGGTGCCGCAGCCGTGGCTCGACCGGATGCTCACCGTGCCGGACGTGCCCTACGAAGGGACGGCCGGAGGATGCGCGCAGGGACCGGATGCCGGCCACGCCTGCTTCACGACGGGCCTGCAGCGGACCCCTCTGCCCGGCGGCCCGGTGGTCTTCGGCAAGAGCGGCGGCGTGGCCGGCTATCGCACGCTCGTGCTCGCCACCGAGGACGGCGGCCGGGTGCTGGCGACCTCGCTGACGACGACCGGCGACCGCGACGGCTCCGAGGACGAGCGGCTGATGGGGATCGCCGCCGCGGCGTACGTGCCGTAACCGACTCAGGCCTGGGCCAGCCAGCCGCGCACGTGGTCGAAGACGCGTGCGCCGGCGTCCTTCTTCACCGTCTCGCCCAGGTCGGCGACGGTGACCGAGCGCAGCGACGTGCGGTAGGCGGCCTCCGCGGCGTACATCACCCGCGCGACACCGCATGGACGCTCGCAGACCTTGGCAGTGGCGGGGAGCGGGCCGTTCTGGCGGATCTCGGTGCAGCGGAACGCCGGCTCTGACCCTTCGATCGCGAGCACGATGTCGAGCACCGTGATCTCCGAGGCAGCGCGGGTCAGCGGTAGCCGCCGACCCGGCCCTCGGTGGACGCGACCAGCCCGGCCCGGGAGAGCTGCTGCAGGTGCTTGGCCAGGTAGGTGCGGGACACCCCGTGGAACTCTGCGAGCCGCTGCGCCGGCACCGGCCCCTCGGCCTGGCTCAGCACCACGCAGCAGTGGATCGCCCACTCGACCCCTGCCGACAGCTTCACGTCCGTGAGCCTAGCCCATTCGCGGATGGAAAGTGTCCGCGTTCTGTGGTTGAATGTATCTCAGACAGAGATTATCCGCGTTTAGACAGGAGAAGAAGATCATGCGCATCGCCATCGCCGGCGCCACCGGCCTCATCGGCTCCCAGCTCACCGCCCTGGCCCGCAAGGAGGGGCACGAGGTCGTCGAGATCGCCCGCGAGACGGGGTTCGACCTGCTCGACCCCGAGCCGGGCCAGCTCGAGGCCGCGCTCGTGGGCACGGACGCCGTGGTCGACGTGACCTCGACCCGGGGCCTCCTCGGCGACCAGCAGACCCTGGACTTCTTCACCGGCGTGGCGCGGACCCTCGGCCGGGCCGCGACCGCCGCCGGGGTGCCGCGCACCGTCACGTTGTCGATCGTGGGCATCGAGAAGAGCCCCGACTACGGCTACTACGTGGCCAAGCTCGCCCAGGAGCGCGCCGCCCGCGAGGTGAACTCGGGAGCGCTGGTGCTGCGCGCGACCCAGTTCCACGACTTCGCCCGTCAGATGTTCGAGTGGAACCTCGACGGCGACGTCACCCGCGTCTTCGACGTTCCGACCCAGCCGGTCGACACCCCCGAGATCGTGCGGCTCCTGCTCGACCTCGCCACCGGTGCTGTGGACCACGACGTCGAGCTGGCCGGGCCGAAGCCGGAGCGGCTCCTCGATCTCGTCCAGCGGTACGCCGCTCACGTGGGCGAGCAGGTCACCGTCGAGCCGGTCGAGGCACCGGCCAGCGTGGCGGCCGGCGCGATGCTCCCAGACAACGACGCCGTCCTGGTCCGCGGCATCGACTGGCAGACCTGGCTGGAGCGGCAGCCTGAGCTAGGAGACCGCTGACCGCATCTCCTAGCGGCGACCCGTCTTGACCACGGCCGCCACGGTGTCCGCCTTGCTCTTCGCGTTCGTCGAGACCACCCGGATCTCGAACGTGCGCTTGCTGCCGGGCCTGGCGCCCCTGAGCCTGGTGATCTTGACCGTCAAGGTTGCCGACTCCCCGGGCTTCAGGGCGCCGGTCTGGTAGGTGCCGGCGAGGACGTCGGCAGTCACGTTCTGGCCGCCGTCGAGATAGGCCACCTTGAACTGCGGGCTCCTGCGAGTACCGCCGACCGCCATCCGGTCCGTGCGGGTGCCCCGGTTCGTGACTCGAACCTCGTACACCACGCTCCGCTTGCGACCCTGGAGCTTGGAGGTCACCCGTTGGCCCGAGACCTGGTAGCTCCCCTCGCCAACGAAGTTGCCCTTGGCTCGGCGGATCTCGGCGTCGGGCCGATACTCCGCGCCGCCGGTCGAGCTGCCGCTGCCGCTGCCGCCGGATCCGCCGGTGCCACCGGTGCCGCCGCCCGTGCCGGTGCTGGTGACCGTGAGGACCTGGCTGGCGGTGCCGGTGTTCTGGGCGGCGTCGGTGACCGAGGCCACCACGACGTAGGTGCCGGCGGCCAGGGTGGTCGCGCTGACGCCCCAGGTGCCGCCGGGCAGCACGGTTGCGACCAGCGCCTGGCCGCCGATGGCCAGCTGGACGGTCGTGCCGGCCTGCTCGGCCGTGGTTCCGAAGGTCCACGGGGAGGTGTCGTCGGTCGAGGCCTGCGGCCCGCCGTTGATGGTCACGACCGGCACGGTCACGTCCACGACCAGGACCTGGCTCGCCGTCCCCGTGTTGTCAGCCGCGTCGTCGACGGACGCCACCACCAGGTGGGCCGCCTCGCTCAGGACGGTCGCGTCGACGCTCCAGGCGCCGGCCAGAGCCGTCGTCGTCAGGGTCTGGCCGCCGACGGTGACGGTCACCGTCGGACTGCCGGGCTCGTCCGTGGTCCCCGAGACGGTCGGCGTGGTGTCCTTCGTGGCACTCGACGCGCCGCCGTCGATGGTCACGGCCGGCGCACTGCCGTCGACCGTGAGGACCTGCGTCGCCGTACCGGTGTTCTGGGACGGGTCCGTGATCGACGCGAGCACGTCATGCGGTCCGGCGCTCAGCGTGGTCGCACTGAGCGCCCAGACGCCGCCGGTGCGGACCGTCGACGTGAGTGTCTGCCCGCCGACGGTGACCGTCACCGGGCGACCGGCCGGCTCGTCCGTCGTACCGGTGATCATCGGCGTCGGGTCGTTGGTGCTGCGCGCCGGGCCGCCGTCGATGCCGACGAGCGGGGCGGTCAGGTCGTCGATGGGCTTGGTGACGGGGCTGTTCGCCAGCGCCACGGTGCTCGGGGTCAGGATCCGGCCCTTGATCGAGGCAGCTTCGCCGAAGGCGACCGCGGCGGCGCCGAGGAGCGTGCCGACCCACTTGACACCGGCGCCGAGCGAGACGGCTCCAGCCACCTGCCAGTAGACGTTGTGCGCCAGGGCACCATCGGTGAGGAGAACCTTGCTGGTCGCCGCGGAGCTGAGCGCCGCACCGATCTGGAAGACGAAGATCGCGCCGGGGTCACCGTCTGCATCGAGGGTGATCGTCCCGGTGTTCGTGATGGCCGCGCCGCTCGTGTAGAGGCCGGGCTTGAAGATCGCGCCGGCCTGGTCGCCCGCGAACGTCGTGCCGCCGGTCTGCGCCACCACGGCGTCGTAGGCCGCCTGGCGGTCCTCCTGTGCGGTCGCGGCCGCGGCGTCCTTGTCGTGGGTCGAGCCGGTCACGGTGCCCGGCGGGAACCCGGCGATCACGCCGGCGGGGCTGAGCCCCAGGTCGAGGGCGAGCACCGTGGCTGCTCCGGTGTTGGAGACACCGGCACCGGCGAGCACCGAGTACGTCGCGGCCGTGCCGAGGTCCACTCCGCTGGCTGCCACGGGCTGCGGGGCTGCCGCGCTCGCTGGCGAGCCGGTCGCGAAGGTACCGACGACGAGCAGCGCGCAGGCTCCGATCGCCAGCCGCGCAGTCGTGGTCCGAAGGGTGGTGTTCGGTGGCGAGGTGTGGCTCATCGGGCCGACCTTCGGTCGAGGCACTGTTGTCGTCCAGCCGGTAGTCCGGGCGGACGGGGGTCTCAGCAGTTGCCTTCTTTGGCGAAGGTAGCCGCGGTTCCCTGTGCCCGAAGGGGAACGGCGGTGCGTTTAGTGCCTGGGCACTAGCCAGTCGAGCCGTTCGGCTGAGCGGCTGGCTCGACCCCGCGGCGCCGGTGGTCGCGCGGGCTGATCCCGCGCTCGCGCTTGAACGCCGCACTCAGCGCGAACGGCGTCGCGTAGCCGACCTGCCGCGCCACCGACGCGATCGTGGCGTCGGGCTCGAGCAGCAGGTCGGCTGCGAGCGCGATCCGCCAGCCGATGAGGAAGGCCATCGGTGGCTCGCCCACCAGCTCGGTGAAGCGCCGGGCGAACGACGCCCGCGAGACCCCGGCGCGGTCGGCCAGGTCCGCGACGGTCCACGGGTGCTCGGGGTGGTGCTGCATCAGCCGGAGCGCCGGGCCGACGACGGGGTCGCCCTGCGCGGCGTACCAGGCCGGCGGGTCGGACTGGGGTCGGTCGAACCAGGTGCGGAGCAGGGTGATCAGGAGCAGGTCGAGGAGCCGGTCGAGCACCGCCTCCTGTCCCGGCGCGTCGCGCACCACCTCCTCACCGAGCAGGTCGATGAGCGGGGTGTCGAGCTCGTGCGCGCGCAGGATCATCGTGCGGGGCAGCGAGCGAAGCAGCCGCCGGGTGACCTCTCCCTCCATCAGGTAGACACCGGTGAGCAGCACGGTCTCGCCGACCTCGCTGTTGCCCCAGCTGCGCACGCCCTGGCTCATGTCCTCGACGACGACCTGGCCGTCGACGGTGGTGCAGACCTGGCCGGGGTGGATCACGATCTGGGTCGGCGTGGCCGGGTCGTCGGCGATGGTCCAGTGCTCGCTGCCGACCCAGACCACGACGTCTCCGGCCCCCAGCCGGGTCGGCTGCTCGCCGTCGGGGCACACCCACAGGTGGCCGCGGACCACCGCCGTCACCGACAGCGGCGCCTCGTCCTGGAGCCGCACCGACCACGGCTCGTCGAGCAGGATCCGGAGCAGGAATGCGCCCCTGGCGCGTGGTCCGTCGAGGAGTCCGGCGAGTCCGTCCATGCGCCAAACTGTAGACGCTTGCGTATGGAATAGACAGATTCAGCCATGGATACTCTCAAGGGATGGCGATTGACTTCCCGTCATGAACACCACGACCAGCGCCCAGGCGCTCACCAGCGAACTGTCCACCAACCCGGCCCTGACCACCGCCATGACGACGAACGCACGCGGCCCCGTGCTGGTCGCCGCCGCCCTCGTCGCCGGGCTCCAGGCCGGCACCTACTTCACCTGGGCCACCGGCGTCATGCCCGGCCTCGCCAGGGTCGACGACCGTACCTTCGTGCACGCCATGCAGCAGATGAACATCGCGATCGTGAACCCGGTCTTCATCGCCACGTTCCTCGGCGCGCCGCTGCTGGCCGGAGCCTCCATCGCCGTGGCCGGATCGCCCGCCCGCCCCTGGGCGATCGCCGCGACCGTGCTCGCCGTGGGCACACTCGTCATCACCTTCGCCGGCAACATCCCGCTCAACGACGCCATCGACGCCGCCGGGCCGGTCGACAAGATCAAGGACCTGGCGTCCGTGCGCGCCAACTTCGAGTCGCTCTGGGTGAAGCTCAACATCGCGCGGACCCTCACCTCGGCCGGCGCTCTGGGCGCCCTCGCGATGGCGGCTCTCAAGGCTCGCGGCTAGCCCCCTCGATTCGTCTGGTACCGCCAGCCTGAGACGGCAGGTCGGAGCGCAGACGTATCGCCGGGTGTCAGCCCTCGCCGGCGGCCCGGCGCGTGGCCCGCTCGGCCACCGCGTGCTCGTCGGTGCGGGCGTCGTAGGACCAGAAGTCCCGCAGCCACAGCGCAGTCAGACCGACACCGGCGACGCAGGCCACGCCCCCGCTGGTGATCGCGCCTCGCACCGACCACAGATCGGCGGTGACGCCGGCCCGCACCTGGCCGCCAAGTGGGCCGACGGAGTAGGACAGCATCTCGATGCCTGCCAGCCTGCCCCGCATCGACTCCGGGATGGTCTGGCTCCAGACCGTGGCGCGGAAGACGCCGCTGATCATGTCCGCCGCCCCGCCGAGCGCGAGGAACACACCGACCAGCCAGATCGACGGCATCAGGCCCGCCATGGCCACGAAGGCGCCGTACGCCGCGGCCGCGAGCACGATCGCGCGGCCGTGGTGGTGCACCCGGCCGGTCCAGCCGCTCAGCGCGGTGGCCACCAGCGCCCCGACGGTCTCGGCGGAGTAGAGCAGGCCGAGGAGCTGGGGCTTGGCGAAGACCTCCTCGACCAGCGCCGGGAACAGCACGACCGGGAACGCCAGCAGCATCGCGGCGATGTCGACCAGGTAGGTGCCGAGCAGGTCGCGCCGGCTGAGGGCGTACGACAGCCCCTGGCCGATGCCGGCGAGCGAGGGCGGGGTGGTCTCCTCGCGGTGCGGGTAGCCGTTCATCAGCCAGAACATCAGGGACGCGATCGACAAACCGACGATGTCGATGAGGAAGCACCAGCCGATGCCGACGTAGGCCACCAGCAGGCCGCCGACCGCCGGCCCGACCAGGACGCCGATCTGCATGCCCAGGCTGGTCAGCGCGTTCGCGGCGGGGAGCTCGTCGTGGGTCACCGTGCGCGGCATCAGCGCCTCGCGGCTCGGCCGCTGCATCGACGAGGTCGAGGCCAGCCCCACGCTGACCACGAAGATCAGCCAGACGCTGGGGTCGTCGCGGAACGCGTTGACCGCGAGCACCGCGGTGAACGCCGCCTGGCCCACGCCGCAGGCGACCAGCAGCTTGCGCCGGTCGACGTGGTCGGCCAGCGCGCCGCCGTACAGGCCGAAGACGATCAGCGGCACCAGCTCGACGATGCCGATCGCACCGACCGCGAAGTTCGAGCCCGTCAGTGTGTAGATCTGGTAGGGGATGGCGACGTAGCTGACCATCGCGCCGAAGTAGAAGACCGTGCCGGCATAGAACAGCAGCCGGAAGTCGCGCGAGGTGCGCATCGGGGTGAGGTCGACCCGCAGCGCACGGAATCGCTCACCCCAGCTCACGAAGACGAGCCTCGCAC
Source organism: uncultured Actinomycetota bacterium (assembly GCA_963798045.1). Classification (GTDB taxonomy): domain Bacteria; phylum Actinomycetota; class Actinomycetes; order Propionibacteriales; family Nocardioidaceae; genus Nocardioides. Next base: position 60,533 of record CAWCSB010000036.1, read on the forward strand.
CCGGTCGGGCCGTCGGGTAGGCGTTATCGGGCGGGGCGGCCCCAGTCGGGGTGCCCGGCGAGCAGCGCGGCGTACGCCGCCTCGACCTCTCGTGGCACGTCGACGTGGGCCTGGAAGCCGCGCCCGCGCGGGCCGTAGCCGTCGGCGTCGTCGCGGAGCCGCGGCACCTCGCCCATCAGCAGCGCCAGCCAGCGCTCGTGCGGCCACGCGAAGCGGCCCCGACGCGGGCCCGGTCGGTTGACCGCGACGGCGTCCGGCCAGACCAGCCGGAACACCGCATCCATCCGTCGCTGCATGGTCGGGTCCTGCACCAGCGCGACGCTCGCGGGTGCCAGCCCGGCCGCGCTGACGAGGTCGCGGGCGAGCACGACGTTCTCGCCGCAGTTGCTGGACCGCCGCTCGAGCAGCGCGTCCTCGATGCCGTGCTCGCGCCGGAGGTACGCCGCCATCAGGTCGGCCTCGGCGCTGCCCGAGTCGTCGCCGAGCAGGTCCCGGAGCACGTCAGTGGTGTGCCCCTCGCCGCCGACCAGAACCAGCGTGCCCACGCTCCCTGCATGCACGGCCGTCGCCGCGGCGTCCCATGCGTCGGGCAGCGAGCCGCCGAAGAGCAGCATGACGTCGACTCGGTCCGGCATCGGGTCCTCGAGGGCCAGCCAGTCCGCGAGCGTCTCGAGATCGTTCAGCGGCGGATGGCCTTGATGCGGGCGCCTCGCTCCGGCACCGAGGTGATGTTGCGGACCAGCGGCTCGTCGGTGCCGACGGTGGTGACGTCGACCGCGCGGAACACCTCGCGCAAGACGGCCACGCCCTCCATCATCGCGAAGCCGGCGCCGATGCACCGGCGGACGCCGCCGCCGAACGGGATCCAGGTGTTGGTCGGCGGGTTGTGGCCGAGGAACCGCTCGGGGTCGAACCGCTCGGGGTCGTCGTAGTTGTCCTCGCGACTGTGCGCGATGAGGATCGACGGGCCGACCGTGGCTCCGCGTGGGATGTCGACGCCGGCGATGGTCTGCGGCTTCATCAGCGTCCGCACCACCATCGGGATCACCGGGTGCAGCCGCATCGACTCCTTGAGGACGGCGTCGAGCCAGGCGTCGCCGTCGGCGTCGCCGGCATCGGCGGCCGCCTGGGTGCGGCGCATCAGCTCCGGGTTGCGGCCGAGCTCGTAGAGCGCCCAGGCCAGCGCGGTCGCGGTCGTCTCGTGGCCGGCGAGCAGCAGCGTGACCAGCTGGTCGCGGAGCTCGATGTCCTGCAGCTCGTCGCCGGACTCCGCCCCCTCACGGATCAGCCGGGACAGGACGTCGGTGCGCTCGGCGAGGTCGGACGCCGTACGCCGCTCGCGGATCTCGGCGTACATCAGCTCGTCGAGCTCGATCTGGTTGCGCAGGGCCTTGGCCCAGGGGCCGACCCGGTGCAGGGCGGGGATCCCCCAGACGAGCAGCACCGCCGGGCTGACGTTGACGGTGGCGTTGACCCGCGGACGCAGCGCGGCCAGGCGCTTCTCGTCGGTGACGCCGAAGACGACCCGGAGGATCACCTCGAGGGTGAGCACGTTCATCCGGTCGTGGGACCGGAACTGCTGGTCCTCGGGCCAGTGCGCGACCTCGTCGCGCGCGATGGCGGTGACCATGTCCTGGTAGGTGCGCAGCGCGTGGCCGTTGAACGCCGGCATCAGCAGCTTGCGGGCCCGCTTGTGCTCGGCGCCGTCCTGGAGCAGCAGCGAGTGCTCGCCCATGACCGGGCCGAGGATCGCGTTGCCCTTGCCGGCGTGGAAGATCTCGGGGTCGCCCGCGAAGATCTCCTTCGCGTGCTCGGGCTGGGTGAAGAAGACCAGCGGCCGGCCCTTGGGCATCAGCCGCACCGTGTAGATGTCGCCGTACTTCTTGTGCAGGTACGGGTGGAACCAGTGCCGGAACCGCAGCAGCGAGATCGTCTGGATGATCGCCGGCCAGGTCGGACCGTCCGGCAGCCCCGCGGTGTCGACCGCCGGCAGGCCGTCGCCACCGACCAGCGTCATCCGCTCGAACCGCTGCTGGGTCAGCGCCCGGAGAGTCGGTCGGCTCGTGATCGAGGAGGGCCACGGGTTCGAGGTTACTGAGACATCGCGTCAACCGGCATCCGACTGAGGTCGGAGATCTGTCCAGTGCCTATCGTCGAGCCGTGACGACGTGGCGCGAGGCGGAGCGGATCGCACTGACCCTGCCGGAGGCCGAGCTCGGCGAGGCGCACGAGGGGTCGGCCGCGGTGGTCGTGCGTGGCAAGCAGTTCGCGCGGCTGCGATGGGACGACGACCGCGAGCTGCTGCAGGTCTGGGTTCCCGACCCGGCGCTCGTTGCGCCGTACGTCGAGGAGGACCCGGAGACCTATCGCTCGATCCCCGGCTACTCCAAGCTCGTGCTGCTCGGCGCACTCGACCGGCTGGACGGGGCAACCGTCCGGGAGCTGCTCGTAGAGTCGTGGGCCGCACGTGCGCCGAAGCGACTGGTCGCCGCGCACCCAGTCCTCCGCTAGGCCAGCCCCGACACGGGTCAGGTCAGGTGGCGGCGCAGGAAGTGCAGCTGGTGGGCGAGGGCGGGGTCGAACCAGTCGCTGCCCGGCCAGACGTCGAAGTGGTCGCACGGGTAGTGCCGGACCTCGGCGCGGGCGGCCGCGGCCGCCTTGGCGGAGGCCCGCGGCGGGGCGCTGCGGTCGAAGTCGGCGATCTGCACGAGCACCGGGCAGCGCAGTGACTTGGCGTGCCGGGCCGGGCGGTGCGAGCCGAGCTCGAGGCCGACCGAGGCGTCGATCTCGTTGCGCCAGGTCGGTCCGGCGAGGGCGAGGTAGGCCTCGTAGTGGCCGGACAGGGTGAGGGCGCCGACGTCGCCGGGGCGGGCCACGATCGGCATCATCACCGGCGCCCCGCCGCGCAGCGTCGAGATCCGGCTGCGCAGCCCGGCCCCGGTCGAGCGGAGCATCGCGCCCGCGGGATGGTGCTTCATCGCCAGCCGGGCGGCGGCCCGTCCGTCGACGAGGGGGGTCAGCGCGACGACGGCAGCCACGTCGTCCCGCCCGGCCGCGGCAGCGAGCACGTGGCCCCCGGCCAGGGACACGCCCCAGAGCACCAGCCGGCCCGGGTCCACGCCGGGCAGCCGGGCGGCCGCGGCCAGCGCGGCGCGGTAGTCCTCGACCTGGCCGGCCATGCTGGCGCGCTGCCGCGGCGTGCCGCCCGAGGCGCCGAAGCCCCGGTAGTCGAAGGCCAGCACGTCGAGGCCGGCCTCGGCCAGCCCGGTCGCGAACGGCTCGAGGCCGGAGTCCTTGGTGCCGCCGAGGCCGTGCGCCATCACCACGACCGGCCGGCCGTCGGGTCCGTCGAACGCCGAGCCGGCGCCGGTGAAGTGCCAGCCGTCGAGCTCGACGCCCTCGGAGATGAAGGTGACCTGGTCGTGCTTGCTCTGCCGGTTCATCGGCGGACCTCGCCGTAGATCGTGTGCAGCCAGACCGCGACGACCGCCTCGACCAGCTGCTCACGGTCGAGGGTCCCGCCGAGGGCGAGCCGCTCCAGCATCCGGTCGTTGAGCTCGAGCAGCACGCTGGCCAGCGCCGTGGCGTCGGTGCCGGCCGGAGCCGCCCCGGAGGCGCGCTCGGCCTCGATCATCCCCGCGACCACGGGGACGAACGACTCCCGGTCGCTGTCCCACAGCTCGCGCACGGTGGTGCTGGTCGCGCGGGCGTCGAGCGAGGCGCGGAACAGGTGCTCGTGCTTGTCCCAGGTCGAGAACAGCGCGCGCACCATCGCCTCGATGTTCTCGGCCGGGCGTCCCGTCGCCGCGGAGCTGGTCGGCGGCCGCGGACGACTCGGCGTACATCTCGTTCATGAGCGCCGCGACGGCGCTGGCCTTGTTCTCGAAGTAGAAGTAGAACGCCGAGCGGGTCACACCGGCGCGGCGCGAGATGTCGGCGATGTTGATCGACTCGAGGCTGCCCTCGCGCAGGTGGTGGTCGAGCGACTCGAGCAGCGCCGTACGCCGGCGGTCGCCGCGGGCCGGCTGGTCGCTCATGCCCGCACCTCCTGACCGAGCGAGCGCCCGGGCCCGGCCGGCCGGGATCTCCCTGGCCCGCAGGTCGTGCTCGTAGACGAAGTAGTCGACCTGCTGGGTGTGCCGCGGCTTGTCGGTCACGTGGCCGAGGAACTTCTGCGTGGTCCTCGTCGATGACCCGCTCCATCTCGTCCACCTCGGGCAGCGCGTAGGCCCCGACGGCGTACGCCGCCAGCAGCCGGGCCTGTGCCTCGACGAACGGGAACAGCGTCGGGACCGCCTGCGCGAACCCCATCAGCACCAGGTCCTCGGTGCCGGGCTCGAACATCCGCTTGAACAGCCGGATCTGGTTGCCCGGCGCACTCAGGAACTCCCGGTCGAAGAACGGGAAGGTGATGTTGTAGCCGGTCGCGTAGACGATGGCGTCGAACTCCGACGAGGTGCCGTCCTCGAAGTGCACGGTCTGGCCGTCGAGCCGGTCGACGTTCCCCTTCGGGGTGATGTCGCCGGAGCCCAGCCGCAGCGGCAGCTCGACCGACTGGGTCGGGTGCGCCTCGAAGAACTTGTGGTCCGGCTTGGGCAGCCCGTAGAGCTCGGGGTTGGAGCCGGTCATGAACTGCATCTTCTGCAGGAACCACCGCTGCCACTTCAGCGGCAGGTGGGGAGAGGTCGCGAAGTACTTGTCTGCCGGCAGGCCGAAGGAGTACTTCGGGACGATCCAGGCACTGGACCGCGTCGAGAGCGTGACCTGGTTCTGCAACGACCTGCTGGACAGCTCGACGGCGATGTCCGCAGCACTGTTGCCGAGGCCGACCACCAGGATGCGCTTGCCCTTCAGGTCCATGGGGTCGGTCGGGTCGATGTAGTGGTGGGAGTGCAGGGACTCGCCGGTGAACTCCCCCGGGAAGTCGGCCAGCCGTGGGTCCCAGTGGTGGCCGTTCGCGACCACGAGCAGATCGAAGTGCCGGGTCTCGCCGCGCTGGGTGGTCAGCTCCCAGCCACCGTCGGACAGGTGCTCGGCGTGCACCACGCCGTTCTCGAACTCGATCCGGTCCAGCAGCCCGAAGGCGTCGGCGTACGCGTCGAGGTAGGCCTTGATCTGGGTGTGGTGCGGGAAGTCGGGATAGTCGTCGGGCATCGGGAAGTCCTTGAAGGACAGCCGGTGCTTGCTGGTGTCGATGTGCAGCGAGCGGTAGGCGCTGCTGTGCCCGTTGGGGTTGCCGAACGCCCAGTTGCCGCCGACCCGGTCCGACGCCTCGAAGCAGGTGTAGGGCACGCCGTAGTCGCCGAGCATCTTCCCGGCCGTGAGCCCGCTGATGCCGGCACCGATCACCGCCGTCGTCGGCCGCTGAAGGGGTGCCATACGGCGGAGGCTAGGGACTGACTTGACACGCGTCAAGTACGGCCGGCCCACGTTGGGGAGGGCGTTCGGTCAGCCCCGCGTCGAGTAGGTGATGTGGGTTGCGTTGGGTGACGAGAGCACCTCGATCGCGCGCAGCCGCAGGCCGGCGAGGCCGGCGAACGGCGACTCGCCGCCGCCGAGGACCAGCGGGGAGTGGTTGAGCATGATCTCGTCGACCACGCCCGCCTCGAGCCCTTGCCGCACGGCGCTGGCCCCGCCGGCGATCGTCACGGTGTCCTCCCCGGCCGCCTCGATCGCGCGCTCCATCGCCTCGTCGAAGCTCGTCACGAAGTGGAAGGTGGTGCCGCCCTCCATCTCGACCGGGTCGTGCGGGTAGTGGGTGAGCACGAAGACCGGCGCGTGGTACGGCGGATCCTCACCCCACCAGCCGCGCCACATCTCTCCGCCGGCTGCGTCGGCCCACGCACCACGGTCGGGGGCGTACATGTTGCGCCCCATCACGTAGGCGCCTCGCGGCGCGAGGACCCGCGCGGTCATGGCGCGGTCGACCTCGTTGTCGGTCTGGCCCAGGTGCCAGGTGTGCAGGTCCTCACCAAGGACGCCGAGGGGCTCCTCGCGGGTCTGGTTCGGGCCGGCGACGAAGCCGTCGAGGGAGATGGACAGGTGTGCGGTGACCTTGGGCATGCGGGGTCTGACTCCTCGTGTCGTGGGGACTCATCGGTCAGCCCACCAGGGACCGGCCGAGCAGCACAAGGGCCGAGGCGGAGCTGACGAGCAGGACGGCCGGGCGGACGACGTGCGCGGGGATCGAGCGTCTGGCGACCACGCCGAGGACGGCACCGACGGCCAGGAACGGGAGCAGCTCGACCGCGGCGACGGCCTGGTCGCGGTCCAGGTCGCCGCTGACGAGGAGGGCGACCAGCGACAAGAGCGCACCGACGAGGAAGTAGACGGCCATCGTCGTGCGGATCTCGCGGGCGGGCCTGTGCTGGTAGACGATCGCGATCGGTGGCCCCCCGATCGATGTCGCCGTGCCGGTGATGCCGCTGGCGAAGCCGGCTGCCGAGAGTGTGGCCCGGTTGACCGGGACCGTCACCGCCCGCCAGGTGACCGCGACCGCGGCCAGCACGACGACGCCGATCGCGATGCCGAGCTCGCGCGCGGTCAGCGTGGTGACCACCCAGACGCCCACCACGGTCCCGGGTAGCCGGGCCGGCAACGACCAGAGCAATCCGGACCAGTCGATGTCGTGGTGGTCGAACACGAGGGTCAGGCAGGGCATCAGGGCCGCGACCATCAGCAGCGCGCCCGGCATCAGCGCGGGCTCGAGCAGCGCGGTCACCGGCGCCGCGACCAGGCCGACGCCGAGGCCGACCGCCGACTGGACGACGGACCCGAGGAGGACGGCCGCCGCGATCACGGCGTACGTCGCGGGGTCCACCCCGTCATCCTGTCCCGGTCAGGTGGTGGTCCGGGCCGCCGGGGGTAGCTGGGCAGGGTCGGCCGCCGGGACGGACAGCGGATCCGGCGGTAGCGCCTCGACCTGCTCCCGGCACCAGAGACTGACCTCGCGGCGCCGCTGCCGGACGTCGGCGCGGAACTGCGGCCACGGCACCCACTCCCAGGCCTCGACCTCGGTCGGGTCGGGATGCGGGTCGCTGGCCGCGCGGGCCGTGAACACCGGGCACAGCTCGTTCTCGACGGTCCCGTTGTCCCCCACGGCGCGGTAGCGGAACCGGGGCAGCACGAGGGTCACGTCCTCGAGGTCGAGGCCGAGCTCCTGACCCGTCCGGCGGCGTACCGCCTCGGCGATCGGCTCGCCCGGCGCCGGGTGGCCGCAGCAGCTGTTGGTCCAGACCCCGCCGAAGGTCGGCTTGGCCAGGGCCCGCTGGGTGACGAGCAGCCGCCCGTCGCCGTCGAAGACGTAGCAGGAGAACGCGAGGTGCAGCGGGGTGTCTGTGCCGTGGACCTCGGCCTTGGCGGCGGTGCCGATGGCGTTCCCGTCGTCATCGAGGAGGACGACCTCCTCGACCGTCGTCGGGCGAGTCACGCCGGCCTCGCCAGCTGGTCGACGACACCCGCGAAGACCCGTGGCAGCCGGGCGGCGAGTGGCACGATCTGCCGGCGGACCAACGGGACCCGTGACGACGAGAGCAGGGCCTGGGTCAGCAGCTCGTGCCGGCGGCCGAGCTTCTTGTACGCCGCTTCGTACTGCTCGGGCCGGCCCCGCACGACCGCCTCGACCGCGGCGCGCGCCTGGGCCAGGCCGAGCGCGATGCCCTCACCTGTCAGCGCGTCGACGTAGCCGGCGGCGTCACCGACGAGCAGCACCCGGCCGAGGGTGCGTGCGGTCGAGCGCTGGCGCAGCGGCCCGGCGCCCTTGGTCCGCGAGAGCGGCCGGCGGCCCAGCCGCTCCTTGAGCAGCCCGTGCTCGGCCAGGAGCTCATCGAACGGCGCCTGGCGCTCGGTCAGCATCGCGATCCCGACCAGCTCGTCGCCGACCGGGGTCACGTAGGCCTCCGACCCCTCGGCCCAGTGCACCTCGACGAACGGCGTCCACGGAGCCATCTCCACGTGCACCCGGAGCCCGAACCTGCGGCGCCCCTCGGCCGGCCGGTCGAGGCCGAGCATCCGGCGCACCGGGGAGTGCAGGCCGTCGGCGGCGACGAGGTAGCGGGCGGGCTCGTCGTCGACGAGGACGTGCCCGCGACGGTTCTCGACCTCGCCGACCGCGCGCTCCACGATCTTCACGCCGGCGTCGGCCACCGCCTCGGTGAGCGACCGGTGCAGGGTGGTGCGGCGGACCCCGCGCCCGTCGCCGTGCCGGAACGGCGCGTCCGCGGTGCGGCCACCGCCGAGGTAGCGGATCCCGGCCAGCCGGTGGCCGGGCGGGTCCACGCCGAGGGCGGCCAGGTCGGCGACGGCGCCGGGCATCAGCCCCTCGCCGCAGGCCTTGTCGACCGGCCCCGGGCGTGGCTCGCGGACCTCGACGTCGAGGCCGGCGCGCGCGGCGTACAGCGCGGTCGCGAGCCCGACCGGTCCGCCGCCTGCGATCACCAGGTCACGCACCGGAGGGCTCCGCGAGCGTGGCGAGGGCGGCGTTCTCCACCCGGAGCCGCACGGTCAGCAGCACCGCGTTGAGCGCCGTGAACACCACCGCGGTGATCCAGCTGGCGTGCACCAGCGGCAGCGCGATCCCCTCGAGCACCACCGCGACGTAGTTGGGGTGCGGAGATGATCTTGTACGGACCTTTCTTCACCGGGACCATCCCGGGCACCACGATCACCCGGATGTTCCACTGCGGACCGAGGGTGGCGATGCACCACCACCGCAGCGCCTGGCTCAGCACGACGACGGCCAGCATCGACCAGGCCAGCGCGGACGGCACGTCCGGCTCGCGCACGTACGCCTCGACCAGCGCGCCGCCGAGCAGTCCGGTGTGCAGCAGCACCATCGGCGGGTAGTGCGAGAAGCCGGTCTCGACGCCGCCGCGCTCCTTCGACCACGCGGCGTTCCGCTTGGAGACGACGAGCTCGGCGAGCCGCTCGACGCCGACCAGGACGACGAGCACGGTGAACGCCGTCAGCGAGGTCACGGCGCGGCTCGCAGCAGCACCAGCTCGGAGCAGAACCCCGGCCCCATCGCCATGAGCAGGCCATGGCTGCCCGGCTCGGGAGGCCGCTCGCGGAAGGTGTCCTCGAGGACGTGCAGCACCGACGCGGACGACAGGTTGCCGATCTTGGCGAGCGAACGCCGGGTGAGCGCGACAGCCTCCTCGGACAGGCCAAGGGTCTCCCGGAGCGCGTCGATCACCTTCGGCCCGCCGGGGTGACAGACCCACCAGCCGATGTCGGCTCGGGTGAGTCCGTGGTCGGCCAGGAACAGGTCGACGTCCTCGCCGACGTAGCGCCCGATCACGACCGGCACCTCGGCGTCCAGCACGATCCGCAGGCCGGTGGTGCCGACGTCGAACCCCATCACCCGCTCCGAGTCCGGGTACAGCCTGCTGCGGGAGTCCAGCACGCTGGCGGCGCCCGGTTGGTCGCGATCCCGGCCGGCCGCGACGACGCACGAGGCACCGTCACCGAACAGGCCGCTGGCGACCAGGTTTGGCACCGAGACGTCGTCGCGCTGCACGGTGAGGGAGCAGAGCTCGACAGCCACGAGCACCGCGACCTCGCCGGGGTGGCCCTCGAGGTAGTCGGCCAGGCGAGCGATCCCGGCGGCGCCCGCCACGCAGCCGAGACCGAACAGCGGAACCCGCTTCACGTCCGGCCGGAGCCCGACCAGTGCGGCGATCCGCGCGTCCAGGGACGGTACGGCGAGCCCGGTCACCGTCGCCGAGACGATCAGGTCGACGTCGGTCGGCGTGAGGTCGGCCGCCTTGAGCGCATCCTGCAGCGCCCGGGCGCCGAGCTCGACGGCGTGCTCGATGAAGAGGTCGTTGGCGGTGGTGAAGCCGTCGAGCTCGCCGTACTCCCCGAGGGGCAGCACGGTGTGCCGGAACTCGACGCCGGAGTTGCCGTGGAACCGCCGCAGCACCCGCTCGTCCAGCCCCCCGCCCCGGGCGATGACGCCCGCGAACGCGTCGGTGATGTCGGCCTGTGAGTGCCGGTGCGGCGGCAGCGCGCCGCGGACTGTCAGGATCTGCATTCAGGTCCTCCTCAGTCGTGAGACTGCCTTGCGGCCCAAGCCGGCCGCCAGCCCGCGGACCAGCCGGCCCGAGATCCGGCCGTCGCCGAGCCCGAGCTCGACCAGCTCGTCGAAGACCTGCCTGTCCCGACGAGCGACCCGGATGCCGCCGTCGACGATCACCGGATGCTCCGCCAGTCGCGAGGCGACGAACGTGTGCTTGAGGTGCCGGCCGAGCTGTGCGCGGACCGCCTGCCGGTGCAGCGCACCCGCATCTCCGCCCTCGCGCCGGGCCCGCACCGCGGACCGACCGGCCGCGATCCCGGTCGCGATCGCGTAGTAGATGCCCTCGCCGGTCATCGGGTTGATCAACCCCGCCGCGTCACCGGCGAGCAGCAGCCGACCGTCGGGCTGCTCCCATCTCCAGCCGGACAGCGGCAGGTGGTGGCCCTTCCACTGCTCACCGGCGTCGGCCGAGCCGGGCAGCAGCTGCTCGAGCTGGTCGAGCAGCAGCGCCCGCGACGGCGCCTCACCCTCGCCGTCGGCGGGCAGCAGCTCGCCGTACCCCACGTTCGAGAGGCCGTCGCCGCGGTCGAACGCCCAGGCGTACGCCGGCTGGCGGCGGTCGCCGTAGCGGATCACCTGGGTGCCGCGCCGGTCCGGTGGCGTGGGCGCGTAGCCGCGGATGGCCAGCGCCCGGCGGCCGTAGGGCAGTCCGAGGTGCGCGCGGACCACTGAGTGCGCGCCGTCCGCGCCGATGACGATCCCGGATGACACGGTCCCGTTGAGGACGATCTCATGCGAGATCGTCCCGTTTGAGACCATTTCGATCGAGACGATCCGCTCTCGGCGGAAGGTCGCGCCGCGCTCCACCGCGCGGTCGACCAGCCGGGCGTCGAAGACCTCACGCGGGATGACGTAGACCGGCCGGGCCATCGTCCCTGCGACCGACTGGTCTCCACGGGCCAGCTCGAGCCGGGTCAACGGGGTCCAGCCGGCCTCGACGCCGGTGACGCCGATCGAGGCGAGCTTCTCGAAGCAGTGCGGGGCGATGCCGTCGCCGCACGACTTGTCACGCGGGAAGTCGGACCGGTCGAGCAGGAGGACCCGGAGCGACGGGTCGGCATGCAGAGCGGCCAGCGCCGCCGTCGCGCCGGCCGGGCCGGCGCCGACTATGACGAGGTCCCACTGCTCGGCGATCATCGCGCCCAGACCAGCATGACCACGTCGACCAGCGCCATGGCGATCGCGGCACGGAACGGCGTCCGGCCGCGCGCGAAGAGCGCCACTGCGGCCAGGCCCGCGGTGACGACGAGCGCGACGACCGCGACCACCGTGGAGTCGACCGGCGCACCGACCACGATCACCACCGCGGCCGTGACGAGCACCGCGGCCGCGACCACCGGGCTCCAGCGCGCGCCGAGCCGGTGCGGCAAGCCGCGGACGCCGGTGGCCGCGTCGTCGGCCAGGTCGGGCAGGACGTTGACGAAGTGTGCGCCCACGCCGAGCAGCGCGCCGGCCAGCGGCATCCACAGCGGCGGCAGCTGGTCGGCGTTGTCGGTCAGGGAGACGAACGCCGGCAGGCCACCGAACGCGACGGCGTACGGCAGCCACGACCAGGGCGTGGCCTTGGCGCCGAGGTTGTAGGCCCACCCGGCGGCGACACACACCAGGTGGACGAGGCCGGCCACCCACCCGCACGCGAGCGAGAGCGGGACCGTCGCGATGACCGCGAGGCCGCAGGCCACGCGGACGGTCCGCTCGGACACCCGGCCGTCCACCAGGGGCTTGTCCTCCCGCCCGACCGCGCGGTCACGGGCCAGGTCGATGAGGTCGTTGGACCAGCCGATCGAGAGCTGGCCGGTCAGCACCGCCGCGACCACGAGGGCGATCGAGCCCGGCCCGAGGCCGACCGCACCCGCGAGGAGACCCGCGAGGAGCGTGACCGCGAACGCCGGGCCCGGATGGCAGGCGCCGAGGAGGGCCACCACCGGTCTCATGTCAGAGTGCCCGGATCTCGTCGACCGTGTGGTGCATGACGGGATTGTCGCGCAGCGCGCGGCAGGTGAGCTTCTGCAGGTCGGAGCCGCGCGTGCTGGTCACCGCGACGGCGTAGCGGCGACCGGAGACGTCGAACACTGCTGTCACCCGGCGAGCGTCGGTCGCGCCGTCGCTCACCTCGCGGGAGACGAACCGGACCGCCGAGAGGCCGCGCTCGTCGACGTAGCGACGCAGCGCCGCCTCGGCCGCCTGTAGCGGGGTCGCCAGCCCGGAGCGGCCGCGCAGGTGCTCGAGGTCGAGCTCGCCGGCGGCCAGCAGCCGCGCCACGCCTCGAGCGGTGTCCGGCTCGAGCCGGCCGAAGTAGAGGCCGTGCGGCACGACCAGCAGGTTGGCGGCGAACCGGTCGCCGCCGATGTGGCTCGCCTCCCAGGTCTCGTCCGGGAACGCCTCGGCCAGTCCGGCCGCGACCGGACGGCCGCGCTCGGCGCAGCACTTGTCGTGCCGGCCGTGCGTGCAGACGGCGAGCACCGGCTCGGCGTGCGGGGTCAGCCCGAGCGACCGACCCGCGGCCAGATCCGCGAGGTCGAGGTCGTGCACGCCGGCCAGGTCGTCGAGGACGGTGGTCTCCAGCCACGGCTCGGCGTGGTGCGCGTAGGCCGCGAAGACCCGGACTCCCTCATGGGTGCGCAACGCCTTGTCGGGCCGCCGGATCAGCAGCACCTTGGTGCGGGTGACGGCCGCGCGCTGCCGGAGCTCGGGGCCGATGCCCTCCGGCATCCGCGCGTCACGCAGTGCCTCCTCGCCCCACGGTCCGGAGTGCTCGACGAGCAGGAACGAGCGCACCGTCGACGCCGTCCCGGCCATCGACTCGGTGCGCGCCTCGCTCGCGTCGGCGCACCGGAACTTCACGTGGCCATCCCAGCCCTCACAGTGCACATCATCGTTGGGCGACGACCCTGAGCAGCCCCTCCCGGACCAGCCGCCGCGCCAGCACCAGCCGGCTCTGCTCGTCGAGGGGCAGGTCACGGGGCCGCAGCTCGCTGCGGTCGTGGACCTCCTCGAGGGCCGGCCGGATCCGGGCCGGTACGTCGAGGATCCGGTCGCCGAGGAGCACCTCGAGCCGATCACCCTTGTCGACCAGGACGCAGGGGTGACCCGGGCGGCGGCGCAGCAGGGTGTCGTCGTCGATCGCGTCGAGGCCGAGCCCGTCGACCAGCGCACCCTCGAGCCGCGGTGGCCGCGAGGTGAGGAAGCGGCGTACCTCCGCGTCGATCACGTCGGTCGGGTCGACGGAGTGCAGCCGGTCGGCGATGTCGGAGAGGTGCCGGCCCAGCTGGTGGGCCAGGGCCTGCGGATCCTCGAGGTAGCCGGCCGGCAGGTGCTCGGAGGGCACCTCGGCGGCCAGGGAGCCCAACGAGCGCTCGACCAGGCCGCGCCAGGTGAGCTGGTTGATGCCGATGGTGATGTGCAGCGAGACGGCGCTCTCGGCCCGGGCGGCGTGCGGGGTGCCGGTGGGCAGGTACAGCACGTGGCCGGGCTCGAGCAGGGGCTCCTCGTTGCCGTCGGGCAGCTGGATCTCCCACTGCTTGGTGCCGGCGGTCTGCAGCACGAAGACGTCGTGGGTGTCGGAGTGCACCGCGAACCCCTGCGAGCCGGGCGGGGTCAGGTAGGCGTTGGCCTGGCAGGGATGGCCGAGCTCGAGCTCGAGCTCGGAGATCAGGTCGATCAGGGGCGGGAACGAGCGGTGCAGCCCCTGGAAGACGACGGTCGCACCCTTGCGGAACTCCTCGACCGCGGTGCGCCCGTCGACCAGGCCGGTCAGCGTCCGCCCGGCCAGGGAGGCCCCACGGGTGTAGCCCTTCTCGGGCAGCACCGTGCCGTCGCGGACGAGCCGGACGCTCGGCGTACGGATCGCGGTCGCGGTGAGCACCCTGTCGGCGTCCTCCAGCGAGAAGTACGCCGCGAGCTCGGCCGGGTCGACCTTGTGGTGGTGGACCCGCGACGCCCAGACCTTCTTGCGGAAGGTCTGGGCGTCACCGGTCAGCTGGTCGAGTGCGCTCAGGAGGCGTCCCCGTCGGTGGTGTCGGTCGAGTCGCCGTCGGTGCCGTCGGCGTCACCTGTGTCGCCGTCGGTGCCGTCGGTCGAGTCGCCGTCGGTGCCGTCCGCGTCGCCGCCGTCGGTGCCGTCGGCGTCGCCCCCCACGTCAGGGCTGCCTTCCGCCGGGCTCGTCGTCATGTCGTCGTCGCCGAGAGCTTCGTCGCTCATCGTGCCTCCAATGGTCGGGCTGGTTGTGAGGACAGTGAAGTACCCGGGTGACCTGCGTGTACACCCAGACGGGCGACACCCACCCCGACGCCTCGCTCAGCCGAGCCGGAGGAACCAGCGGACCGCTGCCAGCGTACCCGTGACGTTGCTGCCGAGGTGGCGGGAGCCGAGCGCGTCGACGGGGCCGAGGTTCCGCACCGGCACGGACGCGCCGTGCTGGGCGAACGCCGCATGGCAGGCCCGGGTGTTGCCGGGCACGGCCTGCTCGTCGTGCTCCGCGTAGTAGAGGCGGGTGGGCGCCTGCGGGTGCCAGTCGCAGACAGCGTCGGCCACGGCGAGCGCGCGGGCGAAGGCGCCGGTGGGGTGCTCGAGCAGTCGGCGACCGGCCGTCGTGAGGAGTGCGTCGACCGAGCTCGGCAGACCGCGGATCATCTTGCCGGCCGGCGTGCGACCGTTCATGAGCCGGGTGACGCGGCCGGCGTACGGCTCCCGGAAGAGCTCGCGCGGGTCGTCGTAGAGGTGGTGGATGCGGTTCCAGGAGGTGAGGAGCAGCGCGACGTAGACGACCGCCGCCTGCGGCTGGACCCGACCGTCGAGCACCGCGGGCAGGCTGACGTGGCGGAAGGCGTACGCACCGCTCACCGGAGCCAGCGCGTGCAGCGTGGAGCCGCCGTGCGGTCGGCGTTCCAGCTCTCGGGCCAGGCCGAGCGCGGCCGAGGCGCCCTGCGAGAAGCCGGTGACGTCCACGCCCCTGCGCAGGGTGCGGCCCTGCTCGGTGGCGAGCTCGCGGGTGGCCCGGAGCATGTCGACCTCGGCGGTGGTCTCGGTCGGTACGTCGAACCAGCTCTGCTGGCCCGGTCCGTCACCCAGCCCGAGGTAGTCGGGGGCGGCGACCGCGAACCCTGCCGCGCCGAAGGTCAGTGCCGGACCGGTCCCGTAGGCGTCGTGGAACTGCGAGGGCACGTCCGTCTTGATGGTCGTGGTGCCGTGCGCGTGCAGCACCAGCCGCAGCCGTTGCTGCCCGTCGTCCGGGAGCACGACCAGTCCGCTGGCCCGGGTGGGTCGGCCGTGGCCGTCGATGGTCCGGTAGCTGATCCGGTACGCCGTCACGCCGGTCCGCACCTCAGCGGTGGAGAAGCCACCCCGCTCGAGCCGGCCGGCCACCCCGGCGGGGTCCAGCCGGGCGACCACCTCGCTCGACACGAGCTCTCCGCGGTGCGGGCGGGCATGGTCCTGGGCCTCGGCGGGCATGGCCGCGCCCAGGGCGAGGAGAGGTGCGGTCAGGGCAGGGAGCAGGGTCGCAGCGACCAGTGATCTCATGCTCTCGACGCTAGGAACGCGCGGCAGCCCCGGCGATGGTCCCAGCACCAGTCCCGATGTCGGGCTACCCCGACAGCGGTCTCAGTCGATCAGCCCACGCCGTCGCGCGATCGCGGCCGCCTCGGTGCGTCCGGAGGCGTTGAGCTTGCCCAGGATGTTGGAGACGTGCACCGAGACCGTCTTGGCGCTGATGAACAGCTGCTTGCCGATCTCGCCGTTGGACCGGCCCTCGGCCACCAGCGCCAGGATCTCGCCTTCGCGGGCGGTCAGGGTGTCGGACGCCGGACCGTCGGCTCGGGACGACGCGCTGCCCTGGGCGCGGAGCCGGTCGAGCAGCGGCTGGGCGCCGAGCCGGTGCGCGACCTCACGGGCCTGGTCGCCCAGCTCGCGGGCACCCGCGGTGTCGCCGGTGGCGCGCAGGATGCCGGCCAGGACGGCGCGGACCGTGGCGAGCTCGTGGACGTGACCGAACTCCTCGAACAGCAGCTCCGCCTCGCGCCACACCTCGACCAGCTCCTCCTGCGGCGGCGCGTCGATGCCTGCCAGCCAGCGGGCCCGGAGCGTCTCTGCGTCGAGCCGTTTGGTCCAGGCCCGTCCCTCGGGGCCCCAGTGGCCGGAGGGGTCGGAGTACTTGTTGAGCACCGTGTGCCCCTCACCGTGCAGGCGCTCGACCTCGGCCAGCAGCTCGGTGCGCTCGGCGCCACTGAGCCGGGGCAGCGCGTCGGCGACCGCACCGATGGCGATGGCCGCGAGCCGGATGCGGGCGCTGAACCACTCGTGCCAGATCCGGCTGAGCACCGCGACGGCGTCCTGGTAGACGGCGATCACCTTGGTCGGGTCGTCCTGGTTCGCCGCGTCGGCCATCTCGGCGACCACGGAGTTGATCACGACCCCGCCCTCGAGCTCCCAGAACCGGCGCAGGGCCCGCGCCCGCTCGGCCACCGGCTCGCCACGACCGGACTCGACGAGCAGCGCGACGCCCTCGACCAGCGCGGACGGGATAGGCGGCACCTGTTCGCCGCTGGTGTCGGTCAGCCGCAGCGCCTCGTCCCAGTCGCCGTCGACGCTCTTGATCCACGCCAGCTGCCACCGGGACTCGAAGCCCCACGGCGCATAGGGGATCCCCGCGTCGGTGGCGGCCTTCATGGCGCTGCGGAACCAGGTCTCGGCCTGCGCCCACTCGGCCCAGTCCTCGTAGGAGCGACCCAGGAAGTAGCGGGCGCGGAGCTCGGCCAGGATCGCGCCGGAGTCGACGGCCCGGTGGATCGCCTCGACCAGTGCCGAGCGGAGTGCGTCCTTGGGGCCGGCCTTCTTCAGGTTGCTCAGCGTGGTGATCACGTCGGAGGCCAGCTCGTGCAGGTCGAGCTTCTCGGCCAGCGCGAGCGCGTCGAGGCCGGCCACCTGCGCCTCGTCGTACTTGCCGTAGCCGGAGAGGACCCGCGCCTGGGTGGCGAGCACCTTGGCGCGGAGCCCACCCACCCCCTCGGGCAGCAGGTCGATGGCCTCCTGGACCAGGTCGAGGGGACTGACGTCGACGGTCTCGGTGAGCATCACTGCGTCAGCGCGGGCGGCGAGCAGCCTGGCCCGCCAGGCGTCCGGAGCGTCCGGGGCGAGCTGGTCGAGCTGCTCGGCGAGCACCTTGGCGGCCCGGGTCGGCTGGCCCGAGGTCGTCAACGCCTCGGCGGCGCTGACCGCCAGCTTGGAGATGTCGATCTCGCACGCGGAACGCCGGGCCGGGTCGGCGAGCAGCTCGAGGGCCTGCTCGTAGTGGTGCGCGGCCTCGTCGGGTCCGGCCACCGCCATGGCCTCGTCGCCGGCCCGGATGCTGGCGTCGAGCGCGGTGTCGAGGTCGTGGGCCAGCCGGGCGTGCCTCGCGAGCTCGGCGGCGGTGCCGCGGCCCATGCCCTCACTCAGCGCCTCGGCGTACTGCGCGTGCAGCCGCACCCGCTCGCCGGGCAGCAGGTCGTCGTAGACGGCCTCACCGAGGAGCGCGTGGCGGAAGGAGTAGGTGCCCGTCGCCGGGGACCAGGAGGTTCATCTCGACCGCCTGCCGCAGCCCGTCCTCGAGCTCGGTGGCGGGGAGCCCGGACGCCGCGGACGAGCAGGTCGTGGGCGACCTTGCGGCCGGCGACGCTCGCCACCCTGACCACCTGCCGGGCGGCGTCGTTGAGCCGGTCGAGCCGGACCAGCAGCACGTCGGCGAGGTCATCGGGGACCCAGCTGCCCGGCGCGCTCGCGGCCCCGACCAGCTCCTCGACGAAGAACGCGTTGCCCTCGGCGCGGCGCACGATCGCGGTCAGCTCCTTCTCGCGGATCGCGTCGGGCGAGAGGCTCGGCGATGAGCAGCCGGACCTGGTCGTCGCCCAGCGGCCCGAGCTGGAGCCGCTCGACACCGCCCAGCCGCGACCACTCGGCGACCTGACGGCGGAGCGGGTGGCGGCGGTGCAGGTCGTCGGCGCGGTACGACGCCACGATCGCCACGCGCTGATCGGCTGAGCCCTCGAACGGCCGGGAGAAGAGGAAGCTGAGCAGGTCGCGGGTCGACTGGTCGGCCCAGTGGCAGTCCTCGATGACCAGCAGCACCGGGGAAACGGCGGCGGCCTCCGCCAGCAGGGCGTGCACCGCGGCGAACAGGTCGGCCCGGTCGAGCATCTCGCCCTCGGCCCGGCCGGAGCCCGGGCGCCGCCGTCGGTCGCGACCATCACGCGACGTCCGGGCTGGAGCCGCACCAACGTGGGATGGGCCTCGGTCACGCGCTGGACCACCTCCGGCAGCTCGGTCTGGAGCCGACCGAGCACCTCGGAGAACGGCAGGTAAGGCAGCGCGCTGTCGCCGAAGTCCAGGCAGTGCCCGGCGACCACGCGCCATCCCTCCTCGACCGCGAGGTCGCGCAGCTCGACCAGCAGCCTGGTCTTGCCCACTCCGGCGTCGCCGGAGAGCACGACGTGCGTCGGCTCCGCCAGGGCGTTGTCGACGGCGGGCGCAGACGACCGAACGCCGAGCAGCGAAGCAATCTCCGTCAGCTCGGCGTCTCGGCCGATCAGGGTCCGGCTGGTCGTGTGTACGGCCACACCGTCCATGATCCCTTGTTCAGTTGTGTCCTCTTGCACCGTTTTGCCTGACGGCGCCGTGTCGATGCTCATCCGAGCTCAACGTCGGCGCGCTCAGCGCGAGGTGCGGGCGGCCTCGGCGGACCGGCGTACGAACGGGAGCCGGACACGGCGCGGGTTGCGGCCGATGTCCTTGCGGATCCGGTTGGACCGGTACTCGATCTCGGCCTGGTACATGTCGAAGTTGTTGAATTCCATCTCTGGTGTGCTCCTCAGTTGGTGTCTGGTACTGCCTGGTGATCACAAAGATCGCCGTCTGAGGTAGGCACCCACATCGGGCAGGTGCCCTATCTCTGACACCTACGCGACGAGCGGGATGCCTTAGTTACGACACCCCCGGCGAGACCACGCTCGGCGATCGACTCATGCGTCACACCAGCCCCACGCGCCCCTAAGGGGGCGAGGTCACGACCAGACCGGACGGCCGCCAGCCCAGACGCCCGCGACCAGCGGCACACCGGGCCGGTAGGCCAGGTGGACGTGCGTCGGGGCGTCCAGCAGCAGCAGGTCGGCGCGCGCACCCACGGTGAGCCGGCCCAGATCGTCGCGGAGCAGGGCCCGCGCACCGCCGTAGGTCGCGGCGTGCACCGCCTCGGCCGGGGTCATCCCCATCTCGCGGACCGCCAGCGCGATGCACAGCGGTACCGAGCTGGTGAAGCTCGAGCCTGGGTTGCAGTCGCTGGCCAGCGCCACCGCGACCCCGGCGTCCAGCAGCCGGCGCGCGTCGGGGTAGGGCTGCCGGGTCGAGAACTCCACGCCGGGCAGGAGCGTCGCGATCGTCCCCGAGTCGCTGAGGGCGTCGACGTCCGCATCGGTGAGGTAGGTGCAGTGGTCGACCGCCGCCAGGCCGAGCTCCGCGGCGAGCAGCACGCCGGGACCCGGGCCGAGCTGGCTGGCGTGCAGCCGGCCGTAGAGGCCGTGCGTCGCACCCGCCTGGAGCACCGCGCGAGCCTGGTCGACGTCGAAGGCGCCCTCCTCGCAGAACGCGTCGATCCAACGCGCGTACGGCGCCGCGGCCTCGAGCATCGGGCCGGTCACGAGCTCGACGTAGCCGGCCGGGTCGTCGGCGTACTCCGCGGGAACGACGTGAGCGCCCAGGAAGGTGGTCTCGTCGGTGAACTGCCGCGCCACCGCCAGGCTGCGCGCCTCGTCGTGGACGGTGAGGCCGTAGCCGGACTTGATCTCCACCGTCGTGGTGCCCTGCCGGGTCATCTCCTGCACGAGCCGGGCGACGTGGGCCGTCAGCTGCTCGTCGGTCGCGGCGCGGGTGGCGGCGACCGTGGTGCGGATGCCGCCGGCGGCGTACGCCTCCCCCGCCATCCGGGCGGCGAACTCCTGGGCCCGGTCGCCCGCGAAGACCAGGTGGCTGTGGCTGTCGACGAAGCCGGGCAGCACCGCCCGGCCGCCCGCGTCGACGAGCTCGTCGGCGGCGGGAGCCTCGGCCGCCGGGCCGACCCAGGCGACCCGGTTGCCCTCGACGACGAGCGCGGCGTCCCGAATGATCCCGAGCAGATCGTCTGCTGCGGAACCATCTGTTGCGGAACTGTCTCGTTCGGGATCGTTGGTGACCAGCTCGCCGATGTGGGTGATCGCGGTCGTGGTCACCACAGCGCTCCGATCGCCTCGTCGAGCTCGCGCCCGATCTCCTCGTCGTCGCCCTTCGAGTACACGACCCGGCCCTCGACGACCACCTGGACGACGTCGGCCGCGGTGGCCGCGAACGCCGCGGTGTGCTCGTCCGCGCCGGTCCCCGCGGTCCGCGGGCTCGTCGTGTCGATGGTGACCAGGTCGGCCGGGGCGCCGACCTCGATCTGGCGACCGGTGCCGGCGGCGAGCAGCTCGGCGGCGCTCCAGTGGCCGCGCTCGCCGGTCGCGAGCCGCTCATCCATCTCGAGCCCCCGCATCTCCTCGAACGGGTCGATCACCGCGTGGCTGTCGCTGCCGAGCGTGATCCGGCAGCCCGCCTGCGCGAGCCGCGCGCGCAGGCCCGATGCCGTCGGCGAGGTCGCGCTCGGTGGTCGGCGTGATGCAGACGTTGGTGCCCGTCGTGCCGAGCAGCTCGATGTCGTCGTCGGTCAGGTGGGTGGCGTGCACGACGGTGGTGTCCGGGCCGAGCAGGTCGGCCTCGTGCAGCAGGCGGGTCGGGGTGACGCCGTACGCCGCGAGGCAGGCGTCGTTCTCGGCGACCTGCTCGGAGAGGTGGACGTGCAGCGGCGCCCGACCGTGGAAGACCGGCAGCTGCTCGCGCGGCACCGCCCGCACCGAGTGGATGGCCGCCGGGCCGTCGCCGGCGCGCGCCGCCCAGGCCTCCGCGTCGCCGTCGGAGTAGCGCCGCTGCACGCCCTCGGGCGGCACCCCGAAACCGCTGCTGACGTAGCAGGTGTCCAGCAGCGTGATCCGGATCCCGGCCTGGCGGGCGGCCTCACCCAGCGCCCCGCCCATCGCGCCGGGGTCGTCGTACGGCGTCCCGTCGGGCTGGTGGTGCAGGTAGTGGAACTCGGTGACCGCGGTGTACCCGGCCGCCACCATCTCGCGGTACGTCGCCCGCGCCAGGGCGAGGTAGGAGTCGGGAGTGAGCCGCTCGGCCACGGCGTACATCTGCTCGCGCCAGGTCCAGAACGTCCCGCGCTCCCGCTGGGTGCGGCCCCGCAGCGCGCGGTGGAAGGCGTGGCTGTGGTCGTTGAGCAGGCCGGGGATGGTCAGGCCGGGGAGGCGGGCAAATTCCCCGGCTGACCGGGGAATTTGGCTCCTGTCGGGGGTTGCATCCCCTGACAGGTGACCGACTCGCCCGACAGGTTCGACCCGCGCGAACCTGCCGTCCTCGATCTCGACCAGCACCTCGTCGTGAACGGCGCCGTCGACCCAAGCACGGTCGAGCAGGTACGACGTGCTCACGTCGCCAGCCGTTCGAGCGTCTCGGCCAGCGCGTGCACGCCGGCCAGGCAGTCCGGCATCGACGCGGTCTCGGCCGGTGAGTGCGAGACGCCGGTGGGGTTGCGGACGAACAGCATCGCGGTCGGAATCCCTTGTGCAGAAAGGATTCCGGCGTCGTGGCCGGCCGCGGTCGGGATGACCGGCCAGTCGCCTTCCTCGTGGTCGGCGGCGATCCGCCGGGCCAGGTCGGGGTCGAAGGTGACTGCGCCCGAGACCGACTCGGGGGTGATCGAGACCGAGGTGCGGTCCCGCGAGGCCCGCTCGGTCGCCTGCCGCGAGACCGTCTCGACGAGCTCGCTGAGCGCGTCCTCCGACGAGCACCGCGCGTCCAGCCAGGCGAGCACCTGCGACGGCACGGCGTTGGTGCCGTTGGGGGTCACCTCGACCCGGCCGAACGTGGCGCGCTCACCGGCCAGCCGGGCCTGCTTGTTGGCCGCCAGGGCGGTCATCGCGTAGGTGAGCATCGGGTCGGCTCGGTCCTCCATCCGCGTCGAGCCGGCGTGGTTGGCCTCGCCCGTGAAGTCGAAGCGGTAGCGCCCGTGCGGCCAGATCTCGCTGGCCACGCCGACCGCGGCACCCCGGTCGACGAGGTCGCGGCCCTGCTCGACGTGCAGCTCCACGAACACCCCGACGCCGTCCAGCAGTCCCGGACCGCCGCCCGCCACGACCTCCTCGAAGCCCACGCCGTCCCGGTCCCGCAGCACCCGCGCCTGCTCCCACGACGTCGCGCCGGTCGCCAGCCGCGAGCCCAGGCAGGCCAGCCCGAACCGCGACCCCTCCTCCTCGACGAACACCGACACCCCGATCGGCCGGGCCGGCACGACGCCGCGCGACCTCAGCTCGTCGATCGCCGCCAGCGCCGAGACCACGCCGAGCGGCCCGTCGTACGCCCCGCCGTCGAGGACCGAGTCGAGGTGCGAGCCGGTGAGGACGCCGCCGGTCCGAGGCAGTCCGCCGTCCGGGTCCCACCACGCAGCGAGGTTGCCGGTCTCGTCGGACTCGAGGGCCAGACCGCGCGCAGAAGCCTGCTCCCGGAACCAGTCGGCGAGCTCGCGCTCGGGCTGGGTGAACGGCTGGCGGAAGTAGCCGCCCGAGGTCGCCGACCGCCCGACGGGCGCGAGGTCGGACCACATCCGTTCGAAGTCGGCTGGAGGGGGAGGCACGCCCCCATCCAACGCAGCCACGGGTCCCGGCGCCACCAGCGCGCCGGTCGATAGGTCTCGGATCCGAGATCCGCATACTGACCGCCATGGAGTTCCAGGAGGTCGTCCGGCGCCGCCGCATGGTCCGTGACTACAGCGCCGAGCCGGTCGACCCGGCGGTCATCGACCTCGCGCTGGCCAACGCGGTGCGCGCGCCGAGCGCCGGGTTCAGCCAGGGCTGGGCGTTCCTGGTGCTCGACGGTCCGGACGACGTACGCCGGTTCTGGGCGGCCACCGCCGACGACCTCGACCGGCCGGACAGCTGGCTGGCCGGGATGATGGGCGCCCCGGTCGTGATCCTTCCGTGCTCCAGCAAGGCGGCGTACCTGCGCCGCTACGCCGAGGAGGACAAGGGCTGGACCGACCTCGACGAGGCGCGCTGGCCGATGCCGTTCTGGCACATGGACGCCGCGATGGCGGGCCTGTTGATCCTGCAGACCGCCACCGACGCCGGGCTGGGCAGCTGCTTCATCGGCGTGCCTCCCGACAAGGACGCGGCGGTGCGGGAGGCGTTCGGCATCCCCGACGACCACGACCCGGTCGGGGTGATCACCATCGGCCACCGGGCCGAGGGCGAGCTCCCCTCCGGTTCACCGCGCACCCGCAGGCGGCGCGACCTCGGCGAGCTCGTCCACCGCGGCCGCTGGTGAGGTTCAGCCCGGGAACCGCGGCAGTGTGACCGGGACCTTGGCCACGTCGCGGCAGGTCTGCGCGAAGGCGGCCAGGACGTAGCGGCCCATCGCCTCGACCTGACCGGCCTTCGAGTTGTCGAGGTCACGACCGTTCATCGCCACCGTCACCCTCGTGTGCCCCTTCGGCCGGGCGAACGTCATGGTCAGCGTCCCGAAGGTCGCACCGTCGTGGCCGAAGACGTAGCTGCCCTTCCGGCACGGGTCGGGCAGCCGGTAGCTGCCGAGCCCGTAGCCGAGACCGTTCCGCTCCCTCGCCACGACGGCCCGCATCGCGTGCAGCCGCGACCGAGACATCAGCAGGCCCGACGACAGGGCGGTCTGGAACCGGTCCAGGTCCTCGGTCGTCGTCACCAGCGCGCCGGCGGCCGAGAACAGCGTCGGGTCTGTGCCCGAGAGGTCGCGGAGCTTGTTGCCGAGGACAGCGGTCTCGACCAGCTCCGGCGGCCGCACCTTCGACGTCCTGGCCAGTGCGCTGCGCGTCATGCCTGCCGGCTGGAAGACCCGCCGCTCCATGAGCCGGGACAGCGACTTCCCGGTCTCCTTCTCCACCATCAACCCGACGGTGACGAAGTTGGTGTTCGAGTAGGCCCACGACGTCCCCGGCTCGAACTGCCACTTGTACTTCTGGGCGGCGCGCACCAGCTCATGGTCGGTACGCCGCTGCGAGAGCGTGCGCTCGAACTGGCGCACGGTCCTCGCGCGGGCGATGAACGCATCGAGGTAGTCCGGCATGCCGCTGGTGTGGCTGAGCAGCGCACGCAGGGTCACCTTCCCGTGGCCCGGCCACAGCCCGGGCAGCACGTCGCCGATCGTGGTGTCGAGCGTCCACCGGCCCTTGTCGACCAGCTGCAGCGCCAGCACGGCAGTGAGCATCTTCGTGACACTTCCGGCGCGGAACCGCGCGTCCGGCGTGGCCGGCGTCCCTGGCGTCCGTGGCGTCGCACTCCCCAGTGACCCCGCCCAGCTCTCCTGCCCGGCGCTGACCCGCGCGACGATCCCGACCGCCCCGGCGTCCGCGAGCCCCTGCAGCGCGGCCTGCAGTGCCGCCGGGTCGAGCCCGGTGCGCGCCGCTGGGCGCACCGGTCCGTCTGGCGACTGCGCGGTGGCGGTGGCGGGCAGCGCCGACAGCACGAGCCCCGCAATCAGCCCCACCACGATCGCGCCGGTCACTCGTCGGACAAGGGAGGTCCTGTGCGGTCGCATTGGCCATTGGTACCCACGTGCGCGCCAGACGCAACTTGGGGTGTCACGCAGGCTCGCACGGCGTACGGTGCGTCCGTGTCGTCGAGGGAGGGCGGGGGCGAGCCGCTGTCCCGCGCGGTCGCGAAGCTGCAGGCCCTGGTGCAGATCCCGACCGTCTCCTACCGCGACCCCGAGCGGGTGGACACCGCGGCGTTCGACTCGTTCGTCGAGGAGCTCGCGCGGCAGTTCCCGCTGCTGCACGACCGGCTGGACCTGACCCGGGTGCACACCCACGGCCTGCTCTTCCACTGGCGGGGAGCAAGCGACGAGCGGCCGGTGGTGCTGATGGCCCACCTCGACGTGGTGCCGGTCGAGGGCTCCTGGCAGCACGACGCGTTCAGCGGAGCGGTGGTCGACGGCCAGATCTGGGGCCGCGGCACCCTGGACGACAAGGGCTGCCTGGTCGCGATCTGCGAGGCGGTCGAGTCCCTGCTCGAGCGCGACTTCACGCCCGCGCAGGACGTGTGGCTCTCGTTCGGCTGCGACGAGGAGGTGTTCGGTACGGCGGCCGAGCTCGCGGTCGCCGAGCTCGAACGTCGCGAGGTCCGGCCGTGGTTCGTCGTCGACGAGGGCGGCGCGATCGCCCATGACGCCTTCACCGGGATCAGCAAGCCCGTCGGCGTCGTCGGGGTGACCGAGAAGGGCATCATGTCGATCGAGCTGCGGGTCGAGGGCCGCGGCGGCCATGCGTCCACCCCGTCCCGGATGGGACCCACCGCGCGGCTGGCCCGGGCGATCACCCGGCTCGACCGCTCCCCGATGCCGTCCAGCGTCCCGGCACCGACGGTGGAGCTCTTCCGCCGGCTTGCCCCGCACGCGCCACTCCCCCTGCGACCGCTGATGGCCAACGCCGGCCGGCTCGGTCCGGCGCTCGCGCGCCTATTGACCGCCATGGGCCCGGAGAGTGCAGCGATGGCCCGCACCACGTTCGCTGTCACCACGCTGTCCGGCAGCCCAGCGCTCAACGTCATCGCCCAGAGGGCCACGGCCGGCGTCAACATCCGGATCATGCTCGGCGACACCTCCGAGACCGTGCTCGCCCACGTCCGCAAGGCGATCCGCGACGACCGGGTCGCGATCGAGGTCATCGAGGCCTACGAGCCGAGCCCGCTGTCGCCGTACTCCACGGCCGAGGCGAAGGACGAGGCGTTCACGCTCATCGAGGACACGATCCTCGAAGTCTTCCCGGATGCGGTCCCCGCGCCGTACGTGATGATGGCGGCCACCGACTCACGCACCTTCGCGGCGATCTCCGACCGGGTCTACCGGTTCGCGCCGTTCCGGATGACCAAGGCACAACGCGAGGCGATCCACTCCTACGACGAGCACCTCGGTGTCGACGACTTCCTCGACGGCGTGCGCTGGTACCGACGGCTGATCGAGAGGCTCTAAGTGCTCCCCACGGAAGGTCTTCGTGCGCTTCGCGCACTCATTGCACCCACCTCGCGGCGTTGCCGTCGCTCGATGATGGACCTACAGCGTCGTCGCTCCGGCGCCTTGCGATGCAGGCACACTGAGCACGCCAAACGCATGAACACCTCCCGCGGGGAGCACTGATGCTCCCCACGACCCAGCCGGTCAAGCCGGTCCACGGCCTGTTCGCGATCGTCGGCTTCCTGGTCTGCGTCGAGCTCGCCAGCGGCGTGCTGCAGGGCTACTACACGCCGATCTACAGCGACATCGCCAACCATCTCGACATCGCCGACGCGGACGTCAACTGGTTCGAGGCGGCCCAGCTGGTGGTGTCGGCGCTCGTGGTGCCGCCGCTCGCCCGGCTCGGAGACCTGGTCGGCCACAAGAAGGTGCTGCTGCTGTCGACCGCGGTCACCGCCCTGGGCTCGTGGGTGCTGGCTGTCGCGCCCAGCTTCACGACGTTCCTCATCGGCTGGGCGGTCCAGGGCGCGTACGTCGTGTGGCTGCCGCTCGAGATCGCGATCATCCACCGGCGTACGGCGAAGACCGGCCGGCAGGCGCTGCTGACCCGGCGGGCCGCGGCCATCCTGGTGGGCGCGCTCGAGCTCGCCGTGATCATCGGCGCCGTCACCTCGGGAGCCCTGGTGGAGGCGACCTCGATGGGCTTCCTGCTGGCCCTGCCGGCGATCGTGGTGACCGCGGTCTTCTTCGTCATCTGGTTCGGCATCGAGGACGTCCCGGGCGAGGCCACCGGTGGCTACGACTGGGGCGGGCTCGTGCTGATCACCGTGGCCCTGGGCCTCGTGATGGGCGGGCTGATCGCGATCCGCGTGCAGGGCCCCGGCTCGGCGCTGGCCTGGGCGCTGGTGCTGCTCGGCCTGGCGGCGCTGGTCCCGTTCGCGCGCTACGAGGCGGCGCACCCCGAGCCGATGGTCGACGTTCGGCTCCTCGCGACCCCGGGGCAGTGGCCGGTGCAGCTGACCGCGTTCCTGTTCGGCGTGTCCGTGCTCGGTGCCCAGATCCCGCTCTCGACGTTCGCCCGCACCGATCCCGACGTCGCGGGCTACGGCCTCGGGGCAGACGCGTCGTTCGTCTCCACACTGATCGGGGTGTACGTCGTCTTCCTGGCGATCGGCGCGTTCACGCTGCCACTCACGTCGCGGGTGCTCGGGCCGCGCGGTGCCCTGGTGCTCGGCGCGCTGCTGGTCGCGCTCGGCTACGCGCTCTTCCTGCCGTTCCACGACTCGACCGGCCAGGCAATCTTCAACATGTCGATCGCGGGCGTCGGGTCCGGCGCGCTGGTCGCCGCGCTGCCCGCGATCGCCGCGGGGGCCGCCCCGCCGGACCGGACCGGCTTCGCCACCGGCATGACCAACGCGACGAAGACGATCGGCGGCGCGATCGCGTCGTCGATCTTCGCCATCTGCCTCGCCTCGGCCGGCTCGATCAAGGACCCGGTCAGGGGTCATGCGCCGCTGTCCGGCTACCTCACGGTGTGGGCGATCTGTGCAGCCGCCGCACTGGCTGCCGCCGTCGCGCTGCTGATGATGCCCCGTCAGGCGACCTCGCAACCCGTGGGCCACGACGACTGACTCTGGTCTTCAGACGCCCTGTATTTTGGAGGCATGCCGGAGAGCGAGGACTGGCCGGAGGGTCAGTCTGAACCCCGTTCCCGTCCCACGGTGCAACCGGACGGCAAGGCCGCCGCGCGCGCCCGGATCGCGCAGCAGCAGACCTGGGTGGACCTCCAGGTGCGCCAGGCGATGGAGCGCGGCGACTTCGACGACCTGCCCGGCGCGGGCAAGCCGATCGCCGACCTCGGTGAGTCGCACGACCCGAACTGGTGGATCAAGAAGCTGGTCGAGCGCGAGCACATCGCGCTGCTGCCCCCGAGCGTGGCCCTGCGCAAGGAGGACGCCGAGCTCGACGGCACCCTCGACCGGCTCAACGTCGAGGCCGAGGTGCGCCGCCACGTCGAGGACTTCAACGAGCGCGTGATCGCCGCGCGCTACCGGCTCCCCGAGGGCCCACCGCTGGTGACGATGCCGCGCGACGTCGACGAGACGGTCGCCGCCTGGCGCGAGCGGCGTACGACGCGGGTCGCCGAGCAGCGCCGCAAGGCTCGGGCCGCCGCCCGGTCCGAGCAGGCTGAGGGGCCGAAGCGCCGATGGTGGCGGCGAGCGGCTTCACCGGGCACCCGGTGAAACTGGCCCACTGTCAGATCGGTCATACCGACGCCGACACCCGCGCTGTTACCTTCCGCTGGTGAGCGGGTCTTCCAAGAGCGCCAAGGACTTCTTCCGGCCGCTGGCCGTCGGGGCACCCGAGCCGCTGCGCGAGATCCCCGCGCGGCCGAGCCGGGCCATCCACTTCTTCGACCCCAGCAACGCGAAGATGGCTTCGAAGATCCCCGACATGGTCGGGAAGGTCGACGTGCTCCTCGGCAACCTCGAGGACGCCATCAAGGCGGACAACAAGGTCGCCGCGCGCGAGGGTCTCGTCAAGATCGCGAGGGACACCGCCGACCTCGGAGGGCAGAGCGGACCGACCCAGCTGTGGACCCGGGTCAACGCCCTCGACAGCCCGTGGGGACTCGACGACCTCACCACCCTGGTCCCCGAGATCGGCGACCGGCTCGACGTGGTCATGGTCCCGAAGGTGCAGGGCGCGGAGGACATCCACTACGTCGACCGGCTGCTCGCCCAGCTCGAGGCCAAGGCGGGCCTCGACCGGCCGATCCTTGTGCACGCCATCCTCGAGACCGCGCGGGGCGTCGCGAACGTCGAGGAGATCTGCGGTGCCAGCCCGCGGATGCAGGGCCTCTCCCTCGGCCCGGCCGACCTGGCCGCCGACCGGCGGATGAAGACCACGCGCGTCGGCGGCGGCCACCCCGGCTACCTGGTCCGCGAGGACCCGCCCCGCAGCGATGGCGTCGCCAACCTCGGGGCCAGTCGCGCGACGTACCAGCAGGATCTGTGGCACTACACCATCGCCCGGATGGTCGACGCCTGCGCGATGCACGGCATCTACCCCTACTACGGGCCGTTCGGCGACATCGCCGACGAGGTGGCGTGCGAGGACCAGTTCCGCAACGCCTTCCTGCTCGGCTGCGTCGGCACCTGGTCGCTGCACCCCAAGCAGATCGCGATCGCGAACAGGGTGTTCAGCCCCAGCGTCGAGGACGTCCGCCATGCCCGCCGGGTCGCGGCCGCCATGGGCGACGGCACCGGCGCGGTCATGCTCGACGGCAAGATGGAGGACGACGCCTCGCTCAAGCAGTGCCTGGTCATGGTCGAGCTCGCCGAGCAGCTGGCCGCGATCGACCCGGACCTGAAGGCTCAGTACGACTCGATCGTCCTCGACGCATGAGCGAGCTCCGGCCACGACGCTCGGTGCTCTACATGCCGAGCTCCAACGAGCGCGCCCTCGAGAAGGCAAAGACCATCGCCTGCGACGGGCTGATCCTCGACCTCGAGGACGCCGTCGCGCCGGACGCCAAGCCGGCTGCGCGGGAGGCCGCCTGCGCCGCGGCGGCGAGCGGCGAGTACGGCAGCCGCGAGGTCACCATCCGGGTCAACGGCGCCGACACCGAGTGGCACGCCGCCGACCTCGAGGCCGCGTGCGCCGCCGGGCCCGACGCGATCGTGGTGCCCAAAGTCAACAGTGCGGACGCCGTGCAAGCCATCGTCGACGCACTCGAGAAGCACGGCGCTCCGGACCACACGACCCTGTGGGCGATGGTCGAGACGCCGTACGCCATGCTCCACGCCGAGGAGATCGCCGGCGCCTCGGACCGGCTGAGCGTGCTGGTGATGGGCACCAACGACCTCGCCAAGGAGCTGTACGCCGAGCACGTCCCCGGTCGGCAGCCGCTGCTCGCCGGGCTCGGCCTCGCGCTGCTGGCCGCCCGGGCCACCGGCAAGGTGATCCTCGACGGCGTCTACAACGACGTGAAGAACACCGACGGCTTCCTCGACGAGTGCCGGCAGGGCCGCGAGCTGGGCTTCGACGGGAAGACCCTGATCCACCCGAGCCAGGTCGAGGGCGCCAACGAGGTGTTCGCCCCGAGCGAGCAGGCGGTCGCGGACGCCCGCGGCATCCTCGAGGCGTGGGAGGCAGGCGCCGGGTCCGGTGTGGTGACCTACCAGGGCCGGATGATCGAGAACCTGCACGTCGCCTCGGCTCGTCGGACGCTGAGCATCCATGACACGATCGTCGCCATCGATCACTAGGGCCCCGGAGGTTTCCGGTCCCCCAACCTCGGGAAGGGACCTCGGGTGACATCTCACCGCTCCGTCCGCCTCGTCGCGGCTTCTGTCGTCCTCGGCCTCACGGCCGCCCTCCTCGCCGCCGCCACACCCTCGTCGGCCGCGGCCCGGCCCGGTCTCGAGCAACGCCATGGCCAGGACGTCCACAAGGGCAAGAAAGGCAAGAAGGGCAAGGTGGTCTGGGACCAGACCACCTTCTACGCCGGCTCCGGATCGGTGGCCGCCCACGGGCGGGTGCCCGGCGGGAAGAAGAAGGTGAAGCTGCAGGTCAAGCTGCCCGGCGGCTGGCACACGTTCGCCAGCACCAAGAGCTCCAAGAGGGGCAAGTTCTCCATCGCCGGCACCCTGAACTGGTACGGCACCCACAAGGTTCGCGTCTCCACGACGGGCCGGCACCGCTTCAACCGCAGCACCAAGGCCAACGTGTTCTACACCTACTCCCCGCGCGGCAACCCGGCCGACCGCGTCTTCCTCAACCAAGGTGGCGTCCGCTACGCCTTCGACCCGTGCAAGACGGTCCGCTACACCATCAACGGTGACGACGTGGGGCCGTTCGGCGTCCTGTTCGCGCAGCTGGCCATTGCCCAGACCTCCATGGCCACCGGGATCCCCGTGAGGTACGTCGGCGCGTCGCACCAGATCCCCTTCCAGACCGACAACACGAAGCTGCCCGGCAACCAGGACCTGCTGATCGCGTTCGCCGACGAGGCCGAGCTGCCCGACTTCGTCACCAGGTCGGCACTGGGCTTCGGTGGCCCGGTCCAGCTGCACGCCGCGCGCGACGGCCGCGGTCGCCCGGTGTGGGAGAGCACCCAGTCGGCGGTCGTCTTCGACACGAACAAGTGGTACAGCACCGACCTCGACTGGGCCTTCCTGGGCACCAAGCCGCTCTGGGGCGAGGTCATGCTCCACGAGTTCGGGCACGCCTTCGGACTCGACCACTCCAACGGCGCCGACGAGATCATGTACTGGCAGGCCGGCAACGGCGTCTACCCCGACGGCTACTTCCGTGCGCTGTACGGCGCCGGCGACCTGGCGGGCCTGGCCACCAACGGTCTCGGCCAGGGCTGCTTCCGCTCGGTCCGCGGGTTCCGCGCGGGCGCGCCGGCTCGGATCCAGGCGCCCCAGCCGCTGCCGTAGCCCGTCTCACAGCTGGCCGCAGCAACCGGGGCTGGGCGTTCTTGCTCAGTCCCGGTTGCGGCGCAGCTGATCGCAGCGCTGCGCCGCAGCTTTGACCCTTCAGACTCGACGTCAGTCGCGGTTGCGGCGCAGCTGCTCGTCGAGCCAGAGCTTGGCGCTGCCGAAGAAGCCCGCCACGTCGTGGACCAGCTTCCCGAGGGCGTCCTGCGATGTCCTGAACGCCTCCGTGTAGGAGTCCGCGGCCTGCTTGGCAGCGTCCGTCATGCTCGCCCCGGCGTCCTCGTCCCGGCGCGGGTAGGTGCCGGACAGGATCTGGGTGTACTCGCCCGAGTCGACCCAGTTCCGCAGCTCTGCCGCCCGAACCACGGCGAACGGGTGGGTGTTCCTCTCGACGATGAGCATCTTCAGCACCGAGTCGCGGAGGTCGCTGGAGTCGAGGTACTCCTGACCCTGGGCGAAGAACGAGGTCTGGTCGAGCTCGGACAGGTCGCCCGACCCGCTGGCCAACTTCATGTGCACGCGGAACGCGACCGACGGGTCCTGGGTGGCCAGAAGCCCCGCACGGTCCGCCGACAACTCGGACTTGCGCTGCCACTCGCACAGCGCGGCGACGATCATCCGAAGCCCGATCGCACCGCCGGGGATGGAGTTCCAGACGCCGGTCAGATCCCCGAGCCACAGCAGCAGCGTGCGATAGACGGCGTGGCCGCTCAGCGCGTGGCCGAGCTCGTGGGCGATCACGAAGCGCATCTCGTCTTCGTCGAGCAGGTCGAAGAGCGAGGAGTTGAGCACGATGATCGGCTTCTCCATGCCGATGGTCATCGCGTTCGTGATCGGCCAGTTCACGACGTACACCTCGGGCAGCTCGTCCACGTCGAGCACCCGACCCACCTCGGCCAACACCCGGTTGACGCCCGGGAACTGCCGGTCGTCGACCCGGATGCCCGACCCGAGGTACTCCAGCCGGATCCGGCGCTCCTTGATGAAGCCGGAGAGAGCCTTGAGGATGGTGTCGAACCCCTTGAGCTTGCGCAGCGCGACGAGGGCCCCCCGATCTGCGGGGTGCTCCCACGCTCTCGAGCTGATGCCGGTCAGGGTGGCCCGAGAGCGGGTCGGCGTGGTCGTCACGGGCAAAGCCTAGGCAGACGCCGGCGGATTCCACCCCGGATCGCGGCCGATGAATCCCAAGAGCCTCGTCTGCGCGTCCGCGTCGGCCGGCACCTCGACCCGCTGGCCGTACTGGCCGCTGCCCCGCATCACGTCCTCGATCGGCTCCATCCCGGCGAGCATCGTGGCGCAGAGGTCGGGGTCGAGCGTGTCATCCTGGCCGGTGGCTCGGGCCAGGTCCCAGGTGTGCATGAAGACGTCGCCGGTGAAGAACCGCGATACCGCCTCGGGCAGCGCGAC
Source organism: uncultured Actinomycetota bacterium (assembly GCA_963798045.1). Classification (GTDB taxonomy): domain Bacteria; phylum Actinomycetota; class Actinomycetes; order Propionibacteriales; family Nocardioidaceae; genus Nocardioides. The sequence continues at coordinate 93,539 of CAWCSB010000036.1, forward strand.
CGACCCGATGTGCTGGTTGCTGAGCACCCGGTCCTGCCGAGGCCGGGTCGTCGAGGAGCGCCTGCACCTCGCGCTGGAGGTGGTTCCACGCGCCGGCGGGGTCGTCGTCCACCGACGGGCCGGCAGGGAGCCGCACGTCCGCACCGTTGGCGAGGAACGACGGGAACCACTCCACGAGGTGGCGCACCACGTCGCGCGCCGCCCACCCCTCGACCGGGGACGGGTCGTCCCACTGGTCGGGGCGAACGCCGGCGACGACGGCGCCGAACCGGCCGCCGATGTCGCGGAACTCCTGCGCGGGGGTGTCAGTCATGCCGGTTCGACCCGGTCAGTCCGGCCGACTCATCGCCCCGTGTCGGCCGGCCGGTGGCTCGCTGGTCATGAACCGCCACACGAGGCCGTGCGCGAGCAGCACCAGCAGGATCAGCAGAACCGCTTCGACCTGGATCGCCTTGAGGTCGAACCACCCGCCGATCTCCGGCACCACGCCGACGACCGCGATGAGCGTGTAGAGAACGATCGCGAGCAGCCGATTGAGGGTGTCGTCGACGTTCGACCGCCGGCTGTGGGGCAGCGCCCGCAGGGTGGCCAGCAGGCCGATCACGGCGATGGCGACGAAGCTGATCCTCCAGATCGTCGTGGTCCCGGTCCCGCCGACCTGGGCGAACAGCCCCATCAGCGCAGGGAACAGGAAGGACGAGATAGACACCGCCGACCGCGGAGCGGGTCTTGGGGTCACGCAGCCAGCTCGGGTTGCCCTGGAGGAGCTGCCACCAGAAGCCGAGCATGGCGAAGCAGGTCGCCGAGAACAGCGCGTAGAAGGTCGAGGTGTCCATCATCAGGGCTCCGGGGTGCAGGGGACAGCGGTTCCCCCGTGGAGCGCCGACGGTAGTGGCACCTGACGTCTGACACATCGCCAATTTGCTGGCTGCGCCTCCGGACGCGGTCTGCTAGCCCTCCCTCGCGGGGATGCGAACCCCGCGCTCCTCGGCCACCTCGAGCGCCCGGTCGTAGCCGGCGTCGACATGGCGGATCACGCCCATGCCCGGGTCGTTGGTGAGCACCCGCTCGATCTTCCGCCCGGCCAGCTCGGTGCCATCGGCGACAGTGACCTGACCCGCATGCAGCGACCGGCCCATGCCGACGCCACCGCCGTGGTGGAACGACACCCAGGTCGCGCCCGAGGCGGTGTTGACCAGCGCGTTGAGGATCGCCCAGTCGGCGATCGCGTCGGAGCCGTCGAGCATCGCCTCGGTCTCGCGGTACGGCGACGCGACCGACCCGCAGTCGAGATGGTCGCGACCGATCACGACGGGCGCCTTGAGCTCGCCGGAGGCCACCATCTCGTTGAACTTCAGCCCGGCCAGGTGCCGCTCGCCGTACCCCAGCCAGCAGATGCGGGCGGGCAGCCCCTGGAACGCGACCCGTTCACCGGCCATGGTGATCCACTTGCGCAGCCGCTCGTTGTCCGGGAACAGGTCGAGGATCGCCTTGTCGGTCGCGGCGATGTCGGCCGGGTCGCCGGAGAGCGCCGCCCAGCGGAACGGGCCCCTGCCCTCGCAGAACAGCGGCCGGATGTACGCCGGCACGAAGCCCGGGAACTCGAAGGCCCGGTCGTAGCCGCCCTTGCGGGCCTCGTCGCGGATCGAGTTGCCGTAGTCGAAGACCTCGGCGCCCTTGTCCTGGAACTCGACCATCGCCCGCACGTGCGCGGCCATCGATGCCTGGGCGTCCTTGGTGAAACCACCGGGGTCGCGGGCCGCGTCGTCGTGCCAGTCCTCGACGGAGACGCCGATCGGCAGGTAGGACAGCGGGTCGTGCGCCGAGGTCTGGTCCGTGACGATGTCAATGGGGGCGTCGATCTCGAGCAGCTTCGGGAACACCTCGGCGGCGTTGCCGAGCAGCCCGATCGAGAGCGGCTTCCTGGCGTCGCGCGCCTCGACCGCTCGTCGTACGGCGTCCTCCAGGTCGTCGGCCTGGACGTCGAGGTAGCGGTGCTCGATCCGCCGGGTGATCCGGGACTGGTCGACGTCGACGCAGATCGCCACGCCGTCGTTCATCGTCACGGCGAGCGGCTGGGCCCCGCCCATCCCGCCCAGGCCGGCGGTCAGCGTGATGGTTCCGGCCAGGGTGCCGCCGAACTTCTTGTCGGCGATCGCGGCGAAGGTCTCGAAGGTGCCCTGGAGGATGCCCTGGGTGCCGATGTAGATCCACGAGCCGGCGGTCATCTGGCCGTACATCGTGAGCCCGAGGTCCTCGAGCCTGCGGAACTCCTCCCAGTTGGCCCAGTCGCCGACCAGGTTGGAGTTGGCGATGAGCACCCGAGGCGCCCACTCGTGGGTCTTCATCACGCCGACCGGCTTGCCGGACTGCACGAGCATCGTCTCGTCGTCGGCCAGCGTGGTGAGGGTCCGCACGAGGGCGTCGTAGGACTCCCAGTTGCGGGCCGCCTTGCCGGTGCCGCCGTAGACCACGAGGTCCTCGGGTCGTTCGGCGTTCTCGGGGTCGAGGTTGTTCATCAGCATCCGCAGCGGCGCCTCGGTCTGCCACGACCGCGCGGTCAGGTCGGTGCCGTGCGCGGCGCGGATGGGGAGACGCGGGTTCGAGCTCTCGGGCATGCCCGCCATCAAACTCCGGAGGGCACCCGCCTCACCAGCGGGTCATCGGCACATCAGTCTCGGATCCCAGACTCACTACGAGCAAGATGCCCCATCGGACCCATTCTCAGGTCCCACACGCGTGGCTAGCGTGAAGAGGCCGCGGGGACACCGGGAGGTTGTCCTTGTCCGACGTACTGCTCTCCGAGACGGACCAGGCTGCGGTGCGGTTCGTCCTGGCCGCGGAGCCGCAGGCCGGGCAGCCGCTCCCCCCGTCCGACGTGCTCGAGCGCCTGGCGGCCCTCGTCCGGTGCGACACGATCGGTGCGGCGGTCACCGACCAGGACGGGTACGTCGTCGACCAGGTCGAGCTTCCCCACGGCCATGGCGGGACGCAGGACAACCCCGCCTGCGACGGCCCGCTCCGGATCGGGGTCGTGCATTGGACGAGGGTCCCTGGCTACGCCGCGCGGATCCGTGCGGACGGCCTGTCGGACTCCCTGGCGGTCGGGTTCCGCAACGGCAGGGACTGCGTCGTGCAGGTGTGGTGGGACCGCTGGACCGGGGAGTTCTCCGAGCGTGACGTCGCGGTCCTGGCGATGATCGCCCCCGCGGTCCAGCGGCTGGTCCGTTCCGCCGCGACCCCCACGCTGCCGAGGTCCCTGACCGTGCAGGAGCGCCGCACCCTGATGCTGGTGGCAGCCGGCTTCTCCAACACCGAGATCGCCCAGCGCATGGGCGTGGCCACGTGCACGGTCCGCAAGCACCTCGAGCACTCCTACCGCAAGCTGGGGGTCACCAGTCGGCTCGCGGCGGCGGTCGCACTGCGGGGGGCCACGCTCGCGCCGTCCGACCTGGCCGAAAAGATCCGCGCTAACGCGAATAGCCCTGCGAGGTGAGCGTCGCCTACCAAGGATGAGTACTCGACACCCTCTGGGGGGACCATGCACCTCGTCGTTCGCTCGTGCGCCTTCTTCTCCGCCACGGTCCTCACGACCGCCCTCCTCGCCACGGCACCGTCCGCAGCCACCGCTGCCGCTGCCGCAGCGGCCGAACCCGGCCCCGCGGACTCACCCCGCGTCGTGAAGGCCCAGATGCTGCTCAACTGGGAGCGCATCGCCTTCCGCACCGTCTACACCGACGCCGCGACGCCGGTCCCGGTCGGCGTCCCCGTGCTCGGGTTCACCTCGCTCGCGATGCACCGGGCCGTCCAGGCGTCGCTGTCGCGCCACCGGAGCTCCTCCGAGCGCGCCGCGGTCGCCGCCGCGGCGTACCGGGTGCTGCAGCACTACTACCCCGCCCTGCGCGGCAAGCTCGGGGCCGACCGCGCCGCGAGCCTGGCGTCCGTGCGCTCGGGTCCGGCCAAGCGCTTCGGCGTCAAGGTCGGGAAGCGGGCCGCGCGTGGCGTCCTGAGGGAGCGAGTCGGCGACCACTACCTGGACTCCACCATCCACTACGTCCTGCCACCCGGCGTCGGGGTGTGGCAACCGGCGGCCGCTGGTGGCGACATGCTCGGGGCGTGGATCGGCTCGCTGCGTCACCTGGTGGTCAAGGAGCCCGTCAAGGTCGACGGCCCGGACGCACTCACCAGCAGCGCCTACACCGCCCAGTTCGAGGAGGTGAAGAGCCTGGGCCGCGCGGGCTCGACCACGCGCAGCGTGGCCCAGACGCAGACGGCGCAGTTCTTCAACTTCAACGCCCCCTCCCAGCTCGGTGACGCCCTCATCCGCTACCTCGAGCGTCGCCCGCTCAGCCTCAGCGCCACGGCGCGGCTCTTCGCAGCCGTGCACGTCGCGCAGACCGATTCCCTCATCCAGTGCTGGCGGCTCAAGCGGGACGTCGGGTTCTGGCGCCCCACCCAGGCAGTCCGGGACGCCGAGCTGGACGGCAACCCCGCCACCAGCGAGGACAACACCTGGAGCCCCTTGATCCCGGCCCCGCCCTACTCCGACTACGTCAGCGGGCACGGCTGCCTCACCAGCCCGGCCGTCGAGGTGATCCGGCAGACGCTCGGCGAGCGCACCGTCCTGTGGCTGACCCATCCGACCCTGCCGGCCCGGCACTACCCACGGCTGAGCGACTGGGAGGACGACGCGTTCAACGCACGGATCTGGGGTGGACTGCACTTCCGGACGGCGATGGTCGACGCCTATCGCATCGGCCACATCACGGCACGACGCGTGCTGAAGGCGCTGGACTGATCCCCCGCGTCGTTGGGGGCCTGGCTAGGAGGCAGACTCCTAGGCGAGCTCCCCGATGACGTCCTCGACCGCCGTGAGGACGGCGCCCGACGCGACCAGCTGCACGGCGGTCTCGATCTCTGGCGAGAGGTGGCGGTCGGGCCCGGGTCCCTCGATGCCGCTCTCGCGAAGCAACCTGACCACGGCGGCCGTCGCGGGCGACGGCTCGAGCGGCGCCCGCAGGTCCAGCGCGCGGGCGGCGGTGAGCACCTCGACCGCGATCACCCGGGTGAGGCCGTCGACCGAGCGGCGCAGCTTGCGCGCCGCCGACCAGCCCATCGAGACGTGGTCCTCCTGCATCGCGCTCGAGGGGATCGAGTCGACGCTCGCCGGAACGGCGAGCCGCTTCAGCTCCGAGACGATCGCGGCCTGCGTGTACTGCGCGATCATGTGGCCGCTGTCCACGCCGGGGTCCCCGGCGAGGAACGGCGGCAGCCCGTGGTTGCGGGCCTTGTCCAGGAAGCGGTCTGTACGCCGCTCGCTGATCGAGGCCACGTCGGCGGCGACGATCGCCAGGAAGTCGAGCACGTAGCCGACCGGGGCGCCGTGGAAGTTGCCGTTGGACTCGACCCGGCCCTCCTCCGCAAGGACGACGGGGTTGTCGACCGCGGACGCGAGCTCACGGCCGGCGACGGTCGCAGCGTGCTCGACGGTGTCGCGGGCCGCGCCGTGCACCTGCGGCGAGCAGCGCAGCGAGTAGGCGTCCTGGACCCGGTTGCAGTCCGGACCGCGGTGCGAGGCCACGACACCGGAGTCGGCGAGCAGCGCGACCAGGTTGGCCGCCGAGAGCGCCTGGCCGGGATGCGGCCGGATCGCCTGCAGCTCGGGCGCGAAGACCCGGTCCGTGGCGAGCTGGCCCTCGACCGACATCGCGGCAGCGATGTCCGCCGTACGCAGCAGCCGGCGCAGGTCGGCGATGGCCATGACCAGCATGCCGAGCATGCCGTCGGTCCCGTTGATGAGGGCGAGCCCCTCCTTGGCGGCCAGCTCGACCGGAGTGAGCCCGGCCGCCGCCAGCGCTTCGGCGGCCGGCACCAGGGCGCCCGACGCGTCGCGGACCGGGCCCTCGCCCATCAGCGCCAGCGCGCAGTGCGAGAGGGGCGCCAGGTCGCCCGAGCAGCCGAGCGAGCCGTACTCGTGCACCACCGGCGTGATGCCGTGGCTGATCAGCCCGGCCAGCAGCTCGGCGGTCTCGCGGCGGATGCCGGTGTGTCCGGTGGCCAGCGTCGAGAGCCGCAGCAGCATCAGCGCGCGGACCACCTCTCGCTCCACCTCGGGGCCGGAACCCGCGGCGTGCGAGCGGACCAGCGACCGCTGCAGCTGGGCGCGCATCTCGGCCGGGATGTGCCGGGTGGCCAGCGCGCCGAACCCGGTCGAGATGCCGTACGCCGGCGTCGGAGCGGCCGCCAGCTCGTCGACCACCGAGCGGGCCCGGTCGATCGCGACCAGCGCCGCCTCGCTGAGCACCACCGGCGCCCCGTCGCGGGCGACGGCCACGACATCCTCCGGCGCGAGCGCACCGACGTCGACGGTGACCGCGGCCGGGCGAGCGGAGGTCGGGGTGGACGCGAGAGTGGCCATGGCCCCATCCAAACGCGGCGGCCGGGACCCGAACAGAGGGCGCGGCGGTGGATCGTCTGGCATCCGAGACTCGTGGGCAGGATCACAGCACGTCATTCGGACCCTGCGGACCACGGCCCGGACGACGCCCTAGGGTTTTCGGGTCGTCACACGCGACACACCCACCACACAGGAGCCCTCCCCCATGCGCTTCATCTCGTCAGGGCGTGCTACCACCCGCGTCCGCGGCGGCCAGCTCCCGGTCTCGTCCGGCACGACGTCGTACCAGGCGATCGCGTGCACCAACCGGCTCGGCACCGCCAAGGAGAACCAGGTGGCGACCGTCGACCTCCCGGGCCTCGGGCAGGTGCAGGGCGTGCACGCCACCACCGGCACCACCGGCCACGGCGACAACGTCAGCACCTACGCAACCCACGAGATCGCCGGCGTCACGCTCGACGTCCCGGATGTCCTCGGCCTCCAGATCAAGGCGATCCAGGCCTCGTCGATCGCCTCGCACGACGCGAGCGGCTACCACGCCACGACCGACGTGAAGGTCGGACGCATCGTCCTCACGGTCGCCGGCCAGCCCGCAGTCGACCTGCCGATCCCGAAGCCCGGCGCCCCGATCGTCGTCCCGGGTCTGCTGTCGATCTCGATCGGCAAGGAGAAGCACGTCACCAGCCCGGCCGGCGCCACCGCCAAGGCCGAGGGCCTTGTCATCCAGGTCATCCCGACCAAGACCAAGGTCCAGGTCGCGCACACCGCCACCAAGCTCGACACCGGCGTCAAGCGCGGACTGTTCTTCGGCAAGGCCAACGCCACCCAGGTCAAGGCGCTCGGCAGCGTGGTCCGCAGCGGCCCGCAGCCGCTGCAGGTGATGCCGTGCCAGGGCACCGGCGGCAAGGTCCGCTCGAAGAGCCTCGCCGCCGTCGAGCGTCCCCGGCGTCCTCCAGGTCGACGCGGCCGGCGCCGCGGCCAGCGGCAAGCAGGACAAGAAGCGAGCCGGCGGCTTCACCTCCGCGTCGATCGCCCACGCCAACGTGCTCAACGGTGTGCTGGTCCTCGACGCGATCCGCGCCAAGGCCCACGTCACTCGCAGCAAGCACCACGTCGACGTCGACACCGACGGCACGACGATCGGCGAGATCCTGCTCAACGGTCAGCCCATCTCGCTCGCGGCCCTCGACGACCTCGAGATCCCCGGCGTCCTGAAGGTGGACACCAACGTGGTCACCAAGAAGAAGACCGGGGTCGACGTGGTCGCGGTCCGGATCACGCTGCTCAACGGCAGCGGCGCGGTCATCGACCTCGCCCACGCCTCGCTCGCGATCGCCGGCAGCGGCCTGCAGGACTGAGGTCACAGGCCGTCTCGAAACCAGGGACCGGCACGCGAGTGCCGGTCCCGTCGTCGTTCAATCGTCGGGTGACCGCGCTCGCCGACCCCGCGACGTCGGTCGGCGTTCGCCGGCGCTGGGCGATGCTCGCGGCGAGCACCCTGGCCCAGGCCTCCACTGCCGTGATGGTGCACGGTCCGGCGTTCCTCATCCCGGCGCTGCACGAGCAGCAAGGGCTGTCACTGGCCCAGGCAGGCCTCGTGGCCGCGGCTCCCATGGTCGGGACGATGCTGGCCCTGGTGCCCTGGGGCGTGGTGACCGACCGTCGCGGTGAGCGGCTGGTGCTGCTGGTGGGCCTGGTCGGCGCGGCGGCCCTCGGGTCGCTGGCAGCGCTGTCCGGCTCGGTGGTGCTGCTCGCCCTCGGGCTGGGACTGGCCGGCCTCGCCGCGGCCAGCAGCAACGTGGCCAGCGGCCGGGTGGTCGTGGGGTGGTTCCCGGCCGGCCGGCGTGGCCTCGCGATGGGGATCCGCCAGATGTCCCAGCCGGTGGGCGTGGGTGTCGCAGCCGCCACCATGGCGGTGGTCGCCGACCGGCACGGTCCGTACGCCGCGGTGTGGGTGCCGGTCGCCGCCTGCGCTCTGGCCGCGGCGTTCGTCGCGCTGGTGGTGCTCGACCCGCCGCGGCCGGCAGCCGGCGCCGACCGCGGCACCGAACCCCTACCGCGCCGACCGCTACCTGCCTCGCATCCACGGGGTCTCGGTGCTGCTGGTGGTGCCGCAGTTCGTGGTGTGGACCTTCGCGCTGGTCTGGCTGGTCCAGGAGCGCCACTGGTCGCCCGGCGCGGCCGGCGGCCTGGTCGCCGGCGCACAGGTGGCGGGTGCGCTGGGCCGGATCGGTGCCGGCCAGCTCTCCGACATGGTGGCCAGCCGCATGCGGCCGCTGCGCTGGGTCACGATCGCGGCAATCGTGACGATGGTGCTCCTCGGGGTGACGGCGGGGCTGGACCTGCCGGTCGCCGTACTCCTCATCGTCGTGGCCACCGCGGTGACGGTGGCCGACAACGGACTGGCGTTCACCGCTGTCGCCGAGCGGGCCGGACCGTTCTGGTCCGGCCGCGCCCTCGGAGTGCAGAACACCGCCCAGTTCCTCGCCGCGGCCGCGGTCCCGCCCCTCGCGGGGCTGACCGTGACCTGGCTCGGCTACCCGGCGACGTTCGCGCTGGCGGCGGTGTTCCCACTGGCCGCGCTGGCGATGGTGCCGGTGAGGGACGAGCGCGAGCTCACCTGACGGCGCTGCCGGCGGCCGCGCCCGACGCGGTGGCCGAGCTGCACCAGCCCGAAGCCGACCACGAAGATGGTCAGCGTGACCACGCCGTAGGACAACGGGAACTCGTTGGGCTCGAAGGCCGGGTTCTTGCTCTCGTTGATCGCATCGAGCAGCAGGTAGAGGGTCTGGTAGACGAACGCCCACAGGTAGGCGATGGCGTACGCCGTGTTGGCGGCCAGACGGTTGCTCAGGAAGAAGCCGAGCGGGAACGCCAGCAGGATGGTGACGACGGCGATCATCGGTCGGCCCTCAGTCCGTGACGGGCGCGGGACGCCGGTCGCCGGAGAACATGAGGACGACGGCCACGACGGTCAGCACGACGCTGAACCCGACGAGTGCCTTGACGAACATCGGGACGTCGACGAAGAAGGCCGGCAGCCCGGTCAGGGTGATGACGATCATCGCGCCGGCGCCGGCCCGCAGGGCCGGCCGGTTGCCGCGCCAGGCCAGGATCGCGGCGACCAGCGCGACCACGCCGAGGATGCTGCAGATGACGAGGATCGCCAGCGGCGGACCCTCCTCACCGTCGGGCGTCGGCACGAGGACCGACGGGATGTTGCCGAGGCCGTAGAGGATGCAGAGGACCAGGCCGGCCTTCTGCTTCCCGGTGATGCGGCCCCGGGACGGGGCCACGGTGGTGGTGCTGGACATGGTTGCCTCCGTTGGAGTGGTGGTGGATGGCTCCACGTTCGGCCCGGACCACATCCCCTCCCCAGAGCATCGTCTCCCCAACCCCTCCCGACCAGAGCCACGACGACGGGAAGTTCTTCCCAAGCGCGACGGGGCCCCGGGCCGCGATGATGGGTAGGTGGTCACCACCCTGCCGATCCGCGTGCTGCTCGCCGACGACCACCCCGTCGTACGCCGGGGCCTGGCCGCGCTGCTGGGCACCCTCGACGAGTTCGAGGTGGTCGGCGAGGCCGAGGACGGCGAGTCGGCGGTCCGGGAGGCCCAGCTGACCAAGCCGGACGTCGTCCTCATGGATGTCCGGATGCCCGGCCTCGACGGGGTCGAGGCGACCCGGCGGATCCGCAAGGCGGTGCCCGAGACCGCGGTGCTGATGCTGACGATGTACGACGAGGACGCCACCGTGTTCACCGCGATGCAGGCCGGCGCCCGCGGCTACCTGCTGAAGGGGGCCGAGCAGGACGAGATCGCCGACGCGATCCGGGCCGTCGTCCGTGGGCAGGCGATCTTCGGCGCGGCGATCGCCTCGAGGATGTTGGACCACTTCGCGAACCCACCGGGACAGCCGGCGGCCGACGACCCGTTCCCCGAGCTCACCGGACGGGAGAAGGAGATCCTCCAACTGCTCGCCCAGGGGCGCCGCACCGCCGAGATCGCCTCGACGTTGCACCTCTCGCCCAAGACGGTGAGCAACAACCTGACCACGATCTTCGCCAAGCTCGAGGTGAGCGACCGGACCGCGGCGGTGATCCGGGCCCGCGAGCGCGGCCTCGGCGGCTGATGGTGGACACCTTCGACCTGTCCCTCGCAATCGTCGCGGTGTCCACCGGCACATCGGGCGTGGCTCTCCTGCTGAGGCGACGGGCTCTCGTCTCCGCGACCTTCCTCGTGCTCGCCGGGTGCGCCGCCATCCCGGCCGCGCTGCTGCTGTCCTCGGGGCACGACGACTCAGGCGCTCTGACGGGCGTGCTCGCGCTGTCGGTGCTCGCCCCGGCCGCGCTCGCCACCTATCCGCGGCTCCGCTGGAGACATCCCGTCGACTTCGTCAGCCTGGTGGTCATCCTCGGCTGTGGCGCCGTCGGGGTCGCGTACGTCGACCAGGACGTGACCGGGCTGATGGGGCTGGTGCAGGGCTGCGCGCTCCTGGTCCACACGTGGTGGCGGATCGAGGTCTCCGCGGACCGCGAGCGCCGCGCCCTCGTGTGGATGTCACTCGCCCTCGTCCTGACCGGGCTCGTGTACTTCTTCGCCGCCTTCTCCACCGAGGACTTCGGCGATGGAACCGTGGCGGCGCTCGCGACCGCGGTCTTCGCTCTCGTCGGGCCCGCGATGTACGTCGGCGTCACGCTCCCCGACCTCGTCGACGTGCGCGCTCTCGTGGTCAGGACCGTCGTGCACGGCGTCGCCCTGGTCACCGTGATGGCGCTCTTCGTGCTCGCGCTGGCACTGCTCGACGCGCTGGGTGCGCGAGACCTCAACACGGGCGCGGAGGCGCTCCTCGCGGCGCTGTCGGCGACGGCGTACCACCCCACGTGCGTGGTGCTCCGCGGAGTCGTGGACGAGCTCCTCTTCGGCGCTCGGCCCGATCCCCTCGGCGCGGCGTCGGAGGTCGCCGGCCGGATCGGCGCGGACCCCCTCGTCGCTCTGCGGGCGATCCGGGAGGCCCTCGTGATCCCGTACGCCGCGGTGCTGGTCGACGGCGTACCGCTCGCTGTCTCGGGCACCGAGACGACGCACACCCGGACCCTCGACCTCGACGGTGCCGGCGAGCTGGTGGTCGGGCTGCGGCCGGGCGACCTGTCGTTCTCCCCGGGTGACGAGCAGGTGCTGCGGCTGACCGTCCCGCTGCTGGCCCAGACCCTGCGCGCCCGGGCGCTCGCGGAGGACCTCATCGAGTCCCGCGGCCAGACCATCGCCGCGGTCGAGGAGGAGCGCCGCCGGCTCCGCCGCGAGCTGCACGACGGCCTCGGGCCCCGGCTGTCAGGAGTGGCGTTCACCTCCGACGCCGCGCGCAACCTGATCCGCACCGACCCTGCTGCCGCCGAGGCGATGGTCGCGCAGCTGCGCGCGGACACGGTGACCGCGATCGAGGAGATCCGCCGGATGGTCTACGCGATGCGGCCGCCCGCGCTCGACGAGCTCGGTCTGGTCCCGGCGCTGCGGCAGCAGGCGGTCGGTCTGCGCAACCGGGACGGCGAGCCGGTCGCGGTCGACGTCACCGCGCCCGAGGAGTTCCCCGACCTGCCGGCCGCGGTCGAGGTGGCGGCGTACCGGATCGTCACCGAGGCGCTCACCAACGTGGCGCGGCACAGCACCAGCAGCTCGGCGTCGGTGCGGCTGGACCCGGCCGCCGACGGGCTGCACTTGGAGGTGACCGACCGGGGCCGCAGCGGCGCCTGGCGGGCAGGTGTGGGGCTCGCCTCGATGCGCGAGCGCGCCACCGAGCTGGGCGGGACGCTCGAGGCCGGGCCCGGCCCGGCCGGTGGCCGGGTGGCCGCGCTGCTGCCGCTCTGAATGCTCTTCTCGCAGCCGGGTACCGCCTTGGGGCGCGGGGGAAGCGCGGGGGAATTGGGAGGAAGAGAAATGTCGAACACCGCTGCCATGATCATCGTCGTCGTGGCCGTCGTCCTCGTGATCGCCGTCGTGGCGGTCCTGCTGATGCGCACTCGCGGCCAGGAGCGCCGAGCGCGCGAAGCGGCTGAGCTGCGGACCCGGGCCGCCGCCCAGTCGACCGACGTCGAGCAGGCACAGCGCGAGGCCGCCGCACGTGCGGCCGCCGCGGACCAAGCCCGCGAGGAGGCCGAGCTGGCCCAGGCCCGGGCCACCGAGGCAGAGCGCGAGCTCCTGCAGACCGACGCCCAGCGGGAGGACGCGATCCGCGAGGCGGACCGGCTCGACCCGTCCGTCGACCACCGGGACGAGGCCTACCAGCCCGGCGACGTCGCGCCTCCACGCCGGCGTCCCTGACGCTGGCCCCGGGGAGACACGGCCTAGCCTCTGGGCATGGCCCAGGTCCCCGCGGCGACGCGCACGCTGCGGGTGCTGAGGTACCTCGCCAGCCAGCCCGACCCGGTGCCGCTCGACGCGATCGCCCGGGCGTGCGAGCTGCCCCGCAGCTCGGCGTACCACCTGGTCAGCGCGATGGTCGCCGAGGGGTTCGTGGTGCACCTCGGCGACGAGCACCGCTACGGCCTCGGGGTGGCGGCGTTCGAGGTGGGCAGCGGGTACGCGCGACAGGGACCGCTGCAGCGGATCGCCCGGCGCCCGCTGGCAGAGCTGGTCGACCGGACCCGCCAGAGCGCGCACCTGGCGGTGCTGCACGGCAGCGACGTGCTCTACGTCCTGGAGGAGCGGGCGCCCGGCCGGCCGCCGCTGGTCACAGATGTCGGCGTCCGGCTGCCCGCGCACCTGACCGCCAGCGGCCGGGCGGTGCTCGCGCACCTGTCGGCGGCACAGGTGCGGGCGCTCTTCCCCTCGTCGGCCGCCTTCGTCGACCGGCACGGCACCGGGCCGACGTCCCTGAGCTCGCTGCGGACGCTGCTGACCGAGACGCGGCAGCGCGGGTACGCCGTCGAGACCGGTGAGGTGACGCCGGGGCTGTCCTCGGTCGCCGCCGCCGTGCTGGACCACAACGGGCACCCGCTGGCCGGGGTCGCGGTGACCTACACCCAGGGTGACGCCGAGCCCGCGACGCTCGCGACCGACGTACGCCGGACGGCCGGACTGCTCACCACCCGGCTCGGCGGCCGCGCCTGAGGGTCTCCGAGCCACCACCGTGACCTCCGGTGGGGGACTACGTTCCTCTGGACATGGAAGGTCACCCGGTTCGACGTCTCGTCCTGGCAACAGTGCTGGCGGCTGCGCTGGTGGTCGGCACCGTCGCGCTTCCGTCGTACGCGAAGAACCACCGAGAGGGCACGCTGCAGTCGCAGCTGACCGCGCAGAAGAAGCGCGTCGTCGAGAACCGACCGCACGTCGACCCACCGGGCACCCCGCCGCACAACCACCACGACCCGAAGACCAAGAACGCCGTCTCCCGCGCCGGCGAGACGGGCGAGGACGTCCGCGACCCGAGCACGTTCCTGACCCGGGCCCGCGGCCGGTCGGCGGTGGCCGCCCAGCGGAGGATGAAGGACCCGACCCTCAAGCACGTCCGGGCGATGCAGAGGCGGCTCAAGCACCCCGAGGACCGCTACGCGATGGCGAACGGCTGCTACCGCTTCGGCGGTCAGCGGGTCTACTTCAAGCCCACCGACCTCGGGCAGTACCTGCTCTACACGACCGACCAGCAGTTCCTCGTCAACGGCGGCAAGGTGGCCACACCGAGCGACGCGACGATCTGGACGGCTCGTCAGCGCAAGCACGGCTTCACGTTCACCAACGCCGGCGAGCCACTGGTGGTGCGCGGGAAGCACACGCTGCGGCTCAAGAAGACCAGGGGCTGCGCGGCCTACCCGGAGGCCGGGGTCGACGTCTCGGGCAAGCCGCACGCCGGCGTGACGTCGTACCAGGAGGTGCGGGGGTACGTCGACGCGCACACCCACGGCATGGCCTTCGAGTTCCTCGGCGGTGCCGCGCACTGCGGCAAGCCGTGGGACCGGTTCGGGGCGCCGTACGCCTTGGTCGACTGCCCGGACCACACGGTCACCGGTGGCTACGGCGCCATCCTCGAGGACGCCCTGTCCGGAGAGACCCACCACGACCCGGTCGGCTGGCCGACGTTCACGGACTGGCCGGCGCCCAACTCGCTGACCCATGAGGGCACCTACTACAAGTGGCTCGAGCGGTCGTGGCGCGGTGGCCAGCGGATCTTCGTGAACCTGCTCGTCGAGAACAACCAGCTCTGCATGCTCTACCCGCTGAAGCGGAACTCGTGCGACGACATGGACTCGGTCCGGCTCCAGGCGCGCGACATGTACAAGATGCAGGACTACATCGACGCCCAGTTCGGGGGTCCGGGCAAGGGCTTCTACCGGATCGTGAAGAACCCGTTCGAGGCCCGGCAGGTGATCAACGCCGGGAAGATGGCGGTGGTCATGGGCATCGAGACCTCGGTGCCGTTCGGCTGCACGATGAAGCTGGACGTCCCCGCCTGCTCGATCTCCGACATCGACCGGCAGCTCGACGAGGTGCGCCGGCTCGGCGTACGCCAGATGGAGCTGGTCAACAAGTTCGACAACGCGCTGTCCGGCGTCGCCGGTGACACCGGCGAGGTCGGCACCCTGGTCAACGCCGCGAACTTCCTCGAGACCGGGTCGTTCTGGGACATGCGGCACTGCGAGCCGGCCGACGGCGAGAGCCACGACAAGGACCAGGTCGCCACCCCCGGCATCAGCGCCGAGCAGCAGGACGCGCTGTTCGGTGCCATCGCCCAGCTCGGGCTGCCGACCATCGCGCTGCCGCTCTACCCGCCTCCGGACCACTGCAACTCGCGCGGCCTCACCACCCTCGGCGAGCACACGATCAAGGCGCTGGCCCAGCGGCACATGATCTTCGACCCCGATCACATGTCGGTGAAGGCCAGGTCCTCGGCGCTGGACACGATCGACCGGCTCGGCTACCACGGCGTCGTGTCGTCGCACTCGTGGGCGACGCCCGACGCCTACCCCCGGATCTACGGGGAGGGCGGCTTCATCACGCCGTACGCCGGCGACTCCAGCGGCTTCGTCGACAAGTGGCGCACCCACGTCGGCTGGGCGGACCCGCGCTACTACTGGGGCATCGGGTACGGCGCGGACATGAACGGCCTCGGCGCACAGGGCAACCCGCGCGGCGCCTCGGTCTCGAACCCGGTGACCTACCCGTTCAAGGGCATCGAGGGCGCCACCATCCGCCGCCAGACGGCCGGCCTCCGCACGTGGGACATCAACACCGACGGCGTCGCGCAGTACGGCCTCTACCCCGACTGGATCCAGGACCTGACCAAGGTCGCCGGTGCCTCTTCCGCTGCCGACGGCCGCAACATCGAGGAGGACATCTCCCGCGGTCCGGAGGCCTACCTGCAGATGTGGGAGCGCGCCGAGGGCATCAAGCCCGACTCGTGCCGCAACCCGTCCCTGCGTCGTCAGGTGTCGGCCGTGTCGCGGTTGATCCGTCCGGGCATGTCGACGCGAGCGGTGATGAAGGCCGTGGGCCAGCCCTACACGCGACTGGGCCGGGCCTTCGGGTTCTGCGCCACGGAGCAGGGCCACCCGACCGTGCGCATGACCGTGACGTTCACGCCGGGCGGGAAGGTGCTGTCTCTGCGTCGGGGGAGGTGACCGTCCGCAGCCCGCGTTGAAAGTTCCCCAGGACCACTTTCTGTCCACAGCCAGGGCACCGGAACCCCTTGTCCACAAGGGGTTCCCGGCACCTCTGCGGTGTCGACGTCCGCTGCTTGACTGGGTCCCATGCACGGCACCGGGCCACTGGATCAGATGAGCGAGGACGACGTCCTCGCCTTCGCCCAGCAGCGCGCCGACATGATCCGCGCAGCCGAGGCCGACCTGCTCCGCGCCGCCTACCAGTGGGCAGTGCTGCACGACCCGGCCCGCCTCGACCCCGACACCACCAACCGGCCCGGCCGCGAGCGAGCCCGCCGACCGGGCGGCCCCGGCACCCCCGAGGTCACCGAGTTCGCGGCCGCCGTGTTCGGCGCCCGGATCGGTCGCTCACCCCACGCCGCCGCCCAGCTGATCGCCGACGCCCTGGACCTGCACCACCGGCTGCCCCGGCTCTGGGCGCGCGTCGAGACCGGCGAAGTCAAAGCCTCCTACGCCCGCCACGTCGCCAAGATGACCCGCGACCTGACCCCGCCCCAGGCCGCCCACGTCGACGCGGGAGTCGCCGAACCCGCCGACGGACGCATCTCCTGGTCCCGCTTCGAGACCCTGGTCGAGGCCAAGATCGGCCAAGCCGACCCCCAGACCGCCCGGGAGAAGGAAGAGCACGCCGCCCGGGCCACCTTCGCCAAAAAGCTCCGCACCGACACCCACGGCATGGCCACCTTCATGGTCCGCGCCGACCTGCCCACCATCGACGCCATCGACGCCGCCGTCACCGCCACAGCCGCCACCCTGACCGAGTCGATGCCGGACGCCGACGCCGACCACCGCCGCGTGCACGCCGTACTCCTGCTCACCCACCCCGGTGCCACACCCCAGACCCCTCTGCGCGACCTGCTACCCACCGTGCAGCTCTACCTGCACTCCTACACCGGCCCCGACGCTGCAGGTCCGGACACCGAGCACGGCCAGATCGCCCGCCTCGAGGGCCACGGCCCGGTCACCGAAGCCTGGATCACCCGCGTCCTCGGCCCCAGAGCGAAGGTCAAGATCACCCCGGTCCTCGACCTCGCCGGCCAAGCCCCCGTCGACGCCTACGAAATCCCAACCCGACATAGACAGGCCGTGCACCTGATCACGCCGGCCGACACCTTCCCGTTCGCTTCCAGCCTGTCCCGCGACAAGCAGGTGGACCACACCATCCCGTTCGACCAGGGTGGTGCGTCCGGGATCGGGAACTACGGCCCGATGACCATCCGCCACCACCGGATCAAGACCCACGGCCGATGGCAGGTCCAACAACCCTTCCCAGGCATCTACGTCTGGCGCGACCCCCACGGCACCTACTACCTCGTCGACCACACCGGCACCCGCCGACTACCCACGGCCGCCTGAGGCCTGACTGCGCCGAAAGAAACCTGAAAGGCCCTCGGGTCAGGCTGTCGGTATGGCCACGCATCGTTCCTCCCCCGACGTCGTCACCTGCGCCGACCCGCGACCCGGCACCGTCGTGGAGCTCCGGCCGGGCAGCCGACTGTGCCTGCGGTTCCGCTCCGGCCTCGGCGCCAGCCGCTGGCACCTCGCAGGCCACCCAGGGAACCTGGTGCTCCTGGTCCGCGAGGAGTCCGAGCTGTCCTTCCTCGTCTTCGAGGGCGCCCCGGCCACGCTGAGGCTCGAGCGGCGGCATCCGCGCAGCAACGTCGTCCGCGAGGTCCGCGAGCTGCGGATCAGGGTCGCCGATGGCGACGAGCTCGGGGTGGCCGGGCGACGCAGCGCCTGAGGCTCAGCTCAGCCGCCGGCCAGCTGGTCCCAGCTCAGAGCCGGCACGCCCAGCTCGTCCATGCGCAGGACGTAGGTGCGGTGGTGGCGCCGCGCCTCGCCGTACCGGCCGAGCCGGACCAGGAGCGAGACCAGCGCGCCGT
Organism: uncultured Actinomycetota bacterium; assembly: GCA_963798045.1. Classification (GTDB taxonomy): domain Bacteria; phylum Actinomycetota; class Actinomycetes; order Propionibacteriales; family Nocardioidaceae; genus Nocardioides. The sequence continues at coordinate 111,471 of CAWCSB010000036.1, forward strand.
AGGTCGCCTCGTCGTAGGGGTCGTGGGCCAGCAGTCGCGCGTACCAGTGCAAGGCATCGGCGGGGTCGGCCCCCGCGGCCAGCAGCCCGGCCAGCGTGTGCAGGACCTCGCGGCCCAGGAGTTGGACCTCCTCGCGCTCGGCCAGCACCCAGTCGACCCTGTCGACACCGTCGGCGTCCTCGAGCAGCTCGCCGGTGTGCATCGCGGCCGCTCCCTCGAGCAGGGGTACGGCGCGGGCCGAGCCGGCCTTGGCCGCCGCCAGGGCAGCCCTGGACGCGGAGGTGAAGTCGACCAGGTCGACCGAGACGTGGCGCAGGTCGAGCCGCACGACCCCGCCGTCGCTCACCACGACGGAGTCGGCCAGGCGACGTCCGGGATCGAGCGCCGAGCGGACGTGGGACAGCGCCACCGAGAGCCGGTTGCCCACGGCGGCGGTGTCCGGCCAGACCAGCGCGCCAAGCCGGTCGCGGCCGATTCCGCGCTCGCCGCGGCTCGCCAGCACTCGGAGGACGTCGCGGGCCTTGCGCGACGGCCACGCCGAGGCGGGCAGCGCCTCCCCGCCGAGCTCGACCGCAAACCGGCCCAGCACTCGCACCCGAATCTCGTCGGCACCGAGCGGGCGCGCGACCGCGCGGAGCGGCCCACCCACCCGCCAGATGTCGTCGTGCACGCCCAGCGACCGCAGCTCGTCGCGGGCCACGGTCGCGGTCAGCCGGTCGCGCTGCCGGTGCGCAACGACGATCTCGTTGGCCAGCACTCGCAGCGGGTTTCCCAGGTCGCGCCAGATGTCGCCGGCCTCCCGGAGCTGGGCGTCGGCCCGCTCGTCGTCCGCGCGGGCGTCCGCGCCGGCGCGGGCCAGCGCGCCGAGCTCGAGGGCGTCGGCGAGGCGGGGCAGGTCGCGGTGCTGGGTGGCCAGCCCGACCGCCCGCTCGGCGAGCGCCGCGGCGCCACTCGCGTCCGCCACCGACAGTCGGACCCAGCCGGCGGCGACCACGGGCATGGCGTGCCCGACGGGCGGGGAGATCCGCAGGGCCTCCTCGGCCAGCGTGGCGGCGCGGTCCGGATCGGTGGCGACGACCGACACGGCCTCGCCGGCCAGGGCTCCGGCGTGGTACTGCGCGTTGTCCTCGCTGGCTGCGAGCCTCGCGGCATGCGCGAAGGCCATCGCCGCCTGGGTGGCGTTGCCGCGCGCGAGCTGCACATCTCCTCGCAGCTGCCAGGTGACCGAGGCGCTGGGCGCCTCCAGTGAGGTCCACAGGTCGCGGGCGATGTCTGACTCCACCAGCGCCTCGTCGAGGCGGCCGAGCCCCAGCAGCGCCTCCGAGACGTTGTGGCGCAGGATGGCGAGTCCGGACAGGTGGCCGGTGCGCTCGTTGACCTCCAGCCCGCGCTGGAGGTGCTGGAGGGCCTCGGTGCTGCGGCCCTCGTCGAGGGAGCGGGAGCCCAGGTTGTTCCAGGTCCGCTCCAGCGTCTGCAGGTCGCCGGCCTCCTCGGCCAGGACCAGGGCCCGCTCGTAGCAGTGCAGATTGAGGTCGCGGTCGCCGTCGAAGGCGGCGAGCATCGCTGTCGCCACCCAGGCGCTGGCCTCGGCCCCGGGGTCGCGGGCGACCCGTGCGTACTTGAGAGCCTCCTCGGCGCTCATCCGGCAGGCCTCGAGGTCCCCGCGACCCCACGCGAGCGAGGAGCGCATCCCGGCCAGCCGGGCCCAGTCGGCCTCGCCGGCCCGGCTCGGGTCGGCGTACCCCAGCACCCGGAGGGCGTCGCCGAGGTGGCCGAGGTGGTGCAGGGCGTAGCCGGCGCGCCACGCGACCCCCACCGGCGCCGTGCCGTCTTCGTCCAGCACGTGCCGGACCAGCGTCACCCAGTCGCGGCCGAGCAGCGTGGCCGTCACCTCCAGGTGACGCTCGGCGACGGCTTCCGTCGCCTCGTCTGAAGGCATGGCGAGGAGAGAGCCCAGCAGTGTCGAGGAGCGCGCCGCCAGGCTCCCGGCCGCGCCCCCGACGGTCGCCACAGGAGAATCCTAGGCGGAGACGGAGCGCGTGTCCGCCGTCTCGCGGTACGCGCTCCGCAGGTGCCCGTTCACTGGACCCGGCCCGAAGCGAACGCGGTCGCGGCGTTGCCGGCGGCGTCCTGCACCACCAGGCCCATGTCGAACGGCGTCTTCGACGGCAGTCGCACGAAGTCGACCCGGAGGTCCTCGGTGACCGGGATCGACTGCGTGGACAGCACCTGCTCGTAGCTGCCGGAGCTGGGCACGAAGACGTACGGCGTCAGCGTGCCGCCGACCTCGATCGACACGCCCGCGCTCGATCCCGTGCTCGCGTCCACGATGCTCACGCTCTGGATCTCGCCCGCGCTGCTGAGCAGCACCCGGACGCCGACGTCGGTGACGCCGCCGTTGGGGGCGGTGTACTGCGCCATGAAGCTGCCGAGCAGGCCACCGGACTGGGCCTGGTAGACCGCCGTGGCCGGCGCGACGGCCTGGCCGTCGGTCAGTGCGGTCAGGGCGTAGTTCCAGACCCCCTGCACCTGACCCGGGCCGCCGGCGTCGAGATAGGCGGGGAGGATCAGCGCGAGCGCCGACTGCTGGCCACCGAGCCCGGTGAAGACATAGCTCTCCGCGCTGGTGACGTTGGCACGCGAGCCGTCGGTGAGCTGCCCGGCGATCTTGATGCCGGACGCGTCGGCCTGGAGGATCTGGGCCTGCGACGAGACGAACCGCACGCCCGCTCCGTCGTCACCCTGGGACGAGCCGGCGCTCTTGACGAAGGCCTCGACGAACGCGCCCCAGCCGGGCGGCTCGGTGCCGTCGCCGAGCACGGACTGGTTCACGTTCCGCGGGTTCGCGGGCAGGTAGACGTTGAGGCCGGTCGCCTGCTGGGTGCCCTGGCCGGTCGCCTGCAGGGTGACCGCGCGGTCGACGGCCGCGGACACCGCGTCCCGAGCCACGGCGACGTCGTCGGGGACCCCGGTGAGGTGCTTCATGAAGTCGCCGAGGTCGACGAGGTCGAACGACTTGCCCTCAAGTCCGGGGAAGCCGGCCACGAACTCCAGCGCCTGCGCCCGCGCCCGTGCGACCTGGGTGGTGATCTCGGGCATGTGCGCGACCGCGGCCTCGCTGAACGACGCCAGCGCGGCGTCGAGGCTCGAGACCGCGTCGCCGTCCACGACCGACATCGCGACGAGGTCGCGGTAGGCCTGGCCGCCCGGCTGGACGGCGACGCTGTCGAGCAGGTCGACATAGCCCTGGACGAAGGCGTTCGCGACGGCCTCGCCGTCGTCGCTCTGGCCCATGGCCGGGAACGACGCCGGGGCCAGAGGGTGGTCGATCATGATCTCTTCGGAGCCGGCGAGCCACTTGCCGAGCGGCGCCAGCGCGGAGACGGTCTCGTAGTTCGCCATGAGGCACGCGGCCTGGTCGATCACGTCGAAGCGGTCGATGCCGGCCTTCTGCATGCCGATGATCAGCCCCTCCCGCATCTCGGGGACGCTGAGCTCCTGCGTGCCGGGCGGCCCGGTGTCGACGTACCCGCCGGTGTTGCCGCCGCCGTGGTCGAAGAAGGTGAAGCCGTAGTGCCTGGCCGGGAACTTGTCGGCGGCCTCGTCGATGAACGACGCGAGCACGTCCGGCTGGCCCATCGAGACCTCGCCGAGGTCGCGGACCTCGTTGTACCTGCCGTCCTCGAGCACCAGCAGCTTGGCGGTGCTGAAGTCGCCGATGCCGGGGATCTGCGACGTGGGCGCATCGGTGTCGGTGGGCTCGGGCAGGTCCAGCAGCACCACCACGTTGACGTCGGCCTGGTCGGGGAGCTGGGCGATCTCGGCGAGGTTCTCGACCATCAACTGTGGCACCGACGCGGTGTCGCCGACGGCGTAGACCATCATCGTCCAGTCCGCGACCTCCCCTTGATCGGACCCAGTGTCATCGGCCGCGGCCACTGCCTCGCTGGTGGTGCCGAGGCCGGTCGCGAGCGAGGCTGCGCCGGCCGCCACGAGGGTGGCGACCAGCGCGGCCAGCCGTCGGCCGGTCCGGGGAGAGTGCGTACGCACCAGGTGTTCCTCCGTGTCTGATCGTCGGTCAGAAGCTGCTGACCAACGTGTTGAACATCTGGTCGTAGCCCACGATCAGCGGGGCGCCCTCGTCGTCCAGCGCGCCCTGCTCGTACAGCGTGAACGCCGTGACGCCCCTGCCGTCCTGGAGCACGAAGTAGTAGGCGAACCCCTCCAGCGGGACGGTGCCGCCCTGCTGGGTGGCCATTGCGCCCTGGAAGCCGAGCACCACGCACTGCACGACCGCCGAGCTCGGGATCTGGGTCTCCTCCGGCTCGCTGACGCTGAGGTCCTGGAGGCCCATGCTCTGGAGGCCGTCGAGGTTCTCGGTGATCATCGCGTTCACGTCGGTCGGCGCCGTGTTGATGGTCGCGAAGAAGTAGCCGCCGTCCCCGAACACCTGGACGAAACCTGGCAGTTGCTGCTCGACCTCGTAGCCGTCCGGCTTCTGGAAGCTGATGTCGCCGTCAACGACCACCGTGTTGTCGTCACCCGTCGTAGTGCCGACGCCGCCGCTGCCGTCGTCGGGCTCGGGCGAGGCCGTCGTGTCGTCGGCCGGAGCGAACGCCCTGGACAGGGACGGCGCGGTGGTGGGCGAAGCCCCCTCGGACGCGTCCGGGGACGGGCCCGGCGCCGGCACGGGCGTCGGCGCGGGGTCCGTCGTCGGGCCGGAACCGACTTGGGTCTGCAGATCGATCGGCGAGGTGGCCGGCGGCTGGTCCGCGTCGGCGGCCGCGGCAGCCGCTGCCTGACCGACCACGCCCGCCAGCACGATCGTCGCGGCCACGGCGCCCACCACCAGCGCGGTCCTCTTGTTGTCCTGCGGCGCGACCCCCTCGGGCGTCGGCTTCAGCGACGGCCGCACGGCGTCCGCCGCTGCGGGGTCGTCGACGCGGTTGCGGACCCGCGTCACCTTGCTGCCGGCGCGCACCGACGTGCCGCACGCGACGCAGAAGTTGGCGCCCGCCAGCAGCGGCATCTCGCACGAGGGGCAGTACGCCGTACCGCGGGCCGTGTCCTTCAGCTCGGTGCCGGTCGAGGCCGCCTCCAGCGCGGCCTCGAGCACCGCGAAGTGCAGGAGGTAGCGCAGCCGGACCACCAGCACGGCAGCGACGAGCGCACCCCACACGAGGCCGACGACCGCGCCCTTGGTGCCATCGAGCCGGGCGGCGAAGAACAGGCCGCCCTGGAAGACGACGTTCGCGATCAGCGCTTCGGCGAGGCCCCGGAAGTAGGCGGGCTTGAAGCCGTCGTAGCCGGCGCCGAGGCCGGAGTAGCTGGCCACGGCGATACCGGTGGCCGCGCCGTACACGATCGGCTTCACCACCGCGGCCGAGAGGATCAGCGAGACCCAGAAGCCGGCGTTCGGCGAGTCGACCTGGCCGAAGCTGCCGAACAGCCCGCGGTTGACCACGATGGTCTCGGCCGCCGCGAACGCGGCACCCGCGGCGACGCCGAAGGTGAGCCCGTCGATCATGTCGTCGAACTGCGGCCGGCCGGCCAGGACCAGCGGCCCGAGCTGCTTGAGCGCCTCGCCGACGACCGGGACCAGGAGGACGAGGACCAGCAGGCTCGTCCAGCGCACCCCGCCGGCACCGTTGCCGTCGAAGTTCACCGACGAGATGTTGCTGTCGAGGATCCCGGCGTGCCACAGGAAGGTGAAGCCGACGCCGAGCGCGGCCGCGGCCCCGATGGCGCCGAGCACCACGCCGACCGGCTGGTCCTCCCACTGGTTGACGTCGTACATGTAGACGACGTAGATCGCCGGCACGACGACCGCGGCCGCCACGAACGCGAAGGCCAGGAAGCCGAGCGCGCCGGCCACGACCGGGATCAGGATCCCGAGCCCGAGCGCCCAGCGGTAGGTCTGCGGGGCCGACCCGGAGGCCAGCGGCATCAGCGAGGTGACGAGGTTGAACGACGCGACGGGCTCGCCCGGCTGGAGTGCGTAGCTCTGGCGGCGCTCGCCCCCGGCACCTGCGCCGGCGCTGAGCTCGGCACCGGTGGCCGGATCGAAGCGGGCACCCAGCGGTGCCACGGGTGCTCCGCCGGCGGCGGGTGTCTCGGGCGTGGTGTTCACAGTTCCTCCTGGTCAGAGCGTGCTGATCAGCGTGTTGAGCATGGTGTCGTAGCCGCTCAGCAGCTTGGACTTGGGCTTGAGGGCGCCCTTGCCGTAGAGACCGAACGCCGTGGCGCCGGTGCCGTCCTCGCGGACGAAGTAGTAGGCGAACCCCTCGACCGGGATGCTTCCGCCCTGCTGGCTGGCGAGCAGGCCCCGGAAGTTGAGGGTGGCCGCGCCGGTGACGCCGGTGACCTGGACGGACTCCGGATCGGTGACCTCCAGGTCCTCGACGCCCAGGTTCTGGATACCGGTGAGGTTGTTGGTGATCAGCTTGGGCAGCGTGGTCCTCTTCGGCGTCAGGTAGGCGAAGAAGTAGCCCTTGTAGCCGAAGACCTGCGCGAAGCCCGGCCCCGGGTCCTCGATCTTGAAGCCCTTGGGCACCAGGAACATCACGTCCTCGCTGAGCGAGACGATGCCGCCGGCCTTGCCGGCGGCGTCGAACGCCTTGCCGGCCTCGTCGCCGGCGCCGAGCTGGATCGCCGAGGTCCTGCTCAGCTCCTCCGCACCTGACTGCGGGTCGATCGTGATCGGCGTCTCCGACGGCGGCTTCAGGTCGTCGCCCTCGTCGGCCGCGGCGGCTGACGCGACCTGGCCCAGCACCCCGCCGACGAGGATGGTCGCGACGATCGCGCCGACCACCAGGGCGGTCTTCTTGCTGTCCTGCGGCGCCACCCCGTCCGGGGTCGGCCTCAGGCTCGGCCTGGCGGCCGTGGGATCGGCGTCCTCGCTGCGGTTGCGGGCCCGGGTCACCTTGCTGCCGGCGCGCACCGACGTGCCGCACGCGACGCAGAAGTTGGCGCCCGCCAGCAGCGGCATCTCGCAGGAGGGGCAGTACGCCGTACCGCGGGCCGTGTCCTTCAGCTCGGTGCCGGTCGAGGCCGCCTCCAGCGCCGCCTCGAGCACGGCGTAGTGGAGCAGGTGGCGCAGCCGCACGACGAGTGCGGCCGCGATCAGCCCACCCCAGACCAGGCCCACGACGGCACCCCTGGTGCCCTCGAGCCGGGCGGCGAAGAACAGTCCGCCCTGGAAGAGGATGTTGGCGGCCAGGGCCTCGGCGAGGGCGCGGAAGTACCCGGGCTTGAACCCGTCGTAGCCCGCCCCCAGGCCGGAGTAGCTGGCGACCGCCAGGCCGGTCGCGGCGCCGTAGACGATGGGCTTGACCACCGCGGCCGACAGGATGAGCGAGACCCAGAAGCCGGCGTCCGGGGAGTCGACCTGGCCGAAGGTCGAGAACAGGCCGCGGTTGACGACGATGGTCTCCGCCGCGGCGAAAGCGGCGCCCGCGGCGACACCGAAGGTCAGCCCGTCGATCATGTCGTCGAACGCCGGCAGGCGGGCCAGCAGGATCGGACCGACCTGCTTGAGCAGCTCACCGACGATCGGGACCAGCAGCACCAGCACCAGGAAGCTGGTCCAGCGGATGCCGGACTCGGTGCCGTCGAAGTCCACCGGCGCGAGATCGTTGCCGAGGATCCCGGCGTGCCACAGGAAGGTGAACCCGACCGCGAGGGCGGCGGCGGCGCCGATCGCACCCAGCACCACGCCGACCGGCTGGTCCTCCCACTGGTTGACGTCGTACATGTAGACGACGTAGACCGCCGGCACCACCAGGGCCGCCGCGACGAACGCGAAGGCCAGGAAGCCGAGCGCACCGGCCACGACCGGGATCAGGATCCCGATGCCCAGCGCCCAGCGGTAGGTCTGCGGGGCCGACCCGGAGGCCAGCGGCATCAGCGAGCTGACGACGTTGAACGACGCCACCGGCTCGCCCGGCTGGAGCGCGAAGCTCTGCTTGCGCTCGCCACCGGCGCCGGCTCCGGCGCCGAGCTCGGCCCCGGTCACCGGGTCGAAGCGGGCGCCTGCGGGCAGCTCCGGCAGGGCAGCGGGCATCGATCCCGTCACAGCTGTCTCCCTTTCGGGGGCGAGAACCCCGTGTTTCAGATGGTGGGCCAGGCGCCGGTCGCGGCGGGCTGCCTGAGTGGGTCTGCGTTGCGGGGCCACCGTAAAGAACCGTTGGCGAGAGGTCGGACGACACGCGAGAAGCTCCGGTTCCGTGCAGACCACCGGGGCAGGCACAGGTTACCGAAAAGTAGGATTCGTCTCAGTCGGGACCCCGTCCGGCGCGCTGCCCGTAGGCTGCCGCACGCGGGACGGCGGATGCCGGCCGACGTACCTGATCGTCGAGCAAGTTGGTCGAGAAGAGGGCTGAAGCAGTGGATCTGTGGGTGCTGATCGCCGGGCTGGTCATGCTGGTCCTCGCGCTCCCGGTGGCCGGTCGACGGGTGTTCTTCCTGTTCCGGCTCATCACCAGCGGCCAGCCGGCGCCGGACCGGGTCGAGAACGTCACCAAGCGGCTCGGTGAGGCGATCAAGAGCCAGGTGGTGGAGGTCTTCGCCCAGCGCAAGCTGCTGAAGTGGTCGGTGCCGGGTGCCGCGCACTTCTTCGTCTTCTGGGCGTTCGTGATCCTCGGCTCGGTCTACATCGAGGCCTTCGGCATCCTCTTCTCCCGCAACCCGCACTGGGCGATTCCGCTCGTCGGACACTGGGACCTGCTCGGTTTCGGGCAGGACTTCATCGCGGTCATGTGCCTGGTCGGCCTGGCGACGTTCGCCGTCATCCGGCTCAGGAACAACCCGCACACGCTCGGCCGCAAGTCCCGGTTCAGCGGCTCGCACCTCGGCGGCGCCTGGGTGATCCTCGGGATGATCGTCAACGTCATCTGGACGATGTTCCTGTTCCGTGGCGCATCGGCGGCCGCGGGCAACCTGCCGTACGGCGACGGCGCGTTCCTGTCGACGTTGATCGGCAAGCTGCTCGACGGCATCTCGCACGACCCGCTCGAGGTCCTCGAGGGTGTCGGGCTGCTGCTGCACATCGGCGTGATGCTGGCGTTCCTCGTGATCGTGCTGAACTCCAAGCACCTGCACATCTTCGTGGCGCCGTTGAACGTGCTCTTCGGCCGGCGCCCGGTCGCACTGGGCGCGGTCAAGCCGCTCACCTCGGAGGGACAGCCGGTCACCCTCGACGACATCGAGGACCTCGACGAGAACACCACGCTCGGCATCGGCGCGATCGAGGACTTCTCGTGGAAGGGGATGCTCGACTTCGCGACCTGCACCGAGTGCGGCCGCTGCCAGTCGCAGTGCCCGGCCTGGAACACCGAGAAGCCGCTCTCTCCGAAGATGCTGATCATGAACCTCCGCGACCACGCGTTCGCGAAGGCGCCGTATCTCCTCGCCGACGAGGGCGCGCGCGGATCGCTCCCCCAGGCCGTCCTGGACGAGGCGGCCCGGCCGCTCGTCGGCGAGACCGAGGGCCCGGCGTGGGAGCCGACCGGTGGCGCGATCATCGACACCGACGTGCTGTGGTCATGCGTGACCTGCGGCGCCTGCGTGGAGCAGTGCCCGGTCGACATCGAGCACGTCGACCACATCGTCGACATGCGGCGCTACCAGGTGCTGGTCGAGTCCAACTTCCCGGCCGAGCTCAACCAGCTCTTCAAGGGCATGGAGAACAAGGGCAACCCCTGGAACATGTCGCCCACGGCCCGCATGGACTGGGCCAAGGACCTCGACTTCGAGGTCAAGGTCGTCGGCGAGGACGTCGAGTCGCTCGACGAGGTCGAGTGGCTGTTCTGGGTCGGCTGTGCCGGCGCCTACGAGGACCGCCAGAAGAAGACCACCCGAGCGGTGGCCGAGCTGCTGCACATGGCCGACGTGTCGTTCGCCGTACTCGGCAACGGCGAGACCTGCAACGGTGACCAGGCGCGCCGGGCCGGCAACGAGTTCGTCTTCCAGGGGCTCGCGCAGCAGAACGTCGAGACCTTCAAGGAGTACAAGGTCAAGAAGGTCGTCTCGACCTGCGCGCACTGCTTCAACACGCTGAAGAACGAGTACAAGGACTTCGGCATCGAGCTCGAGGTCGTCCACCACACCCAGCTGCTCAACCGGCTGGTGCGTGAAGGACGGCTGACCCCCGTCACCGACGGCGCCGGCGCGCAGAAGCGGACGATCACCTACCACGACCCCTGCTACATCGGCCGCCACAACGGCGTCTACTCGCCGCCGCGCGAGCTGCTCCAGGTGCTGCCCGGCGCGGACTTCGTCGAGATGCCGCGCAACTCCGAGCGCTCGTTCTGCTGCGGGGCCGGCGGCGCCCGGATGTGGATGGAGGAGAACCTCGGCACCCGCATCAACGACAGCCGGACCACCGAGGCCGTCGCCACCGGCGCCGACCAGATCGCGGTCGGCTGCCCCTTCTGCCGGGTGATGCTCTCCGACGGCCTCACCGCCGCGATCGACAAGGGCGAGGCCCGCGAGGAGGTCGAGGTCCTCGACGTCGCACAGATGCTGCTCGCGTCGGTCAAGGGCGAGATCGCCACCCGCCGCGCGCCGGGCTCGGCCCAGGCCGGTGCCGCGGCGTCCGGAGGCACGGCGACCGCCTTGAAGGAGCGGACCGAGGAGACCAAGGCGGAGCCCGACGAGGGCGACGCACCCCCGCCCGAGGACACCGCGAAGGCCTCGGGTGGCTCGTCGCTCTTCGACACCCCCGCCGACGACGACGCGGCCGAGCCGGACCAGCCCGAGCCCGCGAAGCCGGCATCATCCGGCGGCTCGCTCTTCGACCTCGCTAGCGACGACTCCGACACCGAGAGCAAGACCGACGACGCGCCGGTCGAGCCTGTCGAGACCACCGCAGCCGACGCCGGGACCGGCGGCTCCCTGTTCGACATCGGTAGCGACGACTCCGACACCGAGAGCAAGACCGACGACGCGCCGGTCGAGCCTGTCGAGACCACCGCGGCCGAGGCACCCGCCGAACCCACCACCGACCTCGCGTCCGGCGGCTCCCTGTTCGACCTCGGTAGCGACGACTCCGACACCGACACCGAGACCGACGAAGCGCCGGTCGAGCCTGTCGAGACCACCGCAGCCGAGGCACCCGCCGAGCCCACCACCGACCTCGGGTCCGGCGGCTCGCTGTTCGACATCGCCGCCCCCGAGGTCGTCGACGCGCCCGCGACGCAGGACTCGGAGCCGGAGCCGGAGCCGGAACCGGAGCCCGAGCCGGAGCCCGAGGCGGAGGCCGACGACGAACCTGAGCCTGACGACAAGCCAGAGGAGAAGCCGAAGCCGAGCTCCGGCGCGGCGCACACGCCCAAGACGGATGTCGACATTCCCGAGTCTGGCTCGCTGTTCGACCTGTGATCGCGTGAGCTGATCGACCCGATTCCGACTCACACTCCGGACACCAGCCTCACAGCGCGTCGTACGCTCACGACGGAGGCCAGATGGACTTCGACCAGTACGTCGCGGCGCGGTACGGCAGGCTGATCGAGCACGCCGTACGGCTCGGCTGCGCCGAGGCCGAGGCCGGCATCCAGGTCGACCAGGTGCTGCTCGATCAGCGCAAGCGGATCGGCAAGGCCGAGGATCCCGACCCGCTGGTGCACGCGGCACTGGAACGCGCGATCAGCGGCACCCCCGCCCGCAGGAGCCGCACCGGCCCGGTGCTCGCGGTCGGGCTGGTCGCGGTCGCGGTGGCGGTGGGCGCCGTGGTGACCTATCGGCCGGCACCGGACACCCTGCCGTCACTGTTCGCACTCAACGGCGACCAGGCCGAGCAGATCCTCGAGAGCCAGGGCTACCACGTCTCGCTGACGCAGGCGCGGTCCTGCGAACCGCCGGGTCTGGTGGTCGACTCGGACCCGCCCAGCGGGGGACCGGTCCGCGAGGGCGCGACGGTCACGGTCCGCACCTCGGTGCTGGCGGGCAGTCATTGCGCACCGGCCTACCCGCGCCGGTCGGCCGCCTGGGAGTTCGTGCTGTTCGCGCTCGGGAGAGGTCCGGCACCCGACTTCGCCAGGTCGGTGGACGTGGTCGTCGATGGCGGCGCCCCCGTCCGGCTGACCGGTGACGCCGCCCAGGGGCTGCTCAGACTGGACGAGGTGACGACTCCGATCGCCGAGGCGGCGCGGGAGACGAGGCCCACCGAGAGCGGGCTGCCGCGGCTGATCGTCGCGTTCACCTCCCCACCCGACTCCTGGTGCGGGGTGGCCAGGCCGGACGTCGGCGACGACCGCAGCTCGATCCGCTTCAGGATCGACCCGCGCCCGGACGACCAGGGCGGTTGCCCGCTCACGGTCGACCTCTACCGGACGTCGGAGTCGCTCATCGACGCGGTCGTCGTCTACACGTCCAAGGGTGGCTAGTGGACTTCGACCAGTACGTCGCGGCGAGGTACGGCAGGCTGATCGAGCTCGCCGTCCTCCTGGGCTGCGCCGAGGGCGAGGCAGGCACCCACGTCGACAAGGTGCTGCTCGAGCAGCGCAGGCAAATCCGCAAGGCCGAGGACCCCGACCCGGTGGTGCACGAGGCACTGCAGCGCGCGATCAGCGGCACCCCCGAGAGATCGCGCCGCACCGGCACTCTGGTGACCATCGGCCTGGTGGCGGTCGCGGTCGCGGTGGGCGCCGCGCTGACCTACCGGCCCCCTCCGCAGCCGGTGCCCTCGCTGTTCGCGCTCAGCGGGAGCCAGGCACAGCGCATGCTCGAGGACGAGGGCTACAACGTGGTGCTCCGGCCTGCCCGGTCCTGCGAGCCCGAGGGCCTGGTGCTCGAGTCCGACCCGCCGCCGGGCACACCGGCCCGGGAGGGGACCACGGTGACCGTCCGCACCGCCGTGCCGTCCGGCGACCTCTGTCAGGCGCAGGCCCTCGCCCGGGCCGATGCCTGGGACTTCGTCGGCTTCGCGCTGGGAGGCGACGCGCCGCCGCTCGCCGACACCGTGCGCCTGCTCGTCGTCGGTGGCACGCCGAGGACGTTCACCAGGCAGGAGTCGGCGGGCGCCGGCCACTGGGACGAGGCCTTCGACCTGATCGCCGCGACCGCGCACGAAGCCGCGCCCACCTCGACCGGGATGCCATCCCTCCGGGTCGACGTGACGATCCCGCGCGACCCCTGGTGCGGCGTGCCGCGCCCGCCCGAGACGGGACAACGCTTCGCGCTGCGCCTCCAGATCGACCCCCGTGCGTCGCAGAGCGACGACGGCTGTCCGCTCACCATCGACCTCTACCGGTCTGAGCGGGTGATCGACACCGTCGTCGTCTACCCGGCCAACGACGCCGGCACAGCGGACGGTATCGGGGAGCGCACGCCCAACCGCGGCCTAGCCGGGGGGCGAGCCCCCGTCGTCGGCCGGCTCGACATGTTCGGGTACGACGATCGGCTTCAGCCTCGCCCAGGTCAGGAACACCGCGGCGACGACGACCATGGCGAGACCGGCCCATAGGTTGGCGTTGACGTCGCCGGTCTTGTCGAGCTCCTTGTCGCCGAAGAGGCCCATCAGCACCAGGATCACGCCGTAGACGCCGAGCAGCCCGCCGATGATGTTGCGGATGTCGAAGACGCCGGCGGCGTGGGTGCGGGTCGAGGTGGTGTCGTCTGTCATGTCGTCCTCCTCAGAAGGCCAGGTTCAGCGCGATGACCATGACCAAAGCGATCGCGGCCAGCGGGATCGTGCGGCGGTACCACGGGTACGTCGCCTCGTCGGCGTCCACGAGGTCCTCCCTGGGCGTCTCGGAGTAGACCAGCCCCCGGAGCTCGTCGGCAGGTCTGGGCGTGGTGACCAGCGAGACGGCAACACTGAGCGCGATGTCGACCACGAACGCGGTCGAGGCGGCCAGGAACGCCGCACCCTGGCCACCGATGGGGATCACCCCCGTGCTCGCCGACCCGAATGCGTCCTCACTCAGGAACGCGACCGCGACCGCTGACGCCGTACCCGCGACCAGGCCGACCCAGCCGGCGGTCGGCGTCATTCGCTTCCAGAACATGCCCAGGATGAACGTCGCGAAGAGCGGCGCGTTGAAGAACCCGAACAGGGTCTGGAGGTAGTTCATGATGTTCGAGAAGTTCGACGCCAACGACGCGGTGAAGATGGCCACGACCGTGGCACCGACCGTGGCGAGCCGACCGATCCGCAGGTAGTAGTCGTCCTCCCGCTCCTTGACGACGTAGCGCTCCCAGAGGTCATAGCTGAAGACGGTGTTGAAGGCCGAGATGTTGGCCGCCATGCCGGCCATGAACGCCGCCATGAGCCCCGCGATCGCGAGCCCCAACAAGCCGTTGGGCAACAGGTCGCGCATCAGATAGAGCAACGCGTCGTTGTAGGCCACGCCGTCTCCCGATGCGCCACCCGCGACCTTCTCGCCGGCCTTGAGGTCAGCGATCTCGGTGACCAGGACCGCGGCGATCATGCCGGGCACGATCGTGATGAAGGGGACGAACATCTTGGGGAACGCGCCGATGATCGGCGTCTTGCGCGCCGAGGAGATCGAGTTCGAGGCCATCGCGCGCTGCACCTCGACGAAGTTGGTCGTCCAGTAGCCGAACGACAGCACGAAGCCGAGCCCGAACACGATGCCCACGACCGACCAGAAGTCCGAGGTGAAGCCGGACAGGGCGTTGCCGGGCCAGGAGTTGAGCTGGTCAGCAGCGGACGGGCCGGCCGGGTTGTCATCCGCCGCCGCGGTGATCTTGTCGGTCAGCCCGTCCCACCCGCCGACGCGGTGCAGGCCGAGCAGGGTGAGCGGGGCCAAGGAGGCCACGATCACGAAGAACTGGAGCACCTCGTTGTAGATGGCCGCGCTCAGCCCGCCCAGGGTGATGTAGGACAGCACGATGGCGGCTGCCACGACCAGGGCCACCCACAGGGACCAGCCCAGGAGCGCGTGGATGATCGTGCCGAGGAGGAACAGGTTGATGCCGGCGATCAGCAGCTGCGCCACCGCGAAGGAGATTGCGTTGACGAGATGGGCGCCGGTGCCGAACCGCCGACGCATGAACTCCGGCACCGAGCGGACCTTGGAGCCGTAGTAGAAGGGCATCATCACGACGCC
This sequence comes from uncultured Actinomycetota bacterium, assembly GCA_963798045.1. GTDB lineage: Bacteria > Actinomycetota > Actinomycetes > Propionibacteriales > Nocardioidaceae > Nocardioides. Next base: position 126,542 of record CAWCSB010000036.1, read on the forward strand.
GAGGAACAGCATGGCCGGGATCGCGCCGACCCAGAAGTAGTGGACTGTCGGCAGCCCGAACTCCGCACCACTCGCCGACATGCCCATGATCTCGACGGCGCCGAGGTTGGCCGAGATGAACGCCAGCCCCGTCACCCAGGCCGGCAGCGAGCGTCCGGACAGGAAGAAGTCCACGGAGTCGGAGATCTGGCGCCGGGCCAGCACCCCGATCCCGAGGACGACGGCGAAGTAGAGGAAGACGATCACGTAGTCGACCGGACCCGCATCGATGATGGTGTCGGCCATCGTCGTGACGGGCGACGCGATCGCGGGGAAGGTTGCGGACATGCGGGCGCCCTTTCTGCGGCTGTGTGGCCCCGAGGCCATCGACGCGGTGCCCGCGGGTTCGGCGGGGCAAACCTCGCCACACGAGCGCGCGACGCCGCCCTGACGTCACGTGACATCACTTTCTTCTTGACATGACGTCACATTGATGTCATCGTGGTGCACATGGACATCACGCCGTACGTCGAGAGTCTCCGGCGAGACCTGCTCGCCGCCGCCGAGGCCGCCGGCCCCGACGCCCAGGCGGCTGCCGAGCGGCTCACCTTCGCCCTGGACCCCGCGGCCCGGCTGGCGCTGATGGAGGCCATCTCGCAGGCGGCCACCGAGATCACCGCCGAGATGCCGGCCGGCGGCGTCGACGTCCGCCTCGACGGCCGCGAGCTCGCCTTCGTGGTCGACGCTCCGGCCGCGCCCCCGGCCCCGCCGTCCCCGCCGCCCCCGCCTCCGCCTCCGGGCGCCGAGGACGAGGAGGAGGGCGGCGTCGCCCGGATCACGCTCCGGCTCCCCGAGTCGGTCAAGGCCAAGGCCGAGGAGTTCGCAGCCCGGTCCGGCCACTCGCTCAACACCTGGCTCGTCAACGTCGTCCGCTCGGCCACCCGCGAGGGCGCGATCAACGTCGACATCGACCTGTCCAGCCTCCCGTTCGTCGGCGGCAACGACCCGTTCGGCGGCCAGGGCCCCTTCGGCGGCAAGCGCGGCCGGCGGATGACCGGCTGGGTCTGAGACTCCGGCCTTCCAACCACCCCAGACAACCACGGACCGGCGGACGCCGGCCCGGTGGATCAGCACACCCTCAACCAGCAGGAGAACCGTCATGCCCGAGTACCGCTTCGAGACCCACAGCCCGGTCAACCTGGTCGTCGAGATCAGCAAGGGCAACGTCAACGTCCGCTGCACCGACACCAGCGAGAGCACCGTCGTCGTCGAGGGCCGGAACGCCGACGACGTCGTCGTCGAGCAGCACGGCGACTCGATCACCGTGACCGAGCCCGGCCGCGGCCGGATCTTCGGCGACAACGCCCTCCGCGTCGACGTCGTCGTGCCGGAGCGGAGCAACCCCGCGGTCCGCACCGGCTCGGCCGACATCCAGGTCGAGGGCCCGGCCGACCACGCGCAGCTGCGCAGCGGCTCAGGCGACTGCACCATCGAGATCGTCGAGGGCCACCTCCTGGCCGAGACCGGCTCCGGCGAGATCCGGATCGACGACGTGCGCGGCAACCTGAGGGTCAAGAGCGGCTCCGGCGACGTGGAGATCGGCGAGGCAGCCGGCACCAGCTCGATCTCGACCGGCTCCGGCGACGTGACCGTCGAGACCACGCGCGGCACCACCGTCGTCAAGACCGGCAGCGGCGACCTGAGCATCGGCGCCGCGCACGACGACACGTCGTTCAGCACCGGCAGCGGTGACGTGTCGGTCGACCTGGTCGACCGCGGCCGGCTCACCGTCAAGGGTGCGTCCGGCGACGTGTCGATCGGCGTCAAGGCGGGCGTCCCGGTGTGGACCGACATCACCACGGTGTCCGGCACCATCCGCTCCGAGCTGCAGGGCGCCGGCCAGCCGCAGGAGGGCCAGGACCACATCGAGGTCCGGGCCAAGACCGTCAGTGGCGACATCGCCCTGAGCGAGGTCTGAACACCCCGTCGACCACCCGTCGACCACCACGTCAACGAGCACGTCAACGACCACAGAGACCGCAACGACAGTCAGGCCGACTGTCGGTGCCCACGGCAAGACTGAGATCACCAGGAGAGAAGGAGCAAGGCCATGACCAACACGATGATCGAGATGCAGGCCCGGCACCAGATCCACGAGCGCCTCGCCCAGGCGTCCGCCCCGCGGATGCCCGTCCGCAACCGGCGCCACCAGGTCGCCGAGCAGCTCCGCAAGGTCGCCAACCGCGTCGACAATTGACCCCTGTGTCAGGTCACGAGCGCATCGCGACCCCCCGCCGCCAGTAGCCCATGAAGGCGACCTGGCGGCGGTCCACGCCCAACTCGTTCACCAGCAGCCGGCGCAGTCCGGTGACCACCTTCGACTCCCCTGCGATCCACGCATAGAGCCCGTCCAGGTCGTGCCCCACCTGGCCCACCGGGACGACGCCCTTCCCGGGGTCCCCGCGAAGTTGTTCGCTCTCGCCGGCAGGCGTCTCCACCGAAGAACTTCGTGGGGTGGGGTCCACGTCCTCGCCGGAGGAGGAGTACCTCGGCGTCTCCCACAGGTCCGGGTCCACGTCCGTGTCGACCACCGGCCCGGGCACGACCGCCACGCCGAGGTGGCGCCGGACCTCGCGCTCGAGCAGCGAGCCCAGGTCCGCACCGTCCCGCGGCAGCCAGATCACGTCCATGTTGGGCGGCGCGACCTGGCCGGCCAGCGCGGTGACGTCGCGCGACACGGGCACCTCGAGGAACGCCACTCCGTGGGTGTCGTCGTCGAGGTCCTCGAGGATGCTGCAGACGGCCGGCACCGCGGTCTCGTCGGCCACCAGGAGCAGTTCGCTCGCGGTGCCGGGCTCGAACTCGATGCCGCCGTAGTCCACGCCGCGGCGCGGTGCCATGGTGACCAGCCGGTCACCCGCCGTGGCCTGCGCGGCCCAGGCCGAGCCCGGGCCGGTGGCGTCCTCGGCCAGGTGCAGGACCAGGTCCACCACCATGCGGGTGGCGGCGCCCTGGCCGCGGACTGCACGCACGGTGTAGGTGCGCATGTGGCCGCGCTCGGCCTCGGGGATCTGCAGCCAGGTGTCCCACCAGGACTCGTCGGCGTCCGCGAACGACGGCAGCTGGCCGGCGTCGTTCGGGAAGACCAGCTTGATCCTCAGGTCGTAGAGCGGACCGTCCACGCCGAACTCGGCCAGCGCCGGGCCGCCGAGCTCGATGCGGACGAAGCTCGGCGAGAGCCGCTCCACCGAGACCACCTCGACCTCGGCGAGGATCACGTCCAGGCCCTGGGTCTCCTGCTGCGTCGCCTGGGTCGTCTGCTGACTGGTGGTCACGAAGTTAGGTTAGCCTAACCTCGTTGGCTGCTCAGATCTTGGTGCGGTGGAAGTTCTGGAACGAGCGCGAGGGAGTCGGGCCGCGCTGGCCCTGGTAGCGAGAGCCGTACTTCTCCGAGCCGTACGGGTGCTGCGAGGGCGAGGACAGCTTGAAGAAGCAGAACTGCCCGATCTTCATCCCCGGGTAGAGCTTGATCGGCAGGGTCGCGACGTTGGCGAGCTCGAGGGTGACGTGCCCGGAGAAGCCGGGGTCGACGAAGCCGGCGGTCGCGTGGGTGAGCAGTCCGAGCCGGCCGAGCGAGGACTTGCCCTCGACCCGCGCGGCGACGTCGTCGGGCAGCGTCACCATCTCGTAGGTCGAGCCGAGCACGAACTCACCGGGGTGCAGGATGAACGGCTCCTCGCCCTCCGGCTCGATCAGCCGGGTCAGGTCGGACTGGTCGGCGGCCGGGTCGATGTGGGGGTAGCGGTGGTTCTCGAAGACCCGGAAGAACCGGTCCAGCCGGACGTCGATCGACGAGGGCTGCAACATCGCCGGCTCCCACGGCTCCATGACGATCCGCCCCTTGTCGATCTCGGCCAGGACGTCGCGGTCTGACAGCAGCACGCGGACAACCTACCGACACTAGGCTGGCGGCGAGTCGGACCGACGAGTCCGCGGGAAGTCGTGCGAGGTCGTCATGCAGATCAACGTCAACGGACAGAACTACACGCGCTGGGAGGACGTCCCGGCCGAAGTGCGCCAGCAGCTCGCCACCACCCTCCCCGACGCCGACAAGAACGGCGTCCCGGACCTGTTCGAGGGAGACCTGGGCGCGCATGCGAGTGCCCAGACCTTCTCCAGCACCTCGATCCTGGTGAACGGGCAGCCGGTGCAGTCGGCCGCCGACCTGCCCCCCGAGGTGCAGGCGCAGCTGCAGCAGGCGTTCGGGATGATCGGCCCGATGTTCGGTACGACGAACACACCGGCCGCCGCCACGCCGCCTCCGCCCGGGACCCCTGCCGCGCCGGGCGCGCCGGGCGCGCCGTGGCCGCTCCAACCGGGTCAGGTGATGCTCAACGGCGTCCCGACCACCGTCGGCGACGGCTCCACCGCGGTCAAGAAGCCGTGGTGGAAGAGGCTGTTCGGCGGCTAGCTCCGCGTTCCTCGAGGCGGTCGAGCGCCGCCGACAGCTCGTGCATCCCGGCCAGCACCTCGGCCAGCCGGGCGGACCCCATCTCGGCAGCCAGCGCCTCGGCGCGCACCCGGTGGGCCGGGTTGATCGCGGCCACCGCCTTGCGGCCGGCGCTCGTGGGCGTGACCAGCTTCGCTCGGCGGTGCGCCGGGTTGTCGGCGTACGCCGCGAGCCCGCGCTCGACCAGCAGGTCGGCGATGCGCTGGACGCTCTGCCGGGTCAGGCCCATGGCCCGCGCGATCTCCGACACGCTCTGGGGCTCTCCCAGCGCGGCGCCGAGCACCTGCCACCACGCGGCGGTCAGGCCGACCGGCCGGGCCAGCTCCTCGGCGACCGTGAGGAGCTGGCCGTTGAGCCGGAAGCTGGTCAACGCGGCGTCGGAGAGCAACGCCTGCGGATCGGTCGCTTCGCTCACGAAGCGGCCATCAGCTCGTGGAACCCAGCCGCGTCCTGGTCGCCGTAGAGCTTGTACCAGGACGCCAGCGTGCCGGTCTCGTACATGCCGAGGCGGCGGAAGATCGCCCTGGCGAACTCGACCGGCGCCACCGGACTCGCCGTGATCAGGTCACCGTCGGTCACGACGAGCTCGTCGACGAAGTGCTGCGTGCCGGCATAGCCCGACGAGGCGAGGAAGGCCCGGTCCGGGCCGGTGTGCGGGACGCTCGTCGAGGAAGCCGGCGGCCGCCAGGGCGTACGTCGCTCCGCAGATCGCCGCCACCGGGACCCCGGCGTCGAGGAACCTCCGGGCCTGGTCCAGCCAGACCCTCTGCTCGGGCTCGGCCCAGGTGTCCGCGCCCGGCAGCACCAGCATGGCGCTCTCGTCCGGCCTGAGCTGGTCGATCGTGACGTCCGGGACCACGGTCAGCCCGCCCACCGTGCGAACGGGGTCGGCCGTCAGCCCGACCGTCCGCAGCGTCACCGCACCCGGCTCGCGCTGGTGCTCGGTGCGACCGGTGTAGGCGGTCAGGTAGCCGACCTCCCAGTCGGCCATCGTGTCCAGGAGTGCGAGGTTCAGGTACGTGGTCATGACAACATCCTGTCATATTTGACAGCATATTGTCAAGCGGAATCCGGGGGCCGACATGGCGATATCCGGTCACTCGCGACAGAGGCCCGACAGCGCTGTGCGCTGCCGGACCTCTGTTTCTCCGAGCGGATGACGAGATTCGAACTCGCGACATCGACCTTGGGAAGGTCGCGCTCTACCAACTGAGCTACATCCGCATGCCGGTGAACCGGCGCCGCGATGTTACCCCAGCAGGGCAGCGCGGCTGGTCCCGACCACCGTCTCTCGTGGCCCACGCCATGGATACTTCGTGCGTGAAGTCTCGGCGGGCAGCGACAGCGCTCTGGGTCGCAGTCCTCACTCTCGCCGGCTGCTCCTCCGACGACGACCCCGGCCCCTCGGAACCCTCGGCCCAGAGCAGTGCGTCACCCGCTCCCGAGGGCGGGACGCCGGACCAGCCGGCCCTGATCGACGCGACGACCTCGCTGATGGATTGGCGGCCCGCGCCGGGGCTGGTCGCGAACACCGTCACCACCAACGGCACCTGGTTCCTGACCGTCGAGGCGTCGGGCGACGCCTACCGGCTCGACGGCCCGGAACATGCCTTCGGCTCCGCCGACGACAGCACCCGGATCACCAACGCCCTGCTGGACACCGACTGGGCGGTCGTCGTCCGCCAGGACGAGGGCAGGAAGAAGCCGGCCACCGCCGAGGTCACCGACCTCGCGAAGGGCGAGCAGTTCACCATCGACCAGGACTCCGACGTACCAACCATCTCCGGCGGCACCTGGGCCCTCGGTGGCGACACCCTCGCGTATGCGAGCCTCGGCCCGGACGGCGGCTACTGCGTGGCCACCATCGACCTCGCGGCCAGGGAGACCTCGATCGCCTGGTGCGCGCAGGCCAAGCACGGCTTCAACGCCGCGCACGTCACCGACGCCGGCACCGTGGTGCTGGGCTTCGACGACGCGAAGCCGTCGTGCCGCACTGTCGGCACCGTCGCGGACGAGCAGTTCGACCCCTTCCCCGGCGTCCCCGAGTGCGCGGCCTGGGAGGGTGCCGTGCTCGGCGACGACGCGGCGATCTGGTCGGTCATCCCCAAGGAGGACGACATCGACACGGCCGAGTTCTTCGCGCGCGTGGGCGAGGACTACTTCGACCTCGGCCCGGGCGCGTCGGGCACGCTCGTGCCGTGCGCGGACGCGGCGTACTTCGTCCGCGACCCGAGGCGCCAGGGCGACCCGGCCCGGTTGCTCCGCTGGGACGGCAGCAGCCTGGCCGTCGTCTACGAGGCCCCGCCCGGCCAGTCGTTCCTCGAGGCCCCACGCTGCGGCGACGCAGCGCTGGTCGTCACCGCGCTCTCCGAGGGTGGCGACGAGCAGGTGATGGCGGCGCTCCCGCAGTAGGGCTCTAATCTCGGGACCGTGGAGTTCACCGGCTTCCCCGTCGCGGCGCTCGACTTCTACGACGACCTCGAGGTCGACAACACCAAGAGCTTCTGGGACAAGCACAAGCACGTCTACGAGGACTCGGTGAAGGCGCCGATGCTGGCCCTGTGCGACGCGCTCGGCAAGGAGTTCGGCGACGCGAAGATCTTCCGGCCGTACAGGGACGTCCGGTTCGCCAAGGACAAGACGCCCTACAAGACCCACCAGGGTGCGTTCGTGCGAGTCGCCGACGCGACCGGCTGGTACGTCGAGCTCTCACCTCGCGGCATACGCACCGGCGGCGGGTTCTACCACGCCGAGGCGCCCCGGCTGGCCGCGCTGCGCGAGGCGATCGCGCACGACACCTACGGCGCCGAGCTCGAGAAGATCGTCCGCGGCCTGGAGAAGAAGGGCTTCACGATCGGCGGCGACGTGCTGAAGACGACCCCGCGCGGCTACGACAAGGGCCACCCGCGCATCGACCTCCTGCGGCACAAGTCGATCATCGCGAGCCGGGTCATCGGCTTCGAGCCGGTGGTCCACACCCCGAAGCTGCTCGACCTGGTCCGCAAGGACTGGCGCGCCACCCGGCCGCTGGTCGAGTGGTCCCAGCGGCACGGCGTGCACTGAGCCCTACTCGAACCAGACCTCGCTGTAGGCGACCTCGCGCAGCTGGTCCAGGGTGAGCGGTACGTCGTCCACAAGGGCCGGGCTGTTCTTGGACTCGGCGGCATTGGCCACCATCACGGTGACGTCCCAGCCCTCGGCGAAGTAGACCGTGAGGAGCCGGGTCGTGACGATCCCATCGGCCGCGTAGTCGGTCCAGGTCAGCGACTGCTCGATGCTTCCCGGCACCGACCCCGGAGCGCACGCATACCCGGCACTGCCGAACTCCTCGCAGCGCTGCCGCGGGTCGTCGACCTGCTTCCCCGTGACATAGCTGTCCGAGGTCAGGCCCACCCGGGTCCAGAAGCCGTCCCACCGGAAGTCCACGATCGGGTTCGCGTCGTCCGGGTCCTTCTGGGGCAGCGTCGTGATGTCGCCGGGCAGCACCGAGGCGAAGCTCGCCGGCACCTGGTCGGCCGTCACCGCCAGCGACCACGGCTTCATCACGGGCGCTCGCTGCGACCTGACCGGCTGGGTGGTGGTGGTGGTGCCAGCGACGTCCACGCCGCGACGGTCACTTGCGCCGTCGCCGGACAGCGCGATCGTGAGACCGATGCCGGTGAGGCAGAGCACGGCCACCGCCGCGGCCGCCGTCCCGACGAGGTGGCGGCGGCGACGCCGGCGACCGGCAGCGACGCCTGCGGCGACCAGCCCGGGGTCGGGCTGCAGCTCGGCGGTGGCGCGCTCCAGCAGCTCGGTCACGTGACGTTCGGTCATGGGGTTCCTCCCGGGGTGATGTGGACGGCAGGGTCGAGCAGCGGTCGGAGCCGGTCGAGGGCGCGCATGCTGCGGTTGCGGACCGCGCCCTCGCTCACCCCGAGCAGACCGGCGACCTCGCTGACGCTGCGGTCGTCGAGGTAGCGCAGCACCAGCACGACCCGGTCCGCCGGCGCGAGACCCTCCAGAGCCTCGTCGACCAGCAGCTGCAGGTCGGTGTCGGCGGCCCGGTCAAGATGCACGCCCTCCGGCGGCTCGGCGTACGGCAGCTCGCGCGACCACCGCCGGCGCCGCGCGCTCAGGAAGGTGCGCACCAGAGTGGTCTGCGCGTACGCCGCCGGGTTGTCGATCCTGGGGCCCAGCCGTCGGTGCCAGCGCACGTAGAGCTTGGCCAGCGTCTCCTGCACCAGGTCCTCGGCCTGGTGCGCGTCACCGCAGAGCAGCCACGCCGAGCGCAGGAGGTAAGGCGTTCGCGCGTGGGCGAACGTCTCGAACTCGGTCATGCCCTTTCGACGCACGCCACCTCTCCCGTGTCACAGGTACGGGGAAGATTCTGCGCGCAGCGCGTCAGGCGTGCTGGAAGCTCGCCATCGTGCGGTCCGGCTCCCAGTAGGCCTTCATCGAGGCGACCCGGCCGTCGTCGTTGACGACATAGACCATGATCAGGTCGGTCGTGGTGCTGCTGCCGTCGGAGAACGACGTGCGGATCCGGCCGATGTTGGCGCAGGTGTTGCTGCCGGGGTTGGCGAACGAGTCGTTGATCTCGAAGTCGAACGTCGCGATGGGAGCGATCGCCAGCTCCCAGAACGCCGCGATGCCGGCGTGGCCGCGGTGGCCCTGCCCCTGCTCGTCGAACATCGACGGGCCGACCGGGTCCTCGAGGACGGCGTCCTCGGCGTACACGGTGAGCCACTCGGCGAGGTCGCCCTTGGCCACCGCTGAGTAGGAGCGCATCGAGGCAAGACGGGCCGGGTGGTCGTCGTCCGGTGCGTTCCAGGTGATCGCGTCGGAGGTGATGGCCGGGTTGCTCATGCGACGCATCGTAGGGCGAAACTGGAACCTGTTCTAGAGAACGGTTGCGTTGGGGAGCACCCCCAACATGACTGATCGTGGGCAGGCCTGCCCCTTCGCTTGGACACCCGCGCGTCGTGTGGGGTTCACCGTCTCGGTCGTGTCGAGTTCACCGTCCGGTGCGGTGGCCGCGTCACCGTGGGGCCATGGCCAAGCAGAAGTCCTTCCTTCTCGTGGGGCTGCCGCACGCGGGCGTCCCGATGCTGACCGCGGCGCTGGAGCAGCACCGAGACGCGCTCGAGGGGCACGGCGTTCGGGTCCCTGCGAAGTCCGCCGACGAGGCGTTCCGCGCCGCGGTCGAGCTGCGTCGTGAGCACCGGGCCTGGGGGCTGCGCCGCAAGGACGTCGAGGGCGCGTGGGCAGGCATCTGCCGCCGCGCGCTGAAGCCCGCCGACAGGTTCGGGGCGACCGTGGTCGTCGGCCACGAGCTGCTCGCCGGCGCCAACCCCGACGAGATCGCCCTGCTGGTCGACGGGCTGTCCGGCACCCAGGTCCACGTGGTCGTGCTTGCTTGCGTGCCGGACGGCCGGCTCGGCCTGTTCCCGGACGAGCTGGACCTGTCCGGCGTCCTGGCCCGCTGGCAGCGGGCGGTGTCCTCGCCCGACCGCATGCACGTCGTGGTGGCCGATTCCACCGACCCGGTCGCCGCCTGGGCTGCTCTTGGCTCCCTGGCCGGCTTCGACGCCGGCCGGCTTCCCCTCCCCGAGCCGTCGACGGTGGTGGCCGCGGCCGACGCCGCCTCGCTGCGGCTGATCGCCGAGAGCTCCGGCATGCACGTCGACCACGACGAGCTGGTGGAGATCGCCGAGGAGTGGGGCAAGCTCATCGCCGACCACGGCTACGACGTCATCGGCGACCTGCGCGACCTGGTCCCGGTCCGGCCTGCTGGGTCGACCGACCCCGCGCGGGCGGCGTACGAGGACCGGATCGACATCGTCAACGGCGCGCTCTCGGAGGCGATCGCCGAGGTGGGGCGGCTCCGCGAGCAGCTGGCGCTGGCCCAGCAGCGCAACACCAAGCTGGACAGGAAGCGGCGCAGGCTCGGGCGGAAGCTCGCCGAGGTCGGTTAGTGGGGCTGCCAGGCGTCTTCGTCGGCGGTCCGTGAGGTGACCGCCTTGGGCAGCTTGGCGTCTGCGAGCTGCTGGATCGAGACCTGCTCGAAGACGTCGCGCAGCGACCGGCGCGCGGCGATCCACACGTGCTGGAGCACGGTGGCGGTCTGGTTGTACTCGACCGCCTCCGGGCGCAGGCCGTAGACCGAGACCAGCGGCCCGTCGACGGCCCGGATCACGTCGGCCACCGAGACGGTGTCGGCCGAGCGGCCCATCCGCCAGCCGCCGGACTGACCGCGCTGCGACATCACGATGCCGGCCCGGCGCAGGTCGGCAAGGATGGCCTGGAGGAATCCGTGCGGGATCTCCTGCTGCTTGCCCAGCTCCTCCGCGCTGACGGCCTTCCCGTCGGAGCGGGAGGCCATCTCGATCAACGCGCGGAGCGCGTAGTCGGACTTCGCGGAAACTCGCACGAGGCCAGTGTGTCAGATGTGTTGATCGGTTCGGTTGCCTTACACGACGTCGCCGCCCCAGATCTTGTCAATGACGCGAACTGACCGGTGCCATCCGGCATCCAACAGGGCAGGCTGACCCCAGGAGGAGCCATGAAGCTAGGTGCCGCACTGACCGCCGTCCTCGTCGTACCGTCCGCGATCGCGCTCATCGGTCCCGTCGGCCAGGCGCACGCCGTCGCGGTCTGCCAGGGCCTGCCCGCGACCATCGAGGGCTCCACCGGGACCATCACCGGGACCGAGGGCAACGACGTCATCGTCTCGACCGGGGTGGACACCGTCGTCAAGGCGTTGGGCGGCAACGACCTCATCTGCGTCGTCGGCGGCGAGGTCCACACGGGCGCGGGTGACGACTCTGTGGTCTCGACCGGCCCGGTCGGCAGCACCACGACCGCCTTCCTGTTCGGCGGCGCCGACACCTTTGTCGGCGGGGCCGGGATCAGCGACGTGGCGGTCGACGAGATCTCGACGTTCCACGTCACCTTCAGGGGCTCCAGCCAGTTCCTGGAGCTCTACCCGACCTCGACGCCCGGCACGGGCACCGTGGACTTCGGTGCCTCCTACGGCTACCTCTTCGCCTTCGGGTTGCACAAGGCCAAGGTGGACATGGCCGCTCAGACGGCCAGCATCGACGACCTCCTCCAGGTCACGACCATCGGGCTGCGCAACGCCACGGCCACCGGCTGCAAGGTGCGGATGAAGGGCAACTCAGCGAACAACGTCCTCGACGCCTACGGCCACGACATCGTCAGCTCCGGGGGCGGCGGCCGCGACAGCCTCGGCCGGGTCGGCAACGGCTTCGACCTCGACCTGCCCAAGTGTGGGCGCTACAAGTCCGAGTTCCACGGGCAGGCCGGCCCTGACCGCCTGTACGGCAGGCGCGGCGACGACGTGCTGATCGGCGGCACCGGCCACGACGTCGCCAACGGAGCCGGCGGGGTGGACACCTGCCGCACCGAGGTCCGCAAGAACTGCGAGCGGTAGGGGTCAGGCGCCGAGAGGCGTCGCGGTCCGCGCAGCGGTCGGGTCTGACGGCTGGTCGAGCTTCACCGCCCAGGCGGTCCACAGCACCCACAGGTTGAGCACCAGGGCGGCGAGCAACCCCTTCGTGACGGCAGCAGCGTCCGCCCACGCGGCCAGTGTCTGCAGGTTGGTCAGCACGATCAGTCCACCTGCGGCTACCCCGAGCACCCGGGCCGGCAGGTGGCGGACGAGCAGCGCCGCGATCGGGGCCGCCACGACACCGCCGGCCATCAGGGCCAGGACGTAGGCCCACTCGATGCCGTGCGCGCCGAGCCCGACGAGGAAGCCGAGCGAGCCGCCGACAGCGACCACGAACTCGGCGGTGTCGACCGAGCCGACCACCTTGCGCGGTTCGAGCCGGCCGGACGCGAGCAGTGACGAGGTGCCGACCGGGCCCCAGCCTCCCCCGCCCACGGCGTCGAGGGTGCCGGCGAACAGGCCGAGCGGTGCGAGGAACCGCGCACTGGGCCGCGGCCCGAACCGCAGCCGGCGCGGCGTCAGGAAGCGGAAGGTGACGAACGTGCCCAGCGCGATGAGCAGGGCTGCGACGACCGGCACGGCGACGTCGGTGTCGAGGTTGACCAGCAGCGTCGCGCCGGCGAAGGCACCGACGAAGCCGGGCGCCGCCAGGACGCCCACGGTGCGCCAGTCGGTGTTTCCGAGGGTGTGGTGGGAGAGGCCGGAGACGAGCGTGGTGCCGATCTCGGAGAAGTGGATCGCGGCCGAGGCAGCCACCGGGGCGATGCCCGCCGCCACGAGGAGTGTCGCGGACGTGACCCCGTAACCCATGCCGAGCGACCCGTCGACGAGCTGCGCGCCAAGGCCGACGAGGGCCAGCAGGACCAGTCGTCGCATCGGGAAGCACCTCCGGATGAGTTTGTCTCGACTAATTGTACTTACTTTATGGACAAACAGTGGGGCAAGCATCGGGACTCCGTCAGGCAGCCCCGGAGGAGATCCCGGTCACACCAGCCGGTGGGTTTGCTTGCAAGGTCCGTGACCTCCTGCCTACGATGAAGTTACTCACTGGTAGAACCGGCCAGTAGCAACCACACAGACGACGAAGAGGTGCGCCCCTCCGTGAGCCACTACAAGACCAACCTCCGCGACATCGAGTTCAACCTCTTCGAGGTGCTCGGCCGTGACGAGGTGCTCGGCACCGGCCCGTTCGGCGAGGTCGACGGCGAGACCGCTCGGTCGATCCTGGCCGAGGTGGACCGCCTCTCCCGCGAGGACCTCGCCGCGTCGTACGCGGACAGCGACCTCAACCCGCCGGTCTTCGACCCGGAGACGCACTCCGCGCCGCTTCCGGAGTCGTTCAAGAAGAGCTACCGCGCCTGGATGGACGCCGAGTACTGGCGGCTCCAGATCAAGGAGCCGATCGGTGGCACTCCGGCCCCCTCGACCCTCAACTGGGCCATCGCCGAGATGGTGCTCGGCTCCAACGCCCCCGTCTGGATGTACGGCTGCGGCCCGGCGTTCGCCGGCGTCATCGAGCGCGCCGGCAACGAGCGCGACCTCCAGATCGCCAAGCACATCGTCGACCGCGAGTGGGGCACCACCATGGTGCTGACCGAGCCGGACGCCGGCTCCGACGTGGGCGCCGGCCGGAGCAAGGCCACCGCCAACGACGACGGCACCTGGAACATCGAGGGCGTCAAGCGGTTCATCACCAGCGGTGAGTCCGACCTGCAGGACAACATCATCCACCTCGTGCTGGCCCGCCCGGTCGGCGTCGAGGGTGTCGGCGGTCCCGGCACCAAGGGGCTCTCGCTGTTCATCGTGCCGAAGTTCCACTTCGACCTGGAGTCCGGCGAGCTGACCGGCGAGCGCAACGGTGTCTACGTCACCAACGTCGAGCACAAGATGGGGATCAAGGTCTCCAACACCTGTGAGCTGACCTTCGGCGACCCGGCCATCGGCGGCGGCGAGCCGGCGCGCGGCTATCTCCTCGGCGAGGTGCACAACGGCATCGCGCAGATGTTCCAGGTCATCGAGAACGCCCGGATGATGGTCGGCACCAAGGCGATCGCCACGCTCTCGACCGGCTACCTCAACGCGCTCGACTACGCCAAGACCCGGGTCCAGGGCGCCGACCTCACCCAGTCCGGGGACAAGACCGCGCCGCGAGTCACGATCACCCACCACCCCGACGTACGCCGCTCGCTCATGGTCCAGAAGTCCTTCGCGGAGGCCATGCGCGCGCTGGTGCTCTACACCGCGTCATGGCAGGACCAGGTCCAGGTCTTCGAGCACGAGGACAAGCTCGACACCGACGAGGCCAGGCTGGCCGCGGCCGTCAACGACCTGCTGCTGCCGATCGTGAAGGGCTACGGCTCGGAGCGTTCCTGGGTGCTGCTCGGCACCGAGTCCCTGCAGACCTTCGGCGGCTCCGGCTTCCTGCAGGAGTACCCGCTCGAGCAGTACGTCCGCGACGCCAAGATCGACACCCTCTACGAGGGCACCACGGCGATCCAGGGCCAGGACTTCTTCTTCCGCAAGATCGTCAAGGACCAGGGCGCCGCGCTCGGCCACCTCGCCGCGCAGATCCAGGCCTTCGTGGACAGCGAGGCCGGCAACGGCCGGCTCAAGGTGGAGCGCGAGCTTCTCGCCACGGCGCTGGCGGACGCCAACACCCTGGTCGGCCACATGATCAACGACCTGATGTCGGCGGACCCGTCATCGGAGACCGGCGACCTGCGCAACATCTACAAGGTGGGCCTCAACACCACCCGGCTGCTGATGGTGCTCGGTGACGTGGTCTGCGGCTGGCTGCTGCTGCGTCAGGCCGAGATCGCGCTCGAGAAGCTGGGCGGGGACGCTGGTTCGGTCGGGGGGAAGGACCAGGCCTTCTACGAGGGCAAGGTCGCCGCGGCGCAGTTCTTCGCGCAGACCAACCTGCCGCGGATCAGCGCCGAGGTCGCCATCGCGCAGGCCACCGACCTGTCCGTCATGGACCTGTCCGAGGACGCCTTCTGATCTGACCGCCGGGACTACCGGCGGAGGTGGGCGCGGCTCGCGCGGCGTACGCCGTCAGTGAGCGAGCCGAGCGCGGCGGAGTCGATCCGCCAGCGCTGCCAGTGCAGGTGCACGTCGTGGTGGGTACGCCCGCCGAGGGTGACGAGTCGGCCGGCCTCGAGGTCGGGCAGCAGCTGGGGCTCGGGGAGCATCCCCCAGCCCAGGCCGAGCCGCACCGCCTCGTGGAAGTCGGCGCTCGTGGGGACCAGGTGCATCGCGTCCGGCTCGGTGACGCCGCGGGCCTGAAGCACGTCGTGCTGCAGCGCGTCCTTGCTGTTGAAGACCACGACCGGCATCCGCTGCCAGTCGTGGCTCCGGCCGACGCGCCAGCGGTCGGCGAGCTCGGGCGTGGCGGCGGGCCGGTAGCGCAGGAATCCCAAGTGCTCCGAGCGGCAGCCCCGGACCGGGTGCGGGTCGCTCGTGACCGCGGCGAGCGCCTCTCCGCCTCGGAGCAGCTCGGCCGAGTAGGCCTGGTCCTCGACGACCAGCCTGACGACGAGGTCGTCCCGCCGCGCGACCTCGGCGAGCACGTCACGGAACCACGTCGCGAGAGAGTCGGCGTTCACGGCCACGGTGACCTCGACCTGGCCGACCTGGTCCTTCATCGCGACGCGCGCCTCGTCGTCGAGCAGCCGGACCTGCCGGCCGAGCCTGACCAGCGCCGAGCCGGCCTCCGTCGGCTCGCACGGCGTGCCGCGGCGTACGACGACCTGGCCCACCTCGCGCTCGAGGGCTCGGATCCGCTGGCTCACCGCACTCGGCGTGACGTGCAGCGCGCGTGCCGCGGCGTCGAAGGTGCCGTGGTCGGCGATCGCCACCAGCGCCTCGACTCCGGCGGCGTTGTAGGTCATGAAGCAATACTAATGAACCTTGTAAAACATGCGTTAGGCTTCATGCGCTCGACACCCTAGCGTGGACGGGTGCTCGACTCCGCCGCTGCCGGCCTGCTGACCGGTCTGACGCTGATCATCGCGATCGGCGCGCAGAACGCGTTCGTGCTCCGCCAGGGGCTGGCGCGCGAGCACGTGGCCCCCGTGGTGGTGATCTGCGCGCTGTCGGACCTCGTGCTGATCCTCGCGGGCGTGGCCGGCATCGGCACCGTGATCCGGCAGGCCGGCTGGGTGATCGACGTCGTGCGCTGGCTCGGTGTCGCGTTCCTGACGGCGTACGGCGTCCGGTCGCTGCTCAAGGCGCGCCGCAACGATGCCCTGGCGTCCGGCGCCCCGGAGCCGCTCTCGCGTCGTGCGGCCGTGCTCACCGCCACGGCCCTCACCTGGCTCAACCCGCACGTCTACCTGGACACCGTCCTCCTCGTCGGCTCGATCGCGAACACGCACGGGAACGGCGGACGCTGGTGGTTCGCGGTCGGAGCGTCGGTCGCGTCGGTGCTGTGGTTCTCCGGACTGGGCTTCGGCGCCCGGCTCGCCTCGCCCCTCCTGTCGCGGCCGCGCGCGTGGCAGGTGCTCGACGTGCTGATCGGGCTGACCATGCTGGGCATCGCGGCGATGCTCGCGCTCGGCTAGGCCCGATTCGTCTGACACCGCGCGCGGCCGACTGCAGGTCAGGTCGCAGACGAATCGCACAGGACGTCAGCCGCTGAGCCCGTCGACGTAGTCCTTGGCCGCCCGGCTCCACCGGGTCGACTCGTCGCCGTTGTCGATCGGCTCCTGGTCGGAGAGGAGCGAGATGAAGAGGTTGTCCTGGTCGGGCGCATAGGTCGGCGACCAGGCCGCGCCGTAGGTCCAGGCTTCCGGAAGGCTGGCCAACGCCTGCAGCTGCGGCCGCACGACGGGCCAGAGCCGGTCGCCGTACGCCGCGATCGTGAAGGTGTCGTCGGTGGTGTCGTCAGGAGCGGTGATGACGAGGTTCGCGACGGTCCTGTCGAGGACGTGCAGCGACAGCCGGGTCGCGTGAAGGTCGGCCGGCAGCTTTCCCACGGAGTCGAGCAGCGCATCCCACGTGTCGAGCTCGTCGTGCGTGAGCGGCGCCGACGCCGAAAGGTCGAGAGACAGGTCCCCGACGGTCGCCCTGACCTCGGCGGAGGTGTCCGGCTCGGCGGTGACGACCAGGAACCCGTAGGCGACATCGATGGCGTCTGCGTCGCCGTCGCCCAGGTCGACCACGTACGAGGCGCCCCCGTCGCTCCGGAGAGAGGCGTCCGCAGTGGGCCCGAGCCGCGCGGAGAGGGAGAACCACTCCTCGACCCCGCGGCCGACCTCCTCGGGGACGACCTCGGCCGCCCAGTCAACGTCGAGCGTCGATCCGTGCACGGAGACGAACTTCAGTCCGAGACCTGCGTTGTCGAGCCCCGCCTTCGCGGCCTCCGCGGGCAGCGCCACCACGAAGTCGGTGACGTCGGCAGGTTTCGCCCCATCGAGCTTGACGGTGACCTCCACGAAGTCCGCGAACTGCCCGTCGAGCCCGGTCTCGACGTCGACCGAGCTGGCCCACGACGGCGTGCCCAGCCGGTCGCGCAGCTCGTCGGCGCCCTCCCGGGTCTCCTTGCTCGCCACGCACCCGGACGTCAGCACCACCAGGAGCGCCAGGGCGCTCAGCAGCCATCCCCGCTTCAGCACAGTCGAATCATGACGGACTCGGCGTTCACTAGGCTCCCGAACATGAGCGTTGGGACAGGAGCCGACGACCGCGCCGAGCTCGCGGGCTACGTCGGGATCTGGTGGCAGGCGGTCAACGACTTCCTGGACCTGCTCGAGCAGGTGCCGGAGGAGGAGTGGACGACGCCGACCGACCTGGCCGGCTGGGACGTCAAGGCCTGCGCCGCGCACACGGCGCACCTCGAGGGAATCCTGGCCGGCAACCCGGAGGAGACCGCCGAGGTCGGTGAGCCAGCGCACGTCACCGGGCTGATGGGCCTCTACACCGAGATCGGCGTCGTCAACCGACGCGACGCGAGCGCGGACGCGATCATCAACGAGCTCCGCGAAGTGGTCACGCGGCGGCACACCGCGCTCCTCGCCGACCCACCCACCGACGGCGATGCGAAGCCCCGGCCGATCTTCGGCGGCGTCGCGTGGAGCTGGCGCACGTTGCTGCGCAACCGGCCGCTGGACGTGTGGATGCACGAACAGGACGTACGCCGCGCGGTCGGCCGCCCCGGCAACCTCGACAGCGCGGCGGCCAGGCACACGGCTGAGTACCTCGCCGAGAGCCTCGGCTACGTGCTGGGCAAGAAGGTGGGCGCGCCGGCCGGCACCAGCCTGGTGCTGGACATGGAGGGCAGCGCGCCGTTCGGCTTCGAGATCGACGACAACGGCCGCGGCCAGCGGGTCACGCCTCCCACCAGCCCCACGTCGACCCTGCGCATGGACCGCGAGTCGTTCATCCGACTGGCCGGCGGCCGCTGCGGCGCCGAGCCGGGGAAGGTCAGGGTCGACGGCGACCAGGAGCTCGGCGAGAGGGTGCTGGCCAGCCTCGCCACCACCCCCTGACATGACCGTGACATGACCCGAGCGAAGGCTGACCCCTGGCAGCTCGCCGACATCCCCGACCAGGCGGGCCGGACCGTCGTGGTCACCGGTACGACGCTGGGTGGGATCGGCCATCACACCGCTCTCGAGCTGGCCCGCCGGGGCGCGCGGGTCGTGCTGGCCGGCCGCAACCCGGAGCGGCTCGGCGAGACCCGCGAGACGATCCGCGCCGACAAACCCGCCGCCGAGCTCGAGCAGCTCGTGGTCGACCTCGCCGACCTGGGATCGGTACGCCGCGCGGGCGAGGCCGCCACCGCGCTCGGCCCGATCGACGTGCTGGTCAACAACGCCGGCGTGATGGGCACCTCGCGCCAGGTCACCGCCGACGGGCTCGACCTGCAGCTGGCGACCAACCACTTCGGGCCGTTCCTGCTCACCGGGCTGCTGCTTCCGCAGCTGCTCGCCAGCAAGGACGCCACCGTGGTCACGGTCTCGTCGAACATGCACCGCGTCGCGCCCGGCGCACCCCTCGGCGACCCGAGGCTGCATCGCGGCCTCTACGCGAAGTGGCGCGTCTACGGGCAGTCCAAGCTGGCCAACCTGCTCTTCACCTACGAGCTCGACCGCCGCGCCCGGGCCAAGGAGCTGCCGCTCAGGGCAGTGGCCGCGCACCCGGGCTTCGCGGGCACCCACCTGGCCGCGAACGGGCAGTACGGCCGCTCCGCCGGTGGCGTCGCCACGATCCTCGACGCCAGCATCAAGGCGGTCTCGCAGCCGGCCGCGCGGGGCGCCTGGCCCGTGCTGATGGCCGCCACCGCGGACCTTCCCGGCGCGACGTACGTCGGCCCGGGCGGTCTCGGCGGGATGCGGGGTGCGCCCCGGGTCGTCGCCTCGACGCGGCTCTCTCGGGACGAGGACGCCCAGCGAGGTCTGTGGGAGCTCAGCGAGGAGACCACGGGCATCCGCTATCCCTGATCTGCGCCCGCGGCGGGTTCACTGAGCACGCCGACCAACCGCTCCAACACCACCCGGGTCGCTTCGTAGTCGGCTCCGAACTCCTTCTTGAACCTTCCCTCGAGGTCTGTGAGGTGACGGAAGCCCTCGCTCGAGAACCGCCTGCCCTCCGTCGTGTAGCGAACGATCTTGGCCCGCCCGTCGTTCGGGTCCGGCACCATCTCGAGGATCCCGATGTCGACCAGGTCGCGGATCACCTCGCCCATCGACTGCCGGGTGATCCCGGCCCGGTTCGCGAGGTTGGCGGCCCGGTCGCCCTCGTCACCCAGGATCGCGAAGAGGAAGTTGTGTGCCGGCTTGATGTCGGGGCGGCCGCGCTCGTGCGCATTCCGGACCATGTGCGCCTGGAACGCCTTGTCCGCGTTGTGCACCAGAGCGATCAACGGCTTCCGATCCGGTTTGACCCTTGACATCCGTAAGGCTTCCTTACATTATTTCGGTAGGTTACCTTACGATATCAGGAGTTGTCATGGACCAGGTCCCACGGCTCTTCCCCGGCCCCGCCAATCGGCGCACGACCCGCGTGGGCATCGAGCACGAGCTGCTGACCCGCGAATCCGCGACGGGTGGTCCCGTCACCATCGAGCGGGTTCGCGCGGCCACCTCGACCGACCTCTGCTTCGAGCCGGGTGGGCAGGTCGAGCTCAACCAGCCGTGCGGTGCCGCGCCGACCGTCGTCGGCCGGCTGCGCCACACCTTGGCGGCGCTGCGCACCGACCTCGCGCGAGCCGGGATCGTGCTCGACGCCTCCCCTGTCGACAGCCGCACGCCGGACGAGGTGCCCCTGCAGCTGACGTCCGCACGCTACGTCGCCATGCAGGCGCACTTCGACTCCGTGGGCCCGGCCGGCCGCCGGATGATGCGCTGCACCGCCTCGACCCAGGTCTGCCTCGACTGGTGGCCGGGGCGGGCCGGCCTCGAGCAGTGGCGGGTGCTCAACCTGGCCGGCCCGTTCCTGGCCGCGGCGTACGCACGGTCGGCCGGCCCGGGCTCCCGGCTCTCGACGTGGCTCGCGGTCGACCCCGACCGCACGGCGTTCGACGACCGGCTGCTTCGCGGTGCTGACCCGGTGGCGGCGTACGCCGACTTCGCGCGGCGCGCCACGGCGTTCACCGACCCCGACCAGCACCTGTCCACGCTGTTCCCGCCGGTGCGGCCGCGCGGTCGCTATCTCGAGGTCCGCTTCCTCGACGTCCAGCCCGAGGAGCGGTTCGCGGAGGTGGTCGGGACCCTCGCCGCCCTGATGTACGACGACGCCGTGCGGGGCCGGACGCTCGCCGAGCTCGAGCCCGAGGCGCCGCGCCTGGCCGAGCTGTGGCGGGCGGCGGCCGACGGCGACCTCGCTCTCCCGGAACGAGCCGTCGCGTGAAGACCCTGTTCGTCACCGACCCGCTGGCCGGGCTGTCCGCCGACATCGACGCGTCGGTCGGCCTGATGGACGCCTGCCAGACCGAGGGCACCGAGGTGTGGGTCTGCGAGCCGGCCGACCTCGGGGTCTCCGACGGGCGACTGTTCGCCCGGGCCCGCCGGATCTCGCTGCGGCCGCGAAGCCGCGGCGGCGATCACCGCTGGCTCGTCGAGCCGAGGTGGTACGACGAGGTCGAGCGGGAGGCTCTCGACGTGGCCGCGACCTGCGAGCTGGTCTGGCTGCGGATCGACCCACCTGTGGACGCCCGCTACCTGCACACGACGTACCTCCTTGACCTGGCGGCCGCGGCCGGCGTCCGGGTGGTCAACCACCCGGCCGGTGTCCGGGCGCTGCACGAGAAGCTGCTCGCACTGCACGTGCCCGAGCTGTGCCCGGCCACCGTGGTCACCAGCACGGCCGCCGACGTCGAGGCCTTCGTCGCGGCGTACCGCGCCGCGGTGGTGAAGCCGGTCGACGGGTTCGCCGGCACCGACGTCTGGCTCGTCGAGGCGGGCCACAGCTGCCGGGCGCTGGCCGAGTCCGCGACCGCCGGCGGTCGGCACGTGATCGTGCAGGAGTACCTGCCGTCGGTGACCGATGGCAACAAGCGGCTCTTCCTCGTCGACGGCGAGATCGTCGGCGCGGTGTTGCGGCGACCGTCGCAGGAGGACTTCCGGATCGGCCCACCGGTCGCGGTGGCATCGATCGACGCCGCCGACCGCCGGATCGCCGAGGCCCTGGCGCCGCGGCTGCTGGCGCACGGCATCTCGATCGCCGGCCTCGATGTCATCGACGGCCGGCTGATCGAGGTCAACGTCACCTGCCCCGGCGGCATGCACAAGGCCGACGCCCTGCTCGGCACCGACCTCAGCGGCGCGATCGTGCGCCGGCTGCTCAACCCCGTCCCCACCCGTCCCACGAAGGAGCTGTCCTCATGACCACCATCCCGATCGTCAGCATCGCTCTGATGGGGGTCGCCCTGTTCGTCCTCGGTGCCAACGTGAGCCGGCACCGGGCGATCCGCGCCGGCGACGGCGACCAGGCGCCCACCGACCCGGCGGACCGGCTGCTCATCGCACAACGGGCGCATGGCAACGCCGCCGAGTACGTCCCCACGCTCGCCGCTCTCATCATCGTGTGCTCGTTCCTCACCGATGGCTGGTGGCTCGACTCTCTGGCCCTGGCCGCGCTGGTCGCCCGCGTGGTCCATGCCTACGCCACCCTCACTGCCGAGACCATGAACGCGTTCATCCCCCTGCGCACCGTCGGGGCCTACCTCACCTACGTCATCGGTGTGCTCCTCGGTGTCACCGCGCTGGTGACGCTGTGACCGGGTCGTCGCCGGCGCCGACCGGTCAGGTGAGCTGCTGGTTGATGCTGGTCAGGCCCTCGAGGTACCGGCAGACCGGCACCGCCGCGTCTCGCGTCTCCCCCGCCCAAGGTCCCGGCGTCGTAGGTCCTGCGGCGCAAGCTACGCAGGCGCCAGGACCCCCGCATCGGCGAAGTCTCCGAGGTTGAGCGGCAGGTGCGCGAGCTGGGCCCGCCTGGTGATCCCGAGCTTGGCGAAGACGTTGCGCAGGTGCGCGTCTATGGTGCGCGGCGACAGGTACAGGTGCGCGGCGACCTCCTTGTTGGACAGTCCCTCGCCGACGAGCTGTGCGACCTGGAGCTCCTGCGGCGTCAGCTGCGAGAGCGACGCCGAGTCGCGCTTGTGTGCGGTCTCTCCCGTCGCGCGCAGCTCGGCCCGCGCCCGGTCGGCCCACGGCGTCGCGCCGAACGCCTCGAAGCCCTCGATGGCCAGGCGCAGTTCGGCGCGCGCGTCAGCCCGGTGGCGGTGCCGGCGCAGGTGCTCGCCGTAGTAGAGGCGCGCCCGCGCCGCGTCGAGCGGTCGCGCGTCGGCGGACAGGCTTATCGCCGCCTTCCACGCGGTGGCGTCGTCGTCGACCAGTGCGCGGCAGACGGCCACGCTCGGGCCCGCCCACGCAGGGCCGGCGTGCGTCGCCCACCGCTCGAAGTCGGCGAGTGTCGCGCGGGCATCCTCGGCGCGGCCGACCCGCACGCATGCCTCGACGCGCTCGGGTGCAGATGCGATGGCGACCACCGGGGTGCCGAATCCCGGCCGCATCTCGGTCAGCGCCATCAGCTGCTCGACGGCGCGTTCGTAGCGGCCGCGGCCGAGGTCGAGCGTCGCCTGGGCGTAGACGGCCAGTGACGCGGGCGCGGCGAGCCCGTGCGGTCCAGTGATCCGCTGCACTTCGGCGATGTTCTTGACCGCTGCGTCGTCCTGGCCGCGGATGGCGGCGACCCAGGCGAGCACGCCGACCGGGACCGGGATCAGGTTCGTCGCGCCGAGCTCGCGGGCGATTGCTGCTGCTTCCGACGCAGCGACGCCGGCGTCGTCGAAGCGATTGACCAGGAGCAGCTGGAAGGCGCGCAGGCCGAGCGCAGTCGCCAGCGCGCTCACCTCCCCGCGCTCTCGCGCGAGCGCCGCGCAGCGATCCAGCAGCGCGGCGGCGCGGTCGTGCTGACCCAGGAACAAGGCACCGCGGCTGCCCCAGGCAAGGAAGCGGGGTTCGTCCGAGCGCTCGGTCCAGCCGATCGCCTGCCCGAGCAGGCGGGCACCACGTTCCGTGTCGCCCGCCCACATGGCGCCTTGGCCCGTCAGCAGGTCGCGCATGAAGTACGACGTCTCGTCGTTGGGCTGGACGGCCTCGGCGAGCTCGGTGGCCTCGGCGATCACCGTCGGGATCCCTGCCTCCACACCTGCCCGCGCGGCCGACACCAGCAGGTCGAGCGCCTGGGCGGGGTCTTCGGTCGCGCGGGCCGCGTCGAGCAGCAGCGGCACCGCGTCGCCGGGTCGCCCGTGAATGACGATCGCCTCGGCGCGAACGCGGGCGAGCTCGCCAAGCGTGT
This sequence comes from uncultured Actinomycetota bacterium, assembly GCA_963798045.1. Taxonomy (GTDB): domain Bacteria; phylum Actinomycetota; class Actinomycetes; order Propionibacteriales; family Nocardioidaceae; genus Nocardioides. The sequence goes on from CAWCSB010000036.1 coordinate 150,286, forward strand.
GCGCATCGTCGACGAGCGGGCCCGCCTTGTCGGCCAGCGCGACCGCGCGGTCGTCACGACCGGCAAGGCTGGCGGCGCGCGCGGCGGCGGCCAGGCGCCGGCCGCGGTCGGCGGGCTTCACCGACAGCTCGGCGGCGCGCTCGAACGCGCGCGCGGCGGCGAGGTGCCCGGTCCGGGCTTCGGCGCGGGCCGCGGCCGCCTCCAGCGCGGCGACGACCTCCTCGTCTGGCTCCACGGTCGCGGCCGCGAGGTGCCAGGCACGACGGTCGCTGTCGCTGTGCGCGGCCAGCGCGCGGTGCACGTCGCGCCGCTGGGCGGAGGGCGCGTGCGCGTAGACCGCGGACCTGAGCACGGGATGGCGGAACTCCACGCGCGCGCTCACGACTCGGACGAGGGCGGCCTCCTCGATCAGGGTGAGCTCCCGTTCTGCCGCGCCGAACTCCGCCGCGGCGCGGAGGATCGTCGGCAGGTGCTCGCTGTCATCGGTCGCCGCCACGAGCAGCAGTCGTTGCGCCGCCTCCGGCAGCGCGAGCACGCGAGTCAGGAACGCCGACGCCACGCTCTCCGACAGGGGGAGCGCCTCGGGCAGCGGCTCGGTACCGGCCAGCTGGCCCGCCGTCAGTCCGCGTGGCAGCTCGAGCAACGCGAGCGGGTTGCCGCCCGTCTGCTCGACCAGCTGCTCGCGCACAGCGGCCGCCACCCTTAGCCCGGCGCCCTCGAGCAGGGCAGCCGCGGCACCGAGGTCGAGCCCCGCGAGCGTCACCGATGGCAGCCCGGTCCCGTCGAGCCCGGCGCGCTCAGCGGTCCTCGTCCCCGCCAGGATCGCGATTCCTTCCGCGCCCAGTCGCCGCGCGACGAACAAGAGCGCATCGGCCGACGCGGCATCCAGCCAGTGCGTGTCGTCGAGCAGGCACAGCAGCGGACCGTCCTCCGCGGCCGCCGCCAGCAACGACAGGCAGCCGGCGAACACCAGGAAACGCTCGCTCCCGCCGTCGTCCGACAGACCCAGCGCGCCGCCGAGCGCGCGAGCTTGCGGCGCCGGGATCTCCGGCAGCAGGTCGAAGATCGGTCCGAGCAGCTGATGCAGGGCGGCGAACGGCAGCTCGGACTCGGACGCGACGCCGCGCGCGTCCAGGACGCGCATTCCGTCCGCTCGTGCCCGAGCGTGTGCGAGCAGGGCCGTCTTCCCGGCGCCTGGCTCCCCCCGGACAACCAGGACGTGGCTTTCCGAGCGGCGCGCCGCGTCCAGGAGCTCGGCGACGAGAGCGCACTCAGCCTCCCGACCGTGGAGCATCGCCGAAGCCTAGTCACCCATCGGGGTGCTGAGAAGGCGCGACGTTCAGCCGCTTGACGTAGCGGCAGACCGGCACCGCCACCGTCTCCCCGGCCAGGGTCACGGCGTCGTAGGTCTCCTCGCCGCGGTCGGCCCAGCCGTGGGTCTCGTAGAAGCGTCGCGCCGTGGTGTTGCCGGGCACCACGGCCAGCCAGATCTCGTCGTGGCCGGCGGCCGCGACCTGGCGCTCGGCCTCGGTGAGCAGCAGGCCGCCGACACCACGGCCCCTGGCGGCGGCAGCGATCATGATCTGCTGCAGCTCGTCGGCCTTGACGATCAGGACGCCCAGGAGCTCGCCGTCGTCCACGGCGACGGTGATGTGGTCGACCAGCTCCCGGGCCCGCGCGTCGAAGTACGCCGGGTCGCGCGCCTCGATCAGCGCGTCGGGCACGTGGCCGCGGTGGCCGTCGTGCCAGGCGGCCTGCCAGACCTCGGCGACGTTGCTCGTGTCCGTGGGCTGCGCGGGGCGGAGGGTGACCACGACCAAAGTCATACCGCGACCGACCTCGGCCGGATGTGACCGTTCTTGCGGTTCCCTAGCGTCGAGGCATGCCCCCCGACCAGGTCTGGACCCTCGAGCACGAGGGCCACGAGCACCGCGTGGTCGCCGGGCGCACCGCCTCCCACCTCGTGCAGTGGTACGTCGACGGCGATCTCCGGGCACAACGGAAGACCATGTCGGACAAGGTGACGCTCGCGGCGGCCGACGACCCGGCCAAGCTCCTCGTCTACTACTCCGCGCTCGGCGCTCCGCGGCGGGCGACGCTCCACCCCGACGGTGACGACGTCAGCGCGGTCGTCCGGCTGGGCGGCATCGACCTGGTCCCCGAGCCCGGCAGCAGCGCCGAGCGGTACGACGACAAGCTGCGCGAGCACCCGAACCGGTACGCCGGGCTCGCAGCACTGGGCGGCGCCGCGAAGGTGCTGGTCCCGATCCTGCTCACCATCCTCGCGGTGCGGGTGGCCATCAACGTCCCCTGGCCGGACGTCCCGTTCCCGGACCTGCCCTCGATCCCGTGGCCCGACCTACCGACCCCGGACCTGCCGGACTGGCACGTCCCGGACCAGGTGTGGTGGGTCCTGGACAAGGCGAAGTACGTCTGGCCGGTCATCGTCGCCTACGTGATCGCCCGGGCCGAGATCAAGAGGCGCCGGGACCGGACTCGTGAGACCGACCAGGCGACACAGCAGGAAGCCGACCGGAGCTGAGTCAGCCACGGACCGGGAGCCGATCCGGAGCCCGACCGAGTCGAGACCCTCCCAGTAGATGAGCCGGAGCAGCTCCGCCTCGTCCGGGCTCAGCGCTGCCCAGCCGCCGGCTGGACCGGCGGCTGGGCAGGAGGAGGGGATGGATTGACGGTCAGGCCGGCGTCGGGGGCAGGTCGAACGCGTCCTTCGGGAGCCGGAGCAGCGCGAGCGAGACGCAGGCGAAGCCGACCGCGCCCACGAGCAGTCCGATGCCCTGGGCCACATGGCCGGGCAGGAACGGGTGCGTGGACCCTGCGACGATGACCGCGATCGCAGCCAGCCGCGGGATCTGCCCGCTCCGCCAGAGCGCCGCCCCGAGCAGGCTGATCCCGATCACGATCGCGACGATGAAGAAGACGGAACCGAGTCCGAACACGAGGTCCTTCTCCAGCGCTTCGCTGTAGGCGCTCATCGAGGACACGTCGAGGTCGTGGCGCAGCACCATCTGATGTGCCGGCAACGGGCCCCCGAGGATCGCGATGCCGACCAGGGCGCCACCGGCCGCGACCAGAGCGGACGCGGTAGCGAGCCTCGGCGCACCTCGTCGGGCCAGCCAGGAGGCGGACAGCAGCGCCGGGACGAGCAGGACGCAGAAGACCACGTCGAGCCAGACCAGCGTGTTGGCGAGCCCGGGCCGCGACGAGAGCGCATCGACCGTCGACTCGACGGACGCGTCCCCGTCGACGGGGATGATCAGGTAGGAGATGCCCTTGGCCAGCATGGGCAGCGGAGCCACCACCGCCAGCAGCGCTCTCCAGAACCCTCGGGTGTCGTGGGTCCGGCTCGTGCTCGGTGCGGTCGTGCTCGTGGAGATGGATGGGGATGTGTTGGCAAGGAATGTCATGCCGTCAACGCTGCGGCCGGCGGTGTCCCGCCGTCACTCCGCAAACCTTCCCTCCAGGTCCCGCCCTGTCCCGCGCCCGTCCCGGCGGGCCCGCCCGGTGCATCCGTCCGCTGCTGGACCACGGTGCGATGCTGGGCGCGTGACCGAGCGCAATGTGCTGGGCGGTGAGCTGGAACCCTGCGGCACCGACCCGATGACCGGCTTCTTCCGGGACGGGTGCTGCAAGACCGGCGCCGAGGACCGTGGCAGCCACACGATCTGCGCGGTGGTGACCGAGGAGTTCCTGGCCCACCAGCGGAGCATCGGCAACGACCTGATCACGCCGATGCCGGAGTACGCCTTCCCCGGCCTGGTGCCCGGCGACCGCTGGTGCGTGACCGCGGTCAACTGGGCACGCGCCCACGGGGACGGAGCGGCAGCACCGGTGGTGCTGGCCTCGACCAACGAGGCGGTCCTCAACCTGGTGCCGCTGGACGCACTGCGCGAGCACGCGGTCGACGTACCGGACGACCTGGGCGAGCTCGACCTCTAGTGCCCCGCACCGGACACAACTAGCGATCCTTGACGCGGACCATCCCGCCGAGGGTCGCGACGTACGCCGATCCGTCGGGTCCGAGGGTGACCGCGGAGTAGTGGTTGTTGAACAGCGTGCCGGTGCCGGTGCGGACGGAGAACGCCGTCTCGCCGGTGCGGGCGTCGATCGCGGTGAGGTACCACGCCGACACGCCCCACCAGCTGGACCTGGTCGTGTACGCGTAGACCAGCCCGGTGGCCAGCGAGACCTTGGCCACCGAGGTCGGCGCGACCTCGTCGGACTGCCAGCCGACCGAGCACTCGCCCGTGGCCGGGTCGGCGTCCACCCGGGCCAGCCCGCCGGGCGTCGCGCGGCCGAGCAGGGTGGTCCACGGCGCGCGGTAGCCGTAGTTGTTCTCGACCACGACGCTCGCGTCGCCGACCGCGACCAGGGAGTTGTCGCTCGCGCTCTCGCCCTTCCCGAACACCGCCGCCTCACAGACCAGGCCGCCGTCGGTCGGGTCGTAGAACTGCACATGCATCTGCGGTTCGGCGTTGTCGGTGATCGCGACCAGCCCGCTGGGCAGCACGGTCGGCGTCGTACCGCTGCCGGCGCTGAGCTGACCGGGCTTCTGATCGGAGCCGTTGTCGTAGGCCGTCTGCCAGACGACCTCGGGCTGCCCCTGCTCGCCGAGCTCGACCTTGACCAGGTCCTCGGTGGTGACCAGGTAGACGCCGGTGTCGTCCGCGGCGATCGAGTTGGCGATCTCGCCCGGCAGGTCGAGCGGGGTCGCTGCTCTGGTGCCACCCGCCACGCCCACCCGACCGTCCTGCGTGACATACCACGTGTTGCCGTCCCAGTCGGGCAGCAGCGCAACCAGGCAGTCGTCGTCCGGTACGACGTCGTTGAGGTCCACCTCGTCGACCTTCTCCAGCCCGTCGCTGTCGACGGTGAGCACCCGGCGGTCCGTTGTGGCGACGACCGCGCGGGCCTGTGCGTCGAGGTAGAAGTAGGCGCCGCCGCAGAGGTCCTCCCACGGCCTCTTGTCGGACTTCTCGCGGTCCGGCAGGTCGAGGGTCTCCTGCGGCCGCATGGTCTCGGGGTCGAGCACGTGCAGCACCGGACCCGTGCGGTCGCCGCAGAGCCCCACGAGCCGGCCGTCGGGGTCGAACGCCAGCGTCGCGCACTCCTTGAGGCCGAACCACGACGTGGTCACCTCGGGGTCGTGGCCGAGCGGCCCCGGGCCCTGGTAGCTGTCGGTCGCCCAGGCGTCGTCGTGCATCGTGCTGCTGCCGTTCGCCGCCAGGCCCGGGTGCTGCGGCACGGTGAGCTCGATCGGCTGGGCCTCGACCTGGTGGCCGTCGTACGACGGCGTGACGAGCAGTCCGCCACCCGGCGGGATCGGCAGCCGCCCGTCCGGCAGCAGCACCACCACCGCGGTGGCCGCCACCACCACGGCCGCGAGGCCGCCGAGCAGCCACCCGTTCGGCCGCATCCGCCGCCGAGTGGCAGGCACCACGAGTGCGACGAGGAGCACCGCGAAGATCGAGGGCCCGACCGCCAGCCAGCCCGCGACCAGCAGGACCAGCGCGACGACGAATCCCACGTAGCGCAGCATGCCGCACGTGCGGCACCCTGCTCTCGTGAGCACGTCCATCCTGGTCATCGTCATCATCGCGGTGGTCACGCCGATCCTGGTCGCGGTGCTGGTCCTCGTGCTGGTGCGCCTGCTGGTGAAGCGGGCCGGGACCGGGCTGCCGCTGGCGCTCGGCTCCGCGGCCGGCGGCGGGATGGCGCAGCCCACCCGCGGCACCATGCACGTCGTCGCGGCCAGCGTCATGGACCGGAACGCGATGATCGCGCCGTGCACGATCGCCTACGCGATCGAGGCACCCGGGATCCCGGCGTTCTCCGGACAGGGCTCGTTCTACGCGCAGACCAAGCGCTGGCCGCAGCCGGGGATCAACCTTCCGGTGGTCTTCGACGCGGCCAACCCGGCGCACGTCGACATCGACTGGGAGCAGGCGCCTCGGCCGATCGACATGGCAGCCGGCGCCGCGCAGGCGCTGGCCGACCAGCTCAACCAGCGCGGGACGACGCCCCCGCCCGCGGGATAGTCCTGCACCTTCTCGATGCAGGTCACGCGGGCCGGGCGTCGGACACGTCTGGGACTATCCCTCCGCGACCCGGTCGGTCGTCGGGAACAGCGAGGCGTAGGCGTTGAGGGCCGGCTGCCCGCCGAGGTGGGCGTAGAGCACCGTCGAGTCCTTGGGGATGTCGCCGTTCCTCACCAGGTCGACGAGGCCGGCCATCGACTTGCCCTCGTAGACCGTGTCGAGGATGACGCCCTCGAGCTGGCCGGTGAGGCGGATCGCGTCGAGCGTGGACTGCACCGGCACGCCGTACACGTCGCCGGCCCAGCCCTCCAGCACGGTGACCTCGTCGTCGCGAAGGTCACGGCCGACACCGATCAGCTCGGCGGTGTTGCGCGCGATCCGGCCGACCTGGTCGCGGGTCTTGTCGAGCGTCGCCGAGGCGTCGATGCCGAGCACCCGCCGCGGCCGGCCACCGGCCTCCTCGATGGCAGCGAACCCGGCGATCATGCCGGCGTGAGTCGAGCCGGTGACGGTGCAGACCACGATCGTGTCGAAGAAGACCCCGAGCTCCGCCTCCTGCTCGACGACCTCGTGGGCCCAGCCCGCGAAGCCCAGCCCGCCGAGCCGGTGGTCGGAGGCTCCGGCCGGGATGGCGTACGGCGTACCGCCGCGCTTCTCGACGTCCTCGAGCGCCTGCCGCCACGAGTCGCGGAAACCGATGTCGAAGCCGGCCGGATCCAGCCGCACCTCGGCGCCCATGACGCGGCTCAGCAGGATGTTGCCGACCTGGGTGCTGAGCGGGTCGGTCCACTCCGGCACCCAGTTCTCCTGCACTAGCACGCACTGCAGCCCGAGGTGCGCGGCCACCGCGGCGACCTGGCGGGTGTGGTTGGACTGGTGGCCACCGATCGACACCAGGGTGTCCGCGCCCTGGGCCAGGGCCTCGGGGACGAGATATTCCAGCTTGCGGGTCTTGTTGCCGCCGTAGGCGAGGCCCGAGTTGCAGTCCTCGCGCTTGGCCCACACCTGAGCGCCACCGAGGTGAGCGCTGAGCCGGGGCAGCGGATGGACCGGGCTGGGCCCGAAGGTCAGAGGGTGGCGCGGGAAGTCCTGAAGGGCCATGCCCGAAGTATTGCGGTGCGCGTCGGGAGCAGCCCCTCGTGCCTGGCGACCGCGGTCGCCGCCACGATCGTGAGTCCGATGCAGGTCGCGTTGGTGATCGGCACGAGGACGCTCTTGGCGAGCACGAACGTCGCCAGGGGCTGGCTGACCAGCAGCACGAACACGACCGCTGCCTTGGCCAGCAGCGCCGTCGCCCACAGCAGGGTCAGCCGGCGGAACAGCCGCTGCATCGCGGGTCGCGCGTGCAGCTCGTCGGTGAGCGGGTAGAAGTCACCGGCCAGTCGGGCCACCACCGGGCGCGCGGTCAGCGCCGAGGCCAGGAACGCGGCGCCGATCAGCAGGTCGGTCAGCACCGGCTGCAGGAAGTAGACAAAGGTGCTGTGCGACGCCAGGGCCACGATCGTCCTGAGGGTCAGCACGCCCGCGGTGAGGAGCAGCATCCCCGATGCGCGTCGGCCCGCCACCGCCCGGATGGCGATCGCGCCGTACGACCAGGTCAGCGAGGCCCCGATGGCCGGCCAGACCCCGAACGTCACGAACATCGAGTAGAAGACGATCCCCGGGATCACGCAGGCGACGAGGAGGTTGAGCCCGACCCGGCGCAGGACGCTGCGCAGCTGGGGGTGGACAGGCCCCTGCCCGACCTCTGCCGCGGGCTGCCGCAGAGAGGCAGGCGCGTGGAGGTCGAGCAGGGCCATACCGAACAGGACACCCGATGAACGCGGTCCTCGTGCGGGATCGCCCGGACTGTGGGTGGCTGGTCCAGCGGTGGCTGCAGCGTTTGGGCGAACGTCGCACGTTCCGGCCCGCGGACTCGCGACTTTGGCTAAGGTCGGCCGTCTCCCAAGATGGGTCTCGTGGAGCTGACCGAGACGTTCTTCTGGGAGGACCGGAAGATCGCCTGGACCCGGTTAGGTTCGGGGCCACCAGTGGTGTTCTGCCACGGGACGCCGTTCTCCTCCCGGGTCTGGGCGCCGTACGCCGAGGCACTGGCCGACCGGTTCACCGTGCACCTCTGGGACCTGCCCGGTTATGGCCGCTCGTCGATGGATCCGGCGCACCGGGTCGCCGTCGACGTCCACGCGCGGGCGTTCAGCGCCTTGCTCGACCACTGGGGCCTCGACCGTCCGCAGGTCGTGGCGCACGACCTCGGCGGGCTGGTCTCGCTCCGCGCACACCTGGTCGAGGGAGCGGCGTACGCCTCGCTGTTCCTGGTCGACGTGGTGGCGATCGGCCCGAGCGGGTCGCCGTTCTTCCGGTTCGTCCAGGACAACCCGGCGCTGCTCGCCCAGCTCCCGGCCTACATCCACGAGGCGATCGTCCGGGCCTACATCGGCAACGCCACCTTCCGCGGCCTCTCACCCGCGGACCTCGACGCGCTCGTGGAGCCGTGGACCGGCCCCGAGGGGCAGCCCGCGTTCTACCGGCAGATCGCCGACTACGACCTCGACCTGCTCGACGACAACGAGCGCCACCTCGGCGAGCTGGAGCTGCCGGTGCGGATCCTCTGGGGTGTCGAGGACGCCTGGATCCCGCAGGAGACCGGGCGCCGGTTGGCGGGGCTCATCCCGGGAGCGATCCTGACCGAGGTGCCGGGGGCCGGGCACCTGATGCAGTACGACGCCCCGGTCGCCCTTGCTACCGCGCTGAGTGAGTGGCTCGACTCAACGGCATGATGGCTCCATGCCTGATCCACGCGCAGGACAGCCCGCCCAGCCGAAGGACCTCGTCGACCTGCCGCACCTGGTGACGGCGTACTACACCCAGGTCCCGGAGCCGGGCTCCGACGGGTGGGCCGAGCAGCAGGTGGTGTTCGGGACCAGTGGCCACCGCGGCTCGTCGCTCGACACGGCGTTCAACGAGTGGCACATCCTCGCGACCACACAGGCGATCTGTGACTACCGCGCGCAGCAGGGGTACGACGGGCCGCTGTTCGTCGGCCGCGACACCCACGGTCTCTCCGAACCGGCGTGGGCGACGGCACTCGAGGTGCTGGCCGCCAACGACGTGACCGTGCTGGTCGACAGTCGCGACGCCTACACCCCGACCCCGGCGGTGTCGCACGCGATCCTGCGTGCCAACAAGGGGAAGTCCCTGTCGAACCGGCAGAGCGGGCTGGCCGACGGCATCGTGGTGACCCCGTCGCACAACCCGCCCTCGGACGGCGGCTTCAAGTACAACCCTCCGCACGGCGGCCCGGCCGACTCCGACGCGACCTCGGTCATCGCGGCCCGGGCCAACGAGCTGATCAAGGCCGGTCTCGACGGCGTACGACGGACGCCGTTCGCGAGGGCGCGAGCGGCCGCCAGCTCCTACGACTTCATGGGCACCTACGTCGACGACCTTCCGTCCGTGGTCGACCTCGACGCGATCAGGAGCGCGGGCGTGAAGATCGGCGCCGACCCTCTGGGTGGGGCGTCCGTGGACTACTGGGCCGAGATCGCCACCCGCCACGACCTGGACCTGACCGTGGTGAACCCCCTGGTCGACGCGACGTGGCGGTTCATGACCCTCGACTGGGACGGCAAGATCCGGATGGACTGCTCGTCGCCCTCGGCCATGGCCTCGCTCGTCGCCCAGAAGGACAAGTTCGCGATCGCGACCGGCAACGACGCCGACTCCGACCGGCACGGCATCGTCACGCCGGACGCCGGATTGATGAACCCGAACCACTACCTCGCGGTCGCGATCCAGTACCTCTTCGGTGGCGCCCGCCCGGGCTGGCCGTCCACCGCCCAGATCGGCAAGACCCTGGTGTCGAGCTCGATGATCGACCGGGTGGCGGCCGCGCTCGGCACGCCGATGGTCGAGGTGCCGGTCGGTTTCAAGTGGTTCGTGCCCGGGCTGATCGACGGCTCCTTCGGCTTCGGTGGCGAGGAGTCTGCGGGCGCGTCGTTCCTCCGCATGGACGGCACCACGTGGACCACCGACAAGGACGGGCTGATCCTGGCCCTGCTGGCCTCGGAGATCCTCGCGAAGACCGGCCGAAGCCCGAGCCAGCACTACGCCGACCTGGTCGCCCAGCACGGCGACCCGGCGTACGCCCGCATCGACGCGCCCGCCACCCGCGACCAGAAGGCCAAGCTCGGCGCGCTCTCGCCCGACGACGTGAGCGCCACGTCGCTGGCGGGTGAGGAGATCACCGCCAAGCTCACCGAGGCGCCCGGCAACCACGCCAAGATCGGAGGCCTCAAGGTCACCACCGAGTCGGCCTGGTTCGCGGCCCGGCCTTCGGGCACCGAGGACGTCTACAAGATCTACGCGGAGTCGTTCCAGGGCCCCGAGCACCTCGCCGAGGTGCAGGCCGAGGCCAAGGCCGTCGTGGACGCCGCCCTGTCGGGATAGGTCAGAGGTGGTCCGGCACGATCAGGGCGTCCGGGTCGGTGCGAGGCGGGATCGCCTCGAGGGCGATCTTCACCAGCGTGATGCGCGCCTGGAGGATCACCTTCCGCTTGATCCCCTTGACGTCTCCCAAGCGCTCCTCGACCGCGGCACTGACCTGCGCGTTGGTGAACGTCGGCCGGGTCCCCGGCGCCACCTCCACGTCCGGCAGTGAGACCAGGACGGGCAGCAGCTGGTCGCCGAGCCCGTCAAGCAGCTGGAACCGCTGGTACTTGGTCAGCGCCGCCCACGCCTCGTCCGCCGTGCGCTGCTTCTTGCGCACGGACTTGTCCTGCACCGCCAGCACGCTCTTCGCCGCGCCCTCGAGGGCGACCGTCAGCTCCCGCTCGGTGAATCGCACGGCCACAGCCTCTCGCACCGATGACTACCGGTCCCACTCCCGGTCGGTAGGTGCATGGCGTCAGGAACGATCTCCCCGCTGTACGGCGACGACTCGACTGGGAGTTCGAGGTTCGCGACCGCCGGTTCTTCGAGGTCAGCGACCAGGGCGCGGGCGGGGGCGACGGAGCAGTGGTGTCCCGGGTGCCGCCGAGCAAGGTGCTGGTCTTCGGCGACGAGCACGGGCAGACGACGTACCGGTTCTAGCCGGCCCCCACCCCGGTCTGGTCCGACGCCCACAGGCCGACCAGCCCGCGGAAGTGGGCGAGGAACTCCTCCTGCTCGTGCGGGGGGTACGTCGCGGCGACGGTGTCCCGGAGCAGCCGGTCGAAGTCATCGCCGATGACCCACTCCAGGACCGCCTCGGGCAGGTGGGCGAGGTGCTTCTCCGACCACTCCCAGTAGCGCTCGGTCTCGAAGTGCTCGTCGGCCAGGGCGAGGTAGCGGTCCACCTTCTCGTCGTACGACAGCGACTCGTCGTCGGCGATCTCGAAGTAGCGCCTCGTCCGCAGGTCGACCTCGGACTTCCGACCGTTCACCACGCAATACGTCGACCAGCGCACCAGGGCCGTGATCGCCCACGGGAAGTAGTAGTGCAGCGAGGTGACCGAGACGTCCGGGCAGGCGTTGGCGTAGTCGATCGGGTAGACGTCGTCGCCGACCACGAGCATCTCGCAGGAGTTGAACTCCCAGCGGAAGAACGCGTTGACGATGCGTGAGATCGCGACCGTCTGCTTGCCGGCGGACTCGGAGAGGAAGCCGTGGTTGACGGCGTACCGCAGGTGCATCGGCTGCTCCGGCCGGAAGTCCATCACCATCGTCTCCGGGCCGATGGACAAGGCCCGGGCGAAGTGGTCGTAGTCGACCGTCGCCTGCAGGTGCATCAGCATCTCGCCGGACTCGTCGTACGCCTTGTGCAGGTCTCCCCGGTCGTTGATGCGGGAGACGCCGCGCCAGGCGCCGCCGTCGAAGGGCTTCATGTAGAGCGGGTAGCCGAGGCCCTCGGCGACCTTGTCGAGGTCGAACTCGCGGTTGTACTTCTCCGAGGTGTAGGCCCAACGGACGTTGTCGACCGGGTTCTTGTACGGCACCAGCGTGGTCGGCGGGACCTTCAGGCCCATCCGGACCAAAGCGCAATAAGCGCTGTGCTTCTCCATCGACTGGAACGTGAAAGGGCTGTTGAGCAGGTAGGTGTCGTTGACCAGCGAGGCCTTCTTCAGCCACTCGCGCGGGTGGTAGTACCAGTGCGCCAGCCGGTCGATGACCAGCTCGGTGCGGACCGGGTCGTCGAGGCGGAACGGCTCGATGGACAGCCGCTCGCTCGAGACCGTGTGCACGGTGCTCTCTCCTCCGGGGCCCTCGACGGTGAGCGGCCCGACCCGGCGCAGGATCTCCTCGAACGCGCGGGGCCAGTCCTCCTCGGCGCCGAGCAGCAAACCGACCAGGTGGTCCTTGCTCATACCTGTCCTCCCTCGACGTCGACGACTTCGATCCGGATCCGCTTGTTGTCCTTGCCCTTGCTCTCGGTGCCCACCACGCGTACGCCGCCCACCTCGGCCGTCGACAGCACGTGCGTGCCGCCGTCTGCCTGCCGGTCGAGGCCCACGATGTCGATGACCCGGAGCGGGTCGATCTCCTGCGGGATCAGGTTCGCGGAGGTGCGGATCAGCGCCGGGTCGGTGTCGGCGACGCTGCGCGGCAGGAAGTCGACGACGATCTCGTGAGCCTTCGCGATCTCCTCGTTGATCCGCCGCTCGACCCGGGTGCCGAGGTCGGTCGACATCGCCGGGAAGGGGAAGTCCAGCCGGCCCTTCATCGGCTCCATGTTGCCGCCGGTCACCGGGATGGAGTAGTCGGCCCAGATCACTCCACACAGCACGTGCAGCGCGGTGTGGGTCCGCATCAGCCGGTGGCGCCGGTCCCAGTCGATCGCGCCCTGCACCTCGACGCCCACGTCCGGGAGGTCGCCCTCCACGGTGTGCCAGATCGTCCCCTGCTGGCGGCGTACGCCGGTGACGGTCAGCGTGCCGGCCGGCGTCTGGAGCGTCCCGGTGTCGCTGGGCTGTCCGCCGCCGATCGGGTAGAACGCCGTCCGCGCGAGCGCGACCCGGCCACCCTCGTGGTCCACCTCGGTGACGGTCGCGTCGAACTCGGTGCGGTAGGCGTCGACCGCGAACAGCTCGGTCTCGGCGAGACCGGGCGGCGGCGGGTTGCCGGGGACTCCCATGCCCTCTGCCTAGCAGAGATGTGGACCGGGTGCAGGTGCTCATGCTTGTGCTGCTGCTGTCGCTCGGCAGGATGGTGACATGCCGGCCCTCGAATTCCCCCCGGTCGACTTCCCGGTCTACGGGATGGACGACACCTGGACTGGGCCACGGTGGCTTGATCACCTCGACGGCGCAGCCGGTGAGCCGCTCATCGGTGTGCGGCTCGCACACGGCCCTCAACTGGACCTGGCCGAGCACCCCGGGCCCTGGGCAACGGTGGTCACGATGCCCCGCCGCCGGTGGCCGGCTGAACGCGACCGCGACCCGGTGAGCGAGGTTGCGTTCCATGCGTGGCTGAGCCGTGGCCTGGGATCGAGCAGTGACGTGGACCAGGCACTGAGCAGCGCCGCAGACCACCAGGACTGGGCTACGGCCGGATGGCTGCTCGACGGAGTGCCGGTCGAAGCCAGGCTTGTCCCGGACCACCCAGACGCACACGGAATGTGGGCGGGGTTCTCCGCCGCAGCCGATGTATTCATCGTCGTAGTCGCTCGGGGTCTACAGCCCGCCGACGTCCGCCTCACGAACGTGGGCAGCGCTGCGGCCTACCACGCAGACCTCACGAAACCGCTCGGGTTTCCAGACAGCATCGAGTCCTCGCGCGAGCGGGCGCTCGGCACGGACGCCTAGTCGTGCATGAGACGCTGGCGCGATGGTGCCGGATGCTGACCCCATTGGCGACTGGCTGCACCAGGGCACGAGCGATCCTCAGGAGGTCGCCGGGCGGTACGACGAGTGGGCCCAGAGCTACGACGACGATCTGACCTCGTGGTCCTACCGGGCTCCCGCGGTGGTGGCTGAGGCCGTCGTCACCCGGCTCCCCGCGGCGGGGTCGGTGCTCGACGTGGGCTGCGGCACCGGACTCGTCGGCCGCGAGCTTCGCGCCCGAGGGTTCGCGGGGCAGATCCTCGGGCTCGACATCTCGCAGGCGTCTCTCGAGATCGCCCGGGAGAGCGGAGCGTATGGCTCACTCGAGCGAGCGGACCTGCAGCAGCGACTCGATTTCGAGGATGACAGCGTCGACGCAGTCGTCTGCGTGGGGGTGATGACCTACCTCCCAGAGGTCGAGGCGGTGTGGCGAGAGTTCGCAAGGCTGGCCCGGCCGCAGGGAATCGTGGTCGCGACGCAGCGCGAGGACCTGTGGGACACCCGGAACTGCCAGACCGTGGTCGATCGGCTGCGGGACGAAGGCGTGTGGACGCCGCTGGAGGTCACGGGTCCGGCGCCGTACCTGCCACAGGGTTACGGAGGGACGCCGGAGGTCGGCTGCTACTACCTGACCGCGCTCGTCAGCTGACCCGCCGGGGAGGCCCGCCCAGCGGAGTATCGTCCGATGCTCTGCCGAACCCATGGAGGTCGTTGAGCATGCCGGGTCTTCGTCACGTCGCCCTCGTCCCAGTCGTGTGCCTGCTCCTGATGGCCGGAGCCCTGCCGACAGCACAGGGTGCCGAGCGCGCCCTGCCGGAGACGGTCGTCGTCCACGACGGCAGCTCCTCGGCCCCGGTCGTCGACATCTCGGAGGTCAGGATCAACGCCAGCTGGTACTGGGACTCCGAGCAGAGCATGCGGGTCAAGGTGCCGAACGGGTTCCGACCGGGTCACCGGCTGACCGTCTGGTTCGACCTCAACGGCGACTCGACGCCCGACGGTCACTACGAGCTCAAGCTGCGCAAGCCGCCGAACCCGGGCGGGAAGCTGCTCAAGAAGGTCCAGGAGTTCCGCCGGGGCGGCGGCTGGGGCCACGGCGGCAAGCGCGCTTCGTGCGGCGGCTCGGAAGGCGGACCGCCGGTGATCGACCAGGTCCGGCGCGGCCAGCGGGGCGTGGACATCGTCTTCGACCTGTGGTGGTGCCTGGGAGTCCCCAACCCCGCCGGCACCGCCTCGGGCTCGTGGCGAGTCGCGGTCAGCCTCACCAAGGGCAAGCACGAGGACATGGCGCCCAACCACCACGGCTGGAGCAAGCCGGTGGCGGGCTGGGGTCCGTGTGACCCGTCGGGCGGCCAGTGCCCCTGATCAGTTTCGGCGCTCAGCGGGAGTTCCGGAGCCGGCCGGGACTCCACCGAGCGGCGAAACGGTGGCCGGCCCAGACGCAGGCAACGCCTGCGAGCGCATCGATCAGGTAGTGGTTCGCGGTCGCCATGACCACTATGCCCATCAGTACGGGATAGGCCCACGCCCAACGTCGTACGTCGCGGCGGCGGACGTTGTCCCGCACAGTCAGCGCGACCCACATGGCCCACCCGACGTGCAGTGACGGGAACGCCGCGAACTGGTTGCTCAGCCCTTCCAGACCTCGTGGCGCGCTGGCCGCATCTCCCCACCAGCCGACGCCGCTGAAGGTGGCCATGACGTCAGTGAAACCGGCGTCGAGCAGTCGCGGAGGGGCAGTGGGCAGCAGCCAGTAGCAGACCAGGCCGAGAGCCGTGGCCGCGAGCAGGCTGGTGCGAGCGCGTCTGTAGCCGTCCCTGCGTCGCACGGCGATCCACAACATCACTGCTGGCGTGACCAGATAGTGCAGCGTGGCGTACAAGTACGCGAACGAGACGCCGACCGCCGGAACGCCGACCGCCAACGCGTTCAGTGGGCGCTCGATGTCGAGGTGGAGCACCTCTTCGAGGTAGAGGATCCGCCACCCGCGCCGGTGCGCGTCGCCTACTTGGACCGACATCGCCGAGCGGGCGAGGACATAGCCGAGGTAGAGCAGAGCGAGCAGGCCCAGCTCCTGGCCGCATCGCGCCAACGATCCCGCGAGAGCCCGAGTCGGACGTCTGTCGGGACGGCACTGGGTGATGGAATCTGCGGTGCTCGTCATGGCTATGGGCCTGTCGACGAGACCGGTGCGGTCGAGCTGCTCGGAGTACGGCGGACCTCCAGCGAGCCGAGCTCGGTGATGTCGCGGCGGCACATCATCGAGAGGAGCCCGTCCGCGAGGATGCGGAGCTGACGCGAGCCCAGCGGGACCGCGCGGACGTGGTAGACCCGGGTGATGAGCGCGCCCAGCCGGCCGCGGACGTGCAGGCCTAGGACCCTCGCGATACCGACGTCGCGCCCAAGGGTGGCGCCTTCGCCGATGCTGCGATACCCGTAGGCGGTCGGATCGCCGCGGAGCGAACGTGCGAGCGTCCGGGCCTGGCGCAGCGCGTGCTGACAGGTCGGCGGGTCGAACTGCCCCGGTGTTGCGGCGTTCGGCACGCGCGCGCTGTCGCCCAGTGCCCAGAGGTCCGTGCGCCCCTCGACGCGCAGCTGGGAGTCGACTCGGATCCGTCCACGCTCGTCGAGCGGGAGCCCGAGGCCGGCGACCAGAGGGTTGGCGGTCACTCCGGCCGTCCACACCACGGTCTCGGTCTCCAGGCGCATGCCGTCGGAGAGGGTGACCGCATGGGGTTCCACCGATGCCAGCGTCGATGAGCTCAAGATCTCCACGCCGCCACGACGCAGCTGGTCCGTGGTGTAGTCCGCGAGCCTGCGCGGCACCTCGGCCAGGATCGTGGGCCCTGCGTCGACGAGCACCCACCGTTGCGGGACGTCCCGGAGGCGCGGGTAGTGGCGCATGGCGTCCTGGACGAGCTGCTTCATCTCTGCCAGTGCCTCGACCCCCGCGTACCCGGCGCCGACGAAGACGAAGCAGAGGGACCGGGCCGCTCGTGCGGGGTCGGCCTCGGCCCGGTCGAGCCGGCGGATGACGTGGTTGCGCAGGTGGATGGCGTCGGCGAGGCTCTTGAACGTCATCGCGTGCTCCGCCAGCCCCGGGATCGGCAGCATCCGCGCGGTCGAGCCCAGGGCGATGACCAGGCGCTCGTAGGCCACCTCGACCGCACCGAGCTCGGTGTCGACCGTGACGGTCCGCGCCTCCTGGTCCAACGCGGTCGCCCGCCCGCGCAGCAGCTCTGCGTGCGGACACATCATCCGGAGAGGCACGAACGCATGCCGGGGCTCGATGACTCCTGCCGCGACCTCGGGAAGCAGCGGCGTGTAGAGCATCGAGCTCTCGGGGCTGACGATCGTGGCTCCCCGCTGCCCGAGCAGCCTGGCCACGTGCGCTCCCCCGAACCCGCCGCCGAGGATGAGCGTTCCGTTCTTGGCCGGGCGGCCGCCCTGGCGCTGGTGGACGGTCACGGGGATCACCTGTCCTGGTGCTGGTAGGCGGCCGGAGCTGTCGTGGTGCTGCCGTCGTGCTGGTCGACGCGGAGCGGGCTCCGCTCGAGGCCGGTCACCCACATGGCAACGTGACGCTTGATTCGCTTGCTCCGCCCCACGGTGCGGGCCAGCAGCCGCCGCATTCCACGGGCTACCGGGCTCCGGAGGGTGGCCACCCGCGTGATCCGGTCGGTGAACTTCAGCACCTCGAGCGCAGCCGCCCGGCGGCGCTGCTCGTAGAGGTCGAGGGCGGACTCGTCGGACTCGCCCCGCAGCACGGCGGCAAGCCTGGTGGCGAGGTCGAAGCCGTCGGCGATGCCGGTGTTCATGCCCTGGCCTGCGGCCGGGCTGTGGATGTGCGCGGCGTCGCCGGCGAGGAACACTCGGTCGACCCGGAACCGGTCCGCCACCCGGTGGTGGATCCGGAACTGCGACGACCATGCCGGCTCGGCCAGGGTCGTGGCACTGATGCCTCGCTCCGCGAGCAGATCTTCCACGAACGCGCGGTCGACCACGGGCTGCTCGTCGGCTCCGTCCTCGACGGTCGCGACGAGCCGCTGGTTGCCTCCGGGCAGTCGACCCAGCACGGTGACCCCTCGTGGGGACAGGTTGATCGTGGCTTGGTCGTCGGCCGCGCTCGGGACGTCGAGCGCGATGTCCGCGAGGACGAACTTGGCCGCGTAGGTGTCTCCCGGGAAGTCCATCCCGACCGCCGAGCGAACGACGCTCCGCGACCCGTCCGCCCCGATCACGAACCGAGCTCGGAGCTCGAACGGGACCGGTTCGGGACCGCTGTGGTCGAAGCCGGTGACCGCCACGTCGTCCGGGCCCTGGGCGAGCGTCTCCACGCGCCGGTCGCGGCGGACCGAGCCGCCCAGCTCGCCCAGCCGCTGCGCGAGCAGCTCCTCGGTCGTGCTCTGGGGGACGCCGAGGGCGAACGGGTAGGTGGACGGCAGGTCGTCCAGCTGGATGCTGATCAGTGGGCGGCCACGGTCGACCATGACGATGCGCCGCATCACCTGACCTCGCTCGACCAGCCGGTCGCCGAGGTCGAGCTCCGCCAGCAGCTCGATCGTCGAGGCATGCACCAGGGCGGCGTTCGAGGTCAGCGTCGGACCTGGCCTCGCATCGAGCAGGACGTGGGAAATGCCGAGCTGGGCCAGTCGGACCGCAGCCACCAGACCGGTGGGTCCGGCACCGACGATGACGACATCGGTGCGCTCAGGCTGGGGTGTGCTCTTCATTGTTCTCTCCTAGTTGTGCGAGGTGGTTGACGGCCGGACGGTTGTCCTGCGCCGAGGTCGAGCGGTCGCGCGTGCGGCGGCGCCGTGGACGCGTGAGGAGGTGGCGCAGCACCGGGATCGACGCGATCGTGGCGACGAGGATCAGCAGCCCGTTGTCACCGGCGAGGTACTCCTCGACCGCGACGTCGTGCGAGGTGGCGGTGAAGGCACCGAGCAGGGCCCAGGACGCGTTGTGCGTGGCGTGGGCCAAGGTGGCGGGCCAGACGCTGCCGCTGGCGAGCCGGAGGTAGCCGAACACGAAGCTCGCGGCCACGACGGTCGCGAAGAACAGCGGCATGACCACGAGAAGGTTGCCGTCGGCGTGGTAGAGCGTCGTCAGCAGGATCAGCGGCACGTGCCAGGTGGCGTGGACGATCCCGACGACGACGAGCGCCCGGTTGCGCCCGATCGAACGAATGGTGGGCAGCAGGTAGCCCCGCCAGCCGAGCTCCTCCCCGAGCACCGCGGTGAGCGTGAGGAACACGATGGTGATGACGAAGTTGATGAGGTCGTCCACGCCGTCGTCGGGGAAGTAGAAGCCCGCGAGCGGACTGGCCCAGACCGCGGCGGAGGCTACGAGACCCGCGGCCAGCGCGATGCCGATCGCCAGCGGCCACGTGCGCCGTCGCGATCGTCGGAGCCCGAGGATCCGCCACCCTTCCCGGCGCCAGCCGTCCCTCGTGACGACCAGCATCATGATGAGAGCGGCGAGGGTCGGCGTGGACATCCAGATGGCCATGGCTGCGAGCTCCGAGGCGAAGTCGGCTAGGCGGATGACGAGCGCGGCGGTCACGGCGAGGACGCCGGCGATGGCCGTGAAGATCCAGCCCTTGGCGGCGGCACTGAGACCGGTGGTCATGACTTACTCCTCTCGGCCAGGTCTGCGGACGAGGTGTCTGAGAAGGGTTCGGAGTGCTGGCGTGTGTGGATGCACATGGCGTTGTCCTTTCGGGGTGTAGCTGTCGTTGACGAGGTCGTGGGAGTGCGGTGGCCGGGTGGGGCGCCTCGCGCGAGGCGCCCCACCCTCGACCGCTGGGGGGTGCGGTCGGACTTCAGTGCCTGGAGAGCTGCTCTTGCGGCCGTCGCGGGCTCAAGGGCGTCGGCGGTCTCGAGGTTCTCGCCCTCGATGTCGACGTTCGGCAGCCGACGGTCGAGCCACGACGGCAGCCACCACGTCCACCGGCCGAACAGGGCCATCACGGCGGGCACCAGGGTCATCCGGACCACGAACGCGTCCACCAGGACACCGACGGCCAGGGCCAGGCCGATGGCCTTCGTGATCGGGTCGACCTCCAGGACGAAGCTGCCGAAGACCGCGATCATGATCAGCGCGGCCGCCGCGACAACCCGTCCGCTCTGGCCGAATCCGGTGACGATCGACTCCCGGGCCTGCCCCGTGTGGACGTAGCCCTCGCGCATCCGCGAGACGAGGAAGACCTCGTAGTCCATGGCGAGGCCGAACAGCACACCGATCAGGAGGACCGGCAGGAAGCTCGGGATCGGCCCTTCCTTCGACACGTCGAACAGATCGGCGAGATGCCCGTCCTGGAAGATCGCCACCACGACTCCGAGCGATGCAGCGATGCTCAGGAGGAACCCGAACGCCGCCTTGACCGGCACGACGATCGACCGGAAGACGACCATCAGCAGCAACAGGGCCAGCCCGACGACGACAGCTGCGTAGAGCGGCAGCGCCTCGGCCAGCCGGTCGGCCGTGTCGATGTTGATCGCGGTCGTGCCAGTGACGAGAACCTCGATGCCGGTCTCGTCCTGCACCTGGTCGGCACGGTCGCGGAGCTCTGCGACCAGGTCCTTGGTCTCGCTCGACGAGGGACCCGTCTCCGGGGTCACCGACAGGATGGTGATGCTCTTGTCGGGGTTCTGCACCGGTGGCGCGACGGACGCCACGCCGGGGAAGGACTGCAGACCGGAGGCCGTCTGCTCCGCCACCTCGGCCTGCTGCTCGGTGCTCAGCCCGGGTGCGTCCACCACGATCGTGAGTGGGCCGTTGAACCCGGGGCCGAAGCCCTCGTCCAGCAGGTCGTAGGCCTTCCGCTCGGTCGACGTCGCCGGGTCGGAGCCGGCGTCGGGGAGACCGAGCTCGATGTGGGTGGCCGGTCCGGCGATCGCGATCAGTCCCGCGATCCCGCCCAACAGGATCAGCCCGGGCCGCTTGGTCACGAACGCGGCCCAGCGCACGGTGGCCTTGGGCTGGCCGGCCCGGCGCTTGCGCAGCCGCCAGGCGAGCAGCCGGTTGGTCCTGCCGAGGCGGTGGCCCGCGAAGCCCAGCAGTGCCGGAAGCAGGGTGAGCGAGACGAGCACGGCGATCGTGACCGTGGCGGCTGCCGCCAGCCCCATCACGGTGAGGAAGGGGATGTTGACGATCATCAGCCCCACCAGGGCGATCACCACGGTGAGCCCCGCGAAGACGACGGCACTGCCGGCGGTGGCCGTGGCACGTGCCGCCGCTTCGCGCGGCTCCAGACCGTCCTCGAGGTTCTGCCGGTGTCGCGCCAGGATGAACAGGGTGTAGTCGATCCCGACGGCCAGTCCGAGCATGGTCGCCAGGGTGGGGGCGACCGCGGAAATGGTGATGACGTCTGACAGGGCGGTGATCCCGGTCAGACCGATGACGACACTGAGGACTGCGATGACGACGGGGAGAAACGCTGCGAGGATCGACGCAAGCGCGATCGCCAGGACGATGAAGGCGATGGTGAGCCCGCTCCCCTCAGACCCGGCCTCGGACTCGTCGCTGACGAGCCCGCCCCCGAACTCCACCTCCATGCCGGCGTCTCGTGCCGGCTCGGCGCTGGCCTCCAGCGCCGTACGCGCGTCGTCATCGATCTCATGCGCCGGATCGGGGTAGATGACGTCCGCGAAGCCGACCTTGCCGTCCGGCGTGATCGCGTTGGCGGTGTAGGGGTCCACGACGGTCTCGACGTCCGGTGCCGCCGCTGCGCGGGTCACCGTCTCCCGGACCGCCGCCTCGTTCGCGGGGTCGAGCAGGGACTCTCCGTCGGGAGCTACGAAGACCACTCGCGCGGAGGCGCCTCCGGCTCCCGGGAAGCGGTCAAAGAGCAGGTCCTGGGCTTGCTGCGACTCGGTCCCGGGCACGGAGAACTCGTCGTTCGTCGTGCCCGCGAACATGGCCGCGGCGACGAAGACGCCGACCAGCGCCGCCGCCCATGCAGCGACGACCTTCCAGCGGTTCTGAAATGCCCAGCCCCCGAGCCGATACAGATAGGTCGCCATGGCGAACCCCTTCTACGAGTAGGTGTTTCCTGATGCCACGAGCGTTCTCGGGAGGGGGTCCCGCTCGCATCGGCGATATCGCCGTACTGACGCGAATAGGCGATGACTCACCGGACTCGGCGAATGCGCTCTACGGGCGCTGCTTCCCCGTGAGCGGGCCGTCTGCCCGTGACCGCCTGGCGTCACCGGGGTCAGGTACGGCGATTTCACCGATGCGATGCCCCGCGGGCCGTCCGTACGTTGCCGAGGTCAGCACAAGACCCACTCACGAACGGAGCTGAGACCATGGCTACGAACTCCACTCACCAAGGAACCCTCAGGGAGCTCGACCGTCGCCAGAGCAACGGCATCGACGTCTCACTGCTGTGGAACGAACGGGACAACAGCGTGATGGTGTCGGTCGTCGACATCAGGTCCGGCGACTCTTTCGACCTGGAGGCGTCGCCGGACAACGCCCTCGAGGTCTTCCACCACCCCTACGCCCACGCTGCGCGGCAGGGGCTTCGCATGACCCACCAGCGACCTGCCGCCTAGGCTCGTCAGCGAGGGCGTCAGACGAACCGCGGCAGGTGGTGCGCCACCTGCTTGGCCCACCAGTCCCAGTCGTGGGCGGAGTCGTGGCCCCAGACGTCGAGGTCGTGCGGGATGCCCTTCTCGGCGAGCAGCCCGCCGAGGTGCCGCGCGGAGGGCAGCGAACCGGTCGGGTGGGTCTCCCACGGTCCCTCGCCGACCACCAGCACGACGTACAGGCGCTGCCGCAGCCACTCGAGGTGGTCGCCGTGCAGGTGGCCGACGTAGTCCATCGGGTTGGTGAAGTACGCCGCCTCGCCGCGGTCGCCCCAGGCGTTCCACGCCGCCGGGTCGTAGTTGCCGCTCTGGCAGAGCGCGACCGGGAACAGGTCGGCGCGGGTGAGCGCGAGCTGGAGTGCGTGGTAGGCGCCCATCGAGCAGCCGGTGACGACCGCGTCGGCGGCACCGGGGCTGTCCTCGCCGATGAACGGGACCACGTGCTCGAGGACCCAGCTGGCGTAGGCGCCGTGCCGGCGGGCCCGCTCCTCGAGGGGGATGCTCGAGTCGGACCAGGTCTGGTCGTCGAAGGAGTCGACGCAGTAGAGCTTGCAGCGACCGCCCTCGATGAGGTCGGCGACCGCGTCGACCATGCCGTTGTTCTCGTAGTCCCAGGCCCGGCCCTGCTCGCTCGGGAAGACCAGCACCGGCCGTCCCCAGTGGCCGTAGCGGATCACGGTCCCGGACCGGCCGAAGTCAGGGGCGTCCAGCTCGACCTGGTGGCGCTCCACGTCAGCCCCAGACTCTCGTGAGCAGGTCGCCGAGGTGCGGATCGAGGGTGTCGCGCCAGCACATCCAGGTGTGGCCTTGGCGCACCTCACCCCAGCTGGCCAGGACACCGAGGTCGACCAGATGGGTGTGCATGAGGCGGTTGTTGGCGAGGTTCTCCTCGGCGAGACCGCAGGTGAAGGCGACCGGAGGGAATCCGGGAGGAGCACCGGTGGACTCGTGCAGCGAGGCGACGAAGCCGACGACCTGGTCGAAATGGGGGTAGGTCGACTCCTGCGCGTCCAGCTCGGGAGTGAAGAACGAGCCAGACTGCAGGACCAGCCCGCTGAAGGCGTCCGGGTACAGCCAGGCCGCGTGCAGCGCCGCCAGCCCGCCGAGGCTCTGGCCGAGGAGCACCGGCTCGTACGTCGTCGGGAAGGCGCCGCGGAGGCCCGGGATCACCTCACCGACGAGCGCGGCGGCGTACGCCGGGTTGGCGGCGTAGCGCTCGTCCCGGTTGCTGCCCGGGCTCAGCAACGCCACGCGCATCGGCGCCCGGGTGGCGGCGTACTGCACCACCCGGCCGAACTGGTCCATCTCGGCACCGTCGTGGACCAGCAGCAGCGGCAACGGCGCGTCCTCGTGCCCGGTCGGCTCCCAGACCTCGACGTCGATCTCGCCCACCGCCAGCCGGTGCCGCACCCCGGGTGCACCGTCGACGTCGACCCAGGCCGGGGGGCGGTAGCCCGGCATCGCCAGCCAGGAGTGCGGCCCGAAGGCACCTTCGACCCGGTCCGGGTTGCCGGGGTCGGGCGCCAGCGTGCCGTCGACGTCGAAGAGGTACTCCAGGCAGTCGAGGTCCGGCAGCCCGAGCCGCAGCTCCCAACCGCCCTCGACCTCGGTCATGGCCAGCCCGCTCTGCCCGGCGGGAGCCAGGTCGACGTCGGACCAGACCTTGACGTCGGTGTGCTCGTGCTCGGTGTCGCTGAGCCGGAAGACGACCTCGTCGTCCTCGACGGCGCTGGCGAGCTGGGAGATGGTCCCCATCCCCTCAACCTAGGGCCTAGTGTCGAGGAGAGGACCGGGAGGTGACCTGATGGCGGACGACCCACTGCGTGCGCGGATCGATGCGCTGGTCGAGGAGGAGCACGAGCTCCGCGAGAGGCACGTCGGGCAGGGGCTGGACGACGCGGAGCGGGAGCGGCTCCAGCACCTCGAGGTCGAGCTCGACCAGACGTGGGACCTCCTGCGCCGCCGCAACGCGCGGCGTGAGGCCGGCCAGGACCCGGCCACGGAGTCGGAGCGGGACGCCACGACCGTCGAGGGCTACCTGCAGTAGCCGATCAGCCGCGTTGCCAGCCGGCCGACTCGGTCGTCGGGCGCGGCAGCTCGGACGGTGCCTCGACGGTGCGGTGTTCGTAGCGGGTCGAGAGCACCACGTGGGAGTTCATGTCACGGTTCTCGCCGAGCCGCTCGAAGAGACCCTCCAGGTGGGCCATCGAGGCAGCGCGGACCTTCAGCATCGTGCAGAAGGACCCGCTCAGCTTGTGCACCTCCAGGACCTCGGGGAAGTCGTCGGCCGAGGTGTTCTTGAGCAGGCAGTGCCCCGTCTCGCAGCGCAGCTGGAGGAACGCGGTCAGGGGCAGGCCCACCTCTGCCGGGTCCACCTCGGCCCGGTAGCCCGTGATCACACCGGCCTCCTCCAGGCGGCGGACCCGCTCCGCCACCGCGGGCGAGGAGAGGTTCACCCGCTTGCCGAGCTGGTTGTAGGACAGCCGGCCGTCCTGCTGGAGCTCGGTGAGGATGTTCCAGTCGGTCTCATCGAGCGTCTTTGCCATCTGGCAAGCCTGTCGCCGATCTGCGTTGCGATCAAGAGGTCAGACGGGTTCTCTGCCGTCGATCGGCCATTCAGGATGCCGCAAGACCCTTCTAGCGTGAAAGGCATGGACTACGCACCGATCGCAGCCGAAATCGCCCTCCGACTGACCCGCCAGCACGTCAACAGCGCCCGGCCGCACGCACCCGTCGTGCCGGACCCCGGACCTCGCCCTCGCCACGAGGTCCGGGCGCACGTGGCCTCCGGCCTGCGCCGGATCGCCGACGTGCTCGAGCCCGGTCAGGCCATCAGAACGTGAGGTGGTGTCCGAGCTCGCCGGTCTGGTCGACGTACATCGTGCGGGTGTCGAACCACCACCGACCGTCGATGCGGTGGAAGGTGTCGCGGTAGCGGCCGGTGATGATCACCTGCAGCGGGAGCTCGGCACTGTGGGTCACGGCACCAGCACGATCTTGCCGGCGCCGTGGTCAGGGGTGACCATCGCGCGGTGCGCGTCGGCAGCCCGCTCCAGCGGGTAGGTCTCGGCGACCACGACCCGGAGCCAGCCCTCCTCGACGCCCCTGACGAGGTCCAGCCGGGCCGCGGCGCGGAGCTCGGTGCCGGGGTCGGCCCCGTCGCCGAAGCCGAGCTGGATGATGCCGCGGTCGGCGGCCGCGGGACTGGGGATCAGTGTCGCGACCCGGTCCCGGTCCTTGACCACGGCGAGCGACAGGTCCAGCACCGGCGGGGCGCCGACCGCGTCCAGGACGGCGTCAACGCCGTCGGGCGCCTGCTGCCGCACCCAGGCGTCGACGTCCTCGCGGAAGTCGAACGGCTCGACCCCCATCTCGCTGAGTACGCCGTGGTCGGACGGGAGGGCGGTGCCGAGCACCCGCGCGCCGCGGTGCCGGGCGAGCTGGGCGGCGTACAGCCCGACGCCGCCGGCCGCTCCGTTGAGCAGCACCGTCTCGCCCCCGGCCACGCCGGCCGCCGCGACGAGGTGCGCGGCGGCGGTGCCGGTCAGCATCAGTCCGGCCGCCTCCTCCCACGACATCCCGGTCGGCTTCGGCACGCAGCTGGTCGTCTTCGCGACGACGCGGTCGGCGTACGCGCCGCTCACCGGGTGCACGATCACCTCGTCGCCCACCGAGAGGTCACCGCCCAGCACCACGCCGGAGCACTCGCCGCCGAGCAGGATCGGGAGCTTGTCGGGGTCGTCGCCCACCGTGCCGCTGTAGGACTTCACGTCCCAGGCGTTCACCCCGATCGCCCGCACCTCGACCAGGACCTGGCCCGGGCCGGGTTCGCCGGGGTCCTGCTCCCGCACCTCGAGGTGCTCGGGACCGCCGTAGCCGGTCGCGACCACCTGTCGAAGGCTCACCCCACGGAGGCTAGTGCCCCGAGGGCCCCCCGGTCCCGGCCGGTGGGTGTGAGGCCACCGGCACCACCGGCACGTCCGGCGTGACCTCGTGGTCGGTGCCGGTAACCGTCCCACCGAAGTACATCTGCGCGAGATGGGGGTCGGCGAGGATCGACGCCGCGTCGCGCTGGGTGACGACCTTGCCGGACTCCATCACGATGCCGTCGGTCGCCATTCGCATGCCGAAGCGGACGTTCTGCTCGACGATGAGGATGGTCTTGCCGCTCTCACGCAGCACCATGACCGAGTCGTAGACCGACTGCAGAGCCTTCGGGTCCAGGCCCAGCGACGGCTCGTCGAGCAGCAGCAGCACGGGATCGAGCATCAGGGAACGGGCGAACTCAACCATCCGGCGCTGCCCGCCGGACAAGTTGCCGGCGTTGTGGTGGGCGCGGTCGGCGACGATCGGGAACAGCGAGGCGACCTGGTCGTAGCGTTCCCGCACCAGTGCCTTGTGCCGCCGGATGATGTAGGCGCCGAGCAACACGTTCTCCCGCACCGTCATGGTCGGGAACAGCGCGTTGGACTGCGGCACCTGGGAGATGCCGCGCTCGAGTATTGCCGCGGCTGACTCCCGGTGGATCGGCTCCCCGTCGAGGTGGACCTCCCCCAGGCGCGGCGAGAGCAGGCCGCTGACCGTCTTGAGGACCGTCGACTTGCCGGCGCCGTTGGGACCGACGATGCAGGCCACGCCCCCGTGCGGGACGTCGATGTCGACGCCCTGCAGCACGTCGCCGCCGCCATATCCGGCCACCACACCCCGCATCCGCAGCATCGGGCCGTCGTTCCTCGCCGCGGTCATGACCGGCTCACCTTCTCCTCGAGCACGAAGTCGTCGCCGAGGTAGGCGTCGATGACGGCCGGGTCGTTCTGGATCTCGTGGGGCGTGCCCGTCGCCATGGTGCGGCCGCGGGCGAGCACATGGATGGGGTCGCACAGCCCCAGCACGAACGGCATGTTGTGCTCGACGATGAGGAAGGTCTTGCCGTAAGAGTTCAGCTCACGGATCATCTCGCCCATTCGCTCGATGAGGACCGGGTTGATGCCGCCGGCCGGCTCGTCGAGCAGGATCAGCTTCGGGTCGAGCATCAGGATCTGCGCGAGCTCGACCAGCTTCTGCTGGCCGTAGGACAGCGCGCGCGCCTTCTGGTCGCGGAAGGCACGCATGCCGACGAACTCCAGCAGCTCCTCGGCCGCCTTGGCCTCAGCTCCGCTGACCGCGACCCTGCCGAGCTGGGCGAGCGAGAACCTGCGCTGCACGGCGACGACGTTCTCCAGCACCGTCATCTCGCGGAACAGGCGGGTGATCTGGAAGGTCCGGCCCAGGCCGCGGTGGGCCCGGTCCCACGACGGCAGCCTGTCGATCCGGTCGCCGTCGAGCCAGATCTCCCCGGACTCGGCACCGATGGTGTCGTCGATCAGGTTGAACAGCGTGGTCTTGCCGGACCCGTTCGGGCCGATCAGCCCGGTGATCGAGCCCTCCGGCACGGCGAACGACGCCCCGTCGACGGCAGCCAGACCACCGAAGTGCTTGGTGAGCGCCTTCACCTCGAGCAGGGCTCGGTCCGGGACCTGGCTGCGGTCGACCAGGTGCACCCGGTCGGTGATCGACGCGAGGCTGCCCCCGCTGCCGATCCGGGCGCCGACCAGGCCGGCCTTGCCGCGGGTACGGCGCCAGCTCAGCGCCGACTCGACGGCCGGCAGGATGCCCTGCGGCAGGAAGATCACCACGGCGACCAGCAGCCCGCCGAACAGGAACAGCCGGGTGTTGCCGCCGCCCCAGTCGTTGTTGGCCGTCTCGTTGAGCCACTCGATGAAGAACGCGCCGAGGACCGGTCCCCAGAGCGTGGCCTTGCCGCCGATGAGCATCGACAGCACCAGCTGCACGCTGAGCAGGATGCTGAACATGCCGCGCGGGTCGATGAACGTCAGGTAGTAGCCGTAGACCGCGCCGGCCATGCCGACGAAGACCGTGCTGGCCATGAACGCGATGATCTTCTGCGCCGGCAGGTTGATGCCGATCGTGGCGGCCTTGGTCTCGTCCTCGCGGATCGCGATCAGGCCCATGCCCAGCTTGGTCCGCCGGATCCACCAGGTCATCAGCAGCTGGAGCGCCAGGACTCCGACCAGCGCGTAGTAGAACGGCTGGTTGCCGAGGTCGCGGTCCCAGTCGGGCAGCGGCAGCGTGAGGCCGGCCGTGCCGTTGGTGAGCGAGACCCAGTTGACCGCGATCACCTGGACCAGGAACAGGAACGCCACCGTGATGATCACGAAGGACGGACCGCTCGAGCGCAGGGACACGAAGCCCAGCACCAGGGCCACCAGCGCGGTGACCAGGCCGGCGACCGGCACCCAGATCCAGACGCTGACATCCGGTTGCCTGGTGGCGAGCACGCCGATCGTGTAGCCGCCCAGGCCGATGAACGCGCCCTGGCCCAGTGAGATGTAGCCCGCGTAGCCCGAGATGATGCTCAGGCCGCTGGCGCCGACCGCGAAGACCAGCGCCAGGATGATCATGTTCTGGTAGTAGAGGTCGTCGCTGACCTGGGGGTAGACGACCAGCAGCACGGCCGCGGCGAGCGCGATCGCCCGGCCGACCCAGATCGGCTGTGGTCAGGGCGCTCATGCGGCGACGGCGTCCTCTCGGAGACGGGTGCCGAGAAGGCCCTGCGGCCGGATCAGCAGCACGGCGAAGACGATCGCGTAGGGGACGGCGGTCGCCCAGGCCGGCGACCAGTAGGCCGACGTCATCGTCTCGGCCACCCCGAACATCAGGGCACCGAGGACGGCGCCGTTGAGGCTGCCCAGTCCGCCGAGGACCACGATCGCCAGCAGGCGGGCGATCCACTGGTAGTGCGAGCCGGGCACGAACGGGTAGAGCACGCCGGTGATCGCGCCGGCGGCCCCGGCCGCGGCGATGCCGATGCCGAACACCAGGGCCGCAACGGACGCGACCTTGATGCCGACCAGCTGGGCCGAGCCCGGGTTGGTGGCCGCGGCCCGGATGGCACGGCCCAGCCACGACTTGGTCAGCACCAGCCAGAGCAGCACCAGCACCAGGATCGCGACCAGGCCGCCGTACACCTGCGCCTTCGGCAGGAACACGCCGCCGATGGTGAAGGACTCGTCGCCGTACGACGGCCGGATCGCGGTCGAGTTGTTGCCCCAGATCTCGCCCATCGCCCCCTCGAGCACCAACGCCAGCCCGAAGGTCAACAGGACCGTCGAGGCCATCGGCGCGGTGCGGATCGGGGAGACGACCACCTTGTAGGTGACCCACCCCACCGCGAACACGATCGGCGTCGTGAACACGATGGCGAGCAGCGGGTCGATGCCCATGGAGTCCCAGAGCCAGAAGGTCACGAAGGCTCCGAGCAGCACGAAGGCACCGTGGGCGATGTTGATCACCCGCATGACCCCGAAGATCAGGGTCAGCCCGCTCGCTGCCAGGGCGTAGACACCTCCCAGCAGCAGGCCGAGGGCGAGAGTCTGGAGCAGCTCGGTCATCAGCCGGTGCCGCCAGGGGTCCACGCGGTCTTGATCTCGGCGGTGGCCGCTTCCTCGGGCAGCACGATCTCGGCCTTGCCGCCCTGCCACTGACCGATCAGGAACTCACCGGTCGGAGCGCCGGTGTCCTCCCACGACAGCGGCCCGAGGATGGTCTCGACCTCGTTGTCTCGCAGCCAGTCGGCCAGCGCCTCCTGGTCCTCGATGCTGCCGACCGCCTCGACGGCGGCCTGGAGCACCTGGCCGGCGGCGTAGGCGTCGGCGGCGTCCTCCGGCGGGAGCCCGCCGTACTCGTCCTCGTAGGCCTGCGACGAACTCGGCGTTGCCCGGGGTGTCGGCGTCCGGGGAGTGGCTGACCGCGAAGAACACGCCCTCAGTGTTCTCCGCGCCGACGCCCTCCGCGAACTGGTCGCCGAACGACGGCGCGTTGGTCTGGAAGAACATGTCCGGGGTGAAGCCGGCCTTGAGCATCGAGCGGGTGAGGCCCACGCCGTCCTCGAACTGGGCTCCGTGGAAGACCAGGTCGGGGTCGGCGTTCTTCATGGCGCTGACGATCGTGTCGAAGTTCTTGGTGTCGATCGCGTAGGTCTCCTCGTAGACCGTCTCGACGCCGGCGGCCTCGAGCGCCTCCCGTGCGCCTTCCACGACCGGCGCCGCGAACGGGTCGTCGAGCGTCGGGTAGGCCGCGGTCTTGGGGCGCTGGTCCTCGGGCAGGTTGGCCACCCAGTCGGCGAAGACCAGGCCCTGGCGGTCGGCGGTCGCCTGCTGGGCGAAGAAGAGGTACTCGAACCCGCGGTTGAACATGTCGGGCGAGCCACCGGCCGGCTCGACGTAGACCATCTGGTTCTTCTCGGCCACTGCGGAGGCCGGCAGGTTGAGCAGCGAGGAGAAGGTCCCCAGGAGGAGGTCGACCTTGTCCTGGCCGATCAGCGCGTTGTAGTCGGCGACGATCGTGTTCTGGTTGGAGGCGTCGTCCTTGACGACGAGCTCGACCTGGCGACCCAGCAGCCCCCCGTCGGCGTTGACCGTGTCCTGCCAGATCTTGTAGCCCTCCTCGGCCGCCTTGCCGGGCTGGGAGAACTCGCCGGTGAGCGGGAGCGACGTGCCGATCGTGATCGGGCCGTCGGAGTCTCCGTCACCGGATCGTCGTCGTCGCCACAAGCGGCCAGCCCGAGCGCCAGCACACCCGTCAGGGCCAGGGCTGTCCAGCTCCGGCGGGGTGAAAGGTGGGACATTCTTCCTCCTCGGTAGTGCCACAAGGTCGCAATCGATTGCGGCTCCCGCAGTCTTGTGAACGCCGCCACATCCTGTCAAGCACTGGCGGCGAAAACCCCGGACACGGCTCGGCCGGTCTGCGTCGTCGGGCCGCCGCAAACCGGGCAAACTCTTGCAAACGGTTGTGGCACCTGCGACCCTCCCGGGATGGCATTCCCGACCGAGGCCGACGTCGTGGTCATCGGCGCCGGCCACAACTCGCTGGTCGCGGCGGCCTACCTCGCCCGGGCTGGGCTCGAGGTCGTCGTCGTCGAGGCCAACGACACCGTCGGCGGCAACACCCGTACCGAGCAGCTCACCCTCCCCGGCTTCGCCCACGACTCGTGCAGCAGCGCGCACGTGCTCATCCAGAACAACCCGATGATCCGCGACGACGAGCTCGGCCTGCTCTCCGACCACGGCCTCGACTACCTGGCCACCGATCCGGCCGTCGTGCTCCCGCAGGAGGACGGCGAGCTGCTGGTCATGCACCGAGACCTGCAGGCGACCGCCACCGAGCTGGCCCGCTGGTCGACCGACGACGCCCGGGCCTTCGAGCAGCTGATCGGCGAGTGGCGCGGCGGGCTCGCGGCCGCGCACGGCCGCTGGAGCTCGCACCTGCCGCAGCCCGACGACGGCCCCGAGGGCGAGACGGCCCGGCGCTACCTCGACCTGCGCGGCCGGAGCGCCTGGGACGTCGTGCACGAGAGGTTCGCGCACCCGGTTGTCCGCTCCTTCATGCTCTGGCTGGCCATGGCCACGATCCAGGACCCGCGGCGGCCGGGCACCGGATTCCTGCCGTCGTCGCTGGCGGCCGGGCGGCTCGACTTCGGCTGGACCACGCCGGTCGGCGGCAGCCAGGCGCTGCCCGACGCGCTCGTCCGCAGCCTCGAGAAGGACGGCGGCCGGGTCGTCTGCGGCGCTCCGGTGACCGGCATCGGGACCGACGGCGAGCGGGCGACCAGCGTCCGGGTCGCCGGAGGCGAGGTGATCCGGGCCCGCCGGGCCGTCGTCGCGGGCGGGCACATCACCACGCTGCCGGCGATGCTCGAGGGCAGGTCCCCCACGGCCGACCTGGTCCGGGCCCACGACACCTGGCGCCCCGGCCTCAGCGTGCTGGCGGTGCACGCGGCTCTCCGCGGCGACCTGGGCTTCGGGCCGGCCGGCCTGCCCAGCGCGGCCGCGGGCCTCGGCACCGCCGACGGCGTCGTCCGCCACCTCGACCGGTGCGCGGCCGGCGAGTGGGACGCCGACGACCCATGGCTGCTCGTCGTCAACCAGACCGCCGTGGACCCGACCCGGCGGCCCGCGGAGGGCGGCGGCACTTTCAAGATCCTGACCATCGCGCCGTACGAGCTGTCCGGCGGGCGGTCCTGGGCCGAGGAGAAGGACGAGTACGGCGCGCGGATCGTCGAGCTGGTCCGGCGCAGCGCCACCGGGCTGGACCCCTCGGACATCCTCGACATCCGCACCGAGTCGCCCCTCGACGTCGCGGCCCACAACCCGCAGAACGTCGGCGGCTCCTGCCACGGCGGCGAGTTCTGGGTTGATGCGGGACGGCGAGGTCCACGCCGGCTGGCAGCGCTACGACACCGACGTGCCGGGCCTCTTCCTCACCGGCGCCTGCGTCCATCCGGGCGGCTCGGTCTCCGGCCGGCCCGGCCGCAACGCCGCGCGCACCGTGCTCACCTCTCTCGGTGTGGACCCGTCGACGGTGATGGGCCCGGCCTGAGACCCATCACCGCGCCTGTGTCGGAGGTCAGCGGGCCAGCAGCGCCGCCAGCGCCTTCTCGGTCGCGCGCACGACCCTGGCCTCGTCGACGTCGATGAGCTCGCCGCGGTACTTCCGGATCCGGCCGTCGACGATCACGGTGTCGACGTTCTCGGCACCGGTGGCGAGCGCCAGGGTGTTGGAGACGTCGGTGACCGGAGCGGTCGCGACGTCGTGCGCCCGCACCAGGATCAGGTCGGCGCGCTTGCCCGGCGTGAGCGACCCGACGACGTCGCCGAGCCCGAGGCTGGTGGCCGCGTCGACGGTCGCCATCTCGAGGATCCGCCGGGTGCCGACAATGAGCTCCTGCTCAGCGATGCCGCGGTAGAGGCCGGTCGCCAGCCGCAGCACCGACCAGAGGTCGGCCGAGCCCACCAGCGACATGGTGTCGACCGACAGGGTCAGCAGCATGCCGCTGGACTCCATCTCGGGCACGGGCGTCACGCCGTAGCCGATCAGCAGCTCCGACCACGGGCTGATGCTGACCGAGGCCCCGCTGTCGCGGACCGCGGCGCGCTCGGCCTCGGTCGTGTAGAGCGCGTGGATCAGCTGGGTGTCCGGCGTGAGCATCCCCTGCTCGGCGAGCAGGCGGATCATGCCGATCTGGCCGTGCGCCCGGGTGGAGTTGGCGTGGTAGCTGACCGGGATGCCGAGCGCCTGCGCGGCGTCGTACTCCGGGCGGAAGACCGGCTCGCCGACGAGCCCGGGCGGCCGTCCGGCGAGCCCCAGGTGCAGCAGCGGCACCTCTCCGGAGTCGAACCACTCCTGCTTGACCCGGGCGATGTCGTCGAGGTCGATGAGCGACGTGCCGGGGTGGCCCTGCGGGGTGCCGTAGGAGAACCGGCCGCGCAGCCCGATCTCCTGGTGTGCGCGCAGGTTGGCGTCGGCGTGCGCGGGCGTGCGGAGGTTGTGCGCCCAGTCGTGGACCGTGGTGATGCCGGTGTTGAGAGCGTCGACCAGGGCGAGCCGGGCGCCGTGGTAGAGGTCGGAGGGCAGGCACCGGACACCGTTGGCGACGTTGAGGGCGAAGTACGCCGTCTCTGGCGAGCTGCTCGACATCGCCCGGTAGAGCGTGGTCCAGAGGTGCCAGTGGGTGTCGATCAGGCCCGGCATCGCGATCAGGCCACTGCCGTCGATCTTGGGCGCGTGCACACCGAGGTTGCGGCCGACCGCGACGATCTTGCCGTTGCGGACGTGGACGTCGCCGTCCTCGAGGTCGCCGATCGCCGGGTCCATCGACACCACGTGCGCACCCCGGACGACGTACTCGCGATGCTTGGGGGCTCCACCATGGCGCGGCCCGGTGGCCGCCGCCGTTCCCCCCGCAGCCGTGACGATAGTGCCCGCCGCAGCCACACCGCCGATCACA
>CAWCSB010000037.1:0-49263 GCA_963798045.1 uncultured Actinomycetota bacterium
CTGTCATCGGGTCTTCGTCGAAGTGGACAGATCCGCCAGTGATGGAGCAGATCTCGGCGGCGCGTTTCATCACTACGGGATCTGGCCCGAATTTCTCAGGCGCACCGATTTCAACCTGCATGCCAGCCGTGGCCCCAGCAAGCAGCCAGGAGTTGCCCATGTTGTTGGCCGCGTCGCCCACGAAGGTGACGCGTAAGGCCGGCCAGCTCGCCCTTGTGCTCGCGCACGGTGAGCAGGTCCGCGAGGAGCTGGCAGGGGTGGAACTCGTCGGTCAGCGCGTTGACGACCGGGACGCCGGCGTGCTCCGCCATCAGCTCGAGGTCGGACTGCGCGAAGGTCCGCCACACGATCGTCGAGACCTGGCGGCCCAGCACGCGGGCGACGTCCTCGACGGACTCGCGGACGCCGATGCCGGCCAGCTTGCCGTCGACCAGCATCGGGTTGCCGCCGAGCTCGGCGATCGCGGCACCGAACGACACCTGGGTGCGCAGCGTCGGCTTGTCGAAGATCATCGCGACCGACTGCGGGCCGGCGTAGGGGCGCGCTTCGTACGGCGAGTCCTTGAGGTTGGCCGCGAGGTCGAGGACGTCGGCCTGCTCGGCCGGGGTGAGGTCGTCGTCGGCCAGGAAGTGTCTGGTCATGAGAGGCCCGCCTTGTCGAGGATGGTGGGCCACGCCTCGAGGAACGCCGCGGCGTCCGCCTCGGTCAGCACCAGCGGCGGCGCGAGCCGGATCCGCCTCGGCGTGGGGTTGTTGACGATGAAGCCGGCGTCGAGCGCGGCCGCGAAGACGTCGGCGGACCTGTCCTCGGCCAGGTCGAGGCCGATCAGCAGTCCCTCGCCGCGCACCTCGGTGACCCGCGGGTCGGCGGCGAGGCCGTCGCGCAGCTTGCTGGCCGAGCACGGTGGCGTGCTCGAGCAGGTCCTCGGACTCGATGGTGCCGATCACCGCGAGCGCCGCGGCTGCAGGCGACCGGGTTGCCGCCGAACGTGGTGCCGTGGTTGCCCGGCTGGAGCAGCTCGCCGGCCGCGCCGACGCCGAGGCAGGCGCCGATCGGGAAGCCGCCGGCCAGTCCCTTGGCCACCGTCACGATGTCGGGCGTGGCACGCCCCCGATGTGCTCAGCGTGGTGCGCGAACCACTGCCCGGTCCGGCCCATCCCGGTCTGGATCTCGTCGAGCCAGAGCAGCGCGCCGTGCTCGTCCGCGATCCGCCTCGCTGCCGCGAGGTAGCCCTCCGGCGGGACCTCGACCCCGGCCTCGCCCTGGATCGGCTCGAGCAGGATCGCCGCGGTGCGGTCGGTGACCGCCTCGGCGAGCGCCTGCTCGTCGCCGTACGGCACGAAGGTGACGTCGCCCGGCAGTGGCTCGAACGGCTCGCGGTAGGCCGCCTTGGAGGTCAGCGCAAGCGCGCCCATGGTGCGGCCGTGGAATCCGCCCTCGGCGGCGACGATCTGGGTACGGCCGGTGCGCCGGGTCAGCTTGAACGCCGCCTCGTTGGCCTCGGTGCCGGAGTTGGTGAAGAACACCTTCCCGCTCAGCCCGTTCTCCTGGCGAGCGTCCAGCAGAGCGAGCAGCTTCTCGGCGAGCCCGATCTGGGGCTCGGTGGCGAAGAAGTTGGAGACGTGGCCGAGCGTCTGGAGCTGGGTCGTCACGGCGTCGACCAGGGCCGGGTGACCGTGGCCGAGGGCGTTGACGGCGATGCCGCCGAGGAGGTCGACGTACTCCTTGCCGTCGGCGTCCCAGACGTGGGTGCCCCGGCCGCGGACCAGGGTCAGCTTGGGCGGCCCGAAGGTGTTCATCAGGCTCTGCTCGTACCTGGCGGCGTACCGCTCCTGGATCATGACGCGTCCTCCTGCGCGGCCCGGGCCTTGCGGGTCTTGGTCTCGACGTCGGGCAGCACCTGGGTGCCGACCCCTTCCTTGGTGAACAGCTCGAGCAGGACGGCGTGCGGCTCCCGGCCGTCGACGACGGTGGCCCGCGAGACGCCGGCGTTCACCGCCTCGAGGCACGCCTTCATCTTCGGGACCATGCCGCTCTCCAGCGTCGGGAGGAGCTCGGCGAGCGCCTCCGGGCTGATCTCGCCGATCACGTCGTCCGAGCTCGGGCCAGTCGAGGAAGAGCCCTTCGACGTCGGTGAGGATCGAGCAGCTTCTCGGCCTCCAGCGCGATGGCCAGGGCGGCCGCGGCGGAGTCGGCGTTGACGTTGTGGACGGTGCCGTCCACGTCGGGCGCGACGCTGGAGACGACCGGGATCCGGCCGGCGTCGATGATGTCGAGCACCGCCTCGGGGCGTACGTCGACGACCTCGCCCACGAGCCCGAGGTCGACCTCCTCGCCGTCGACGACCGTGTTGGTCTGCCTGGCGGTGAAGAGGCCGGCGTCCTCGCCGGAGAGGCCGACCGCGAGCGGGCCGTGCTCGTTGATCAGCCCGACCAGCTCCCGCTGGACCTGGCCGACCAGCACCATCCGGACCACGTCCATCGCCTCGGGCGTGGTCACCCGCAGCCCGCCGCGGAACTCCGACTCGATGCCCAGCTTGGCGAGCATCCGGGAGATCTGCGGCCCGCCGCCGTGCACGATGACGGGCTTGAAGCCGGCGAACCGCAGGAACGCGATGTCCTCGGCGAAGGCCCGCTTGAGGACGTCGTCGGTCATGGCGTTGCCGCCGTACTTCACCAGCACGATCTTGCCGTGGTACTGCTTCAGCCACGGCAGCGCCGCGGCCAGCGTCCGGGCCTTGGCCTGGTCGGGCTTGCTGGTGTCGAACTCGCCGCTCGGGGCGCTGCTGTCGTTGGTCGTCATGAGCTGTAGGCGCTGTTCTCGTGGACGTAGGCGTGGGTGAGGTCGTTGGTCCAGATCGTGGCCCGCTCGGCGCCGGTCTTGAGGTCGATGGTCACGGTCACCTCACGGTCGGACAGGTCGACGGTGGTGGGGTCGGCATGCGGCTCGGAGCCCTTGCACACCCAGACGCCGTTCATCGCGACGTCGAGGTCGGCCGGGTCGAACGCCGCCTGCGTGGTGCCGATGCTGGCCAGGACGCGGCCCCAGTTGGGGTCCTTGCCGAACACCGCGGCCTTGAACAGGTTGCTCCGCGCCACGCTCCGGCCGACCTCGACCGCGTCGTCCTCGGACGCGGCGTTGAGGGTGGTGATCGCGATGTCGTGGTCGGCGCCCTCGGCGTCACGGAGCAGCTGCATGGCGAGGTCGGTGCAGAGCTGGGTGAGGGCGTCGGTGAAGTCCGGCAGCGACGGCGTGATGCCGCTGGCGCCGCTGGCCAGCACGGTCACCGTGTCGTTGGTGGACATGCAGCCGTCGGAGTCGAGCCGGTCGAAGGAGACCCGGGTCGCGGCCCGCAGTGCCGAGTCCAGGTCGCCGGCCGGCACGACCGCGTCGGTGGTGATGACCACGAGCATGGTGGCGAGCTGCGGTGCCAGCATGCCCGCGCCCTTGGCCATGCCGCCGATCGACCAGCCGCCTCCGTCGACGACCGCCTGCTTCTGCACCGAGTCGGTGGTCATGATCGCCTCGGCGGCGTCCGGTCCCCCGTCGGTCGCGAGGCCGGCGTACGCCGCGTCGACACCCGCGAGCAGGGCGGCGCGGTCGTTGGTGAGGCCGATCAGCCCGGTGGAGCAGACGACGACGTCGATCGCGCCGATGCCGAGGTGGCCGGCGACCTGTTCGGCGACCGCGTGGGTGGTCTGGAAGCCCTCGGGGCCGGTGTAGCAGTTGGCGCCGCCGGAGTTGAGGACGACCGCGCGGACGGTGCCGTCCTTGACGACCTCCTGGCTCCACAGGACCGGGTTGGCCTTGCACCGGTTGGCGGTGAAGACGGTCGCCGAGTCGTGAGTGGGGCCGTCGTTGACGACGAGCGCGACGTCCTTGCCGCCGCTGGTCTTCAGCCCGGCGACGACGCCGGCGGCGCGAAACCCGGCGGGGGTGGTGACGGTCATGAACGCTTCTTCCTGGGTGGCTTGGCGGGTACGGCGGCGGTGACCTCGTGCCCGGATCGTCGCCACTCCTCCGCGGCCTGGTCGGCCTTGTCGCCCGGGATGAGGATCCAGTCGGTGTCGAACGTCGAGAGGGTGAAGACGCTGATCTCGGCAGCCGCCAGCGGGGCCAACAGCTCGGCGAGGACTCCGGTGAGCGCGAAGTCGAGGGGCCCCTCGACCTCGAAGGCGGTGAACGGCCGCTGGTGCACCGACTTGGTCGGGACGCTGCGGGCCGCGCAGACGATCGAGGTCTCGGTGGCGGTCGCGGTGATGGAGAAGAGCGACGAGGACTCGGCCCACTTCGGCACCTCGGTGCCGGGGCCGAGCCGGACCACTGCCAACGTCTCGGGGTAGCGGCTCAGCTTGAACGATTTGGGCTTCACGGCGCCAGCCCCACGGTGCTGAGGCCGGTGGCCTCGTCGAGGCTGAGCGCGAGGTTCATGCACTGGACGGCGCCGCCCGCGGTGCCCTTGGCGAGGTTGTCCACTGCACCGACCGCGACAAGTCGGCGCGCGTCCTCGTCGACGGTCACCTGGAGGTGCACCGCGTTGCTGCCGGCCACCGACTTGGTCTGTGGCCACTGACCCTCGGGCAGCAGGTGCACGAACGGCTCGTCGTCGTAGGCCTTCTCGTACGCCGCCCGCACGTCGTCGGCGCTCACGCCGTCGAGCAGTCTCGCCGAGCAGGTCGCGAGGATGCCGCGGGGCATCGGGACCAGGATCGGGGTGAAGCTCACCGTCACGGTGCCGTCGACGAGGCTGCTGAGGTTCTGGGTGATCTCAGGGGTGTGCCGGTGGCTGCCGCCGACGCCGTACGCCGAGACGCTGCCCATCACCTCGCTGCCGAGCAGGTGCGGCTTCGCGGCCTTGCCGGCGCCGCTGGTGCCCGAGGCAGCGACCACGACGACGTCGTGCTCGACGAGGCCCGCCTCGACCGCGGGCACGAGGGCGAGGGTCGAGACGGTCGGGTAGCAGCCGGGGACCGCGACCCTCGTGGCCCCGGTCAGCTTGGCGCGCTGGCCGGGCAGCTCGGGCAGGCCGTAGGGCCAGGTCCCGGCGTGGTTGCCGCCGTAGAACCGCTCCCAGGCCGCCGGGTCGGCGAGCCGGTAGTCGGCGCCGCAGTCGATCACCACGACCTGCTCCCCCAGCTCGGCGGCGATCGGGCCGGACTGGCCGTGCGGGAGCGCCAGGAAGACGACGTCGTGCCCGGCCAGGGTCTCCGCGGTGGTCTCCTCGAGCACCCGGCCCGCCAGCGGGACCAGGTGCGGCTGGAGCGTGCCGAGCAGCTGTCCGGCGTTGCTGCCCGCGGTGAGCGCCCCGATCTCGACCTCGGGATGCGCGAGCAGCAGGCGCAGCAGCTCACCGCCGGCGTACCCGCTCGCTCCGGCAACGGCGACCCTCGTACTCATGCTGCATGACTATACAGATGTGCGTATGTGCATGCGATTCGGGGTGGTCAAAATCCCCGGTCAGCCGGGGAAACTGCTACCTGTCGAGGGTTGCAACCCCTGACAAGTGCCAACATCCCCGGTCAGCCGGGGAAATTGCCATGCGCGTCAGCCGCCGCGATGGCTAGCGTCGCGACCATGCCGCGACTGGAGTACCCGATCTACCTCGACCACATTCGCACCGAGTCCGCGCGCTTCCGCGCCGTGCTGGCCGAATGTGATCCGAGTGCGCGGGTGCCCACCTGCCCCGAGTGGGACGCCGCCGACCTGCTCTGGCACCTCGCCGGGGTGCAGCTGTTCTGGGCCAAGGTCATCCGGCACCGCCCGGCCTCTCCGGACGACCCCGAGATCGGCGACGAGGACGCCGCCCAGCGGCCGGAGTCCTACGCCGAGCTGCTCGAGGCCTTCGACGACTACTCGCACGCGCTGGCGACCGAGCTCGAGCGGGCCGACCCGGAGGCCGCCGCGTGGCACTGGTCGGGCGACCTGCGCGTCGGCACGTCCTACCGCCGCCAGGCGCACGAGGCGCTGATCCATCGCGTCGACGCCGAGCTCACCGCCGGCGTACCCGTCACACCGCTGGATCCCGCCCTCGCTGACGACGGGGTGGCCGAGGCGCTCGGGGTGATGTACGGCGGGGCGCCGGAGTGGGGTTCGTTCACGGGCTCCGGCGAGACGATCGCGGTGCGGCTGAACGACACCGGCACCGATCTGCTCGTCGAGCTCGGGAAGTTCTCCGGGACCGACCCTGACGACGGCAAGACCTACCAGGACGAGGACGACATCGCTCTCGTCGACGAGGGCGCCGCGCCGGTCGCCACGGTCACCGGCACGGCCGCCGACCTCGACACCTGGATCTGGAAGCGCGACTCGTCCCTGTCGGTGGGCACCGACGCAGGCGACCGGATCCAGCTGTCCGGTGACCGGATCACCTTCGAGAAGCTGTCCACGATCCTGGGTCAGCCGCTCAACTGAGGACCCGGTAGACATGGAGGCATGACCCCTCCGCCCTACCGCGCCGCCGATGACCGCTACGACAGCCACGCCTACCGCCGGTGCGGCCGGTCCGGCCTGAAGCTGCCGGCGGTCTCCCTGGGCCTGTGGCACAACTTCGGCGACGACAAGCCGATCGAGACCCAGCGGGCCATCCTGCGACGGGCCTTCGACCGCGGGGTGACCCACTTCGACCTGGCCAACAACTACGGGCCGCCGTACGGCGCCGCGGAGACGAACTTCGGCGCGATCTACGCGCAGGACTTCCGGCCGTACCGTGACGAGCTGGTGATCTCGACCAAGGCGGGCTACGACATGTGGCCAGGCCCGTACGGCGAGTGGGGGTCGCGCAAGTACGTCCTCGCCTCGCTCGACCAGAGCCTGGCCCGGATGGGGCTCGACCACGTCGACATCTTCTACAGCCACAGGTTCGACCCGGACACGCCGCTCGAGGAGACGATGGGCGCGCTGGCCACCGCCGTGCAGTCCGGACGGGCGACGTACGCCGGGATCTCGTCCTACAGCGCCGAGCGCACCCGCGAGGCCGCCACTCTTCTGCGCGAGATGGGCGTGCCGTTGCTGATCCACCAGCCGTCGTACTCGATGCTCAACCGCTGGGTCGAGGAGGGAGATCCCTCCGTCCTCGACGTGCTGGGCGAGGAGGGCGTCGGGTGCATCGCCTTCTCGCCGCTGGCGCAGGGCATGCTCACCGACCGCTACCTGGACGGCATCCCGGAGGACTCCCGCGCCGCCCAGGGCAAGTCACTGGACCCGTCGCTGCTGACCGACGAGGCGCTGGCGCACGTCCGGCGGCTCAACGAGATCGCCCAGGCGCGCGGCCAGTCGCTGGCGCAGCTCGCGCTGGCGTGGGTGCTGCGCGACGAGCGGGTCACCTCGGTGCTGATCGGAGCGAGCAGCGTGCCGCAGCTCGACGAC
The DNA here is from genome assembly GCA_963798045.1 of uncultured Actinomycetota bacterium. Classification (GTDB taxonomy): domain Bacteria; phylum Actinomycetota; class Actinomycetes; order Propionibacteriales; family Nocardioidaceae; genus Nocardioides. Next base: position 7,366 of record CAWCSB010000037.1, read on the forward strand.
AACCTCGCCGTCCTCGACAACCTGGAGATCACCCAGGAGGAGCTTGCCGCGATCGACCAGGACGCCGTCGACTCCGGCATCAACCTCTGGGCGGCGTCCAGCGAGGAGTGACGGGCCCGGCTCAGCCGACCTTGTAGACCACGAAGTTGAAGGTGCCGTCCGCGGGGACCCCTGCCGCGTAGGTGATGATCCTCCCGGTGGTGCCGATGCTCGCGCACTGCACGGCGACCGCGTCGACGCCGGTAGCCAGGCACAGGAGATCTGCCGAGACGAAGGGGCCGCCCGTCACGCTGATGTCGTACTGGCCGTTGGCGACCCTGTTCGACGTCCAGTTGCCGACCTTCTGCGATGCCACCCCCGCCGCGGACACCTGCCCGGCGATGACCACCTTCATCCCGGTCGGAGTCGTGACGAAGCCGGTCGAGTCGATGCCGTCGAGCCTGTCGGCGCTCTTGGCCGAGTCGGCGGTCTTGGCGTTCGCCACGGACAGTCCGGGAGCCGCCTTCTTGACGACCTTCGCCGCGACCTTCTTGACCTGTCCCTTGGTCAGGCCAGCCGCGGGTCCACCGACCGCGGACCCCATCGACCCGAACACCAGGGCCACGACCGCGATCAGCATCAGCACCGGCATTCGTCCACGTGACGTCATCTCGTTCCCCGCTCCGTCAAGGCCGGCCACCGCTCGGGCTGGCGTCCGCCGGAGCGAAGAGGGGTGAAGTGGACGCCATCGTGAAACCCGCCGGACGGCGGTGAAACCGGTGTGAAGGTGGCTTGAAACCCGGCCGCACCAGTGTGGTGGTCATGAACACGAACTCCTCCCCCACCACCGAGCTCGCGGTCTCCGCACACGGACTGGTGAAGACCTTCGGCGACCTGCGGGCCGTCGACGGCGTCGATCTCGAGGTACGCCGCGGCGAGGTCTTCGGCGTCCTCGGGCCCAACGGCGCCGGCAAGACCACGATGCTCCAGATGCTCGCGACGCTGCTCCCGATGGACGGCGGCAGCGCCGAGATCTTCGGCGTCGACGTGAAGAAGCACCCGCACGTGGTGCGCCAGCTGGTCGGTGTCACCGGCCAGTACGCGTCGGTCGACGAGAACCTCACCGCCCGCGAGAACCTCTACCTCTTCGGCCGTCTGCTCGGCCTGGAGAAGCAGAAGGCGCGCACGACCGGCGAGGAGCTGCTCGGGCGGTTCGGCCTCGAGGACGCCGGCGACAAGCAGATCCAGCAGTTCTCCGGCGGGATGCGCCGCCGGCTGGACCTGGCCGCCAGCCTCATCCACCGGCCGCCGCTCATCTTCCTCGACGAGCCGACCACCGGCCTCGACCCGCGCACCCGCGGCCAGATGTGGGACACCATCCGCGAGCTGGTCGCCCAGGGCTGCACCGTGCTGCTCACCACGCAGTACCTCGACGAGGCCGACCAGCTCGCCGACCGGATCGCGGTCATCGACCGCGGCGCCAAGGTCGCCGAGGGCACTTCCGACCAGCTGAAGAGCCAGGTCGGCTCCTCGACCCTGCAGCTGAGGCTGCTCGACCCCGCCCAGACGAGCCAGGCCGTCGACGTCGTACGCCGCGTGGTGGGCGACGAGCCGGTCCTCACCCCGGAGGCGGGCGGCATCAACGTCCCCCTCCCCGACGCCAACCGGGCCGCCGACGTCCTGATCGGCCTGCGCGAGCAGGAGCTCCTCATCACGTCCGCGACCGTCCAGAAGCCCACCCTCGACGAGGTCTTCATGGCGCTCACCGGTCACGGGGCCGGCCACGCCGCCGAGGAGTCCCCCGAAGACAACATGACCAACGACGACATGGAGGCCGTCCGATGACGCTTCTCTCCAACCTGAGCCCGAGCACGGTCGACGAGACCGTCACCGCCACCACCCACATCGGCGCGCAGGACCTGCCGGCACGACCGTCCGTCCGCGACACCGTCAGCCAGAGCCTGGCGATGGCCTGGCGCGCGCTGAAGAAGATGCGCCGCAACCCGGAGCAGTGGTTCGACGTCACGATCCAGCCGCTGCTGTTCACCGCGATGTTCGCCTACATCTTCGGCGGCGCGATCTCCGGCAGCGTCGAGAAGTACCTGCCGATCATCATCCCGGGCATCCTCGCCCAGACCGCGCTGACGGCCTGCATGGCCACCGGCACCCAGCTGCGCGAGGACATGGACAAGGGCGTCTTCGACCGGTTCAAGTCGCTCCCGATCGCCCGGATCGCGCCGTTGGCGGGGCCCGCGATCGCCGACCTGCTCCGCTACGGAGTCGCCGCCACGCTGACGCTGCTGACCGGGTTCGCCATGGGCTACCGCCCGGGTGGCGGGTTCCTCGGGATCTTCGCCGGCTGGCTGCTGACCATCGTGGCCGGCTGGTCGCTCGCCTGGATCTTCACCTGGCTGGGCACCGTGGCCCGCAGTGCTCAGGCCGTCCAGGGCATCTCGCTGATGATCATGTTCCCGCTGACCTTCCTGTCCAACGCGTTCGTCCGGCCCACCACCATGCCCGGCTGGCTCGAGGCGTTCGTCAACGTGAATCCGGTCAGCCACGTGATCACGGCCGTCCGCGACCTGATCAACGACGGTCAGGTCACCGCCGAGGTCGGCTGGGCCCTGCTCGGCTGCGCGGTCGTCGTGGCGATCTTCATGCCACTGTCGGTGCGCTCCTACAGCCGCAAGATGTAGCCGCCAGTCCCACCACCACGCTGACCCGCCCGTTCAGTACGGGCGGGTCACCGTCAGCGTGTGGAGATCCGCTCGGCGACGGCCTGGGCCTCGGGCAGCAGGTCCGGGCCCTTGCGTTCGCCGTACTCCGCACGGAGCTGAGCGCTCAGGCCGGGCGCGACCCGCTCGGCCTCGTCCTGGGTGCGGGTGGGATCCATGGTGGTGGTGAACCGCGGGTAGGCGAACAGCTCCGCGAGCACCAGCAGCCGGATCGCGTCCTCGGGGTCGATCGCCTGCTTCAGCAGCCCCCAGGTGCCGAGCCCGTGCAGCACCAGCCCGGCGACCGGGTAGTCCATCCGCGGGCGGTCGGGATCGAGCACACGCGGCGCCTTGGCGCGCAGCGTCTCGAAGAGGTCGGCGCCCTCGTCACCGGTGCCGTGCAGGGCGTACGCCGTGGCGCCGGCCGCGACTCCGAAGAGCGTCCACGGCTCCAGCCCGTTCGGCTCCATGCCGGGGAGCGTGATCGCGGCGAGCTCCGTGGCGGCGACGCGGTAGAGGCGCAGCCCCCCGTCGATGTCCCCCTGTGCCAGCGCCAGCTCTGCCCGCACCGTGCCTGTGATGAAGGCTCCGCCGAAGCCAGTGCTCTCAACGCCGAGCCGTTCGATCTCGGCGATCAGGCGCTGGGCCTCGTCGAACCTGCCCTCGGCGATGGCGTTGCCGGCCAACAACGAGCGCGCCTGGATCCCGTCGTCGCGGGCCTCCAGCTGGTCGAGGATGGGAATCGCCAGGCGGGCGTGCTCGGCCGCCTCGGCGCGCTTGCCGAGCTGGGCGTTCAGTCCCCCGGCGACGCTGTGCATCATCGCCTTGATCCACGGGCCGTCGTCGTCATCGACCAGTGCCAGCCCGGCCTGCACCTCCTCGAGTGCCCGCTCGGGGTCGCCGTCGTTCTCCAGGTGGTGGGCGGTCATCAGCCGCGCCGACGCCGCGGCCTGTCGGTCATGGCCGTGGGCCGGGTCGATCTCCCGCAGCCGTTGCAGCGTCCCCGGGGTGTCCTTCGGGTCCATGGCGGCCAGGACCGCGACCATCCCCCGGGCGCGGGCGTCGGACGTCCCCCTGCCGTACTTCTTCAGGATGGCCAGGCAGTTGGGGGCGGCGGCGATCTCCCCCATGAGGGTGTTCATGGCGGTCACGGCGGCCGCGGTGACCGCGCCGTGCACCTCGTCAGGTGCGGGGTCCCACCCCTCCAGCGCCGCATCGACCGCACCAGCGACCGCGATCACCCGGGTGTTCTCACCACGCACCGTCCAGAAGCCCGCAAGCGCCGCGGTCAGGTCGACGGTCGTGACCGGATCGGGGATGGCCACTGCGGCTCGGAGCGCGTCGGCCAGGTTGTTCTCCTCGTCGGCGATCGCATGCACGGCCGCGACCTGACCCTGCGAGAACAGCTCGCCGGCGTGTGCAGACGCGTACCGGCGCGCCCACGCCAGGTGCGCCTGGCGTGCGGCGGTGTCCTCGCCCGCGCCGACCAGCTGCATCCTCCCGAACTCCCGGACCGTCTCGAGCGTCCGGTACCGGACCGAGCCCCGAGCCTCCACCACGGTGAGCAGCGACTGGTCGATGAGCGACTGGACCAGCTCCAGCGCGTCGCACCCGAGGAGCACCCCAGCGCCGTCCAGCGAGAAGCCGTCGTGGAAGACCGCGAGCCAGCGGAGCGCGCGGCGCTCGGCCTCGGTGAGCAGGTTCCACGACCAGTCGATGACGGCCACGAGCGTCTGGTGCCGGTCGGGTGCGCTGCGGTCGCCGCCGCGCAGCAGGGCGAACCGGTCGTCGAGGCGACGGTCGATGTCCTCGACAGACATGACCCGCACCTTGGCGGCGGCGAGCTCGACGGCCAGCGGTAGCCCGTCGAGGCGGCGTACGACGCTGAGCACCGCGTCGTCGTCGAGTGCCACGCCCGGGCGGGCCGACGAGGCGCGCTGCGTGAACAGGTCGGCGGCGGCGGCATCGCTGAGCTGGCCCAGCGGAAAGACCCGCTCGGCGGAGATCGCGAGCGGTGCCCGGGTGGTCGTGACGACGCGCAACCGGCTGGAGGTCGCGACCAGGTAGGCGACGAGGTCGGCCACGGCGGCAACGACGTGCTCACAGTTGTCGAGGATCAGCAAGGTGGGCGCCTGGTCGAGGACCTGCGCGATGCGCGCGCGGACGTCGTTGCGCTGCTCGGCGGTGAGGACCCGGCGGCCGCTGACCGAGTCGCGGACGCCCAGCGCCGAGCCGACCTCACCGACGACGTCCTCGGGCGAGGCGACGCCGACCAGCTCCACGAAGTGCACCACCGGCTGCTCGGCCTCGCGGCCGAGGAGGTGCGCGAGCCGGGTCTTGCCGAGGCCGCCGGGGCCGAGGATCGAGGTCACCCGCGCTTCCCGGACCGTCGCTCGCAGCGCCCGGATGTCCTCGTCCCGGCCGACCAGCGACGTGGCCTCGAAGCGCAGCCCTTCCCGCACCGGTCGGTCCGCCGCGAGCAGCTCGCCGTGCACGGACTGCAAGGTCGGACCCGGGTCGACTCCGAGCCGGTCTGCGAGGTCGGCGCGGTGACGCTCGAAGGCCTCCAGGGCGGCCGGGGGGCCGTGGACAGCGGCGATCGAGCGCAGCAGCGCTGCCGTCGTGGCCTCGTCACCGGCCGCCTGCTGCAGCATCGGCAGAGCCTCGTGGTGGTCGCCGAGTGCGGACAGGGCCCGGCCGAGCACCGCGGTCGCGATCGTGCGGTGCCGAGCCGCCTGCTGGCGCAGCTCACCGAGCGGTCCCTCGGAGGCGCTGCCGGGCTCGGGGAGCGCGAGCGCCACTCGGGCCAGGTCCCTTGCCCGGACCATGTCGTGGCGGCCTTCGGCCTCGCGGGCACCGACCACGGCGTCGCGCAGCACCACGGCGTCGACCGCATCCGAGGTGAGCCCCAGCCGATAGCCATGGTCGGTGCGGCTGACCACCTCCGGGCCGGTCTGCGCCCGCGCGCGGGAGACCACGACCTGCAGCGCCTTGGTCGGGTTGGCCGGGACGTCCTCGGGTCCCCAGACCTCGTCGACCAGCCGCTCCTCGGTCACCTGGCCACCGGCGGCCACGAGCGCGGCCAGCAGGGCATGGGTCCGGCCGCCCGGCAGCGGGGTGCCGTGCCAGGACACCTCGTCGAGCAGCCGCAGGTCGATCATGCGGCCAGTCTGGCCATCTGGTCATCGGTGAGGCGGAGGCCCGCCGCGGCGACGTTCTCCTCGAGGTGGGCGACGCTGCCGGTGCCGGGAATGACGAGGACGTGCTCGCCCAGAGCCAGGGTCCAGGCCAGCCGGACCTGGGCCGCAGTGGCGTGCGAGCTCCGCGGCCAGCTCGAGGACAGCCGGCGGCTCCACACCCGGCGCGCCCTGTCGCCCCGCACCCGAGACGGTGAAGAACGGCACGAACGCGATGCCGAGCTCCCCGCAGCGGCGGAGCACGGCGAGGTCGTCGCCGGCGTCCAGCGAGAGGCGGTTCTGGACGCAGGCCACGTCCGTCACCGAGCGGGCCGCCTCCAGCTGGTCGAGGCTGACCCCGGAGACGCCGACATGGCCGACCAGTCCCTCGTCGACCAGCGCGGCCAGCGCGGCGACGTACGGAGCGATGTCCGGGTCCTGCCCCACGCGGAAGTTGACGACCTCGAGCCGGTCCAGGCCGAGCTGGCGGAGATTCTCCTCGACCTCGCCGCGCAGCTCCTCCGGGCGTGGCCGGTCCGCCCAGCGGCCCATCGCGTCGCGGACCGGTCCGACCTTGGTGACGATGGTCAGGTCGTCGGGGTACGGCGAGAGCGCGGCGTTGACCAGCTCGTTGGCCGAGCGCAGACGGGAGAAGTAGAACGCGGCGGTGTCGACATGGTCGACGCCGAGCTCCACGGCCCTACGCAGCACCGCTATCGCGGTGGCCCGGTCGCGCGGCTCACCCTGGTGGAACGGCAGGCTGCCGGTGAGCCGCATCGTCCCGAAACCGAGCCGGCGCACCGGCCGGTCCCCGAGCGGGAAGGTACCCGCATCAGCGCTGGACGGCACCACACCGCTCGGCAGCCAGAGCGACTGCGGCATCGCGGGCGGCGCTCGTCTCCTGCTCGGTCAACGTGCGGTCCGCGGCGCGGAACCGCAGCGCGAAGGCCAGCGACTTGTGGCCGGGATCGACCTGGTCGCCGGTGTAGACGTCGAAGAGCCGGATCGCCTCGAGATGCTCCCCCGCTCCCTCACGCAGGGCCGCCTCGACCTGCGCGGCGGTCACGTCGTCGGCCACCAGCACGGCGACGTCCTCCTTGGCGACCGGGAACGTCGAGAACGCCGGGCCCGGCACCACGTCGACCGCGCGCGCCATGAGGAAGTCGAGGTCGACCTCGACGGCCGCGGCGCGGGTCGGCAGCCCGAACGCCGCGCACACCTGAGGGTGCAGCTCGCCGGCGTGGCCGAACTCGACCCCGTCCAGCCGGACCTGGGCGCAGCGGCCCGGGTGCCACGGCATCCTGCTCGCCGAGGTCACCTCGACCTCGACACCGAGCTCGTCGCCGAGCCGGCGCACCAGCCCGATCGCGTCCGACCAGCCCGCCGTGCGCCCGGCGCCCCACCAGCCCGCGCGCTCGCGCTCCCCGGCCATCACGACGGCCAGGTGCAGCGGCTGGTCGGGGATCGCCTCGAAGAGCTTCGCGAGCTCGTCGTCGCTGGGCCGCCAGTCGACGCCGTAGATCGGCGCCGGGCCGCGGTCGGAGGGGAATGCCACCGTCCCGGTCTCGAACAGCGCGACGCCCGGCGTGCCGCGCCCGAGGTTGCGGGCGGCGGCCCGGAGCAGGCCGGGCAGCAGCGTCGTGGTGTAGGACGGCTCCTCCGTCGAGAGCGGGTTGGCCAGCCGCACCGTGTGGCGCAGCGGGTCGTCCGCGGGCAGCCCGAGCTGGTCGAAGGCGACGATGCCGACGAACGGGAAGCTGATCACCTCGACGCAGCCGGCACCGGCCAGCGTGCGGCCGATGCGCCGGCGCAGTCGCTGCTCGCGGGTGAGCCCGCGGCCGGCGGCCTCGCGCGGCACGACCGAAGGCACCTGGTCGTAGCCGACGATCCGGACGACCTCCTCGACCAGGTCGTAGGGGTCGGTGAGGTCCGGGCGCCACGTGGGCGGAGTGACTGTCAGCACCTCGTGCGGGCCGTCGCCGACCACGCAGCCGACCTTCTCGAGGTTGGCCACGGTGGTTTCCGGAGCGACGTCAATGCCCGAGATGCGCGCCGGCAGGTCGGTGGCCATCTCGATCGGCTCGCGCGCCGGCGCCTCGCCGACGACGGTCACGCCGGAATCGGCGGTGCCGCCGCCGTACTGGACGAGCAGCTCGACCACCCGGTCGGCCGCGGCCGGGGTGATCACCGGGTCGACGCCGCGCTCGTTGCGCTTGCCGGCCTCGGACGTGAGCTTGTGCCGCTTGCCGGTGCGGAACATGGACACCGCGTCCCAGTGCGCCGCCTCGACCAGGACCCGCGTCGTGGTCGGGGACATCTCGGTGGTCTCGCCGCCCATCACGCCGCCGAGGCCGATGATGCCGGAGTCGTCGGTGACCACGAGGTCCTCGGTGGACAGCGTCCGGTCGACGCCGTCGAGCGTGGTCAGGTGCTCGCCCGCGGTGGCGCGACGGACCCGGATCGGGCCGCGGAGCTTGTCGGCGTCGTAGCCGTGGATCGGCCGGCCGAGCTCGAGCATCACGTAGTTGGTGATGTCGACCGCCAAGGAGATCGGGCGCATGCCGGAGAGCGCGAGCCGCTGCGCCATCCAGTCCGGGGTCGGGGCGTCAGGGTCGACGCCGCTCACCACCCGGGCCACGAAGACGGGGCAGCCGGCGGGGTCGTCGATCACGACCGGGTAGCCGTCGCCGGTGGGAGCGGGGACCTCGCGCTGCGCGGGGTCGGTGTACGGCGCGTCGTAGGCCAGCGCCGCCTCGCGGCCCACACCGCGCAGCGACAGGGCGTACGCGCGGTCCGGGTTGATCTCGAACTCGATGACCTCCTGGTCGAGGCCGAGCACCGGGCGGGCGTCGGTGCCGGGCTCGCCGGCGCCCTCGGGCAGCACGATGATGCCGTCGTGGTCGTCGCCGATCCCGAGCTCGAGCGAGGAGCAGATCATCCCGGCGCTCACGTGGCCGTAGGTCTTGCGCGCGGAGATCTCGAAGTCACCGGGCAGCACGCCCCCGGGCAGGATCACCACGACCAGGTCGCCGGGCGCGAAGTTGTGCGCGCCGCAGACGATGCCCTGCGGCTCGCCGGTGCCGTTGGCGTCTGCCACGTCGACGGTGCACCAGTTGATGGTCTTGCCGTTCTTCTGCGGCTCGGGCTCCATCGTGAGCACCTTGCCGACCACGAGCGGACCCCTGATCTGCTCGCCGGGCTTCTCGATCGCCTCGAGCTTGAGGCCCAGCGCGGTCAGCCGCGCGGCGAGCTCCTCCGTGGTGACGTCCGCGGGGAGGTCGACGTAGTCACGGATCCACGAGACCGGCGTCTTCACAGCTCGGCCCCGAAGGCGGTCGTGAACCGGACGTCGCCCTCGAACAGCGCGCGCAGGTCCTCGATGCCGTGGCGGAACATCAGGGTCCGGTCGATGCCCATGCCGAACGCGAAGCCGGAGTACTTCCCGGAGTCGATGCCGCAGGCGTGCAGGACCCGCGGGTTGACCACGCCGCAGCCGCCCCACTCGATCCAGCCCTCGCCGCGGCAGGTCCGGCAGTCTTCGCTGTTCACACCCCGGCACACGAAGCAGATGAGATCCACCTCGGCGCTGGGCTCGGTGAACGGGAAGTACGACGGGCGGAACCGGGTCGTGATCCCCTCGCCGAACATCGCGGACGCGAAGTGGTCGAGGGTGCCTTTGAGGTGGGCCATCGAGATGCCCTCGTCGACCACCAGTCCCTCGACCTGGTGGAAGACCGGGCTGTGCGTCGCGTCGTACTCGTCGGTGCGGAAGACCCGGCCCGGGCAGATGACGTAGATCGGGGGCGACTGGGACAGCATCGTGCGCGCCTGGACCGGCGAGGTGTGGGTGCGCAGCACCAGGTGGTCCTCGGCCGGGTCGGTCCAGAACGTGTCCTGCATGGTGCGTGCCGGGTGGTCGGGGCCGAGGTTGAGGGCGTCGAAGTTGAGCCACTCCGCCTCGAGGACCGGACCCTCGGCCACCTCCCAGCCCATCGCGACGAAGATGTCGGCGATCAGCTCGGAGCCTGTCGTGAGCGGGTGCCGGGCACCGGTGGGGACCCGGTCTGTCGGCAGGGTGACGTCGACGGTCTCCTCGGCCAGCATCCGCTGCTCGTGCTCGGCCTCGAGCTCCTCCTGCCGCGTCGCGAGCGCCTGCTGCACGGCACCGCGCGCCTGGCCGACGCGCTGGCCGGCCTCCTTGCGCGCCTGCGGAGGCAAGGCCCCGATCTCGCGGTTGGCCAGGGCCAGCGGCGAGCGGTCACCGGTGTGGTCGATCCGGACCTGCTTGAGCGCCTCGAGGTCGGCGGCGGCCGCGATCGCCGCCAGTGCAGCGTCCCGCGCGGCCTCGACCTCCTCGGGCTTCAGAGCAGCCACCTCCACGGGGTCGAAGTCTGTGTTGGGTCCGGACACGGTGAGAGTCTAGGAACCGCACCGCCGTCCCTGCGAAGGGGTTAGCCCTGGGGGCAGTCCGGCGTCATGCGGACGTCCACCGACGGGAGGCCCCTCATCTGCGCCTCATCCATGGCCTCCGGACCGTCGTCGATGCTGGACGTGGCCCTGCTGCGGCCGAGGTTCCACGACAGCCAGTCGTCGTCCCGGGACCAGTGGCGCGGCATCCCGCACAGGATCTCGGCCGCCGGACGGTCCTCGAAGACTGGTACGGCGTCGGCGGACAGCCCCTGGAGGTAGGGCCAGTCCACCTTCCCGGTGTCGGCGTACCGGTCCAGGTTGTGCTCGGCGATCCAAGCGTCCGGGTTGATCGCGGCCACGCCGAGCAGCGCGACCACGCCGGTGACCAGCGCGAAGCGCGGCAGCCAGACGCCCCAGCGCACGAGACCGGCGACGGCCACCGCGAGCACCAGCAGGCCGAGCCACCCCTCGAAGACGTCGACCAGCAGCCGGAGCTGGGTGAAGCCGTAGGCCTCCTGGTAGAGGTGCATCCGGTACAGCGCCGAGCCGACCACCACCAGGGTCAGGGCGCACAGCCCGCCCAGCGAGGCGCGCAGCCACAGCCGATCTCCGCGACTGTCGCCGGCCCAGTGCGAGGCCGCCCACACGACCAGCAGGGTGAGCAGCGTCGCGACCGTGAGCTGGCCGAAGCCCTGGTGCACGTAGTCGGCGTAGGTCAGCCCGGTCGTGCGCTGGACGTAACCGTGGCCGCCGAAGAGCACGCTCAGCTGGGCCGCGACGAACACCGCGAACACGGCGTCGACCAGCAGCACCGGGACCAGCCACTCGAACCGGTGCCCCACGGCCGCCCGCGGCAGGACGCCGTAGTCGCCGGTCCGGGGCGGGTTCAGAGCGAGATACGCCGCGGCGAGCGTCGGTCCGGCGATCGCGACTGTGATGAAGACCCGGAGCACGATCGAGTCGACGCTGAAGTCGGGCAGCACGGCGTCCACCCAGCTCTCCACGATCGCGTCGGCCGTGACGAAGAGGAGACCGAAGACCAGCACCGCGAGCACCGACCAGAACACTGTGAGCAGGACGCGCGGTGCCCGCTCGCGGCCGGTGAGGCTGCGCAGGCTGCGCCCGAACCACGGCAGGCCGCGGAGCCCCGCGAGCGGCCAGGCCACGCCGGCCAGCACGAACTCCGGGACCCGCTGCACGCGGGTGACCCCGGCAATGAGCGCGGTGGCGCCGGCCAGCAGGCAGAGCACGCCGATCCACGCAGCGTCGAGCAGCAGGATCGGCAGCGTGCACAGCGTGGCGAGGGCCAGGCAGGTGAGCGTGAACGGATGGCGCTTGTGCCGGGCGGCGTAGGCCACCGTCAACCCGGCCGACAGCACGACGAGGAACAGCGCCAGACCCGCGGTGTGGTCCGGCAGCACCAGCCCCGCCAGCACGCCCACGCCGGATGCAGCCAGGACCAGCGTGCGGTTCCCCCCGGGTACGTCGGGCCAGAACCGGCCGAACAGCGGGTCGAGGACCGGTTCCGGGCGCACCGCGACATCGCTCTGCCACGCGGTGGGCGGCGGCGGCGCGGGTGTCGTGGGTGTCGTGGCGTCGCCGGGCACGGGGTCCTCCTGGGCGTGCGTGGGATCAAGGGGCAGGTCGAGGCGGAGCAGCGCACCGGGGCTGCCTGGCGGCGGGTCGGCGAACCGGACCGTGCCTCCGTGCAGGCCGGCGACCCAACGGGCGATGGCGAGTCCGAGTCCGGTGCCGCCGGTGTCGCCATCCGGCGCGGTGAGCGTCCCGAACCTCTCGAAGGCGCGCTCCCGGTCCGCGGGCGCGACACCCGGACCGCGGTCGGCGACGTCCAGCCGCCACCGATCGCCGACGACTGCGCCGGTGACGCTGACCCGGCCACGCTCGGGGCTGTGTCGGACCGCGTTGTCGAGAACGTTCGTGAGCAGCTGGCGCAGCCGGGTGCGGTCGGCGTGGACGTCGAGGTGCTCGGGCAGTCGGACGTCGAACTGGACCGCTCGGCCGGTGGGCACCAGGTCCGCGACGACCTCGTCGACCAGGGCGCCGAGATCGACCGGTGCGAGCCGCAGCGGTGCGACCCCGGCCTGCACCCGGGAGAGGTCGAGCAGGTCATCGAGCAGGGCACCGACCCGCCTGGCCTGCGCGACCGCGGCGTCGAGGTGCGCCGGGTCGTTGGGTAGTACGCCGTCGGCCAGGTTCTCCAGGACGGCGGTGAGAGCGGTCATCGGCGTACGCAGCTCGTGGGAGACCGTGGCGACCAGGTCGCGCTGCTCCCGGTCCACGGTGGCCAGCTCCGCGGCCATCTGGTTGAAGGCGCGGGCCAGCTCGCCGATCTCGTCGGAGGACTCGGACTGCACCCGGCCGCGGTAGTCGCCGCGCGCCATCCGGCGGGTGGCCTCGGTCATCTCCCGCAGCGACGAGGTCATGCCGACGGCAAGCAGCTGGGTGACGCCGAGGGCGAGGGCGACCGTGACGGGTACGGCGAGCAGCACCGGAACGCCGGCATTGCTGGCCAGCACGCCGACCAGCGCCGCGACCAGGACGCTGGCCGCGACCAGCAGACCGAGCTTGACCTTGATCGAGGTGACCGGGGCCAGTGGCGAGCTCACGGTCCCACCGGCTCGAGCGCGTAGCCGACGCCGTGCACGGTGCGCACACGGTCGGCGCCGACCTTGGCGCGCAGCGCCCGGACGTGACTGTCGACGGTGCGGGTCCCGGACGCGTCCGGCCAGTCCCAGACCTCGGCCAGCAGGTGCTCGCGGGTCAGCACCTCACCCGGTGTGGTGGCCAGCCGGACCAGGAGGTCGAACTCGGTCGGCGTCAGCCGCACCTCCTCCTCCGCCACGGTCACCCGCCGCGCACCGGTGTCGACGACGAGATCCCCCACGACGAGGCGGGCCGGGCGCCGGGCGGCGAGCTCGGCGGCGCGATCGACGCGGCGCAGGAGGGCATGGACCCGAGCGACCAGCTCGCGCATCCGGAACGGCTTGGTGAGGTAGTCGTCGGCACCGACCGCGAGGCCGACCAGCACGTCGGCCTCGTCGTCCCGCGCGGTCAGCATCAGCACCGGCACCGGCTTGGCCTCCTGGATGCGCCGGCAGACCTCGTGGCCGTCGAAGCCCGGCAGCATCACGTCCAGCACGACGAGAGCGGGGTCGACCTCCGCGCACCGGGCGACCGCACCCGGGCCGTCGTACGCCTGCTCGACGTGGAACCCCTCGGCGCGCAGCCGGTCGGCGACGGCGTCGTTGATCACCGGCTCGTCCTCGACCACCAGGATCCGACGGGGCTGCATGCCGTAACCGTAGGTTCGCGCGGCGCAGGACGGGGGTGGGACTCGTGAAGGTTCTGTGCAGAAGTCAGACGTCCGGCAGCGCGGCCGGCCAGGCGACCGAGATCCGGGCGCCACCACTGGGGACGTCGTCGATGGTCACGGTGCCGCCGTGCACCTTGGTGAGGCCGTTGACGAGGTAGAGGCCGAGGCCCGAGCCGCCGCGCTTGCCGCCCTTCCAGAACTTCGTGAACACCCGAAGGCGCATCTCCTCGGGGATGCCCTCGCCCTCGTCGTCGACGGTGATGCGTACGCCGGGCTGGTCACCGAGCTCGCCGGGACCGAGCGGCACGAGGGTGACGCACACGGTGCCCTCGCCGTGCCGGACGGCGTTCTCGACCAGGTTGGTGACCACCTGGGTGAACTTGTCGGGGTCGGCGTGGATCTCGGGGAGGTCGTCGGCGACGTCGAGCGAGATGGGGCGGGCCGTCCCGGCCGAGACCGAGTCGACGATCCTGCGGGTGAGGAGGCCCGCGTCGCTCGGCCGGGGGTGCAGCTGGAGCCGGCCGGTGTCGATGCGGGCGACGTCGAGGAGCTCGGCGATCAGCCGGCTGAGCCGGTCGGAGTCGGCGGACACGGTGGCGAGCATCAGCTTCTTCTGCTCGTCGTTGAGCCGGTCCCAGCGGTTCAGCAGGGCCTGGACGAAGCCCTTCACACCGGTCAGCGGCGAGCGCAGCTCATGGGCGACGGTGGCGACGAGGTCGGAGCGCTCCCGGTCAAGCCGGGCCCGGCCGCGGCCGGAGCGGATGGTCACCGCGACCTCGGAGACCGGCTGGTCGAGCGCCGGCCGGTGGATCCTGGCCGTGACCAGCACCTCCTCGCCGTTCGGGAGCAGCCAGGACTGCTCGGGGACGGCGGTGCGGGTCGGCAGCCCGTCGTAGGGCCGGTTGTGGCTCACCCACGCGTGGTCGTCCTGGTCGCGCAGGGCGAGCACCTCGTCCAGCGGCCGGCCCACGCCATCCGGAGGGAGGCCGAGCATGCGCACCGCCACGGACGAGATCACCGTGACCCGGCCGTCCGGTCCCGCCAGGACCACACCGTCCGGGAGCGCGTCGACGACGGCCTGAGCGTGGCGGGTGGGCATGGGCACACACTAGGAGGCGGACGAGGGCCCGCCGCCCCGCAACCGGTTCAGGTCGGCGCGGAGGGCGTCGGCGCGCTGCGCGCCGAGCAGGGCCTCGATGTCGTGCTCGATCTCGGGGATCAGCTCCCGCACCACCGCGAACACCTCGAGCCCACGATCGGTCGGGATCACGAGCTTGGCGCGACGGTCGGCCGGGTCCGACTTGCGTACGACGTACCCGTGCTCCTCGAGGTGTGCGACGAGCTCCGCCATCGCCTGCTTGGTCATCTGGGCCCGCTCGGCCAGCCGCGCGACCGGGGTGCCGGTGTCGTCGAGGTGCTGGAACACCGCTCCGTGCGCGGGTCTGACGGCGTCGTGGCCGCGCTCGGCGAGCCGGGCGACCGCGCGGTCGTTGAGGGCCACGAACGCCTCCCGCAGCAGCACCACGGTGTTGACCGGTCGCTCGCGCCCGCTCAGACGCGGCAATGGTCTTGACATCAGACAGGCTCCTTGTCCATTCTGGGAACTATGGACATGCTACCTGTCGATCTATCGATCGACCTTCCCGTGGACCTCTCGACGGCCGAGCGGCTGAGGATGGGCACCGACGAGCTCGTCGTCCTCAGCAGCTGTGCCCAGACCGGCGGCGCGCTCTTCGCCGTCCTGTTGCGGATGCCTCCCGGAGGCGGCCCGCCGGTCATGCACCGGCACGATCCCGGCGAGGTCTACCACGTGCTGGAGGGCGAGCTCGCCTTCTACGTCGGCCAGCCGGACGGCACCGTCGAGCGGGTCGTGGTGCGCGCCGGTCAGGTGATGCCCCTCGCGGGCGCCACGCCGCACACGATCCGCAACGAGTCGGACGCTGAGGCGGTCGCGTTCGGCGTCCACGCGCCCGGTGCGACGATGGAGGGCTTCTCGCGGGCGGCCGCCGCGCTCTCCGCCAGTGGGCAGCCCTCAATGTCCGCGGTGCTGGAGATCGCGGAGGAGCACGGCATCGAGCTGCTCGGCCCGGTCCCGGAACCTGTCTCGAGGGGATAACGATCCGGCCGGAGTGCGATCTCCGGCCGAGAACGGGGCATCCTCCGGACATGCGACGTGTCTCGGTGCTCGTGTCCCTGCTGGCCCTGCTGGCTCCCGTGCTGCTGCTCCTCGGCGGCTCCCCCGCTCGGGCGGCGGGCATCCAGCACTACCGCTACCTCGAAGCCCAGGTGTTCACGGCGCCGGGTCTCGGTTCGGTCGCCGTCGGGATGCCCAACAAGCGCACGGTCAAGATCCAGCACCTCGACCCCGCGACGGGCAGCTGGGACTCCCCGTCCGTGCTGTACCGGAAGAAGGGGGTCACGTGCGGTGAGATCGAGGGCCGCACCTCCCCCGGCGGCGCCGCGCTCCTGCTCGAGTGCGACACGCCGTACTACGAGGACCAGGCGCCGGTGCACAGCGTCGCCCTGGTCTCGCGCGACCTGCATGCCTGGTCGACGAAGCGGCTGCCCGGAGAGGCCTACAAGGCCCCCGCCATCTCGCCGCACGGGCAGCTTCGCCGCCTGGCTGACGGGCGGGATCGGCGAGTACGTCGAGTGGTCGGCCCAGGCCGGCTTCGGTTCGCTGGCGGCCACCAGCTACGACTACGACGGCTACGGCGAGACGCCCGTCGTGGACGACGCCGGCACGGTGTCGGTGCTGGGCCCGGAGGAACGCGGCCGGGACTGCGTCATCGGCGTGCACACGCGCGACCTGGCCGGCACCCAGTCGCACACGGTGGTCGAGGGCGTCGATCCGGGCTGCACGGAGGGCGACCTCGAGAACGTCGACGTCCTCACCGTGACCGGTGGCTCCGAGCGTGCCGAGCGGTTCACCATCGCTCGCGCGGCGGTCGGTGCTCCGTGGACCCTGACCCGGATCCGGCCGAGCGACGCACCCGGGCTGGTCAGCTACGCGGGCTCGCGCAAGCGCATCGCGACGGCGTACGTCGACACCGTGCACACCGAGCGCCCGCTCGTCGCGATCGGCAGCCCGGACCGGCGCCGGGTCCTGACCCAGGTCTACGACGACGCGACGCAGACCTGGGGGCCGCAGACGCAGATCTTCGCCTCCGGGCGGAAGTGCCGCGACGCGGGCAACTTCTCCGACGAGCCCCGGGAGCTCTACGTCTTCGAGCTGCGGTGCGGTGCGAAGAAGACCCTCCTGGCGAGCGCGGACGGCCGGAGCTGGACGGTCGGCCGGCTGGGCAGGCACCCGTGGACCCTCGTCGGCGACCAGGTGGCGCTGCCCGGCGCCCACGACACCACCGTCGTCTCGAGCCAGGGCGTGACCCGGTTCCGGGGCACGGCCGTCGGGCGCTGCGGGGTGGTCTATCCGGGTGCGCCGGGGACGCTGGTCCGGCTCCGCAGCACGCCGGGCGCGGACTGGCCGACCCAGGTCCAGGTCTCGACCGGCGGCGCGTTCCGCACCGTCTCGCGAGCCCCGCGGTCCAGCGACACCTGCCGCAGGGCGTTCGTGGACAACGCGGTCGACCCACCGGTCGTGATCCTCCAGGGCCGCCACGACCACCAGGCCATGTTCCGCAAGCGGGGCGGGACCTGGACGCTGACCTACCCGACGAACCCCTACCCCTACTGAGCGGCCCGCGCGGACTCGTAGAGGCAGAGGGCGGCGGCGGTCGAGAGGTTGAGGCTCTCCGCGCGCCCGTGGATCGGGATGGCGACCCGGTGGTCGGCCAGTGCGGCCAGCTCGGGGGGCAGTCCCCAGGCCTCGTTGCCGAACAGCCAGGCCGTGGGGCCGGCCAGCGGGGCGTCGTACAGCCCGACCTCACCGGCGCCGTCCGCTGCCAGCACGGTCAGCCCGGCCTCCTTTGCGGCCCGGACCGCGGCCTCGGCGGACGGCTCGACCGCGATGGGCAGGTGGAAGAGCGAGCCGACGCTGGCCCGCACGGTCTTCGGGTTGTAGGCGTCGACGGAGCTCCCCGCGAGCACGACCGCGTCGGCGCCGGCCGCGTCGGCGCAGCGGATGACGGTGCCGGCGTTGCCGGGGTCGCGGACGTCGGCGCAGATCGCCACCAGTCGGGCGTCGGCGACCGCCTCGGTGAGGGCGACGTCGACGAAGCGGCACAGGGCCACGACACCGGCCGGGGTGACCGAGTCGGACAGCGAGGACAGAGCGCGGTCGTCGACCAGGGTGAGCCGGACTCCGTCAGGCAGATGCGGAGGCTCCACGTCGGGTCGGGCGAACACCTCGTCCACGCAGCCGACCTCGAGAGCGGCTTCGACCGCCTTCGGGCCGTCGGCAAGGAAGAGCCGCCGCTCGGTGCGGACCGAGCGGCGGCTGAGCTTCCGGAACTCCTTCAGGCGGGCGTTGCCCGCCGTCAGGGGTGTCTCGATCAGGCCGAGGCCTCGGCCTTGGGGGCGTTGACGTCCTCGGGGAGGGCGGCCTTGGCGACGTCGACCAGCGCGTTGAACGCCGCGATGTCGTTGACGGCAAGGTCGGCCAGGATCTTGCGGTCGACCTCGACACCGGCCAGGCCGAGGCCCTGGATGAACCGGTTGTAGGTCATGCCCTGGGCGCGAGCGCCGGCGTTGATCCGCTGGATCCAGAGGCGACGGAAGTTGCCCTTGTTCTTGCGGCGGTCGTTGTAGCTGTAGACCAGGGAGTGGGTGACCTGCTCCTTGGCCTTGCGGTAGAGCCGCGAGCGCTGGCCGCGGTAACCCGCTGCGCGCTCGAGGGTGGTACGGCGCTTCTTCTGGGCGTTCACTGCCCGCTTGACGCGTGCCATGTCTTGTTGCTCCTAGGTAATGGTCGGGTCTGGGTGAATAGCGGGGCAGAAACTCAGAGACCCAGCATCTTCTTGGCGCGCTTGACGTCGGACTTCTCCAGCTCGACCATCCCGGCGTTGCGGCGGTGCTTCTTGCGGCTACCGGTGGTCGGCGCGGACGCGAACGCAGCGCCGGACTTCCGACCGGCCTGCAGGCGCATGATCTTGCCGCCGCCGGTCACCTTGAACCGCTTGCTGGCACCCGAGTGCGTCTTGTTCTTGGGCATGTTCTTCTCCTCGTACGTCGTACCTGCCGTCGTGTACGGCGTGTCTGTGGTGGCCTACTGGGCGCGGGGCGCTCGATCGAGTCGTGACTTCGTCACGCCTCGATCTCGGGGTCCAAATTCTCCGAGCGCCCGTGCTCCTTCTTCTGGGCCACCGGGCCGGCGGCGCGGGCGGTGGCACGCTCCGCGGCCTCCTCGGCTGCCTCGGCCGCGCGTTCTGCCATGCGCTCCTCCTTGGCTGCCTGTGCCTCGACCCTGGCCTCGGCCTTCTTCTTGTGCGGTCCGAGCACCATGATCATGTTGCGGCCGTCCTGCTTGGGCGCGGACTCCACGAAGCCCAGCTCCGTGACGTCCTCGGCCAGCTTCTGGAGCAGCCGGAACCCCAGCTCGGGGCGGTGCTGCTCGCGGCCGCGGAACATGATCGTGATCTTGACCTTGTCGCCGGCCTTGAGGAACCGCACCACGTGACCCTTCTTGGTCTCGTAGTCGTGCGAGTCGATCTTGGGACGAAGCTTCATCTCCTTGATGATCACGTTCGTCTGGTTCCGACGGGCCTCACGGGCCTTCTGGGCGTTCTCGTACTTGAACTTCCCGTAGTCCATGAGCTTGCAGACCGGTGGCTTGCCCTGCGGTGCGATCTCGACGAGGTCGAGATCGGCCTCCTGGGCGAGCTTGAGCGCCTGGTCCGTGGGCACGATGCCCACGGTCTCGCCGTTGGGTCCCACGAGGCGCACCTCGGGTACCCGGATCCGGTCGTTGATACGAAGCTCGGTGCTGATGTGTCCTCCTGCGTTTCGGTGGCTGGGGCTGGAGACCTCCACGCAAATGCAGAAGGCCCCCGCGTCGCAAGCGGAGGCCAGTCGTGCCCGTCTCGTGCGTCCCAGCAAATTGCTGGGTACACGTGGCCGAGCCACCAGGACCGAACCCGACGACCTGTGGTGCGTTGCTTCTGGGCGGTCGATGCGGGTGGGAGACGATGCTGCTGTCATCCGCTTGTGATCAGTGCTCCTGGGAGCACAGATCGGTCAACGCTCGATGGTAACCGACTATTCCTGCGGAGACGAAATGGTGGCGAGGTAGCGCACCGGCCCGGCCAGGTCGATCAGCAGGGCCTCGGCGCCGTCCTGCATGGCCGCGAGCGCCGCCGTCCGCGCGGGCACCGGGACCGGCCGCGCGTCCGGGTCCCAGCGCTCCATGGCCTCGAGGCCGGTGAAGGCCAGCAACGCGAGCCGCCCGTCGGGGCCGCGCATGAGCACGGTCGCCATGTCACTGGACTTGTCGTGCTCCAGCCCGTCCGACCCGGTCTCCTTCTCGCCCAGCTCCGCGACGACGGGCACCAGCAGCCGGGCGTCGCCCAGCGCCGCCAGCACCTCGGGCTCGCGCGCCGGGTCCGCGACGTACGCCGCCAGCGCGGCACTGAGTGCCGGGTCGGCGGCGCCGGTGTCGTCGGGCGCACCCGCACCCGCGAGCAGTCGCTGTCCGGCCCCCCTGGATTCCACCGCTCAAAGGTAGGCCGTGGCACGCCGTACCGACGAAGTCGAGCAGGTCGCTTGATTTAAATGTACTAAGTCGGTAGACATATCTGTCATGACGACGATCTCCCCCGGACCACTGAAGCTGCACTGGTTCCTGCCCACCTCGGGAGACGCGCGCTCCCTGGTCGGCGCCGGCCAGGGCGCCGGCGACATTCCCGGCGCCGTGCGCGGCGGGCTCAGCGGCCAGCGAGCCGGAGGGTTCCGGGCGCCGACCATCGACTACCTCGCCGACATCGCCCGGACCGCGGAGAAGCTCGGCTTCGAGGGAGTGCTCACGCCCACCGGCACCTTCTGCGAGGACGCCTGGCTCGTCACCGCCGCGCTCCTCGCGGAGACGTCGACGCTGAAGTTCCTGGTCGCGTTCCGGCCCGGGGTGATCAATCCGGTGCTGGCCGCACAGATGGCGGCGACCTACCAGCGGATCTCCGGCGGCCGGCTGATGCTCAACGTCGTCACGGGCGGCGAGCCGCGCGAGCAGGCCCGGTTCGGCGACCGCGAGACCAAGGCGAACCGCTACGCGCGGACCGAGGAGTTCCTCAGCGTGCTCCGAGGCGCGTGGGAGCAGCCGCCGTTCGACTTCGAGGGTCGGTTCTTCAGCGCCGAGGGCGCCCTGGTCGCGGGCGGGGTGGAACCGCGACCCGACATCTACTTCGGAGGCTCCTCGGGGCCGGCCGGCCCGGTGGCGGCCAAGCACGCCGACGTCTACCTGACCTGGGGCGAGCCGCCGGAGCAGGTGGCCGAGAAGCTCGACTGGATGCGGTCCCTTGCCCGTGAGCAGGGGCGCACCCTGCGCTTCGGGTTGCGCGTGCACACCCTGTCCCGTGACACCAGCGAGGAGGCCTGGCGGCACGCGCAGTGGCTGCTCGACGGGATCGACCCCGAGACGATCAAAGCCGCCCAGGCCCGGCTCGGCGCCAGCGAGTCGACGGGCCAGGCTCGGATGCTCGCGCTGCGCGGCGGTCGCACGTCGTACGCCTCGGCCCGCGAGCTCGAGGTCTCCCCCGGTCTCTGGTCGGGCGTCGGACTGGTCCGCGGTGGCGCCGGGACTGCACTGGTCGGGAGCCACGACGAGGTGGCCGACAAGCTCGCGGAGTACCACGCGCTCGGCATCGACGAGTTCATCCTGTCCGGCTACCCGCACGTCGAGGAGGCCTGGTGGTTCGGCGAGGGCGTGATGGCCCGGCTCCGGGAGCGCGGTCTTCTCGGCGGGTCGACCCCGTCGCTCCCGAACCGGGTGGCGGCCTCGGCCTGACCGGCGTCCCTGGTCGCTTCCGCGGCCTCACTACGCTGGACACATGGACGAAGCGGCCTGGGGGGCACTGACGCTCTCGCTCACGGTCTTGGGCGGCATCTACACCTGGTTCGCCTTCCGGAGCCGGGGCTTCGTCGCCGGACTGCGCGGGGTCGGGTTCACGATCATCCCGGTCGCGCTGCTGCTGACGGACACGCTGGAGATGGTGACCAAGATCGGGAGCGCCATCGGCGACTGGGCGCTCAGCCTGGCCTTCAGCCCGGTGAACTGGCTCGGGATCATCCTGGCGGGGGTCTCGGTGGTCTGCTTCGTCGTGGCCGGCTTCCTCGCCGAGCGCGGCGTGGGTGCGGCCCGGGAGTCCGGCGAGGCCGCTGAGAAGCCCACCCGCAAGGAGCTCGCCAAGGGCAAGGGCACGAAGAAGGAGCCGGTGCTCTCCGACGTCGACCCCGAGATGGCCGAGATCGAGGCCCTGCTGCGCAAGCGCGGCATCACATGAACCCGGACTCCGGCACGCTCGAGCGGAACCGGCTCTGGGCGCGGCTGAACGACGCCGTCGGGGCGCACCCCGACCCGCTCGCGACGCCGCTGATGGTGGTCGACCTCGATGCGTTCGACGCCAATGCCGACGACCTGGTGCGCCGGGCGGGCGGTACACCGATCCGGGTCGCCTCCAAGTCGGTCCGGGTGCCGGCGCTGTTGCGCCGGGTGCTCGACCGCGACGGCTTCCACGGCGTCCTCGGCTACACGCTCGCCGAGGCGCTCTGGCTCGAGGAGCAGGGCATCTGCGACGACATCGTGGTCGCCTATCCGACCGTCGACCGCGGCGCGCTCGCCCGGCTGGTCGCCTCGCCGTCCGCGGCGGGGCACATCACGCTGATGGTCGACGACGTCGCACAGCTCGATGTGGTCGACTCCGTGCGGGCGTCCCAGGCGGTGCAGGTCCGGGTCGCGATCGACGTCGACGCCGGGCTGCGGATGGGCCGCCAGCACGTCGGGCCCAAGCGGTCGCCGCTCTACGACGCCGACGACGTGGTGGTGCTGGCCAAGGAGATCGGGTCCCGGCGCGGCTTCCGGCTGGTCGGCGCGATGACCTACGAGGGCCAGGTCGCGGGCGTCCAGGACGAGGTGCCGACGCAGCGCGCCCGATCCGCCGTCGTACGCCGGATCAAGTCGCTGTCGATGACCCAGCTGGAGGTACGCCGCCGCGAGGTGGCCGACGCGCTGCGCGCCGACGGGGTCGAGCTCGAGTTCTGGAACGCCGGCGGCACCGGCTCGGTCGAGGCCACCGTCGCCGACCGGGTGGTCACCGAGGTGGCCGCGGGCTCCGGGCTGCTGGCGCCGACCCTGTTCGACCACTACCAGTCGTTCGACCCGCGGCCGGCGGCGTACTTCGGGCTGCCCGTAACCCGTCGCCCGTCCCCCGAGATCGCCACCGTGCACGGAGGGGGCCTGGTCGCGTCGGGGCCCATCGGCAAGGACCG
Source organism: uncultured Actinomycetota bacterium (assembly GCA_963798045.1). Lineage (GTDB taxonomy): Bacteria > Actinomycetota > Actinomycetes > Propionibacteriales > Nocardioidaceae > Nocardioides. The sequence goes on from CAWCSB010000037.1 coordinate 30,354, forward strand.
GCTCCCGACGCCGTGGGCGCCGGCCGGGCTGCACCTGACCGGGCTCGAGGGCGCCGGCGAGGTGCAGACGCCGCTGACCGGGCACCCGGCCGCGCTGCTGGCGGTCGGCGACCTCGTGTGGTTCCGGCACGCCAAGTCGGGCGAGCCGTTCGAGCACACCAACACGGTCCAGCTGCTGGCCGGCTCCCGGTTCACCGAGGAGGTCCGGACCTACCGTGGCCACGGACTCGCCTTCTGAGGCCGCGACCCTGGTCCTGGACCTCGCCTCCACCCGGCCGGCCACGCTCGGCGAGGGTCGACTGATCTGTGTCGACGGGCCGGCGGGCTCGGGGAAGACCACCCTCGGCGCGGAGCTGGCCCGCCGCACCGGCGCGCGGCTGGTCCACGGCGACGACCTGATGTCCGGTTGGCGTGGCCTCGACGCGGTCGGCCGCCAGCTGGCCGGGATGGCCGAGGCGCTCGCCGCGGGCCGGACCGGCAGCTATCAGCACTACGACTGGGAGCTCGACCGCTACACCGGCAGCGTCGAGGTCCCGCCCGCGCCGTGGCTGGTCGTCGAGGGCGTCGGCAGCGGCGCCGCCGCGCTCGCGGCGTACACCACCGTGCTGGTGTGGGTCGAGGTCGACGACGACCTCCGGCTGGCTCGCGGCCTCGAGCGCGACGGCGAGGAGATGCGGGTCCTCTGGCGGCAGTTCATGCTCGACGAGCAGGAGCTCTTCACCCGCGACGGCACCCGCGAGCGCGCCGATGTCGTGGTCGACGGCACCGGCCGCGGTGCCCACGTCGTACGGTGACCCGCGTGGTTGCACCCAGCGGCGAGCAGTACGAGATCTCCGGCAGCGGCTATCGGGCCGTGGTCACCGAGTGCGGCGCCGGGCTCCGGCTGCTCGAGCACGAGGGTCGGCCGCTGGTCGACGGGTACGACGAGAGCCGGATGGCCACCAACGGCCAGGGGCAGCTCCTGGCGCCGTGGCCGAACCGGATCCGGGACGGGCAGTACGCCGTCGGCGACCAGCAGCTCCAGCTGCCACTGAGCGAGCCGGGCCGGCACAACGCCTCGCACGGGCTGGTGCGCTGGGTGGCGTGGAGCCTGGAGGAGCACACCGGCCGCTCGGTCGCCCTGCGCTACCGGCTGATGGCGCAGAGCGGCTACCCGTGGACCCTGGACCTGCACGTCGTCTACGACGTGAGCGCGGACGGGCTGACCGTGATGCAGAGCGCGACGAACCTGGCGGCCGACCCCGCGCCGTACGCCCAGGGAGCGCATCCGTACCTCACCGTCGGACCCGGCCCCTGCGACGGCTGGGAGCTGACCCTGCCGGCCGCGACCCGCTCCCTGTCCGACCCGGAGCGGAAGCTCCCCACCGGCCGGGAGCCCGTGGACGGGACCGAGTTCGACTTCCGGGTGGCGCGGCCGCTGCGCGGAACCGTGGTCGACCACGCCTTCACCGACCTGGCGCGCGACCCGGCCGGCCGGGCGACCGCCGAGCTCCGTGACCCGGCATGCGGTCACGCGGTGGCGCTGTGGATGGACGCGGCACATCCGTGGCTGATGGTCTACACGTCCGACGACTCGCCCGAGGCCCACCGACGTTCGGTCGCGATCGAGCCCATGACCGCCCAGGCCGACGCCTTCCGCTCCGGCGAGGACCTCCTCATGCTCGCCCCCGGCCAGGACTTCTCCGCCACCTGGGGCATCCACGTCCTCGACTGACGTGGACCGAAGGTCACGCCGACCCGTCGTTACTGCTCATCAGTAACGACGGGTCACCGACAATTTCACGCCGAGCCGTCGTTACTGCTCATCAGTAACGACGGGTCACCGACAATTTCACGCCGACCCGTCGTTACTGCTCATCAGTAACGACGGGTCGGCGCGACACGACATATCGCTGGAACCGGCGAGTGGGCGGATGTCAGGGAGCGGCGGAGGCGGCGGCGACGAGGGACTTCAGCTCGCGGAGGGCGACCCTGGCGCGGTTGCCGTCGGAGCCCTGGATGGCGAGCACCGAGGCGGTCTCACCGTCGGCGAGGTCCAGGGTCACCCACGGCGCGCCCGGGGGAAGGCGGGCGGCGACGATCTGGGGCCATTCGTACTCGTGGCGGCGGAAGCCGTTGACCACCACGAGCCGGTCGGCGTACGCCACCGCGCGGGACCTGGTCAGCGCAAGCATCAGGGTCAGGTAGATCAGCCCGAAGAAGACCAGGGTGCCGCGCTGGAACGGCGTGAACTTGGCCCGGGTCTCGGCATCGAAGCTGAACCACCCGACCGCGACCACGGCCACCAGTGCGAACGTCACGGCGATGCCCACGACGCGAGGGCCGAGCGGCCGCCAGGTGCGCGGCAAGGCGGGGAGTCCCGCGTCAGAGTCGACAGGCATGGATGTCCGTGAGCAGGATCCCCCGCGCACCGAGCTCGTAGAGCTCGTCCATCAACCGCTGCGCGCCGGTACGGGGCACCATCGCGCGAACGGCGACCCAGCCCTCCCGATGGAGGGGCGCGATCGTCGGGCCCTCGATGCCGGGGGTGAGCGCGACCGCCGCGGAGACGTTCGCCTGCTCGATGTCGTAGTCCATCATCACGTAGGTCCGGGCCACGAGCACGCCCTCGACCCGGCGCCGGAAGATCTCGAAGCCGGGCGGGATGTCCCCCGTGCGCGTGATGAGCACCGCCTCGGAGTCCAGGATCGTCTCGCCGAACACCTCGAGCCCGGCCTGCCGCAGCGTGCCGCCGGTCTCGACGACGTCGGCGATGGCGTCGGCCACGCCGAGCTGGATCGAGGTCTCGACTGCGCCGTCGAGGCGGACCACCTCGGCCTCGATGCCGCGCTCCTCGAGGAACGCGCTCACCACCCCGACGTACGACGTCGCGATCCGGGCGCCACTCAGCCCGGCGAGGTCGCTGTAGCGCCCCACGGGGCCGGCGAACCGGAACCGGCTCCGGCCGAAGCCCAGCGACAGCACCTCGTCGGCCTTCGCCCCGGAGTCACGCAGCAGGTCGCGGCCGGTGACCCCGACGTCGAGGGTGCCCTCGCCGACGTACAGGGCGATGTCGCGCGGGCGCAGGTAGAAGAACTCCACGCCGTTCTCTTCGTCGGTGAGGGACAGCTGCTTGGCCTCGTCGCGCTGCCGGTAGCCCGACTCACGCAGGATGTCGGACGCGGACTGGGCCAGCGATCCCTTGTTGGGGACGGCGATGCGGAGGAGAGACATAGCGCTTTCCTAGAGGTGGGCGTAGACGTCGTCGAGCTCGATGCCCGTGGCGAGCATCAGCACCTGGGCGTGGTAGAGCAGCTGGCTGATCTCCTCGGCAGCGCGGTCCTTGCCCTCGTGCTCGGCGGCCATCCAGGACTCCGCGGCCTCCTCGACCAGCTTCTTGCCGATCGCATGGACGCCGGCGTCGAGCTGCGCCACCGTGCCGGAGCCGTCGGGCCGGGTGCGTGCCTTCTCGGACAGCTCGGCCCAGAGCTCCTCGAACGTCTTCACGACGGATCAGCCTAGTTGCCCCGGGATTGCTCCCCGGTCCGGTGTCCGCGGCTGCGCCGCGAGAGGATGGGGCGGTGCCCCGCACCATCGCCGACCTGGCCTGGCCCATGACCACTGAACGTCTCTCGATCCGGCCCGCGCTCGACGCCGACACCGCGACGATGTTCGCCTATCGCAGCCAACCGTCCGTGGCTCAGTGGCTGACGTCGTTCCCCTCGAGCCGCGAGGAGTGGGAGCCCCACTTCACCGAACGGCTGCACAGCCAGCTGGTCGTCGAGCGGGACGGCGTCCTGATCGGCGATCTCCAGCTCGACGTGGGAGATCCCTGGTCGCAGCGCGAGGTGCGCGACCAGGCCAAGGGCACGATGGCCGAGATCGGCTACGTCTTCGATCCCGGGTACGTCGGGCAGGGCTACGCCACCGAGGCGGTGCGAGCCCTGTTGCAGGTTGCCTTCGAGGGCGTCGGCGTACGCCGGGTCATCGCGCAGTGCTTCGCCGACAACGAGCCGTCGTGGCGGCTGATGGAGCGGGTGGGCATGCGCCGCGAGCAGCACACCAGGAAGGACTCGCTGCACCGCAGTGGCGAGTGGCTGGACGGGATGATGTATGCGCTGCTCGCCGAGGAGTGGGTCAGCTCTCGGTGAGCGCGCGGAGCGTTCGTGCGCTGGCCAGCGCCGCGGCCGTCGCCTCGTGGCCCTTGTCCTCGTGCGACCCCTCCAGCCCGGCCCGATCGAGCGCCTGCTGCTCGGTGTCGCACGTGAGTACGCCGAACCCGACGGCCACGGTGTGGTCGAGGGCGACCCTGGTGAGCCCGTCGGTGGCGGCCGAGCACACGTAGTCGAAGTGCGGCGTGCCGCCGCGGATGACCACGCCCAGCGCCACGACGGCGTCGTACCCCTGCTGAGCGAGCGCCGAAGCCACGACCGGGAGCTCGAAGGTCCCAGGCACCCGGACCACGGTCGCCTCGACCTGGTGGTCGGCGCAGGCGCGCGTGGCGCCGGCGAGCAGGCCGTCCATCACCTGGGTGTGCCAGCTGGCAGCAACCACGGCGACCCGGAGTCCGCTGGCGTCGAACGGCTCGACCACGGCCGCACCCTCGCCACTCATGGTCGGGCCTCCGCCGGGTCCAGGATCTCCAGGTCGGGCAGCACGTGGCCCATCCGGTCCCGCTTGGTGAGCAGGTAGGCGAGGTTGTGGTCGTTGGGGTGCGGGGTCAGCGGGACGCGCTCGGCGACGGTGATGCCGTACTCCTCCAGGTTGGTGACCTTGTCGGGATTGTTGGTCAGCAGCCGCACGGTGCCGACTCCCAGGTCCTTGAGGATCTGGGTTGCAGCGCCGTAGTGGCGGGCGTCGGCCGGCAGGCCGAGGTCGAGGTTGGCGTCCACCGTGTCGCGGCCGCCGTCCTGGAGCTGGTAGGCCTGCAGCTTGGCGACCAGGCCGATCCCCCGCCCCTCGTGGCCGCGCAGGTAGATCACCACGCCCCGACCCTCCTCGACGATGCGGTCCATGGCCTCGTTGAGCTGCGGGCCGCAGTCGCAGCGGCTGCTGCCGAAAACGTCGCCGGTCAGGCACTCGGAGTGCACGCGGGTCAGCACCGGGGCCTCGCCCGTGATGTCGCCGTAGACCAGCGCGACATGCTCGGAGTCGTCGACCGAGATCTGGTAGCCGTAGGCCGTGAAGTCCCCGTGGCTGGTCGGCAGCCGGGTCTCCGCAACCCGGTCGACCAGCACCTCGTTGCGGCGCCGCCAGCGCACCAGGTCCTCGATCGAGATCATCGCGAGGCCGTGCTCATCGGCGAAGGCGCGCAGCTCGGGCGCCCGCTTCATCGAACCGTCGTCGTTGACGAGCTCGACGAGCACTCCCGCGGGGGTGAGCCCGGCGAGCCGGGCCAGGTCGACCGCCGCCTCGGTGTGGCCGCGGCGCGCGAGCACCCCGCCCTCGCGGTAGCGCAGCGGGAAGACGTGACCGGGCCGGGTGATCTCCCACGGCTCGGTCGCGGAGTCGGCCAGCACCCGGACCGTGTGCGCGCGGTCGGCGGCCGAGATGCCGGTCGTGACGCCGTCGCGCGCGTCGACGGAGATCGTGTACGCCGTCCGCATCCGGTCCTTGTTGTGCGGCGTCATCAGCGGGATCTCGAGCCGGTCCAGCATCGTGCCGGGCATCGGCACGCAGATCACCCCGCTGCTGTATCGGATCGTGAACGCCAGCAGGTCGGGAGTCGCCTTGCTGGCGGCGAAGATCAGGTCGCCCTCGTTCTCGCGGCTCTCGTCGTCGACGACCACGACCGCCTTGCCGGCGGCGACGTCGGCGACGGCCCGCTCGATGGAGTCCATCCGGACCCCCACGTGCTGCGGCTCGGTCATGCGTTGTCCTTCCCATGCTGCAGAAGCTTCTCGACGTGCTTGGCGAGGACGTCCACCTCGAGGTTGACCTTGTCGCCGACCTGGCGGCTCCCGAGGGTGGTGCGGGCGAGGGTCTCGGGGATCAGGCTGACGGTGAACCCGTCGGCACGCGCGTCGACCACCGTGAGGCTGACGCCGTCCACGGTGATCGAGCCCTTGTCGACGAGGTAGCGGCCGAGGTCGGCCGGCATGGACACGTCGACGACCTCCCAGTGCTCGCTGGGCGTGCGGGAGGCGATGGTGCCTACGCCGTCGACGTGGCCCTGGACGATGTGGCCGCCGAGCCGGGTGGTGGGGGTGACGGCGCGCTCGAGGTTGACGCGGTCGCCCGGTTCGACGCCGGCGAGGCTGGTCTTGTCGAGCGTCTCCTGCATGACGTCGGCGGTCCAGGTGTCGCCGTCGCGCTGGGCGACGGTCAGGCAGCAGCCGTTGACGGAGATCGAGTCACCCAGCCCAGCATCCGCCAGCACGTGCTCGGCGTGGATGGTGAGCCGGATGGCATCTCCCTGGTCCTCGACCCCGGCGACGGTGCCGAGCTCCTCGACGATCCCGGTGAACATCAGTGGTCTCCCTCTGGAGTCATGGTGAGGCGGACGTTCGGCTGCTCGCCGCCCGATCCGCCCGATCCGCCCGATCCGTCCGACAGAGCGCCGTCCAGCACGGTCACGTCGGTGACCACGGGACGCAACGCCTCGGCGATGGTGGTGATTCCGAGGTCGGCCACGGCCGGCAGGCCGGCGCCGAGCAGCATCGGGGCGACATAGGCGACGATCTCGTCGACCAGCCCGGCCTGCAGGAACGCCGCCGCGAGGGTCGGGCCACCCTCGAGGAAGACGTGCTGGCGATCCTGCTCGAAGAGTGTCTTGAGCGCGGTCTCGGGGTCGCGGGTGCGCAGGTGGAGGGTCTCCGCATGGTCGTCGAAGACCCTCTTGGTCGCGGGCAGGTCGCGCTCGCCCATCACCACGCGCAGCGGCTGCCGGGGCAGCGGCCGGTCGTGCTCGTCGCGGACGGTGAGCTGGGGATCGTCGACCTCGACGGTGTTGGTCCCGACCAGCATCACGTCGCACAGCGCGCGCAGTCGGTGCGTGTCGAGGCGGGCGGCGCGGCCGGAGACCCAGCGGCTGGTGCCGTCGGCGGCGGCGCTGCGCCCGTCGAGGGTGGTGGCGAACTTCCAGGTCACGAACGGCCGGCCGTGCTCGACCGCGAAGCTCCACACCCGGTTGAGGGCCCGCGCCTCGTCGGCCATCAGCCCCTGCTCGACGTCGACCCCGGCCGCGCGGAGCAGGGCGGCTCCCCCGGCGGCGACCGGGTTGGGGTCGGCCTGGGCGAACACCACGCGGCGTACGCCGGCATCGCGGAGCGCGTCGGCACACGGGCCGGTGCGGCCGGTGTGCGCACACGGCTCGAGGGTCACCACGGCCGTCGTACCGCGGGCTCGCTCCCCCGCCTGCGCCAGCGCGTCGGCCTCCCCGTGCGGGCTGCCGGCCCCACGGTGATGCCCCTCGGCGACGACCGTCCCGCTGTCGTCGAGCAGCACGCAGCCCACCCGCGGGTTGGGGCCGAGCGGTACGCCCGGCGTTGCGGCCAGCGCGAGGGCGCGCGTCATCGCGGCCTGCTCGGCGGCGGTGAAGCTCATGTCCCGTGCCCCTCGTGTCGTCTCACGGACTCCGGGGCTGAACGACGTACAGGCTCGACTCCGCGATGGGAGTCGGCCAGAACGCCTGCGTGCGCTTCCCATCCGGACTTTTGACCGTCGGTCCAGGAGTTGCACCTGGTCAACCGGTCACTGGCTGTGACCGGGTCGCGGACTTCTGAGCGAAGCGAAGAAGCCTTCGACCAGTTACCGCCGGTTCGGAATTTCACCGACCCCAGAGCACGCGAGCTTTCTCAACTCGTCGACAAGAGTTTGCCACAGGGACCCACGAAGAGCGCCCGTGATCCCGCCCACATGGATCCGTCTCGTTGCCGTCGAGTGACCCATTGGGCAGGTTTTCCCGGTGGAGAACCTGCCAAATGGGTCACTCGACGCCAAACGGGCGGGCTCTAGAGCCGCGGGTCGACCGGCTCCGACTCCAGGGCCAGGACCGCGAAGACCAGCTGGTGGACACGCCACAGCGGCGCGCCCTCGACGAACGCCGTCAGCGCGTCGAGGCCGAGGCCGTGCTCGCGCCTGGCCAGGTCTCGCTTCTTCCCGAGGTGGCGCTGGCGGAGCACGTCGAGCGAGTCGGTGTAGTCGGGGCCGTAGATGATCCGGAGGTACTCGTGCCCGCGCACCTTCAGCCCGGGCTGCACGCGCGCGTCGGCTCTGCCGTCCATCACGTGCGCGGGCTTCACGACCATGCCCTCGCCGCCCGCCGCGGTGAGCTCCACCCACCAGGCGGCGGCGTCGGCGCGCTGCTCGGCGGAGCCGAGGTCGACGAACCGGTGCCGGGTCGGCGTGATCACCTCGCCCTCAAGGAGCGCGAGCTGCTCGAGGTGCCAGGCGTGGGTCTCGGTCACGGCGGCCACCCGGCCCTCGGCGGCCAGCACCTGGAACGGCGCCAGGGTCACGCCGTCGAGGCCGTCGGTCGGCCGGCAGTACGCCGCGTACGCGTCCCGGAAGGCCCGAGCGTGGTCCAGCTTCCGCTCGGCGCGAACGGAGAGCTCGGCGACGTCGAGGCCCCGGGCGGCGGCGGCGTCCAGCGCCGTGCCGAGGGCCGGCAGGGCGTGCCGGGCGGCAGCCCCGACCGCGGCGTACTGCCCGCGGATCAGGCTGAGCGCCTTGGCGGACCACGGCAGCAGCTCGCAGTCGAGAACCAGCCAGTCGGTCTCCAGTCGCTCGAACAGCGGCACCGCGGCCGCCCGCAGCCGCCCCACGAGGTCGGTCATCACCTCGGTGTCATCGAAGAACGGCCGGCCGGTGCGCGTGTAGACCGTCCCGGTGCCGCCGTCGGCCACGCCGAACCGGCGCGCGGCCGCGGCCTCGTCGCGGGCCAGGACCGCGATGGCGCGGGACCCCATGTGCTTCTCCTCGCAGACCACCGCGGTCACGCCCATAGCGGCGTAGTCGTCGAAGGCCTGGTCGGGGTGCTCCAGCAGCCCCTCGCGCTGGCTCGAGGTGGCCGGCGACATCGTCGGCGGCAGGTGCACCAGCCAGCGCGGGTCGACGGCGAACCGGCTCATCACCTCCAGCGCGGCGGCGGCGTTCTCGGCAGGGATCTTCACCTTCCCGGCGTACGGCGACTCGAGCCAGCGCTCACCGGCGACGTCGCCGATGGCCAGCACCGAGGCTTGTCCTGAGGTGCGAGCTTGCGAGCCTCGTAGGGCCTCCCGCTCGGGAGCCTCGGGGACCAGCGGCCGCACCGGCTCGTACCACTGCTGCTCGGCCGGGACCGAGACGAGCTCCCGCTCCGGGTAGCGCAGCGCGGTCATCTTGCCGCCGAAGACCACGCCGGTGTCGAGGCAGATCGTGTTGTTGACCCACTCGGCCTCCGGGACAGGGGTGTGGCCGTAGACGACCGTCGCCCGGCCCCGGTAGTCGTTGGCCCAGGGGTAGCGGACGGGGAGGCCGTAGTCGTCGGTCTCGCCGGTGGTGTCGCCGTACAGCGCGAACGATCGCACCCGGCCCGAGCTGCGGCCGTGGTAGGCCTCCTTGAGCCCAGCGTGTGCCACCACCAGCCGGCCGTCGTCCAGGACGAAGTGGCTGATCAGCCCGTCCATGAACGCCAGCGCGTCGGCCCGGAATTCGTCGCTCTCCTCGCCCAGCTGTGCGAGCGACTCGGCGAGCCCGTGACTGACCCGGACGTTGGCGCCCTTGAGCGCGCGGACCAGCTTGGCCTCGTGGTTGCCCGAGACGCTCAGCGCGGTGCCGGCCGCGACCATGCCCATGACCAGCCGGAGCACCCCCGGCGTGTCCGGGCCGCGGTCGACGAGGTCGCCGACGAACAGCGCCGTGCGGCCCTCGGGGTGGCGAGCGCCGATGGCGCGGCCGGCGTCGTCGTGCTCGAGCTCCCATCCGAGCTCGGTGAGCAGGGTGCGCAGCTCGCTCGCGCAGCCGTGGATGTCCCCGACGATGTCGAAGGGCCCGGTGAGGGTCCGACGGTCGTTCCAGGGCAGCTCGGTGGTGATCGTGGCGGCCTCGACCTCGTCGACGCCGGTGAGCACGTGCACCCTGCGGAACCCCTCCTTGCGGATGCCGCGCAGTGACTTCTTGAGGTCGCGGTGCTGGCGGCCGACGACGTGCGCACCGTACTGCCGGTCGGGTCGGACGGCGTTGCGCTCGGAGGCGAGCCGTTCGGGTACGTCGAGCACGATCGCGTCGACGAGCACGTCGTGCTCGCGGGCCAGCCTGACCAGCGCCTGGCGGGCCGGCTTCTGGACGCTGGTGGCGTCGACGACGGTGAGCAGCCCGCGGCGCAGGCGGGTGCCGACGACATACTGCAGCACGTCGAAGGCGTCCTTGGTCGCCGACTGGTCGTTGGGGTTGTCGGCAACGAGCCCGCGGCAGTAGTCGCTGGAGACGACCTGCCAGAGCGTGAAGTGCTTCGCGGCGAAGGTGCTCTTGCCGCTGCCGGAGACACCGACCAGGACCACCAGCCCCATCGAGGGGATCTTGAGCTCAGGCACGGTTGAACACCCCCAGCTGGGTGGGGTGGCCGTACGCGCGGTCGGCGTCGCCGATGCCGTCGATCGTGACCCGGTAGCCGTACGTCGCCGCGGCCCGCTCGGCCCAGGCCGTGAACTCGGCGCGGGTCCACTCGAACCGGTGGTCCGAGTGGCGAGCTCCGTCCAGCCCTTCGTAGAGCGCGTTGTACTCGACGTTGGGGGTCGTGACCACGACCAGCCCGGGCCGGGCCGCCCCGAGGACGACCCGCTCGAGCGCGGCGAGCCGAGGCGGGTCGACGTGCTCGATGACCTCCATGAGCACGGCGGCGTCGTACCCGGCGAACCGCGGGTCCTCGTAGGTGAGCGCGCCCTGGAACAGGGTGAGCCGCTCCCGCTGCCGGTCGCCCATCCGCTCGAGCCGGAGCCGGCGGGCGGCCTGGGCGAGCGCCCGCGTGGAGACGTCGGTGCCCGCGACGCGGCCGAAGGACGGCTCGTCGAGGAGCACCCGCAGGAACTGGCCCGGGCCACAGCCCAGGTCGATGACGCTGTCGACACCGACCTCCTTGAGCACGCGCAGGACGGCGTCGTGGCGCTGGGCGTTGAGCGGGACCCGCTTCTCCTCGGGCTGGGCGACCTCCTCCTCGCTCTCGGGGTCGACCGCCTCGTCGGTGTCGTCGCCGAGCTCGGCCAGCCGCTCCAGCGCCAGTCGTTCGAGAGCCAGTCGGGTGAGCCCGCCGTGCCGACCGAGGTAGCGCCGCGCGATCAGCTCCTGCTCCGGGTGGCCGGTCAGCCAGGCGCCTCCGGAGCGGAGCAGCTTGTCGACCTCGTCGCTGGCCTGCCAGTAGTGCTTGGCCTCGTCAAGGACGGGCAGCAGGACGTACAGCTGGTTGAGTGCGTCGGCCAGCCGGACCGTGCCTCGCAGGGTCAGGTGCAGGTAGCGCGAGTCACCCCACTCCGGGAACTGCTCGTCCAGCGGGATCGGCGTCGCCTCCACGTGCCACCCGAGCGGCTCGAAGATCTTGGTCGCGAGGCCGACACCGCCGCGGCAGGGCAGCACCGGGATCTCGATCTCGAGCGGGATCGGTCCGTCGGCCAGCTCCTGGCGACTGTCGCAGCGGCCCGAGCGTGCGGTGCTGAACACGTCGGCCATCGCGGCGCCGAGCAGGCTCGAGGCGGCGTACGGGCGGTCGTTGACGTACTGCGCGAGACCGCCGGCAGCCTGGAAAGTGGCCGGGCTGCCCTTGCCGCGCGCGCGAGCCAGCCGGACCGGGTCGATGTCGAGGGTGAGCAGCGCGGTGCAGCGCTCGTCGGTGGCCTCGGGGTAGAGCACGGTCGACGTGCCGAAGGACTGCCGGAACTCCTGGACCCGGTCGGGGTGCTTGTGCAGCAGGTACCCGAGGTCCGTCGCCGGACGGTGGGTGGTCGTGATGGTCAGCAGCACCGGGACAGTGTGCCCGCGTCGCCCCGACGCGTCGTGGGGATTAGCCCGCGGCAGCCTCGGCCTTGGTCCGCAGCTCGGCAACCATGCGGTCGGGGTCGTCGGCCGAGTAGACCGCCGAGCCGGCCACGAACACGTCCGCGCCGGCTTCCGCGCACCGCTCGATCGTCTCCAGCGAGACGCCGCCGTCGACCTGGAGCCAGGTCTCTCCCCCGTGCTTCTCGATCAGCTGGCGGGCGGTCCGGATCTTGGGCAGGCACAGGTCGAGGAACTTCTGCCCGCCGAACCCCGGCTCCACGGTCATCACCAGCACCATGTCGAGCTCGGCGAGCAGCTCCTCGTAGGGCTCGATCGGCGTGGCCGGCCTGAGCGCCATCGCCGCCCGCGCGCCCTTGGCGCGGATCTCCCGGGCGAGCCGCACCGGCGCCCGGGCGGCCTCGACATGGAAGGTCACCGAGCCGCAGCCCGCCTCGACGTACTCGATCGCGTTGCCGTCGGGGTCGTCGATCATCAGGTGTACGTCGAGAGGCACGTCCGTGCTCTTGCTGAGCGCCTCGACCATCGCCGGCCCGAAGGTCAGGTTGGGCACGAAGTGGTTGTCCATCACGTCGACGTGCACCCAGTCGGCGCTCCCGATCCGCGCGACCTCGTCGCCCAGCCGGGCGAAATCGGCGTTGAGGATGCTCGGCGTGATCTGGATGCCCACGGGAGCAGCCTATTGACTGAACGTCTTCGCGGCCGTCTCCTGCGCCGGGCAGAGGCCCTCGGGTCGGCCGCAGGCGGCGAAGTCGCAGGTGCGGCACCACCAGGCGCCGGACTCGCCCGCCTGGCGGCGTTCGATGCGGCTGGCGACCCGCGCCTCGACCAGCTTGGCCAGCAGTCCCTCGAGCAGCGTCGCCTCGTCGCCGGTGAGGCCGGCGGTCGCCTGCCGCACCACTGCGTCGCGGGCCGCCCGGGCCTCCTCGGCGCGGCGACGGCCGGCGGGCGTGAGCGTGACCTCGACCCGGCGCCGGTCCGCGCCGCTGCGCCGCTCCGCGAGACCGGAGCGCTCGAGCTGGCTGACCAGTCGCACGGCACCCGAGTGGGTCAGCCCGAGCACCGCGGCGATCCGGCCCACGTGGGCATCGCCGAGGATCTCCTCGAGGGTGAGCAGCGCGATGGTCGCGCTACCGGTCAGCCCGGCGGCCCGCTCAAGGGCCGTCTGGCTCTCCTCCGCGAGGTTGAGCGACAAGGAGGCCAAGAGGTTCTCCAGGCGGGGGTGTGCCGAGGTGACCATATGGGTATTGTATGAGTGAGTCATATAAATCCATGAGGAGTTGAGCAGGCATGTCCGGGACCATCGCTACTGCCGAGACCGACATCGATGCCACGCCGGAGCGGGTCTGGTCGGCGCTGACCGAGCCCGAGCAGATCTCCCAGTACATGTACGGGTCGCGCGTCGAGACCACCTGGCAGGTCGGCAGCCCGATCACGTGGAGCGGCGAGATGGAAGGTCGCCCCTACCAGGACAAGGGCGAGGTGCTGACCTACGACGAGCCGCACGTCCTGGCCGTCACCCACTACAGCCCGACGATGGGCAAGCCCGACGAGCCGGAGAACTACCACAATCTCGTCTACACGCTCACCGCCACCGGCTCCGGCGATGACACGGTCACCCACCTCGAGCTGACCCAGGACGGCAACGAGAGCGAGGAGCAGGCCGAGCAGTTCAGCCAGAACTGGCAGAGCATGCTCGACGGCCTCAAGGCGCAGGTCGAGGGAAGCTGACCTCCTCACCCCCGTTTGCCGTCGAGTGACCCATTTGTCAGGTTAAGAGCGGCTCCGGAGCTGCCAGATGGGTCACTCGACGGCGAGCTGGCGAGCCGAGGTCAGTCCGTTTCGGGCTCTTCGGGCGTCTCCTTGCCCTCGGCCTCGTCGCGAGCTGCCCACTCGAGCAGCGGGGTGATGTCGAAGACGTGCTCGTCGATGGCCTCGTGCAGGTCGCCCTTCGCGGCGAACCGCTCCGGCACGGTGAAGATCGTGAAGTCGCGGGGGTCGGCCTCATCGACCTCTGCCCAGTCGATCGGCGTCGAGACCCGGGCGTCGGGCACGCCGCGCACGGAGTACGCCGCGGCGATGGTGTGGTCGCGCGCGTTCTGGTTGTAGTCCACGAAGAGCTTGCGCGGGTCGCGGTCCTTGCGCCACCAGGTGGTCGTCACGTCGGACGGCGTACGCCGCTCGATCTCGCGGGCGAAGGCCAGGGCCGCACGGCGTACATCCTTGAAACCGTGCTCCGGATGGATCCGCACGTAGACGTGCATCCCCTTGCCGCCCGACGTCTTCGGGAAGCCCACCGCGCCCAGCTCGTCGAGGACCTCGTGCACGACGTGCGCGACCCGCTGCACGGTGGCGTAGTCGCACTCGTCGCCAGGGTCGAGGTCGATCCGCCACTCGTCGGGCTTCTCGGTGTCGGCCCGCCTGCTGTTCCAGGGGTGGAACTCGACGGTCGACATCTGCACCGCCCAGATCACCGACCCGAGCTCGGTCACGCACAGCTCGTCGGCGGTCCGGCCCCAGCGCGGGAAGTAGAGCTGCACGGTCTCGACCCAGTCCGGAGCGCCGGCCGGCAGCCGCTTCTGGTGCACCTTCTTGTCGGCCAGCCCCTTCGGGAACCGGTGCAGCATGCACGGCCGCTCGCGCAGCGCGTTGACGATGCCGGGCCCGACCGCCAGGTAGTAGTCGACCAGGTCGAGCTTGGTCGCCCCACTCTCGGGAAAGTAGACGCGGTCGGGGTTGCTGACCCGCACCACCCGGTTGTCGACCTCGATCTCCACCGAGGGCGACTTCGACGTGGCCATGCCGGAACGCTAGCCGTACGACGGAGCGCGCGGTCGTAGCGTGACCGCGTGGATCTCTTCGACCAGCCGCCCGTGGTCCGGGTCTCGGCCGCGCCGGAGGCAGCCCTGGCACCCGGCGAATGGCCGCGCACCGTCCCTGCGGTCGACCAGCTGCTCCGCGAGGGGCTGACCCTCGACAACGGCGTCACGTTCCTCGTCGGCGAGAACGGTTCGGGCAAATCGACCATCGTCGAGGCCGTAGCGATGGCCTTCGGAATGTCACCCGAGGGCGGCTCCACGCAAGGTCATCACTCGACCCGGCCAACGGAGTCATCACTCAGCAGCGCGCTGCGGCTGCAGCGTGGCCTGGGCTCGTCGCGCTGGGGGTTCTTCCTGCGCGCCGAGACCATGCACGGCTGGTACACCTACTCCGAGCAGCACGCGGGCCCGAGCTTCCACGAGATGAGTCATGGGGAGTCGTTCCTCGAGGTGCTGCGGTCCCGCTTCGACTCCCCCGGCTTCTACTGCCTCGACGAACCGGAGGCGGCCCTGTCGTTCAGCTCGACACTCGCGCTGATCGGCGTCCTCCACGACCTCGCCGAGGGCGCCGGCCAGGTGCTGTGCGCGACGCACTCCCCTGTGCTCGCCGCGTTGCCGGGCGCCACGATCCTCGAGATCGGCGACTGGGGCTACCGGCGTACGACGTGGGAGGAGCTCGAGCTGGTCCAGCACTGGAAGGCGTACCTCGAGACCCCCGGTCGCTACCTGCGGCACGTGCTGGACTAGCTGCGACCGCGGAACAGCGCCATGAACATCGCGTCGGTGCCGTGCCGGTGCGGCCAGAGCTGGACGGTGCCGGGGACCGGCCCCGCCGAGCGCGGGACGCCGGCGAACTGCGGGCCGAGGTCCTCGAGCTCGGCGTCGGTGCGGGCGCCGTGCACCGAGGTGACGACGCTCGAGGTCTCCGAGATCACCGGCGAGCAGGTCGCGTAGAGGACCACGCCGCCGGGCCGGACCAGGTCGAGGGCCGCGCGCACCAGCTGGCGCTGCAGCATCACCAGCGCGAGCAGGTCGTCGGGCTTGCGGCGCCATCGCGCCTCGGGGCGGCGGCGCAGCGCGCCCAGCCCGGTGCAGGGGGCGTCGACGAGCACCCGGTCGAAGATGCCGGCGCGGTACGGCGCCAGCGTCCCGTCGGCAGCGACCACGCCGACGACCCCGGGCACGAAGCTCCCGTCGGCGGTGAGCGTGCGGCGCACCAGCCCGGCGCGCACCGGCAGCCGCTCGCTGGCGACCAGCCGCGCGCCGCGCTCGGAGGCCAGCGCCGCGAGCAGCCCGGCCTTGCCGCCGGGGCCGGCGCACAGGTCCAGCCAGAGCTCGTCGCGGCCCACGAGGGGCGCCTCGGCCATGGCGAGGGCGACCAGCTGCGAGCCCTCGTCCTGGACGCCGGCGCGGCCCTCGGCCACCGCCGCCACCGAGCGCGGGTCGCCGCCCTCCATCACCACGCCGTACGGCGAGTACGGGTCGGCTCGCCCGGCAGCTCCTCGCGGGTGGAGCGGCCGGGTCGGGCGACCAGGGTGACCCGGGGGTTCTCGTTGTCGGCGGCGAGCAGCTCGTGCAGCTCGTCCTGGCCGACCGCCTCGCGGAGCTCGTCGACCACCCACTCCGGGTGGCTGAAGGCGAGCGCGGCGTACCGCGTCGGCGAGGCGCGCTCGTCGGGGGTGATCTTCTCGATCCACTCGGTCGAAGTCGTGCTCGCTCACCGAGCGGAGCACCGCGTTGGCGAAGTTGCCGGCGCCGGTGTTCACCCGGGCGCGGACCAGGTCGACGGTGGTGCTGATCGCGGCGTGGTCGGGCACCCGCATCGACAGCAGCTGGTGGGTGCCCACCCGCAGCGCGTCGAGCACCTTCGACTCGACCTTCGACAGCGGCCGGTCGATGCAGGCCGCCAGGATCGCGTCGTAGGTGCCGCGGCGCCGGATCGTGCCCGACGCCAGCTCGGTGGCGAACGCCGCGTCGCGGCCCTCGAGCTGGTAGTGCCGGATCGCGGCGGGGAGCACCAGGTTGGCGTAGGCCCGGTCGACGCGGACCGCCTTGAGCACGTCGAGTGCGGCGGCGCGCGCCGGGTCGAGCACGATCTTGCGCGCGCGGGGCGCGTCAGCGAGTCGGCGCCGGAGGAGGCGCTCCGCTGCTGAGCCCGAGACCGGGGCTCAGCCATCGGCGAGGAACGCTTTGGCCAGGGACGGGCGCCTTGGTCAGCCACGCGTCCGTGATGATCTCGGCCAGCTCGTCGCGGCTGATCTCGCCGAGGCGGCTCTGCTGGACCAGCACGGCGTTGTAGCCGTTGAAGTGGTCGATCGTGAAGAACGGCAGTCGCTCGTCGTCGACCAGGGCCCGCTTCTCCGACTCGCTCGGCACCTGGATGACGAGCAGGTCGTCGTACCACTCGCCCGTCTCGGGGTCGACGGCTGTCCGCCCCGGGGGCCGGTGCATCAGGAAGCCCTTGCCGCGCACCTTGTAGGTCGGGTTGTCGCCCCAGGACGTGCCCAGCTCGACCTCGGGCAGCCCCATGCAGATGTCGTCGACGTCGGCGGGCGTCGCGACCCGGGAGGGAGCCTCGGTCACGGCGAACACGCTACTGGACGTCCGCGGTCGGCTCGGCGGAGCCGAACCGCGCGGTGGCCGGCAGCCGGAGCCCGCGGGCCCAGTCGGCGGCGGGCATCTGCCGGCCGCCGAACGCCTTGACCTCGCCCAGCCGGACCGCGGTGGTGGCGGTGCCGACCAGCACCTCGGCCTTGCCGACCCGGAGCTCGCCCGGCGCCAGCGGCTCGTCGGTGTGCGTGACCGGGCCGAGCTTGACCCGCGTGCCGTCGTACGTCGTCCAGGCGCCGGGCGCCGGGGTGCAGGCCCGGATCCGGCGGTCGACGCCGACCGCGGGCTCGGTCCAGTCGACCTGGGCGTCCTCGACGGTGATCTTCGGGGCGTAGCTGACGCCCTCGGCGGGCTGCGGCCGGGCCTCCAGGCTGCCCTCCTCGATGCCGTCGAGGGTGGCCACCAGCAGCCCGGCACCCGCCCTCGGCGAGCCGGGCCAGGAGGTCGCCGGCGGTGTCGGTGGGGCGGATCCGCTCGGTCATCACCCCGAACGTCGGCCCGGCGTCCATCTCCTTGACGATCCGGAACGTGGTCGCCCCGGTCACCTCGTCGCCGGCCCACATCGAGTGCTGCACGGGCGCGGCGCCGCGCCAGGCCGGCAGGCACGAGAAGTGCAGGTTGACCCAGCCGTGCTGGGGGATGTCCAGGGCGGTCTGCGGAGCAGCGCGCCGTAGGCGACCACCGGGCAGCAGTCCGGCGCGAGGTCGCGCAGCGCGGCCTGGAACTCCGGGTCGCGCGGGTGGGCGGGCTTGAGCACGGGCACGCCGGGCTCGTCGGCGAGCTGCGCCACCGGGCTCGGCGTCAGCCTGCGCCCGCGCCCGGCCGGCGCGTCGGGCCGGGTGACCACGCCCACGAGCTCGTGGCTGGAGTCGGCGAGCGCCCGGAGGCTGGGCAGCGCCACCTCCGGCGTGCCGGCGAAGACCAGCCTCACCGGTGTCGATCACAGGCCGAGCCCGCCGGTCGGGTGCGGCGAGACCTTCACCGTCGGCGCCTCGAGCCCGAACCAGTCGGCCTCCCGGATCGCCTTCATCGCGGCCTTGCGGGTCTCGGCGTCGAGCCGGTCGATGAACAGGACGCCGTCGAGGTGGTCGGTCTCGTGCTGGAGCGCGCGCGCGAGCAGCTCGGTGCCCTCGATCGTCACCGGCTCGCCGTGCATGTCGAAACCCTTCGCGACGACCGACAGCGCGCGCCGGCTGTCGAAGGTGAGGTCGGGCAGCGACAGGCAGCCCTCGTCGCCGAACTGCTCCTCCGCGGCAGGTCCAGGACCGGGTTGACCAGGTGGCCGAGCTCGTCGTCGACGTAGCACGTGAACACCCGCAGCCCGACGCCGAGCTGTGGCGCGGCGAGGCCGGCACCGGGGCGTCGAGCATCGTGTCGGTGAGGTCCTTGACGAGCTTGCGCAGCTCCTTGTCGAAGTCGATCACCTCGGCCGCGCGCTTGCGCAGCACGGGGTCGCCGAAGAGGCGGATGGGCTGAATCACGGCGGCGAGTCTACGGGGCGCCGGATTCGTCTGCGGTCCGCCGGGGATCTCAGG
>CAWCSB010000038.1:0-40809 GCA_963798045.1 uncultured Actinomycetota bacterium
TGCCGAGGATCGCGAAGCTGAGCGCGGCTCCGTAGTTGCGCACGGTCTGGTTCACGCCCGTGACCTCGCCGTACGACGAGCGCCCGGACCGGCTGACGACGTCGGCGCCCGAGGGGCCGATGAGCATGCCGATGCCTGCGCCGGCGACGAAGATCGGGAGCCGGTGCGCCCAGGAGTCCTGGAGGCTCGTGACCAGGGTCGCCCACCAGACGAGGCCGCAGGCTGCGACGACGCACCGAGCAGGATCGCCGGCTTCGCCCCGCGGGCGTCGAAGATCCGTCCTCCGAGCTGGGCCGCGGCGAGGAAGCCCGCGAAGAAGATCAGCAGCAGAGTGTTGGCACCGCTCGGGCCCAGCCCGAGCGACAGGTCGGCGTACATGCTGAGGAAGTAGGAGACCGGGATGAACGCCGCCACGGCAAAGAAGACAGCGCCGCAGTCGACGCGGAAGCCACGGGAGGAGAAGATCCGCAGGTCGACGATGGGGTGCGGGACGACCTGCTCGACGAGCACGAACGACACGAGGAAGCCGGCACCCGCGGCCAGGCACGCCCAGGTGGGGAGGCTGGCCCAGCCCCAGGTCGTCGACTGGGCGAAGCCGACGACGCTGGCGCCCATCGCCGCGGCGATCAAGGTGGCTCCGGCCCAGTCGATCGGCAGGCGCTGCCGGTTCGGCGGGATGTCGGCGAGGAGGATGAGGGCCACGGCGGCGATCGCGATCGGGACATTGACGAAGAAGATCGCGCGCCAGGACCAGTCCAACAGGTAGCTGCCCACGACGGGACCGAGGGCGGTGAACGCTCCGGCCAGCCCGAAGAAGGCGGCCATCGAGCGCCCCCGCTTCGCGAGGGAGGTGGTGGCGTAGACCGTGGTGATCGCGGCCGGTACCAGCAGGGCGGCGAAGGTGCCCTGGGCCACGCGAGCGGTGATCAGCCAGACCTCGGCATGGGCGCTGGAGGGGGTCGCTCCGCAGAGGGCGGAGGCAACCGCGAAGCCGATGACCCCGATCAGCGCCATCCGGCGCCGGCCCAGGGTGTCGGCGAGCTTGCCGCCGAGGGCAAACGTCGCCGCAAGGGCCACTGTGTAGGCGTTGACCGTCCACTGGCCCTGGGTCGCGGTCAGGTGCAGGTCGCGCTGGAGGGTGGGGGAGGCGATGGCCACGATCGTCTGGTCGATGAAGGACATCGAGACCGCAAGGATCATCGCGGGGAAGACGAGTCGACCGCGGTCGAGTGAGCTGCCGGACATCGTGGTTGCTCCGTCCGGTCAGGCGGCCACGGACGACGCGGCGGTCGGTCGCACAGCCGGCGTGGTGGCGTGGGCGGGTGCCGTCAGCAACGTGCCGACGACGGCAAGGGAGACGGCTACGAGTCCGACCGCCGCGAAGTACGGCGGGGTGCGGCGCGGGCCTGGCTGCCGAGGGGTGTCCATCCGGGGTTCCTCTGCTCGGGCGCTCCCTGGTGAAGCGCTCGAGAGGAAGTTCTACGTTGCTGGGAGGGGTCAGCACCCCCTGCGAAATGTGCAGTCCTGGGTTACCCGGCAGACCTGTGCATTTCTCCTAGGGCGTGTCAGGCAGGCTCGCCCCTGACCAGCTCGGTGAGCTGGTGACGCGAGGTGACCTGCGCCTTCCGGTAGATGTTCGAGAGGTGGTAGCTCACAGTGCTCTGGCTGACGAACAGATCCCGGGCGATCTGCGCGTAGCTCAGCCCGGAGGCGAGGAGGCTCAGCACGTCCTGCTCACGCTCGGTCAGCCCGAGGTGGTGCAGGACCCCCTTGGGCCGAGGCTGCGATGCCTGGTGGGCGGTGCCCACCCGGTCGGCGTACCCCTCGGCGCCGAGGCGCGTGTAGAGGTCGAGCGCCTGGCCGCGGCACTGGTCGGCCACGGCAGGCTCGCCGGCCGCGAGTGCGAGGCGTGCGTGGTCGGTCAGCATGTGGGCCCGGTAGAACGGCAGGTCGTTGGTGCTGTCGCTCGTGGCCGAGGCGAGGTGGCTGAGGGCGAGGCCGTCGTTGCCGCGCTGCTCCGCGACCAGAGCCAGGACCCAGTGCGCCATTGCGGGGATCCACGGCGCACCGCTCGAGCAGGTCGTGGTCATCAGCAGCAGGAGGGCCTCGGCGTCCTCGAGCTCGTCGGCCCAGCAGGCCGCGAGGGCCGCGTGCGCCAGCCAAACGGGGTTGGTGGACTCGCGGCCGCTCGCCAGGGCGGACAGGCGGTGGCGCATGCCGTCGTACGCCGAGGCGCGGGCGGCCGAGCTCGGGTCGGCGTGCCGCCGGGCGACGCGCGCGACCTGGAGCTGCTCGACACACTCGATCCACGGGTTCGGCGCCAGGAGCTCCTCGGCTCGCGCTATGAGCTCATCCGCGGCAGCGAGCGAGCCGGCGCCGATCTCGATGAGCGGTGCGAGGGCGACGGCGACCGGGGACAGCGAGGGCCCGAGCTCCTGAGCGAGGCGGAGGTGCACGGCCGCGCGGCCCCAGTCGCCGTTCAGCCAGTACGACAGGCCGAGCAGCGCCTGGTGGTGAGGAGCGGCGGCCTCGAGGCCGCCCTCGTCGACCATGCTCAGGACGTGGTCGAGATCGCCGATGGCACCGCGGACCAGTCCGAGGGTCGCCCGCAGGTCACCGCGCCACGAGAGGCGGAAGCGGTCCGGCCACGGCACCGCGACCGGGCTTTCCTGGAGGTCCGCGAGCTGGTCCAGCAGCTCCTGGGTGGGCCGGGTTCGGAGCGCGACGAGCCCCTCGGCCGCGAGCCGCCAGGCCTGGAGCGCGTTGTCGACCGTGCTGTTGTCGGAGTCCATTCCGGCGGCGCGGGCCAGGCCGCGGGCCACCAGCTCGGTCGGCTCGCCTGCCTGGATCCGCGCCCAGGCCAGGAGCACCTCGATGCGGTACTGGGTGGCTGGCTCGGCGCGGCCCTCGGACTCGTCGTCGGAGAGCTGCTTGGTGAACCAGTAGATCGCCTCGTGGTTGTCGTCCTCGAACGTCGCGAGGGCGCCGAGGACCAGATCACGACGGGCCAGGTCGCGGGCATCCTCCACCTCCGGAGCCGCCGCGCGAACCGCGGCCGTGTCCTGCGCGAGGACGCTCTCGTAGAGCGACTCCAGCCAGCGGCGCTCCCGGTCGACGGTGTCGCTGGACAGCCAGCTCGCCGAGCGCAGGTAACGCGAGGCGGCCCGGTGCAGGCGGAACTCGTGCAGCTCGGCGGCCCAGGCGTCGAGCTCGGTCGCGAGGTTGTCGTCGTACTGCTCGACCGAGGCGATCCGGTGCGTGAGGATCTCGTCCCGGTCGCTCACCAGAGTGGCTGCCCGAGCGTGCAGGCGGCGTCGCGCTGCGAGGGGCGTCTGGTCGTAGACGGCGGCATGCAGCATCGGCTGTGCCAGGCGCACGGCCGTGCCGGCGTCGAGGTCGCGCTTGCGCAGCAGGCCGTCGTCGATCAGCGGCTGAGCGACGTCACCGGGGTGCCGCGTCCCGGCGAGCTGGCCGACGTCGATGAGCGAGCTCCAGTCGCGGCCCAGCACTGCGGTCGCCCGTAGCAGTGCGAGGGCGTCCTCGGGCACGCGTGCGAGCTGGGAACGGACCCGCTCGCTGAACGCGCGGGGCGCCGGCAGCCGCCGGAGCCGCAGCAGCTCGGCGGCGTCGTGCTCGGCGAGCATCGCGGTGAGGTAGGAGGGGTTCCCGTCGGTGTGCTCCCAGAGGTCGCGCACCGCTGACTCCGCGAGCTCGGGCTGCAGCTCGTTGACGAGCGTGATTGCCTGCTGGAAGTCGAGACCGCTCAACGGGAGCCGACTCACATGTCCGCGCACAGACGCCCACCGCTGCCACCCGGGGAGCAGGTCGGCGGGCAGCGGCCGGCTGGAGAGGGCCACGAGCACCCGGTCGCCTTGGGCCCGCTGGAGCATCCACACCAGTGCCTCGATCGACTCGGGGTCGGCCCACTGGAGGTCGTCGAGCCGTAGCAGCACCGCCTCTGACCGCTGATCGAGCACCTCGTTGATCAGCTGCGCGCCGACGTGCGGAGCGGTCGGACCGCCCTGCTGATGCCGGACCCCCCACTGCTCGAGCACGCCGAACGGGTAGTCGGATGCGCTCTCGAAGGCGCCGGCATCGAGCGTGCTGAAGCCGGTCGCGCGCAGGCTCAGCTCATCGAGCGCCGACGACTTGCCGGTGCCCGGACCTCCCTCCACCAGGAGCACGGTCGGGCTACCGGCAGCGGCGGAGTGGATGGCCTCGTCGATGGTCCCGAGCTGCTCGAGCTGCCAGTGCAGCATGCTTCAGTCTCGCACGGTGTGGCGTCGGCGGGCAGGCCTCCGTGTCCCCCGATCGGGGGACCACGACGTCCGCCGTTGCATCGGCCGGACGGGGGACGGCGGATCGGCCTGTCCGGGAGGAACGTCGTGGTCACGGGCGGCACCGAGCCGCCGACGATCACGAGAAAGCACGACGATGAACACGAACCTGAACACCGACCCGAACCGCGACAACCCCTACCAGTCGCCCTACCAGGCTACGCGTCAGCGGGGCAGCCGCGCCGCCATCTACACCTCGATCGGCGCCGCCGGACTCGCAGCCGCGGGCCTGGTCACGGCGCTCGTCTTGGGGTTGGGTGGCTCCTCGACCGCGAACGCGAGCAGCGTGCCGGATCACCAGCAGACCCACAGCGACGTCCGCCCGGCGGTCGTCCCCACCCCGACGCCCACCCCGACTCCGACGCCGGCTCCCGCGGTCGCGCCGTCGCCGACGATCCGGCTGCTCCAGACGCAGCTGGCCCAGTTGAACTACTACCAGGGCCCGATCAACGGCTTCGACAGCCCCGCGGTGCACCAGGGGATCAGCTACCTGCAGCGTGACGCGGACCTGCCGATGACCGGCCAACTCACGCCGGCGACGCAGTCCGCTCTGAGTCGGTTGCTGATCTCGGGCAACAACCAGATGTCGGGCAACCGCTGAGTCGCCCCGCGGTGGGCCCGCCGCAGCCACGGCCGACGGGCGCAGGATGACCTGCGCCCGTCGGCCGTTTCTGCTTCTCCTCAGTCCGCCAGCGGCAGAACGACCTCCACCCGCGTGCCGTGCGGCTGCGTAGGGCCGATGTCGAGGTGGCCGCCCGCGGCCTCGATGTGGATCCTGCGGGACGCGAGCCCGAGGTGCCCCGTGCGAAGTCGGTCGCCCAGATCTGCGCCGGCGAGGCCTTGGCCGTCGTCGGTCACGACGAGGCGCGCGACCCGACGCCGGTCCGGGAGCACCTGCTGCGACAGGTCGACGACGGCGGAGCCGGCATCGGCGTGCTTGACGACGTTAGTCAACAGCTCGCGGGCGGTGCCGAGGAGGAGCTGGTCGGCCGGAGTGGGCGTTGGGTCGGTCCAGCCGTCGGCGACCAGCTGCACTTCGAGTCGTCCCCGGCGGCCGATGTCCTGGGTCAGGTCCCGCAGGGCCGGCAGCAGGCCGGCCTCTTGTAGGACGATCGGGTGCAGCTGGGTGAGGGTGGACCGCAGCATCCGAATGGCCTCGCCCAGCGCATGGTCGACCCGGTCGGCCGCGACGTCGTCGGTCGCGGCATCTTCGAGGTCGTGGCGCGCGGCGAGCACGTACTGGAGTGCGCCGTCGTGGAGGTGCTCGGCCAGGGCCCGCCGCTCCCGCTCCTCGACCTCGACCAGCTCGTCAACCAGCCGTGAGCGGTCGGTCGCGAGGGCGCTGATGGCGAGGACTCGATGGCGCTGGACCACGGAAAGTAGGACGCACCCGAGTGCGAGCACGCCCAGCAGACCGGTGCGCAGCACGAGCGTCGACCACGGCTCGGCGCCGTCGTGGTGCGTCGCCGCGCTGGACGCCAGGTAGGTGACGACGGCCAGCGTCGAGACGACCCCGCACACCAGCGAGCTGAGCTGGGCCGCAGCGATGATGGGGAGGAGGAAGAACCCGTTGACGATGACATACGCCGTCCAGGTCTGCTCGGCCGACGCGTCGGCGACCACCGTCAGCGAGCAGGTGGCCAGGACGTCGAAGATCAGTGCGAGCCAGACATACGGTGCGACCTCCGCGCTCGCCTGGCTGACGAGCAGGCCGACGACCACGGCCCAGACGAGGTAGCACAGAACGATCACCCACGACAGGTCCCGACCGGCTTCGGGCGGGATCGCGAGCAGGGTCGCCCCGAAGAAGCCGACGAGGGCGAGCCGGAGGACGCGCTGGATCCGGGCTCCTCGGTAGAAATGCTCGAGGAGCAGGTCGCGCACCGGGCCCGGAGCCACCTCGGGGACGGGGCTGAGCTTGGCGATGAGGTCGCTCATTCGAGCAGGCCGCGCCGCATGCCCTCGGCGACCGCGGCGGCGCGATCCGATACGCCGAGCTTCTCGTAGAGCCGCTGGGTGTGGGTCTTCACGGTGCTGGCGCCGAGGAAGAGCTCGCCAGCGATCTGCGGTATCGACTGCCCCCGGGCGAACCCGGCGAGCACCTGCTGCTCTCGCTCGCTCAGCGTCGGGCCTGCCTGTGCGTGCTCGCGGATTTGGCCGGCGAGGCCGGCCGCGAGCTCGGCCGGCACGACCGTCTCGCCCTTCGCGACTCGGCGTACGGCCGCGACGATCTCGGCGCGGCGGGAGTCCTTCGACAGGTAGCCGGCGGCGCCCTCCTCGAGGGCGCGGTAGACCACCGGACCGTCGGTGATTGCCGAGAGAAGGAGCACGCGGGTCGGCAGGCCGTCGCGGACTACCGCGTGCACGACGTCGAGGCCGTCGAGGTCGGGCATCTGGTAGTCGACGACCGCGACGTCGGGCCGCTCCTCCCGAATCAGCGCAAGTCCTTCGCGACCGGTGGCGCCCTCGCCGACCACGGTGAGGTAGCCGCTCTGCTGGAGGCCGCGGATCAACCCGTCGCGGAAGAACTCGTGGTCGTCGACCACGACGACGCGGGAGAGGGGACCGCTCGTCGCTCGTCCTGCGTCCGCCGCCCGGACCTGGGCGCCTGGTGACTGCTCCACGTGGCCGCCTCCCGTCGTGCCGAGCAGCGTAGCGACCGCCGTCGACGGCGGGAGGACGTAGTTCGACGGGGGACAGGCGTGTCCTCCGATCGGAGGACAGCCGGCGGGCACCTGTCCAGAACTCACAGGTGCCTCCGGTGTCAGAACTGCGCACTTCGTAGGGGGTGCTCGTGCGTCCCGGGCGGATAGACATCTGTCGCCGGTCCAGAAGTCCGGCTCAACCAACCGATAGAAACGAAAGAGGAACCACCATGTTCAACAAGAAGCTCGCTGCCGTCGCCCTGCTCGCTGCAATCCCCGTGACGGCGATCGGCGCAACCGCAGGCGCCGCGTTCGCCACGGACACCGCCAGCGGTGGACCGAAGGCTGTCATCTCCGCGCACGTGTCCGACGCGACCCCGGCCTCCGGTCAGGCATTTCACGTCTCCGGCACGTTCACCGAGGGCGGGAAGCCCGCCGGGGAAGAGGTCGTGAAGGTGCAGGCGCAGCAGCCGAACGGCACCTGGAAGAACCTCCCCGGAGCCCGGGAGCTGACCTCTAGCAAAGGGGCGTACAACCTCGAGGTCATCCTGAACGCCAAGGGGTCCCGCGACCTGCGGGTCGTCGGTGTCGGCCTCGACACCCTGCCGAACGCCCTCCAGACGTTCGCCGTGAAGGTCCACTGACGTCGTGCACACCGCACGTCGGAGGGTCCCGGCCGTCCATGTGGTCGGGACCCTCCCCGGAACGAAGGAGCTAATGAGTGAACGCCATCTTTGCCAGCGCCCGGACGACTGAAAGAGCTGCCGGTCTCGTGCTGAAGCGACTCGTGCTCGCCTTCGGCGCGACGTACCTCGCCATGGTCTGTGTGACCAACCTGGCCAACGTCGCGAATATCTTCGCGGGGACGGACCTGAAGTTCCTGAACTCGGAGAACGCCGACTACATCGCGTCGATCGTGAGGGTCTACTCGATGCCGGGCGGGTTCGTGGATCTCGCCGTGCTCGGCGCGGCCACGATCGAGGGCATCGGTGCCCTGCTGTTCGTCCGCGCGCTGCTCCGCTACCGCGGCGGCGGCACCGGCGTCACCGAGGCCTACCAGGCTCTGGCGTGGAACATCGCGGTCTGGTGCGCCTTCATCGCCGGCACCGAGTTCTTCATCGCCTACCCGTCCGAGAGCCCGTTCCGCGAGCTCCTCGGACTCGGGTTCCTGATGACGCTGGTCGTCACCTTGGTGCCTGACTCGCCGGGTCGATCCACGGACCTCGACGTGCGGACGTAGCCCGCCCCCACAGATCCCGGTCCGAGCACTCCCTCGAGCCGGCTCCCGACCACACAACCGTTGATCGGGCTTCACTCACGAAAGGCTTCACCATGTCCATCCGCCTCCCCTCAGCTGCCGCCACGGTCGGCATCACCCTGGCGACGGCCGTCGCCGTCGGCGCGGCGTTCGTTCCCGCCAACGCCGCTGCACCCACGACGGGCACCGTCGGCCGGGCCACCCAGGTGTCCTGCGTCGGTACGTCGACGTCATGCACCGCCACGGTCAGTCTGGCCGGCGGCGCCAGCAACGAGAAGATCGCCATCAACCTGCCGGCCAAGGGGCTGCGCCTGGTGTCGGCCAAGCCGACGAACTCCAACCTGGACGGCTCCTACCTGGTCAGCAACCAGGCGTCGAAGGCCGGCGGACGCCAGTACACCTTCACCCTCAGTGCCGCCGAGGCCCCCAAGGGTTCGGCGCTGAAGTTCACCTTCCGCAAGCCCGGCGCCGCGGCGCCACAGATCCTGCTGTGTACCGGCGCGATGTCGTGCTCGGTCAAGGCGCCGCTCGGCGGCGGTGCGTCCAACCGGCACGTCGTCGTGCAGCTGCCGCGCACCGACCTCGGGCTGATCTCGGTCAAGCCGAACAGCTCCGTCCTCAACGGCGCCTACTCGATCTCCGACC
Organism: uncultured Actinomycetota bacterium; assembly: GCA_963798045.1. Classification (GTDB taxonomy): domain Bacteria; phylum Actinomycetota; class Actinomycetes; order Propionibacteriales; family Nocardioidaceae; genus Nocardioides. Next base: position 8,886 of record CAWCSB010000038.1, read on the forward strand.
AGCGACTGCGCAAGGGCCACTCCGAGTACGAGTTCGTCCTCAACGCTGTCAAGAGCATCCCGGCCGGCTCCTACCTCACGCTGACCTTCGCGGCGGCCGGCGCGTAGTACTGGAGGCAGGCGTAGAACCTGCTAGCTCCTGGTTCGGAGGGCGGCGATCCGATGGCGTCACTGACGGGTATCCGCTTGGCGGGCAAACAGGCCCTGACCTGCGCAAACAGCACCCCTGCCGCCTCAGGAAAGGCGAGGGTCCAGGCGTTGGCATCGGGGTGGTCTCGGGCATTTTGTAGGTTCATTTGTAGGGACCTACCCGTGATGGCCCTGCAGTGCACGGTGCATATGCGCAGGTCAACGGCACAGTGGTGCCCCAGGCCAGAGTCGAACTGGCGACCTTTCGCTTAGGAGGCGGCTGCTCTATCCGCTGAGCTACTGGGGCGGGTGTGGTGAAACCGGCGGCCATCCTGTCACGGCGGTCGGGTGCCGGTGCCAGCCAGTGTTTGGCATTACTGGCCGGTCACGGTCATGATTTGATGCACACCCGTAATCTGGCGCGGACGAGCAGCACTCTCGGGACGTGTTTGCCCGTCCACCTCGTCAGTCAGACGCCGGCCCCATGTGAAGGTGACGATGCCCGACGCTGCGCAGCACTCTGCCCAGCCCGAGCTGCCGTCCCCATATCAGCCCGGGAAGCGCCGGGGCCGGGCCCGCCGGTCGCACACGGTCGCGAAGGTCCTGCTGGCAACGCTGTTGACGCTGGGCATGGTGAGCGGTCTGTCGGTGGCCTTCCTCTACCGCCACCTCAACGGCAACCTGAACGTCGTCGACGTCTCGAGCCAGCTCGAGAACCGGCCGGACAAGATCCACATCCCGGCGCCCAAGCAGCCGCTCAACATCCTCGTGATGGGCTCCGACTCCCGTGACTGCGACGGCTGCGGCATCGACAAGGAGGCCGGCGGCGGGTCGGACACCACCTTGCTGTTCCACCTCTCGGCCGACCGGGAGTCGGCGTACGGCGTCTCCATCCCGCGCGACTCCCTCGTCGACCGTCCGGACTGCAAGAGCGCTGACGGCGAGAACATCCCCGGCGCCACCAACGTGATCTGGAACGCCGCCTACTCCTACGGCGGACCTGCCTGCACGATCCAGCAGTTCGAGCAGACCACCGGGGTGCGCATCGACAACTACGTCGTCGTCGACTTCGGCAGCTTCCAGGACATGGTCGACGCCGTGGACGGCGTCGAGGTCTGTGTGCCGGAGGACATCGACAGCTCTGAGTACGGCATCACCATCAAGCAGGGCACGCGGACGCTGAACGGCAAGGAGGCGCTCGCCTACGTGCGGGTCCGCCACGGCGTCGGCGACGGCAGCGACATCGGCCGGATCAAGCGCCAGCAGGCGTTCATCGGCGCGCTGGTCGCCAAGGTGATCTCCAGCGGGACGCTGACCCGCGTCGACCGGCTGGTCCCGTTCCTCAACGCCGCCACCAAGTCGCTGACCACGGACATCCCCAACATCAAGGAGATCGCCAAGGTCGGTCTCCAGTTCAAGAACATCGGCCTCAAGCGGATCCGCTTCATCACCGTGCCGTTCGTCTACAGCACCGCTCAGCCGGGCCGGGTCGAGTGGACCGACGACGCCGACACCCTCTGGGAGCGGATCGCCAACGACCAGCCGCTCGGCAAGCTCCGGGTGGGCTCCATCGGCGCGGACCAGGTGCCGACCAGCACTCCGTCGGGCTCGGCGACGAGCTCGGACACCGGCAGCCCGAGCGACGACGCGAGCGACTCCTCGCCGTCGGACAGCGAGTCCTCGACGACCGAGTCGCCGTCGGGCACCTCGTCGCCGAGTGACGACGAGTCCTCGCCGGGCATCGATGCGAGCTCGGACGACCTCGACTTCGCCGGCCTCTGCTCGTGACCGACCAGCCCGACATCGAACAGCCGGACGACGCGCAGCCCGAGTCGGACTGGCAGCGCAAGCGCCGCCTCGCGGAGGTGTTCGGCGACGTGCTGCCCGACACCACTGCGGACGAGCGGGACCCGGCCGAGCGTTCGGACCAGGCCACTGACCGCAGCGACACCTGGCTCAAGGAGCAGGTGCCGCCGCACCACGGCTGAGCTCAGGCGCTGGGCGGTGCAGCTCCGGACTGCGCGGCGAGCAGGTCGCGGATCTCCTGGAGCAGCTTGATGTCCTCGGGGGTGCCCGGCTCGGGGCTCGGGAAGTACCTCTCCTTTGCCTCGGTGTAGGGCAGCACGATCACGAAGTAGACGACCGCAGCCAGGAGCAGGAACGAGATCACCGCAGTGATCCAGGCGCCGACGCCCACCCCGCCAGGGGTGTAGCTGGAGAAGTTGGCCGAGCCACCGATCTTGCCGACGACGTCCATGAGGAGAGCCACGGTGGCGGTCACCACGGTGGCGAACGCAGCGCCCATGACGAAGGCGACGGCCAGCTCGACCAGGTTGCCGCGCAGGATGAAGTTCTTGAAGCCACTCATGTGTCCCCCTCGAGACTTGAGAGCTGCGGGAGCAGCGGAACTCTCAGCACGCTAGCGGGACCACGCGACCGTCAGGAAGTGCGTCACCGTGGCGGATGAGACGGCGGTGACGTCCGACTCGCCCACACCGAGCACCACCAGCCGCCCAGGCAGCCCGTCGGCGGCCGCGTCCGCGGGAGGTGGTGGCAGCGCGAGCACCAGCGCCTCGCGGGCCACGGTCTGGGCGGGCCCGCCCTGCGGGTCGGCGGAGATCACGTCGACCGCGTCGCCAACCCGGAGCAGCTCGGCCATCGCAGTGTCGGGCAGCCGGACCGGCAGCGCGACCAGGTCGGGGCGGTCGCGCACCAGCGAGGCGCCGAGCAGGGCGGTGTCGGTGATCGGCTGACCGCGCCGGAGCGGCCCGGCCAGCTGACGGCCCACGGGGTCGCGCAGGTGTCCGGACGGGACGGTGCCCGGCGCGAAGGCCGCGGTGGTCAGGTCGCCGGGCCTCAGCACGGTGCCGGCGCCGAGGTCGTGGGCGGCCACGGTGACCGGCACCCGCTCGGGCGCCGGCGCCGCGGTGGCCCGGAGCCCGGCCCACACCGCGACCAGGGCGCACAGCGCGGCCAGCAGGCGTCGGCGGCGGAGCACGGCGCGTCGCACGCGGCGGGCCGCGGAGCGCAGTCGGAACAGGAAGGTGGGCACGCAGGCGACGCTACGAGCGCACGCCGAGCCGGCTCAGCCGGCCGGGGCCGGGCTGTGGAGAACCCTCAGCTGGGGGTCGGCTGGGGAGACTTGGTGGACGTCGTGGACGAGCCCGACGAACCCGAGTCGCCCGACGTCGCTGGGGACGAGGTGGACGGCGCGGACGGCTTGGCCGCGGCGGCGGCCGAGTCGTCCTTCGCCGGGGACGCGGACGGCTCGGAGGTCGACTGCTTGCCGCGGCTGTCGTTGCGGTAGAACCCCGACCCCTTGAACACCACGCCGACGGCGTTGAAGACCTTGCGCAGCCGGCCCTGGCACTCCGGGCAGACGGTCAGCGCATCGTCGCTGAAGCTCTGGACCTGATCGAAGGCGTGACCGCACTCGCGGCAGGCGTATTGATAGGTGGGCACGGGACTCCTGGGAGGTATTTAGCACTCGACCGGGGCGACTGCCAGATCGTACCCTGTCAGAACGTCTGGGCGTAGCGAGTGATTCCCGAAGGGCAGACCGCGGCGGTCACCGGGCGGTCGTGCGCCTCCACCGGCACCTCGACTCCCACCTCGTCGTCGTAGAGCACGACGCAGGTGAACGTCCCCACCGGCACCCGCCCCAGCGCCCGGTCGTAGGAGCCGCCGCCCCTCCCGAGCCGATCGCCGCGGGCCGAGACCGCGAGCCCCGGCACCAGCACGACGTCGGCGGTGGCCACGGCGTCCGGGCCCAGTCGCCCGCCCCCTGGCTCGAGCAGGCCGAACCGCGCGGGGACGAGATCCTGGTCGCCGGCGTACGCCGCCCAGTCCAGGTCGCCGTCGGGAAGCAGCACCGGGAGCACGACCCGCTTCCCGGCGGACACCAGCGCGCGCAGCAGCGGGGCGGTGCCCGGCTCGGACCCCATCGCGACGTACGCCGCGATCGTGGCAGCCCGGCGCACCTCGGGGGCAGCGGTGAGGTGCAACGCGATCTCCCGCGCCGCCTCGGACCGCTCCAGGAGCGGCCGCCGGTTGCGGGTGGTCATCAGCTGGTCACGCAGGGCCAGCTTGGCGCCCGGACCGCCGCTGCGTGCCGGATCGTGACCGGGTTCGGATTGCGGAGGGACCACTCGGCAAGCCTACGATCGCAGTATGGGTAGTACAGGGCTCAACAGGGCCCGCGACAAGATGGTCGCTGCCGGAGTGGACGAGGTCGCGATCGAGACGTTCGCTCATTACTTCCGGCTGCTGGAGCACGGCGAGACCGGGATGATCCCGGAGTCCGCGATCGAGCCGGTCGACATGGAGGCCCTGCGCGACGTCGAGGTGAGTGACGACGACGGCGCTGCCGCCATACGCACGACCGCGGTGATCAAGCTGAACGGTGGCCTCGGCACCTCGATGGGCATGGACCGCGCGAAGTCGCTGCTGTGCGTGCGCCGCGGCCTGTCCTTCCTCGACATCATCGCGCGGCAGGTCATCCACCTCCGCAGGGAGTACGACGCCACGCTGCCGCTGCTGTTCATGAACAGCTTCCGCACGTCGGCCGACACCATGGCCGCGATCGCGCGCTACCAGGACCTCCCGGTCGAGGGGCTGCCGCTGGAGTTCCTCCAGAACAAGGAGCCCAAGCTCCTGCCCAAGGACCTCGCACCGGTCAGCTGGCCGAGGGATCCCGACCTGGAGTGGTGCCCGCCCGGCCACGGCGACCTCTACACCGCGCTGCTCGGCACTGGCCTCCTCGACAAGCTCCTCGAGGCCGGCTACGAGCGCGTCTTCGTGTCCAACTCCGACAACCTCGGCGCCGTACCCGACGCCCGCATCGCGGGCTGGTTCGCCACCAGTGGCGCGCCGTTCGCCATCGAGGCGGTACGCCGGACGGCCAGCGACCGCAAGGGCGGCCACTTCGCGCGCCGCAAGTCCGATGGCCGGATCGTGCTCCGCGAAACCGCGCAGACCCTGCCCGAGGACCTGGACGACCTGGCCGACCTGGACCGGCACCGGTTCTGCTCGACCAACAACCTCTGGTTCGACCTGCGCGCGATGAAGCAGGCCCTCGACGTCCGTGGCGGCATCCTCGGCCTGCCGCTGATCCGCAACGAGAAGACCGTCGACCCGAGCGACCCGACCAGCCCGAAGGTCATCCAGGTCGAGACCGCGATGGGCGCCGCAGTCGAGGTGTTCCCGGACTCCCGGCTCATCGAGGTCGGCCGCGACCGGTTCGTCCCGGTCAAGACCACCAACGACCTGCTGGTGCTCCGGTCCGACGTCTACGACATCGGCTCCGGCTTCGTGCTCGACCAGGCCTCGGCCGAGATCCCGTTCGTCGACCTGGACGGCGAGGTCTACAAGGTGGTCGCCGAGTTCGACAAGCGCTTCCCCGAAGGCACGCCCTCGATGAAGAAGGCGACCCGCCTCACCGTGGACGGCGACTTCACCTTCGGCGCCCACGTCCAGGTGGTCGGCGACGTCGAGCTCACGACCGAGGGCGCCGAACGCATCCCCGCCGACACCGTCCTCACGGAGGACTCGGGTTCGTGACCGGTCCCCATGACTGACGGCCGGCCCTGCTCGGTCGAGGAGCACCTCGAGCGGGTGCTCTCCGGCGTCCGGGCGCTGGCGCCGGTCGACGTTCCCCTCCTCGACGCGCTCGGGCTGGTGTGCGCCGAGGACGTCGTCGCGACCATGTCGCTGCCGAGCTTCGACAACTCCGCGATGGACGGGTACGCCGTCCGCCAGGCCGACGTCGCCACCGCCAGTGCCGAGCAACCGGTGCTGCTGCCGGTGGTGGGCGAGATCGGGGCCGGCCAGGCCGGCCCGCGCACCCTCGCGCCCGGCACCGCCGCCAAGATCATGACCGGCGCGCCGGTGCCCGAGGGCGCCGACGCGATCGTCCCCTACGAGTGGACCGACCGCGGCACGGCGAAGGTCCGGGTCGACCAGGCGCCCGACCCCGGCCAGCACGTCCGCCCGGCAGGCGACGACGTGGCGGTCGGTGACCTGCTGGTGAAGGACGGCACGGCACTCAACGCCCGGCACGTCGGGCTGCTCGCGTCGGTAGGACGAGCGACGGTCCTGGCCCGGCCCCGGCCGCGGGTCGTGGTCCTCTCCACCGGCACCGAGCTGCGCGAGCCCGGCGAGGAGCTCGGCGAGGACTCGATCTACGACGGCAACTCCTACATGCTCGCCGCCGCGGTGACCCGGGCCGGCGGCGTCCCGCAGCGGGTCGGCATCGTCCGCGACGAGCCGGCGGCGTTCCTCGAGACGCTGCGCGGCACGCTGGCGGGCGCCGACCTCGTCGTCACCTCCGGTGGTGTCTCCCAGGGCGACTTCGACGTCGTGAAGGAGGCGCTGCGCCACGAGGGCGTCTGGTTCGGCGCGGTGGCGATGCAGCCCGGCAAGCCGCAGGGTTTCGGCCTCCTCGACGCGGGCCCGGAGGCGCACGTCCCGATCGTCACGCTGCCCGGCAACTCGGTGTCGGCATACATCTCCTTCGAGGTGTTCGTGCTCCCCGCGATCCGCACGTGCCTGGGCCTGGCTCCGGTCTCCCGGCCCCTGCTCGAGGCCCGGCTGACCAGCAGCATGACGTCGCCCGCGGGCCGCCGCCAGTTCATGCGGGGCCAGGTCGGCGTCGACGGCGAGGGTCGGTACGTCGATCCGGTGGGCGGTCCGGGCTCGCACCTGATCGGACACCTGGCGGAGAGCAACAGCCTGATCGTGGTGCCCGAGGAGGTCACCGCGCTCGACCCCGGCGACCGGGTGCAGGTCCTGGTGCTGGACGGCGAGATCCAGGAGTAGGGCGATGGCCACCGAGGACCGGCTCACCCACGTCGACGAGACCGGCGCGGCGCGGATGGTCGACGTCTCCGACAAGGCGGTCACCGCGCGGACCGCCACGGCCAGCGGCCGCGTGCTCGTGTCGGCCGAGGTGGTGGCGCTGCTCCGCGGCGAGGGCGTCCCCAAGGGCGATGCGCTCGCGGTGGCCCGGCTGGCCGGGATCATGGGGGCGAAGCAGACACCCTCGTTGATCCCGCTCTGCCACCCCCTCGCGATCTCGGGCGTCACCGTCGACCTCACCGTCACCGACGAGTCGGTCGACATCAGCGCGACCGTCAGGACGACGGATCGCACCGGCGTGGAGATGGAGGCGCTCACCGCGGTCTCGGTCGCCGCGCTCACAGTCGTCGACATGGTCAAGGCCGTGGACAAGGCGGCGGTCATCACCGACGTCCGGGTCGAGTCGAAGTCGGGCGGCCGCTCGGGGGACTGGTCTCGATGACCGCCGGGCAGATGCTCGGCGGGGTCGTCGTGGCCTCCAACCGCGCCGCCGCCGGGGTCTACGAGGACGCCACCGGCCCGCTGCTGGTCGAGTTCCTGACCCGCCTCGGCTTCGAGACCGGAGCACCGGCGGTCGTGCCCGACGGCGAACCGGTCGGCGAGGCCATCCGGGCCGCGGTCGACGCCGGCGCCCGCGTCGTGCTCACCACCGGAGGCACCGGCCTGACCCCGACCGACCGCACCCCCGAGGTGACCCGGCCGCTGCTGGACGCCGAGATCCCCGGGCTCGCCGAGGCGATCCGCGCGTACGGCGTCACCAAGGGTGTGCCGACCGCAGTGCTCTCGCGCGGCCTGGCCGGGCGCGTCGGCAGCTGTCTGGTCGTCAACCTGCCCGGCTCCCGCGGCGGGGTGACGGACGCCCTTGCGGTGCTCGAGCCCGTGCTGGTCCACGCCGTCGAGCAGGTGGTGGGCAGTGACCACTGAGTGGCCGGTGCGACTGGTCGACCGGGACCTGACGCTGCGCCCGCTGGCCACCGCCGACCACGACGCCTGGCGCCGGGCCCGCCAGCGGAACGCCGCGTGGCTGGTGCCGTGGGACGCGACGGTCCCTCCCGGCGGCGAGGCCCGCCCGACCAGCTTCAAGCAGCTGGTGCGGCGGCTGTCGAAGCAGGCCCGCCAGGGTGTGACGTTCCCGTTCGCGGTCGAGGTGGAGGGGCAGTTCGCCGGCCAGGTCACGGTCAACAACATCGTCAGGGGCTCCGCGCAGTTCGCGTCGGTCGGCTACTGGCTCGACAAGGACTTCGCCGGTCGCGGCCTGATGCCCCGCGCGGTCGCCATGGTGATCGACCACTGCTTCTTCACGGCCGGGCTGCACCGCATCGAGATCGCGATCCGGCCGGAGAACTCCAACTCGCTGCGCGTCGTCGAGAAGCTGGAGATCCGCGAGATCGGCTACGCGCCGAAGTACCTCCACATCGACGGCGCCTGGCGCGACCACCGGATCTACGCGATCACCAAGGAAGAGGTGACGGACGGTCTGCTGACCCGGCTCCGCGCCTCGGACGGTGCCACGCACAACCCCGAACCCCAATAGCCACACAAGACTTTTTGCGACACACGGGTTGACATGCGCCCCGGGATGCGCTGCGACTTCTAGCCTCAGCATCGTGGATCCCAGCGCATTGATCTTCGTGGCCCTGGCCGTGGCCTGGGCCGTCTACCTGATCCCCAAGGCGCTCGAACACCACGAGGAGGGTGCCCGCACCCGCACCGTCGAGCGGTTCTCGGCCACCCTGCGGGTGCTCGCGCGTCGTGAGCCGATCAACCGCCGCAAGGCCCGGCTCGTCACCACGACCGCCGCCGCCAGCGCCGAGGCCAAGGTCTCCACCGAGAAGGTCTCGAACGAGAAGGTCTCGAAGGTACGAGAAGGTCTCCAACGAGAAGGTCTCCAACGAGAAGGTCTCCACCGAGCGCACCTCCTCGCGTCGCGCTCCCGCGCCTCCCGCGGCCGCGCCGGTCTCCGCGGCGCAGCTCCGCGCCCAGCGCAAGGCCGCCGCTCGCGCCGCCAAGCGCCGGTTGCGCGTGGTGAGCCTGATCCTGGTCGCCAACGCCGCCGTCGCGGGCCTCGCCTACTTCAAGGTCTTCGACTGGGTCTGGTGCGCGGTCCCGGTCGGCGTGCTCGCGGTCTGGCTGGTCGCCTGCCGGGTGATGGTCAGGCGAGAGCGCGCCGAACGGCCGGGCGCCCGGATCCCCGCGGAGATGCCGGCCGACCAGCCGAAGGACGTCACCGAGGACATCGCCAAGGTGGACGCCCCGCTGCTCGGCGATCAGGCCGAGCGCGACCCCGACAGCTGGGACCCGGTCCACGTGCCCCTGCCCACCTATGTCTCCAAGCCGGTCGCCACCCGCAGCGTGAGCACCATCGACCTGGACTCGACCGGCGTCTGGAGCTCGGGCCACAACGCGTCCGACAGCAAGCTGGCCCGCGAGGCCGAGGCCGCCGAGCGGCCCACCTCGTCGGACTCGGCGGAGCGGCGCGCGTTCGGCGCCTAGTGTGGGCGGCGTGCCCCGCTCGCTCTCGGTCTTCCTGCTCGGCGGCCTCGTGGCCGCGCTGCTCACTCCCGTGCCGTCGTACGCCGTGTCGCCGCACGCCGTGTCGCCGCACGCGGACCGCGCGCCGACCCGGCACGTCGTCGGTCATGGCACACCCGCGAGCTGCACCGCGGCGGCGTTCCGCAAGGCGGTCGCCAAGGGCGGCACCATCACCTTCGACTGCGGCCGCGACCCGGTCACGATCGTCATGGACAAGCAGGCCGAGGTCCACAACGACGCCAGCCGCAGGGTCGTGATCGACGGCGGCGGCCTGGTCACGCTGAGCGGCGGCGGGAAGCACCGCATCCTCTACCAGAACACCTGCGACCAGCGGCTGACCTGGACGACGTCGCACTGCAATGACCAGGCGACTCCCAAGCTGGTGCTCCGCAACCTCACCTTCACCCGCGGCAACTCCACCGGATCACTGGAGGAGGGTGGCGGGGGAGGAGCGGTCTTCGTCCGGGGCGGCCGCCTCTCGGTGGTGAATTCGACGTTCACCCGCAACCGCTGCGACAAGACCGGCCCCGACCTCGGTGGCGCGGCGATCCGGGTGCTCGACCAGTTCCGCGACCAGCCGGTCAAGATCACCGGCAGCACCTTCACAGGCGGCCGCTGCTCCAACGGCTCCGCACTGTCGAGCATCGGCGTCTCGTGGGTGGTCACCGACAGCGTGTTCCGCGGCAACAAGGCGATCGGCCGGGGCGCCAACCCGGCCAGTGCCGGCGCCCCCGGAGGCGGCAGCGGCGGCGCGATCTACCTCGACGGCAACCTGTTCACGCTGAAGCTCCTGCGCACCACCATCGAGGGCAACGTCGCCCGCGAGGGCGGCGGTGCGGTCTTCTTCGTCAGCAACGACCGCACCGGCACGCTCTCCATCAAGGACTCGACCCTGCACGACAACCCGAGCCTGGGCTTCGAGAACTACCCGGGCATCTTCTTCCTCGGCCGGGGCGAGCCCCGGATCACGGGCTCGACCGTGGATCGGCTGCGCTAGCCGGCGCCACCGGCAGGGTGTACGCCAGGCCCTGACCCGCGCCACCATGAACGCGCTATGAGCCGTGGTGGCCGGGTGGCCCTGATCGTGGCGGCCTGGGTGGGGCCGCTGGCCTGGCTCGCGTTCTGGACGAGTATCGCGACTTCGGACGGCACGGTCGTCTCCCGCCCCGCTGCCGTCCTCGGCGAGGGCCGCTGGGACGACTCCCTGCTGGTGCTCGAGACCTACGGCAGCACGCCGCTGCGTGTCGGCGACGAGATCCGTCAGATCGAGGGCACCGAGGTCTCCCAGCTGGTCAGCGGTGCGGACGTTTCCAGCGCCGACCGGGGCGACGTCCTGCGCTACCAGGTGCGGCGCCAGGTGGGCGAGCTGGACGTCAGCCAGCAGGTCGAGGTGCCGGTGACGCGCTACGCCGTCGGCGACGCCATTCTCGAGGAGCCTCATGTCGCCGTCGCGTCCCTCGCGCTCCTGGTCGCCGGCACGTTCCTCCTGCTCCGGAACGCCAGCCCGGTGGCGGCTGGGGCCACGCTGTTGGCGGGCGCGTCCGCGGGGGTGGCGCTGACCGCGCAGCCATTCGGTGTGCAGGCCCTCGAGGTCGCGGGTGCCGGCCGGCTCTGGCCGCACGTCGTCGGCGAGCTGGCGGTCGGTCTCGCTCTCGGCGCCCTGCTCGTCGCCGCGTGGGCCTTCCCTCGGCCGCCGGGGGTGCTGGCCGCCCCGCGGATCTGGCTCCCGGTCGTCGTACCGTTCGCCGCGTGGGCCTGCTGGCTGGCCGGGTACGCCGCCCGGCAACCTGCGCCGGCCAGGCTCCAGGCGCAGCTGGACGTCACCGGCTCGGCAGCTGTCGCAGTGGCTGTCCTCGGTGCGCTGGCCGTGGCGACCGGAGGCCGTCGGGCCGAGTCCGTCGACCAGCGGGTGGCCCACCGGCTGCTGGTCTCGGCGCTGCTCGCGGCGGGTGTGATCCTGCTGGTCCTGGACGTTGTACCGATCGCGCTGCAGGGCCGCCCACTCGTCGCCCGCGAGGTGCTGGCCCTCGTGCTCGTCCCGGTGGTCCTCGCCTGCTGGGTCGCGGCCGTGCTCGGCTACCGCCTCGTCGAGATCGACGCGACGCTGAGGCGCTCGTTGGTCCAGCTTGTGCTCGCCTCGCTGGTGGGTGCGGTGTTCCTGGCCGCGGCCAACGCCGTCAACCTGGCTGCCGGGACGTCGGTCCGCTCGATGGTCACCGGGGGAGTCGTCGCGCTGGTCCTCCTGCCGGCGGCGCTGCTGCTGCGCCGTACCGCCAGCCGCCTCGTGTACGGCGACCGCGCGTTCCCCTATCGAGTGGTCTCCGAGCTGCGGCGCGTGGAGCCGACGACGGCACCCGAGCACGTGCTGGACGAAATGCTGACCACGCTCATCCGCAGCCTCGGCCTGGACTACGCCCGCATCGAGTCGACCGGGTCGTCCCAGGAGGACGGGTTCGCCGTCGAGCGCGGTGAGCTGCGCGGTGAGCCGACCGTCGTCGACCTCGAGGTGGGCGGCACGACCGTGGGCAGGCTCGAGATGGAGGTGAGCCCGCTCCGCGAGCCGTTCGGGCCCCGCGACCGACGGTTGCTCGAAGACGTCGGCACCCAGGTCGGCGCCCTGGTGCAGGCGCTCGCGGCCGGGCGTGAGCTGCAGCGGACCCGAGAGCGGCTGGTGGCGACGCGCGAGGAGGAGCGGCGCCGGCTCCGGCGCGACCTCCACGACGGTCTTGGCCCTTCGCTCGCGACCACGCTGATGCGGCTCGAGGTGGCGCGCGACCTGGTGAACCGCGATCCGGTCGCGGCTCATGACCTCGTGGGGCAGCTCGTCGACCAGACCGAGGCCGACATCGGCGAGGTACGCCGGCTCGTGGACGGCCTGCGTCCTCCTGCTCTCGACCAGCTGGGGCTGGTGTCGGCGCTGCGACAGCGGGCCGACCAGGACAACCAGGCAGTGACGCTCGGGTCGACGGCGCCACGCTGGACCGTCACGGCGGACGAGGTCGGCGTGCTGCCGGCTGCGGTGGAGGTGGCGGCCTACCGGATCGCGGTCGAAGCGGTGAACAACGCGGTCCGGCACAGCGGTGGCACCCAGGTCGAGGTGACGCTGCGCCGTCGACCGGATGCGTTGGAGCTCGTCATCCGCGACGATGGTGCCGGCATCACGGACGAGCGCGGCGTCGGTGTCGGGATCGGGTCGATGCGGGACCGGGCCGAGGAGCTGGGCGGGACCTGCACCGTCGCGGCGGCGCCCGGCGGCGGGACCCAGGTCGTGGGCCACCTGCCGCTGGCCGACCGGTCCGGTGACGTCGGGGAGGAGGTCTGATGAGTGAGCAGCACCGCATCCTGGTGGTCGACGACCACGACGACTTCCGCCGCGGGCTGGAGGCGCTCATCGGCAGCACCGTCGGTATGGAGCTGGTCGGCTCGGCCACCGACGGTGCCGAGGCGGTCCGGCTGGCCCTCGACCTCCAGCCCGACGTCGTACTCATGGACGTGCACATGCCCCGGCTCAACGGCATCGAGGCCACCGAGCGGATCGTCGCAACCTCGCCGCACATTGGCGTCGTGGTCGTCACCATGCTCGAGGACGACGAGTCGGTGTTCGCGTCCCTCCGCGCGGGGGCGCGAGGCTACCTGCTCAAGGGCGCCCGGCGGGCCGAGATCGTCAGGGCGATCGAGGCGGTCGGCTCCGGCGAGGTGATCTTCGGACCCAGGATCGCCGAGCGGATGACGGGCTACTTCCGGCAGGTCCAGGCCGGGCCGGCCCCGGAGGTGTTCCCCGAGCTCACCGATCGCGAGCGCGAGGTGCTCGGGCTCATCGCGGCCGGCAGGGAGAACTCCGAGATCGCCAAGGAGCTCGGTGTCTCGACGAAGACCGTGCGCAACCACTCGAGCAACATCTTCATGAAGCTGCAGGTCGCCCATCGCGCGCAGGCGATCGTCCTTGCTCGGGAGGCCGGCCTGGGCTGAGTCAGCAGCCGCCGTCGAGGCGACCGTCGTCTGCGGCGTCCGCGACCACCCGCCCGGCGTACGCCGCGTCGAGGTTGACGATGTTGCCCAGGTCGACGTCGTCTTCGGTGGGGCCGACGAGCACGCACGTCGTCGCCTGCGCCGGCTCGACCTGGCTGATCGCCTGGGCGAACCGGTAGAGATCGACAGGGGAGAGGTTGGTGTCGAGGTGCTTCACAGCCGCGACGGCGCCGCCCTCCACGAATCCCTCGTCGTCCTCGTGGTCGCGCAGCTGCTCCAGGATCGCCTGCAGCAGGCTCTGCTGGTTGGCCATCCGGTCGAAGTCACTGCCCGGCAGGTCCCGTTTGCGCGCGAAGACGGTCGCCTCGAAGCCGTCCATCTCGTTGGGCCCCTTCGTGAACGTGACTCCGCTCTCCGGGTCCTCGAACGCGAACTTGGAATCGACGGTGATGGGCCCGATCTCGTCCACCAGTGCCTGGAAGCCCGCAAAGCCCGTCGTGAGGACGTACTGCGGCTTGACGCCCGTGAGCTGCTCGACCTCGGTGGACATGAGCTCCGGGTCTCCCACCAGGAGGGCCGAGTTGATCTTCGCCTCCTCATGGCCGTCCACCTCGACCACGGTGTCGCGAGGGATCCCCACAGCGGCCGCGTCGCCCGTGTCGAAGTTGAGCGCGATCAGCTCGATGGCGTCCGCGTTGCCGTCGAGCGGATCCCCGCTCCGCGAGTCGGAGCCGAGCGCCAGGACGACGACGACGCCGTCTGCGAAGTCGACCTCGGTGGTCTGCCCCACCGACACCAGGCTGATCGCGGTCGGTGCGACCTGTGCGTCCGGCACCAGCAGCAGGCCGAGCCCGAGCGCAACGGCCGGGGCGGCGCGGCGGCTGCCCCTCACGACGCCGCCTCCTCCGGCACGATGCCGTCCACTCGGAAGCCGAAGATCCGCCACTCCCCGTTCTCGGGTGTCAGCATCAGCCGCCCCCGCAGGGTCTCCTCGCGCGTTTCTCCACCCTCGGTGACGTCGAATGCGAACTCCACGGCGGCGCTGACTCCCAGGGCTTCCTTGCCGGGAGCGAAGGTGGAGATCCGAGCCTGGAGCCGGGTGGCCACGACCTGGTCGGCGTCGGCGAAGGAGGTGCCCGTGATCTGGTCGAGCTTCTGCGCCGCGCGCGGCGCCTCGCCAGCGGTGAACGAGTCGAGGACGCTCACGAAGTCTTCGCGCGGGTAGTCGCCCAGAAAACCCTCGACGACGTACGCCGTCAGCACCGCACCCACGTCGTTCTGGAGGTCGTCGCGAGCCTCGGTCGTGAGCCCGTCCGAGCCGGGTCCCAGCGAGAGCTCCAGTGCAACGCTCTCCCGCCCGTCACTGGGCGGCAACGGATCGTCGGAGTCATCGGTGCACGCGCCGAGCGGCACCAGAGACGCAACCAACGCCGCCGCGAGGGCACGGCGAGCTCCGGTGGTGCCGGGCGTGGGAGCCATGGGAGCCATGATGGCTGATGTCGGGAGCCACGCGGCCGGCTCAGCTCGCCTCGACCGTGTTGACGAGGGGTAGGTCGAAGTCCGCGACGTTGTCCTGGGCCGGGTATCGCAGTCCGACCGGGCCGGCCGCGAAGCCGTGGAACAGATTGTCCGTCACCCGGCGGGCGAAGTCTCTGGTCCGAGGCCCGAGCGGACGGTCGCAGAGGTCGACGAGCGCGCAGCCCCAGCGCAGGGTGCCGGCAGTGAAGACTCCGGCCCCGGACTGCGTCGTGTAGTAGACCGACTGGCTCGTCGTCGTCACCCCCCGGCAGGAGAACGAGGTGTGGCTCAACAGCTGCAGCGGTCGTGGCGCGAACCGGTCGGGGTAGACCCGGTCCGACTCGCCGCCGACCAGCCCGGGAATGGCGGTGCCGTTGCGCACGCCCGTCCCCGCGAACCCCCACCACTTCGGCGAGACGACGACGTAATCGGCGTCCACGGGGTAGCACTCGTAGAGCATCCCGGTCAGCTCGTTCTCGGGCTCGGCCGCCGGCGCGTCGCGGAACAGGGACGTCGCCTCGGCCGGTGTCTCGTCGCGGAGAGGGTCCAGGGAGGCGTCGTGCCGGTAACCGGTCATCAGCCTGCGCGGCCCGGTCGGCCGGTCGTCCAGGCGGACCCGCCAGTACGCCGTGTTGGCACCGAGGAACGCGAGGTTTGTGCCGGTGTCCCGTGCAGTCTCCACGGTGGTGCGCATGCTGGGCGTCCAGTACTCGTCGTGGCCGGTCGAGACGTAACCGAGGGCCCCGGCCAGCAGGTCGTGGTCGTCGTGCAGGTCGACGTTCGCGAAGTAGGACAGCGGCTCACCGCTCTGCTCGGCCCGGATCACGATCGGGACGACGGCGGTGTGGAAGTCGTTCATGCCACCGACGCCGTGGTACGGCCGGTCGAAGCTGACCGCCCAGCTGCGCCGGTCGCCGGTCGGCCCGTCGTAGAGGCTGTAGCCGCCCCAGAGGTTGTAGGCCTGCCAGGTCGTCACCGGGACCACCACGGCGATCGTGCCGGCAGCCGAGGGCGAGGAGACGAGGTAGGGGACCTGGTGCTCCCAGCCCGAGGTGGTCCGCAGCCGGAGCACGTAGAAGCCCGGCTCCCAGCCCGTCGTCTCGGCGGTGAGGCTCACGTGCCACGGCGCCACGACGGTGCGGGTCTCGGCCGGCTGGAACACCGCGTCGGCCTGACGCTCCCCGCGAACCAGCTGGGACTGGTGCACAAGGTGGCCGGTCCCGCCGTGGTAGTCACCGAGCCGGTAGGCGGTCAGCCGGAACGCTCGCTCGGACGTCGACACCTTGAGCTCCAGCAGCTCACCGGGCGGTGCGCTGACGCGAGTCGTGTAGGCCTCGATCTGGCCGTCCTCGGCGCGGCGCGTCATCCGCCAGTCGTCGGAGCCCTTGAGCCGCCCGGCCGGAGCGCCGGTCCCCGGAGATGTCTGGTCGTCCCGGGCCGAGCCGGAGTCCCCGTGGCTCTCCGGCCCCGTGAGTGTCACCGTCTGCGCAGCCCGGTCCGTGGGGGCCTGCGCCTGACACGCCGTCGCCAGGACGATCACTCCGACTCCGACCACGGTCTTCCACCTCATCGCGCCACCACCTGGGTCCGCGCCGCCGGACGGTTCGGCGGCTGGTGGTGCGAGGCTCCGACCGGGGCCCACCCAGGGGCACGGGGCTGCAGACCCGTCCGGGAGGGGAACTCGGGGACCGGTCCCGGGACCCTTTAGCGATTCCCTCGCTGCTGCGCTCGGCTGCTACCGTTTCCGCTCGCGTCTCCGGACGCGACAAGGGGCTGTGGCGCAGCTGGTAGCGCACCTCGTTCGCAACGAGGGGGTCAGGGGTTCGAATCCCCTCAGCTCCACACGGAATCGGTATGGACCACCGATCGGCAGATCGGGTGCTGTCGCACCGTTCCGGTCCGGCACGTGCGTCCCGCGTGGCAACCTCATCAGGCAGCGCACCGCTCGTCGACGCGCCGAGCCGGATCCCCCGCCGGCCCGGCTGACCCCCGCCAACAGTCGGCGTCGCTCGCAACCCCACCCCCACTGCCGAGCGAGAACGCCCATGACACCCCTGACGACGCTGCCCCCTGCGTCCGCGCCGGGCCGCCGCGCGGTCGGCCGCGCCCTCGTGGGCGGCGTGGCGGCGCTCGCGGTGTCGCCGGCGCTCGTCGAGGCCGCGGGGGCCGCCGAGGCGGAGAAGCGGAAGCCGAAGCGCAAGTGGCACCGCTGCAAGGTCCACGTCAAGCACACGTGCTGGCGCGCGCGCACCTGCCGCCACCGCAAGCACAAGCCGGCCACCCAGCCCGATCCTCCGACCGACCCGCCGACGCCGCCGACACCGCCGACACCGCCCGGTGCGTACGACGAGCCGGCCGTCGTCGACGGGCTAGCGACAGCGCTCGCCCTGCACCTGGCCAGCCGGTTCACCTATGGGATGACACCGGCGTTGCTCCAGGAGATGGGCGGGTACCCGACCCTCCAGGCCTGGCTCGACGCGCAGCTGGCGCCGGCCACGATCAACGACCAGGCCGCCGACGCCCTCGAGGGCTGGTGGCCGCGGCTCGCCTGGGACGCCCCGACGATGTGGGCGCACGAGCAGGCGATGTCCGGCGAGGCCTGGCGGGCGATGGCCGACTACCAGCGTTGGTGCCTCCTCCGCCGGATGCGCTCGAAGCGGCAGCTGCTGGAGTCGGTGACCGAGTTCTTCGAGAACCACCTGCACGTCCCCGTCCACGACGACGGCGTGTTCGGCTTCCGCGCCGACTACGGCCGCATCATCCGCGCGCACGCCCTCGGCCGCTTCGACCAGATGCTGGTCGCCACGATCACCCACCCGGCCATGGGCATCAGCCTCGACAACGCGACCTCGACGAAGCAGGCGCCCAACGAGAACCTCGGCCGCGAGCTGCTCGAGCTGCACACCGTCGGCCGCGGCAACTACACCGAGGACGACGTCAAGGCGTCCGCGCGAATCCTCACCGGCTACCGCGTCAAGCTCTGGACGACCTGGGTGTCCTGGTACGACCCGCCCTCCCACTGGACCGGCCCCGTGCAGGTCATGGGGTTCAGCCACGCGAACGCCGACGCCGACGGCCGGCCGGTCGCGACGGCGTACCTGACCTACCTCGCCCACCACCCGGCGACCGCCCACCGCCTCGCCCGCAAGCTGGCGGTCCGCTACGTGTCCGACAACCCGTCGGCGGCGCTCGTCGACCACCTGGCCCAGGTCTACCTGAGCAACGACACCGCCATCCTCCCGGTGCTCCGGGCCCTGGTGGCCCACCCGGAGTTCATCGCGGCCAAGGGCCTCAAGGTCCGCAACCCCGCGGACGACGTCGTGGCCACCTGGCGGGCGCTCGACGTCCAGGCCGCGCCGCCCACCGGCGACAGCTCGGGAGCCAACGCGGTGCTGTGGCAGACCGTGGGGCTGGGCCAAGCGCCGTTCGACTGGGCGCGCCCCGACGGACAGCCGGAGGACGGGCCGTCGTGGTCGTCGGTCTCCAGGATGCTGGCCTCCTTCGAGACCCACTACACGCTGTCCGGCGGCTGGTGGCCGACGGCCCAGACGACCTACCACCCGCTCGCTTCGTGGGTGCCGCTCCAGTCCGGCGGGTCGATGCTCTTCGGCGCGCTCGTGGAGCACCTCTCGCGGACCCTGCTCGGCCGGACCGCGCCGGCCCGGTTGGTCGATGCCTGCTGCCTGGCGACCGGGCTCGCCGCAGCGACCTCGATCACGCTCAACCACAGCCTCGTGAAGTGGGGCATGCCCGTCCTGTTGACCACGGTGCTCGACAGTCCCGAACACATGACCCGCTGACGGTCAGACGATGTCGACGAGAGGCGAACGATGAGCACGACCCCCACCGAACCCGGCTGCTGCGAGGAGTTCGCCCGCGCCGCTCGGGTGGGCCGGCGGGGCTTCCTCCGGGGCCTGGCCGCCGTGGGTGGCGCGGCCACCGTGACGGCGGTGCACGGCACGGCCTTCACCTCCACGGCGTACGCCGCCGAACCCGTCGACAGGGTCCTGGTGCTCGTGTCGATGCGCGGGGCCTGCGACGGGCTCAACCTCGTGGTGCCGCACGGCGACCCCGCCTACTTCGCGGCTCGTCCCTCCATCCAGGTGCCCTCGAGCCGGCTGCTGGCCAAGGACGGCTTCTTCGGCCTGCACCCCGCGCTGGCGCCACTGCTGCCGTGGTGGAGCGCCGGCTCGATGGCCGCCGTGCACGCCACCGGCCTGCCCGCGCCCAACCGCTCGCACTTCTCGGCGATGGAGGACCTCGAGGACGCCGATCCCGGGTCCTCGGCCCGGGTGGGGTGGCTCAACCGACTGGTCGGACAGAACACCACCACCACACCGATCGAGGCCATCCAGTTCGGCGGCGGCGTGCCGATCACCGCGCTGGCGGGGCCCGAGCCCGCGCTGGTCACCACCGACGCGGACTCGGTGAGCCTCTCGGGCTACTGGGACGACGCCTCCGAGGCGAAGCGTCGTGCCTCGCTGGCGAAGCTGTGGGACGGCGTGGCCGGCCCGCTCGCGGCCGGCGCCCACAACGCGTTCGAGGTGGTCGAGGAGTTCCAGCCGGTCCGTGACAGCTCCGCCGTCCCGGCCAACGGGGCGGCGTACCCCGCGGGCTCGGACCTGGGCAACGCCCTGGCGGCCACGGCGCGCACCATCCGCGCCGACGTCGGGGCCGAGGTCGTCGCCGTCGACCACGGGTCGTGGGACCACCACACCTGGATCGGAACACCCGACTCCGGCAACCTGCGCCAGATGGCCGACGAGTTCGCACTCAGCCTTGCGGCGTTCCTCACCGACCTGGGACCGCTGGCTTCGAAGGTCACCGTGGTCACGGTCAGCGAGTTCGGCCGCCGGGTGAAGGAGAACGCCAACCAGGGGCTCGACCACGGCTACGGCAACGTGATGTTCCTCCTCGGCGGCGGGGTGAAGGGCGGCTACTACGGCACCTGGCCCGGTCTCGCCAACACCGCCGACGCCGACCTGCTCGTCACCACCGACTACCGCAGCGTGCTCAGCGAGGTGGTCACCAAGCGGCTCGGTGCGTCGTCCGCGGCCGTCTTCCCCGGCTTCACCCCGCAGCCCGTGGGTGCCCTGCTGACGACTTAGCCGCCCCCCGCGCTCTGAGGCATGGACCGGCGAAATTTCGGCACGTCCTCTTGACAGATCGCCTTCGCATCTTCGAAACTCCTAACTGTGTTAGGAACACAGAAGCGCGATAGGATAGCCGAACGACGTGAGGCTGCGAGCCAGGAGATCCTCGACGCCGCCTGGGCGGTGGCGCGTGAGAAGGGGCTGGCCGAGCTGACCCTGCGCGACGTGGCGGAGCGGGTCGGCATGCAGCCCCCTTCGCTCTACTCCTACTTCTCCTCGAAGAACGACATCTGCGACGCGATGTTCGGCCAGGCCTGGCTCGACGTCGAGCGACTGCATGCCGAGGCGCTCGCCGCGGCACCGGAGGCACCCCGCGCCCGGGTCCAGCACATCGCCCTGTCCTTCTTCGACTTCGCCTCCTCCGACCTGGCGCGCTACCAGCTGATGAACCAGCGCACGATCCCCGGTTTCGAACCTTCGCCTGAGGCCTTCGCCCCCTCCCAGCGGACCGTCCAGGCCAGCGTCGAGGCGCTCGCCACCCTCGGCGTGACGGATCGCGGCGACGTCGAGATCCTCTTCGCACTCATCGGCGGCCTGGCCGACCAGCAGCTGGCCAATGACCCCGGCGGCACCACCCGCCGCGCCCTCCTCGAGCGTGCCGTCGACATGTGGGCCGACGGCGTCGGCCTCCCTGCGGCCCCGGCGGGCCGCCCCAGGAAAGGAAACCGTCGATGATCACCACCGCCACGCCGGCGACGCTGCCGCGCCGCTCCGCACTGCCACGCGACGCCGCGATGCGGCTCGCCGCCACCGAGTACGCACGGTTCTCGACGACCATCGCCGAGCTGCGGCCCGAGGAATGGGCCTTGCCCACCGACTGCCCCGACTGGGACGTGCAACAGATGGTCGCGCACGTCCTGGGCATGGCGCGGATGGCTGCGTCGCCGCTGGAGCAGCTCCGCCAGCAGCGGGCCGCCGAGGCACGCCGTCCGGAGGGCGCGCCGCTGATCGACTCGCTGACCGCCGCGCAGGTCGACCGCTACGCCGCCCTCGGGCCGGACGGCCTGGTGCGGCTGATGGAGCGGACCGGACCGCGGGCCGCCAAGGGCCGTCGGCGGCTGCCGGGCTTCCTCCGTCGAAGGTCGATGCCGGAGCCCGAGCTGGTCGACGGAGTCCCGGAAGCCTGGACGCTCGGCTACGTCGTCGAAACGATCCTGACCCGCGACACCTGGATGCACCGCGTCGACCTGTCCCGGGCGACCGGCCGGCCGATGACGCTGACCGCAGACCACGACGGTGTCCTCGTGGCCGACGTCGTGGCCGAGTGGGCCGGACGCCACGGCCAGCCTTGCCGACTGACGCTCACCGGCCCGGCCGGGGGGTCATGGTCGTACGGCGCGGACGGCGAGCTCCTCGATCTGGACGCAGTCGAGTTCTGCAGGCTCGTCTCCGGCCGCGGCGACGCCGACGGTCTGCTCTCTGCCCACGTCCCGTTCTGACCTCGAAAGCCGGCTAACATGAACATTCACCGCATCAACTCCGACGTCACGGTGCTGAGCGACAGCGCGATGGTCCCCGGCATCGGCTTCCTGCCCGTCAACACGTTCGTCCTGCACGCCGAGCAGCCGGTCGTCGTCGACACCGGGTTGAGCACGCCGGACAAGAACTTCCTCGACGACCTGGCCGCCGTCATCGACCCGGCCGACGTCCGCTGGATCTACATCACCCACCCCGATCGAGACCACACCGGCGGGCTGTGGCCGTTGATGGAGGCGGCGCCGAACGCCAAGCTGGTCACCACCTTCATCGGCGTGGGCGTCATGAGCACCGAGTGGCAGGTCCCACTCCACCGGGTGCACCTCCTCAATCCCGGCGAGACCCTCGACGTCGGCGACCGCGGGATCACGGCGTTCCGTCCGCCACTGTTCGACAACCCGTGCACCACCGGCTTCCTCGACACCAGGTCCGGCGCGATGTTCTCCTCCGACTGCTTCGGCGCCCCGGTCCCATCGGAAGAGCTCGCCACCGCATCGGACATGGCGGCCGTCGGCGACGTCCGTGACGCCCAGCTGCTGTGGGCCTCGATCGACAGCCCCTGGGTGCATACCGTCGACCAGGCGAAGTTCCAGGCCACCATCGACCCGGTGCGGTCCCTGCAACCCTCCGCCGTGTTCAGCACGCACCTCCCGCCCGCGACCAGCGGGATCGATGCGCTGTTCGACGTCATCGCGACGTCGCCGTCCAACCCGGGGTTCATCGGTCCGGACCAGGCCGCGCTGGAGGAGCTGCTCGCGTCGTTCGAGCCGGTCGGAAGCTGAGCGAACGGACGGTCCGGCACCGGATCAGACGGGTCGGGCGTTACTTGGACCGCGGGATGGTCGTTGTGTGAACATCGACCCGTGAGGGCCGAGGGACCCGTCCGTCATCGCGATCCTGGAGGAATGCCGGTGTCCGAGCTGTTTGCTCGGGTGCGCTCGCACCCGGTGCTCGGTCGCATCTTCCGGTTCCGCCCGCTGGCCCCGCTGATCGCCGTCCTGCTCGTCTTCGCGACCACGACCGCCACCGCCGAGGCGCCCACCGGCTCGGTGATCTACGGCCGGATCAAGGCCCAGGACGTCCGGCTCTCTATGCCTCCCACCGAGCACCCCAAGGGCATTGCGATCTACTTCCACGGCCAGAACGGCGGCGTCGACAACCGCATGGACGAGCCGTGGCTGCAGGCCCTGGTCCGCTCCGGCTGGATCGTCGCCTCGTCCGACTTCCACACCGACTCGTGGGGCAACGAGGCGTCCACCGATGACACCACCAACCTGGTCGCCTGGGCCGAGGAGCAGACCGGCAACCTCCCGATCAAGCTCTACGTCTCCGGGTCCATGGGCGGCACCGTCTCGCTCAACGCGATGACCCACGCAGGCCTCGTCCCGCCCTGCTGGTACGGCGTGAAGCCGGCCGTCGACCTCACCAAGATGGACAACGTCCCCGGGGGTCCGAAGATCATCCGCGAGGCGTTCGGCGGCGACGTGCCCTTCGACCGCAACCCGGTCAACACCATCGACATGCTGCCGACCGCGACCCGCTACCGGATGGTCGCCTCGCCGGGGGACACCTGGGTCCGCGAGTCGGAGAACTCCGGCCGGCTCGCCGCCGGTCTCCAGGCCCGCGGCGCGGATGCCACCGTGTTCCGGGTGCACGGCACCCACGACGACCCCTCGCACTTCGACGTCGACGACCTGCTTGCCTTCGCGGCCAGCTGCGAGGGCGAGAAGGTCGCGCCCGGGGCCGGCACCGCCACCGCATCCGACTGAGCCCGCGAGGGATCTTGCGGTCGCCTGTGAGCGACGTTACGGCTTCCAAACCGAACCCAACTCAGTTCCATTCGAACCTCGGGGCCCAGCAAGGATTTGAGGAACGCGATGACTTCTACGCCTGCGACGAGCGAGCAGAACGAGGCCCCCGAGCGGGTGCCCAGCGGATGCCCGGTCATCCATCTGGATGCCTCCCCGCCGCTCGAGGTCGGCAGCCACTGGTCGAAGGCCAACGAGCTGCGGGAGATCAGTCCGGCGTTCTTCAACACCCACGCACAGGGCTACTGGGTCTTCACGCGGTACGACGAGGTCCGCGAGATGTACCAGCACCCGGAGATCTTCTCCAGCGAGTCCATCACCCCGTGGGAGCCCGGACCCGGTCTATCGGTTCGTCCCGACCCAGATCGACCCGCCCGAGCATGCCAAGTACCGGCAGCTGATCAGCCGGTGGTTCGCTCCCAACGCGGTCGGCCGCATCGCCCCACAGGCCCACGAGATCGGACGGCGGCTGGTCGCCGACCTCGCGCCGCGGGGGGAGTGCGACTTCGTCACGGACTTCGCCATGCGGCTGCCCACCGAGATCTTCCTGACCATCATCGGCGTGCCGAACTCCGATGCCGACCTGTTCGTGCCGTGGGTGGAGGACTTCTTCGCCGGCTTCGGCGGCGACCTCGAGCAGCAGCAGGCGATGGGGGCGGCCCTCGGCGGGATCCGGCAGTACTGGGTGGACGTGCTCGAGGCCCGCCGGGGCGAGGCGCAGCCCCGCGAGAACGACTTCGTCTCCCTTCTCCTGCACTCGACCGTGGACGAGCAGCCGCTGGACGACGCACTGATCCTGGACATCCTCACCGTGCTCGTCCTGGCCGGCCTGGACACCACGCGAGGTCAGCTGGGCTACCTGTTCCGCCACCTCGCCGACAACCCGGACGACCGGCGCCGGCTGCTCGACGAGCCGGAGCTGATCCCGTCGGCGGTCGAGGAGTCGCTGCGTCTCTACACGATCATCTTCGGCGACGGCCGCAAGGTCGCCGAGGACACCGAGTTCCACGGCTGTCCGCTCAGCAAGGGCGACATGGTCTACGGGCTGGTCTCCGGCGCCAACCGGGACCCCAGGGTCTACGACCGGCCCGAGGAGTTCGTCGTGGACCGCAAGGCCAACAACCATCTCGGCTTCGCCGGCGGTCCGCACCGCTGTCTCGGCGCGCACCTGGCCCGCATGGTCATGCAGGTCGCGGTCGAGGAGTGGCTCAAGGTCATCCCCGACTTCGAGGTCGCCTCCGAGGAGCCCCTGATGGAGCGCGGTGGCGGCGCCATGCTGACGCTGCTCAGCCTGCCGCTGAGCTGGGAGGTGCCGGCATGAAGCTCCAGGTGAGCGCGGAGCTCTGCCGCGGGCACGGCCGTTGCTACACGGTCGCGCCGGACCTGCTCGAGGACGACGAGGACGAGGGTTTCGTGACGGTCCGCGGGCAGATCATCGACGTGCCGGACGACCAGGTCGACGAGGCCCGCAACGCCGCCGGCTCGTGCCCCGAGCGAGCCATCACGCTCATCGAGACTGAAGCTCGGGTCAGGGCGCCCGGCGCCCGGCGGCGATGCCGCCGTCAATCACCAGGTTGGTCCCCGTGACGTAGGCGCTCGCGTCCGAAGCGAGGTAGAGAACCGCCTCGGCGACCTCGCGCGGAGCCCCGCGGCGCCCGAGCGGGATCGTCCGGACATAGGAGTCCCAGTCCACGTCGTCGAAGTCGGGGACGGCGGTGATGGCGGTGTCGATGCTGCCCGGGCAGACCGCGTTCACGCGGATGCCACGCGGCGCGAACTCGAGGGCGGCGACCCGGGTGAGCGCGGAGACCGCCGGCCTTGGAGGCGACGTATGCCCCGAGGCCGGCCGTGGGGAGCACGCCGTTGAGCGAGGAGATGTTCACGATGGCGCCGCCGCTGGGGAGCTGTCGCCCTGCGACGCTGAGGCCCAGGAAGGTACCGGTCAGGTTGAGCTCGACGATGCGGCGGAAGTCGTCCGGCGAGGTGTCGAGCAGCGGCCGTCTCAGCGCGGCACCGGCGCTGTTGACGAGCGTGGTGAGCTGCGACCCGGACTGCCGGACGCCTCCAGGGCCGCGGCCCAGGACTCCTCCTCGGTGACGTCGAGAACGACGAAGTCGGCGCGGGCGCCGAGCTCGGCCGACAGGGACGCGCCGGCCGTCCGGGTCGACGTCCGCGACGTACACCCGTGCGCCCTCCTGGTGCAGCAGGCGCACCACCGCCGCTCCGATGCCTGCGGCCCCTCCTGTGACCAGGGCGGTCATGCCTCGGCAGCGACCCGTGGGTCTCCTGCCTCAGCCATCAGAGGAGGTTGTTGAGGAGCTCCGGCGACCTGATCCGGCGCGGACACCATCGCCATGTGGCCGGTCTCGAGGTACTGCACGTCGCCGTCCACGCGTGCGGCGGACCGCTCCTGCAGGTCCGGCGGGTAGCAGTGATCCTGGGTCAGCCGGATGTAGGTCCGGGGCACGTCGGCCGACAGGCCGCTGAGGTCGACGATCTCGGTGAGAAGTGCTGCGGAGTCGTCGACGACCCGGTCGAGGGTCCAGTCGGTCTGCTCGGAGTCCATGTCGTTGCACAGCATCGCCTGGGCCGCCGCGCGGTCCTGGGAGTAGACGCCGCCGACGATCGCCGCACGGACCAGCTCACGGACCGCCGGATCGATCTGGTCCAGCACCGCGGTGCGGTCGGGCGGCACGACGGCCGAGAGGAAGACGACATGACGCAGCCGCGGCGCGAGCTCTGCCATCACGCGCGGCACCGAGACGCCTGCGAACGAGTGTCCGACGAGCACCAGGTCGGCTGCGTCGACGGCCGCGACGTCGTCCAGGATCGCGCGGGCGCAGTCATCGAGGTCCACGGTCGCGAGGTCCACGTCGGCACGGCTGCCGCGTCCCGGCAGGTCGACGGCGATGGCAGGCCGGTCCAGATGAGGCAGCAGCCCGTCCCAGCAGTTGGCACCGCATCCCGGCGCCGTGGACGAGAACGAACATGTGGGCTCCTGCCTCGGGTGTGCTGTTTTCGGTTGCGCGGAGGGCGGGCCCGGCATCGAGGTCCCGATGCCGGGCCCGCCGTCAGAGGGTCAGGACTTGCCCCACAGGGCCTTGAACTGCGCCTCGTAGTCCTCCACGAGGGGGAACGGCTTCGACGTGTCCGCGGGCACCGTGTCCTTCTTCACCAGCCAGTACGGCTGGCCGGCGTCGACGAGCGGGACGCCCGCCCAGTGCCGCGCCAGCGCGTCGATCATCAGGTAGTCGACGGAATACGCGTCGAACGGGACCAGGGCGTCGATGGCGCCAGCCTTCCATGTCGGCCAAGTTCTGCGAGCCGCCGCCCTGGCCGACGATGGTGACCTTGTCGGAGAGCCCGGCGGCCTTGAGGGCCGCGGGCAGACCGGAGCCCAGTGCGTCAGTGACGGACAGCGCGATGTAGTTGACGTCAGGGTGGCTGCGCAGGTAGGAGATGATCCGGTCGGGCGCGTCCTTGCCGAGCGAGGTCAGGGGGATGTCGATGCTGTCGACGGTACACGACGAGCAGTACTTCTTCATGCCTTCCTCGAACGTCTTGCCCACCTTCGCGAGGATCTGGAACGCCGAGATGTTCACGTACAGCGCGTCGGCCTTGCCGCCGCTGTCGCTGACGACTTCGGCGGCGAGGTCGTCACCGATGGGACCGTTCTGCTTGTCGGTCGCGGTGTTGTAGAGGATGCCGTCGCCGGCGGTGGCGAGCGAGCAGCACGTCACGAACTGCACCCCCGCCGCCTGCGGCATCGGAGATCTGCTTGGCGTAGGCGTCCTTGTCGGCCGCGTTGAGGATCACGGCGTCCGAGCCGTTGCGGATGGCCGTATCGATGGCGCCCTGCACCTTCTCGGGCGACCCGTCGGTCGCCACCTGGTCGACGGTCCAGCCGAGCGATGGCGGCAGCCTCGGCGATGATCGGCCCCTGGATGGCGCAGGCCTCGACACCGCAGCTGACGAAGGTGATCTTCTTGCCGGTCGGGATCGGCTTGTCGATCGGCGTCGTGACGGTGATCTCCGTCGGCCGCACCGCGGCCTTGGCGACCGTGGCCTTGGCGGCCTCGAGGCCGGCGTTGTCGACCGGTCCTGCCGAGGCTTCGCTCTGGGAGTCGCAGGCGGAGGCGGCGAGCAGCAGGGCAAGGACCGAGACGGCCGTGCCGATCCAGCTCGTGCGCCTGCCGAGGCGAGGGCGGTGTGCGGACATGATTCCTACTTTCTGTTTGGGCTGCTGAGTCCCGAGACGCTGAGGGGTCCGCCGCGAGCGGTGGGCGCGGGCGGTCATGCCGGGCGGGTCCTCGGGTCTTGGTGGCGGGGGCGGTTGCTGGGCTGGTCGGCGGTCTGGCCGGCGGTCTTCTGCGTCGAGGGCTGGTCGGGAACCGGGCGCGCGGCGAGCGTCGTACGTCGTTGCAGGCCGGTGACCATCAGCGCCGCGATCAGGACGACGCCGACGAACAGGGATCCGGACCACTGCGGGGCGTTGGCCAGGCCGAGCCCGGTCGTCCCGGTGCCGAGCAGCAGCACCGCGATCAAGGTGCCGCCGGCGTTGAACCGGCCGTTCTTGAGCTGGGTGGCGCCGAGGAAGACCGCCGCGAAGCCCGGGAGCAGGTACGGCGTACCGGCCGTGGGGGAGCCGCCGCCGAGGATCGAGGCGAGCACGATGCCCGAGGCGCCCGCGAGCACTCCGGAGGTCACGAGCGCGAGGAACTGCAGCCGGCGGACCTTGACGCCGGCCAGGCGCGCGGCGTCCTGCGTTGAAGCCCACGGCGTAGAGGCGTCGCCCGGTGGCGGTGTGCTCGAGGAGGTACCAGATGCCTACAGCGACGATGGCGACGTAGAGCACGGGCAGGATCAGGCCCTGCGACGTGGTCTGCCCGATCTTGGAGAACCCGCCGGCCAGCTTCACGTCGCTGATCGGGGTGTCGTTGGTGACCAACGTGATCAGGGCCTGGATCAGGGAGCCGGTCGCGAGCGTGGCGATGAACGAGTCGATCTTCATGCCCACCACGACGGTCGCGTTGATCAGGCCCGACGGCGAGGCCGATCAGCACCCCCAGACCGACGGCCAGGACGAGCGGCACACCGTCGACGACGAAGTGTGCGACGGCGACCCCGCACAGGGTCATGTTGAGGGCGAAGGACAGGTCGAAGACCCGGGCGGCCAGCGGGATGGTCACCGAGAGCGCGGCGAGCGCCGTGATGGCGTTGGAGTTGAGGATCTGCTTGGCCGTCGTGATGTTGGGGAAGGTCTCGGGCACCCAGATCGAGAACACCACGATGATGGCGATCCAGACGTAGATGGCGCCGACCTTGTCGAACGCGAGGCGCGACATCCATCGGGAGGCGGGCGTCCCGGTGCCTCGTCCCGCGTCGCGATGCTCGGTCGGCGTACTGACTCTCTCGTCGACGTTCACGCTCATTGCTCCGCTCCTTCGATGGCTCTGATCAGCACGTTCTTGGTCAGCCCCGCTGCCGCCAGCTCCTCGGCGACCACGCCGTCGCGGAGCACGAGGATGCGGGTGCACAGCGCGAGCAGGTCGCCCTCGTCGGAGGAGGCGACGATCACGGTGAGGCCGCTCGCGGCCAGGTCGGCGATGATCTGGTAGATCGACACCCGGGTGCCGATGTCGACGCCGGCGGTCGGCTCGCACATCACGAGCACACGCGGGCCGACGGCCAGGCAGCGGGCCAGGATCACCTTCTGCTGGTTGCCACCGCTGAGCGTCGAGATCGGGGCCGAGGGTCCGGCGCTCACCACTCCGAGCCGCGTCGCGCCAGGACTCGACGAGCGCCGCCTCGTCCTTGGCGGCCAGTCGGCCCCGGCGGCCGAGGCTCCGAAGCGCCGACGAGCGAGATGTTCTCGCCGACGGAGAACTCGGCGACGACCGCCTCGGTCTGCCGGTCCGCCGGGACCAGGGGGATCTCCAGCTGGGCGGCCTGCGAGACGTCGTGCCAGTCCTCGGAGACGGCCGGGAGGCGGAGCTGGCCCTTGGCGTGGTCGTCCGACTTGCCCGCGAGGACGTACGGCAGCTCGAGGGCCCCGGCACCCGCCAGTCCCGCGATGCCGAGGATCTCGCCCGCCCGGGCCTCGAGGTCGACGCCCCGCAGCCACTTGCCGTGGATCCCGCGAGCCTGCAACGTCACGGGTTGGTCGACCTGGTCGACCACGTCGGCCCGGAAGTCGGGGTCGATGTCGTCGCCGACCATGGTGCCTGCAAGGGCCCGTGAGTCGAGCGTGCTGACGTCATAGGTGCCCACCCGGCGACCGCCGCGCAGGACGGTCACCCGGTCGGCGAGCGGGAAGATCTCGTCCATCCGGTGCGAGACGTAGAGGACGCTCATGCCGCGCCGGCGCACCTCGGCCACGACCTCGAAGAGGCGCTCGACCTCGTCGTGCGGGAGCACCGCCGTGGGCTCGTCGAGCACCAGCACGCCGCCGCCCTCCCAGCCCTGCAGCGCGGCGGCGATCGCCACCACGGTGCGCTGCACCGGGGTCGCGGCGGCCAGCGGGCGGTGGATGTCGAGGTCGACGTCGAACGCCGCGAGGACCCGGCGGGTCTCGGTCTCCTGCTGGCGCCACAGGACCCGGCCGCCGAAGCCGCGAGCGAAGCCGCCGTGCAGCGCGAGGTTGTCCTGGGCGCTGAGCTCGAGGATCAGGCCGAGGTCCTGGTGGACGAAGCGCAGGCCGTCCGGCACGGACCGGCCGACCTCGAAGGGGACACCGTCCATCTCGGCGTGGGCGCCCGGGTCGGCCGAGTGGTAGGCCGCGAGCAGCTTGATGAGCGTCGACTTGCCCGAGCCGTTCTGGCCCATCAGCGCGTGCACCTCGCCGGGCGCGATGTCGAGCGCGACGTCGTCCAGCGCCCGCGTGCCGGGGAAGGTCTTGGACAGGTTGCGGACCTGCAGCACCGGCTGCGCCGTGGGTCGGCCGGTCGCGGGGCCCGAGCCGGCGCGGAGATCCGCCTGCGAGGTGTTGACCACGACGTGCACCTTCCGTCGTTCGGAAGGAAACTGAGTTCACTTCAGTTTGAAGAATAGGCACGATCGGCATGTGATGGCAACCACATGCGGAGGTTAGATTGACTCGAACTTGGTTTGGTTCGAGTAGGTCATCGGTGGCTCTCCCAGCTCAGCGGCAGGCTGAACAGCGCCAACATCGCGCCGCCCCCGCGCTCCATCAGCGGGGCCTCGGAGACCACCTCGAAGTCGGGGATGACCTTCAGCCACTCCTCGACCGCGACCTGCATGACCATGCGAGCGAGGTGCGCGCCGAGACAGCGGTGCGGACCGCCGGCGAAGCCGAGGTGGTTGTTGGCTTTGCGGTCCACCACGAACTCGTCGGGCCGGTCGTAGACCCTGGGGTCGCGGTTGGCGCCGGAGACGAGTCCGTAGACCATGTCGCCCTTGTTGAGCGGGCAGCCGTGGAAGTCGGTGTCCTGGGCGACGATGCGGCCGTCGCCGAAGATGATCGTGTAGAGCCGCAGGGACTCCTCCACCGCCGACGGGATCAGTCCCGGCTCGGCGATCAGACGTTGCCGGTCGTCGGGGTTCTCGGCGAGGTGCCGGAACAGGTAGCCCAGCTGGCCCCGGGTCGTGTCGAGTCCGGCCAGGACCAGCACGACGAGGATGTCCAGGATCAGGTCGTCAGCGAGTGGCTCGCCGTCCACGGTGGAGTGCACCAGGTGCGAGACGAAGTCGTTCTCGCGCGGTTGGGTCTCGCCGCGGCGGACCTCCAGGACGTCGACCCAGTACTGCCGGATGGCGCCGAGGGCCGCGCCCATCGTCTCCTGCTGCTCGAGGTCTCCGCCGAAGCCGGCGAAGAAGTCCTCGACCCAGGGGACGAACAGGTCGGCGTCCGAGTGGGGCACGCCGAGGATGGTCAGGAAGATCTCGGTCGGGAGTCGCATCGCGAAGTCGGCGACGAAGTCGCACTCCCCCGGGGCGCGAGGTCGGCGACCAGACGCCGGCCGATCTCGTGCGCCTGCGGAGCGATCCTCTTGACGGCGTTGGGGGCGAACCAGCGGCTGATCAGCTGGCGGTACTTGGCGTGCTCGGGCGGGTCGATCTGGGTCGGGACGAACCGGTAGATCGGATCCGGGTCCCACGGGATGATCGACTCACTCGAGAAGATCTCGGGGTGCTGGTACATCTCGCGGACCTCGTCGTACCGCGTGAAGACCCAGTAGCCCTGGGCGTGGCTGTTGAAGAACGTGGGGCTGATCTCGCGCAGCTCGTTGGCCTTCGGCCAATGGCTGCCGACCTCGAGGGGAGGGGAGGCGTCCAGGTGGATGACCGGGCAACCGGCCGGCACCCTTGCGGAGATGTCCAGCGGGTCGCCCGCCACCGGATCGGTCAACGTCATCACGTCCTCGATTCCTCGTCCTGGGATAGAACTGAGTTCGATTCAATTCGCGCGTCGGAACTGTAGGTCCCTCGGGCCCCGCCCGCAATAGCCTGACGTCGAAAACTAAAC
>CAWCSB010000039.1:0-222504 GCA_963798045.1 uncultured Actinomycetota bacterium
GCTTCGCCCGCGAGGAGCTCGACGACGGCCTCTACCGCACCCGCTGGGAGCGCGCGACGCCCGCCCAGCGATCGCTGCTGCGGGCGCTGGCGACCGAGGGGGGCGACGAGCCGGTCACGATGGCGGCGCTGGCCACGGCCACCGGCCGCAAGCGCACCACGGACCTGTCGGTAGCCCGCAACGAGCTGATCAAGAAGGGGCTCGTCTACCCGCCCGAGCGGGGCTACATCGCCTTCACCGTCCCCGGAATGGGTGAGTTCATCCTCCGGCAGGAGTGACTCGGGGAGCGCCGGCCGCCATGCTGAGCCCCAAGACCACCCGGCCGAGCGGAGGACCCATGCTGTTCCACGTCGAGCAGACCCACAGTCCCGAGAACTGCCCCTACGGCCAGGGCGGCTCGCGCTCGCTCCACGACGCCTCGGTCGAGGGTGTCGAGGTCAAGGGTGTCTACGGGGCCTTCACCGAGCATGTCGTCTTCCTGCTGGTCGAGGCCGACGACATCGATGCCCTGCACCTGTTCCTGGCGCCCGGGATGAAGACCTGCACGGCGCAGATCACACCCGTGAGCGAACACTCCATGCCGGTCAGCGGCGGCTGACCTCCGGTTTCCTGACCGATCGGTCTGGTATTAGCCTGCGAGGCATGGCCGACTCCTCCCCCCTGCTCGAGAGCTACGCCGCCGGACGCTGGTTCGCCGCCGCCGACGAGGGGCGACCGCTGCTCGATGCGTCGACCGGTGAGGAGGTCGCCCGGATCTCGGCGACCGGCCTCGACCTGGGCGAGATGACGACGTACGCGCGGAGCGTGGGCGGGCCGGCGCTCCGGGCGCTGACCTTCCACGAGCGGGCCGTGATGCTCAAGGAGCTCGGGAAGCACCTCATGGAGCACGTCGCGGAGTTCCACGAGCTCTCCCTGCTGACCGGCGCCACCAGGGGCGACGGGATGGGCGACATCGAGGGCGGCATCGGGACACTGTTCGCCTCCGGCAGCGTCGGGACCCGGCAGCTGCCGAACGACACGGTCTACCTCGACGGCGACCCCATCCAGCTGGGCAAGGGCGGGACGTTCGTCGGTCAGCACGTCTTCACGAGCCGGCCGGGCGTGATGGTGCAGATCAACGCGTTCAACTTCCCGGTCTGGGGGATGCTCGAGAAGCTCGGGCCGGCCTTCCTGGCCGGGATGCCGAGCATCGTGAAGCCGGCCGCGCACACGTCGTACGTCACCGAGGCAGTGGTGCGGCGCATCGTGGAGTCCGGCCTCGTGCCGGAGGGCTCGATCCAGCTGCTGATGGGCAGCCCGGCCGGCCTGCTCGACGAGCTCCAGGTCCAGGACCACGTGGCCTTCACCGGCTCGGCGCACACGGCCGGACTGCTGCGCACCCATGCCAACGTGCTGCACGGCGGGGTCACCCTCGGCGTCGAGGCGGACTCGCTGAACTGCTCGATCCTCGGCCCCGACGTGACCCCCGACGACCCGGAGCTGGACCTGTTCGTCAAGGGCGTCGTCACCGAGATGACCTACAAGGCCGGGCAGAAATGCACGGCGATCCGTCGTACCCTCGTCCCGGCGCCGATGGTCGACACGGTCATCGAGGCGCTCACCGCACGGCTGGCGCGGACGAAGGTCGGACATCCTCTGGCGGAGGGCGTGCGGATGGGCGCGCTGGTCAGCCTCGACCAGCGCGAGGAGGTGCGGAAGGCGATCCAGTCGCTGCGCGCCTCCGCCGACATCGTGTACGGCGACCCGGACCGCGCCGGCAACCCCGACCTGGTCGACGCCGACGGCGAGCGGGGCGCGTTCCTCGGGCCGGTGCTGCTACGCGCCGACTCGAGGGCGGTCGAGCCGCACGACGTCGAGGCGTTCGGTCCGGTCAGCACCGTGATCGGCTACGACACCCTCGACGAGGCCATCGCACTGGCCGCGCGCGGCAAGGGCAGCCTGGCCGGGTCGGTGGTCACCCACGACCCCGAGGTCGCGCGCACCGTGGTCCTCGGCCTCGCGCCGTGGCACGGCCGGATCCTGGTCCTCGATCGCGACGACGCCGGTGAGTCGACCGGACACGGCGTACCCCTGCCGACCCTCGTGCACGGCGGTCCCGGCCGGGCCGGCGGCGGCGAGGAGATGGGTGGGCTCCGGGGCGTTCTGCACCTGATGCAGCGCACCGCGCTCCAGGGATCGCCCGACATGCTCACCGCGATCACGGGCCGCTGGACCAAGGGCTCGGCACGCATCGACGACGGCGTGCACCCGTTCCGCAAGAGCCTGGCCGAGCTGCGCATCGGCGACACGATCGAGTCCGCCCCCCGCCGGGTCACCCTCGCCGACATCGACCACTTCGCCGAGTTCACCGGCGACACGTTCTACGCGCACACCGACGAGGACGCCGCGAAGCAGAACCCGCTGTTCGGCGGCATCGTCGCGCACGGCTACCTGGTGGTCTCCCTGGCCGCCGGGCTGTTCGTCGACCCTGACCCGGGCCCGGTGCTCGCGAACTTCGGTGTCGACAGCCTGCGCTTCCTCACCCCGGTCAAGGCCGACGACACCATCGCGGTGACGCTCACGGTCAAGCAGATCACCCCGCGCACCAACGCCGACTACGGCGAGGTGCGTTGGGACGCCCTGGTCACCAATGCCGCGGGCGAACCGGTCGCGACCTACGACGTGCTGACGCTGGTCGCCAAGGAGTGGCCCGCGAAGGCCTAGTGTCCTGTCAGCGAGGCTCAGTCGAGCACGCCGGGTGCGGCTTCCTCGTCGTCGATCCAGTCGGCGCCGTCGTCGAAGAGGTCGCGCTCCTCGCCCTTGCGCTTCTTGTCCTTGCCGCCGCGGCCGGCTCCTGCCCCGACGCCGGCACCGCGCGCACCGGCGCGGCCCTGCGACCCGCGGCTGCCCGCGCTCCGGCCACCGCTCTTGCTGCCGCTCTTGGTGCTGCCGCCCCGGCCGGCAATGCCGCCGGCTCCCGCGCGGCCGGCGGCGCCGGCTCGACCTGAGGCACCCCCTCGGCCCGACGCACCCGCGCCGCGGCCAAGGACCGAGCCGACACCCGTGCGGGTGGTCGATCCGATGCCGCGCACGCCACTGGCCGCGAGTCCGCCACGGATGCCGCCGCCGCCCACCGGCATCATGCCGCTGAGCCCGCCGGCCAGACCGCTGGCCATCCCGGCCGCGGCGACGCCACCGAGCGCTCCACCAGCGACCGCACCGACACCACCGACGGCGCCGGCGCCACCGCCCACACCACCGCCAGGGGTCCCGGGCAGCCCCGGGCCTCCGGGGATCGGCGTCTGGTGCGGGCCGCCGGGGCCCTGCGGGATCCCCGGGTCGCTCGGCGGGTCCGGGACGGGAGGGGTCGGGATGTCCACCGGTGGGTCCGTGGGCGGGTCTGTCGGCGGGTCTGTCGGGGGGTCTGTCGGGGGATCGGTCGGCGGGTTGGTGGGCACGTGCGTGGTCGTCGGGGGGGTCCCCGTGGTCACCGGCTTGCCGATCGGCGGCTCGGTGGTGTGGATCGGGGGGTGCTCTCCGTGGATGCGCTGGAAGACCTGGGCCTGCTCCGTGTGGTTGTCCTGCAGCTTCGTGATCGCGTCGCGGGCCACCCGCTCGTTGGCGTGGTAGGTGGCCCAGTAGTTGCCGACCGCGGTGTCGTACTGGCTCTGGGCCTGGACATCCTCGGGCTGGGACGAGCCCGGCGGGATGCCGGGATCCTTGGGCAGGGCACCCGGGCCGTGCTTGTCGAGGTGCTCGGCCGTGGTCACCGCGTGCTGGAGCGCGGTCGAGGCCCGGCCGAAGGCTAGCGACCCGTCGTGCATGTCCTTGGACTTGGTGTCCATGGTGCCGGCGGTGCTGTCGAAAGCCTGGGCAGCGGTGGTGGCGGTGGCGCCCGAGAACTCCACGTCGCTGCTCTCGCGGATGGCGCGCGCCTTGGCGCGCAGCTGGGTCCCCATCTGGCTGAGGAGGCTCGCACCCTTGCGCCACTGCTCCTCGGCGGTGAGGAGATGGTCGTCCCTGCCGGGCGTGACGTAGTTGAGGAGTCGCTGCTGGTCGGGTCCTCGGGTCATGCCGCCCTCCTCAGCCGTTCCCGTTGGGCGTGCACACGCCGACGTTGGTGAAGTCGGGCTTCTGGCAGGCGTTGGCTCGTTCCCACTTCTTGTTCAGGTCCGCCTCGGTGACGTCCTCCACCTCGTAGGCGCGCTTCTCCATGCCGTTGAGTGCGTCGACGTAGCCCTGGAGGCCGGTGACCATGTCCACGATCGCGGCCTTGACGTGCTGCTGCGCCTTGGTGGCGTCGCTCGCGCAGCCGAGGCTGGCCGGCGAAGCACCGAAGGCCTGGCTCCCGACAGCCGCCGGCGCAAGCCCACCCAGGTCGTCGCTGCTGGTGTTGAGGAATGCCTTGATCTCATCGATCAGCGACTGGCTGAAACCGAAGTCCGAGAGAAGCACCGGGCCCAATCCTTCCGAGTCAGGTCTTGTCAGGTCTGTCCGTACCGGCACCACATACCCAACCCATCCAGCAGTCAAACCGCAAGCTGAGGTGGTTACCGTTGAGCGCGTGAGCCACCGATCGCGGACCCTCCTGGTCGCCGTCCTCGGCCTGGCAGTCTTCAGCCTCGGCGCCTGTCAAGACGACGACTCCGATGCGACGCCGGGCTCCTCGTCCGGCCCGAGTTCGAGCGACTCCACGGCCGCCAGCAGCGAGCCCGCGCCCACCGGGGACAGCTCGTCCGCCGCGCCGTCGGGCGGCGTGGCCCCCGCTGCCGGCCCCGAGCTGCACCTGCGGGTCATGAGCGTCCACGCGCCCGTCGGGTGGACGAACGACAAGGGCCAGGTCTCGCGGGCCGAGGTCAGTGCCAGCAGCGACGACGGGCTGCTGCAGCTGATCGAGCTCGAGGGGGCGACGTTCGCCAGCACGGACGACACCGCCGCCGACTTCATCAAGAGCGTTCCGTACGCCGACAAGATCCAGCGGCTCCCGGACGTCAAGATCGGCCAGGACCAGACGCCGGCGGTGCGGGTCTCCTGGACGGAGAAGGGCAGCAAGAACCGTTACGAGGCGATCTTGGCCTTCAAGGACGGGGTCGCCGCGTCGCTCAACATGACGATCCGGCCCTCACTCCAGAAGAAGGACCCCCAGTTCGTGGAATCGGTCCTGGCATCCGTCCAGTGGCTGGTCTGAGCCCCGCGCCGACTCCTCACTAGCGCGCCGGGCGCTCGTCCACGATCCGCCGCATCTTGCCGACCGACCGCTCGATGCCGTCCGGGTCGACGACCTCGACGGCGACCGAGACGCCGATGGTCGCCTTGACCAGCCGGACCAGCTCGACGCCGGCCGCGGCACCGTCATCGGGCGACGCGTCCGTACGACGCTCGACTCGCACCGCCAGCTCGTCGAGGGTGCCGGAGCGGCTCAGCACGCACTGGAAGTGCGGCGACAGCGCGGGCACCCTGAGCAGCAGCTCCTCGATCTGGGTCGGGAACAGGTTCACGCCGCGCAGGATGATCATGTCGTCGGTGCGACCGGTGACCTTCTCCATCCGGCGCATGGTCCGAGCGGTCCCTGGCAGCAGCCGGGTCAGGTCGCGGGTGCGGTAGCGGATCACGGGCATCGCCTGCTTGGTGAGCGAGGTGAAGACCAGCTCCCCCCGCTCGCCGTCCGGCAGCACGTCGCCGGTCACCGGGTCGACGACCTCCGGGTAGAAGTGGTCCTCCCAGACGTGCAGGCCGTCCTTGGTCTCGACGCACTCCTGGGCGACGCCGGG
This sequence comes from uncultured Actinomycetota bacterium, assembly GCA_963798045.1. Lineage (GTDB taxonomy): Bacteria > Actinomycetota > Actinomycetes > Propionibacteriales > Nocardioidaceae > Nocardioides. The sequence goes on from CAWCSB010000039.1 coordinate 5,751, forward strand.
GCCGATCACCTCCGACAGTCCGTAGATGTCGACCGCGTCGATGCCGAGGAGCTCCTCCATCTCGGTCCGCATCTGGTCGGTCCACGGCTCGGCGCCGAAGATGCCGATCTGCAGCGACGACCGTCGCGGGTCGAGTCCCTGGCGGCGCATCTCGTCGACGATCGCGAGCATGTACGACGGCGTCACCATGATGATCCGCGGGCCGAAGTCGGAGATCAGCCGGACCTGACGCTCGGTCATGCCCCCGGAGACCGGCACGACGGTGCACCCGAGCCTCTCCGCGCCGTAGTGCGCCCCGAGGCCGCCGGTGAACAGTCCGTAGCCGTAGGCGTTGTGCAGTACGTCGCCCGGCCGGCCGCCCGCCGCCCGGATGCTCCGTGCCATCACGTCGGCCCACATGTCGACGTCCTCGGCGGTGTAGCCGACGACGGTCGGCTGGCCCGTCGTCCCGCTCGAGGCGTGGACGCGCACCACCTGCTCGCGCGGCACCGCGAACATCCCGAAGGGGTAGTTGGCCCGCAGATCCGCCTTGGTCGTGAGCGGCAGCCTGGCCAGGTCGGAGAGCTCGCGGACGTCGTCGGGGCGCACGCCGGCCGCGTCCCACGCCTCGCGGTAGTGCGCGACGTGGGCGTAGGTGTGCTGGATCGTCGCGCGGAGCCGTTCGGTCTGCAGCGACCGGAGCTCGTCGAGCGAGGCGGTCTCGATGGGTTCGAGCTCCTCCATGCCCATGTTTCGCAACCTACGCCTGCAACTGAAGGCTGCCTACGGTGGTCACATGGACATGCGGGCGACCAGGCGAGTGCTGCTGCGCGGAGGAGCGGGTGCCTCGCTGGCCGCCCTGGCGGCGTGCAGCGGAGACGATCAGTCCGCTGGGCCACCGGAGGCCTCGCCCAGCACCACGACCAGCACGACGGCGAGCACGACGCCCAGCCCCACTCCCGCGGAGACACCAACAGTTGCGCCGACCCAGTCGGTCGCACCGGACCCGCAGGTCGCCGGCGAGGTGGTCACCGGCCTCGCGGTCCCGTGGGGCATCGCGTTCCTGCCCGACGGTTCCGCGCTGGTGGGCGAGCGTGACACCGGCCGGGTGCTCGGCGTGTCCGGCGGCAGCGCCGAGCCGGTCGGAACGCTCGACGTACGCAGCCGGGTCGACGAGGGCGGCGAGACCGGGCTGCTCGGACTCGCGCTGCATCCCGACTTCGAGGCCAACCGGCTTCTCTACGTCTATCTCTCGACCGATGACGACAACCGCATCGTGCGGATGACCTACGACGGCCGGCTCGGTGAGCCGGAGCCGGTCCTCACCGGCATCGGAACGTCGACGCACCACAACGGCGGCGGGATCGCGTTCGGCCCCGACGGCTTGCTGTACGCCGCCACCGGAGACGCCGAGGACTCGGCCAGCGCCCAGGACACCGACTCGGTCGACGGCAAGGTGCTCCGCATGACCGACGCCGGCAGCGTCCCCGACGGGAACCCGTTCGACAACCTGACCTGGAGCTACGGCCACCGCAACGTCGAAGGCGTCCGTTTCGACGACGCCGGCCGCCTGTGGGTCGCGGAGTTCGGCGACAAGGGCGCCGACGAGCTCAACCTGATCCGGCCGGGCAAGAACTACGGCTGGCCAGACGTCGAGGGCTCCGACGGCAAGGGCGGGTACGCCGACCCGCTGGCCGAGTGGCCGGTCGACGAGTGCTCCCCCAGCGGCATCGCGATCGCAGCCGGCCGGGCCTGGCTCGGGGCGCTGCAGGGCGAGTGCGTCTGGTCGGTCGTGCTGGACGGCCCCGATGCCGGGAAGACCCAGCGGCACCTCGCGGGTCGGTACGGCCGGATCCGCTCGGTGGCCCTCGCACCCGACGGCTCGCTGTGGGTGACGACGTCCAACAGGGACGGCCGCACCGACCCGCGGCCCGGGGACGACCGGATCCTGCGCGTCACGCTGTGACGCTCTGTCAGGTGAGGACGCCGAGCCGCCTCAGGGCACCGGTGGCGAAGGCGACCAGCCGCTCCGGTGGGTAGGTCTCGGGGTCGGCCAGCATCAGCCGGCCGAGGTGCTCGGTGACGGCCAGGACCGCGTGCGCGGCGAGGTCGGCGTCCACCTCGTCGGGCAGCAGCGGGCCGAACATCGAGCGCAGCTGCGCGAGCACGACCCGGCGCCCCTCGTCGACGCGCTCGCGGACCGGCGCCGGCGTGCCGTCCGCGGGCAGCAGCATCAGCCGCCAGGTGTCGGGGTGGGCGTGCACGGTGTGCACGAGCTGGCCGGTCCAGGCCTCGACGAGGGCACCGGGCCCGAGCCTCGAAGGGTCCGGCAGCCCCTCGGCGAGCTGGGTGAAGGCGCGGGTCTCCTCGCGGTCCAGGAGTGCCACCAGCAGTGACTGGAGATCGCCCCAGGCCGAGTAGACGACCGGCTTCGCGACGTCCATCTCCCGGGCCACTGCCTCCATGTTCACGGCGGCGTACCCGTCGCGGACGATGATCGCGAGCGCGGCGTCGAGCGCCTGCTCGCGGCGCACGTCGCCGGTGAGGCGAGGCTGGCGGGTCCGGGTCATGCTGAAGCGAGCTCCCGGCGGCGGGCGGGTGCGGTGGACGGCATGGGGACCTCCTGGTCGATTCCTACGCAAGCGTAGTTACGGATCCGTAGGAACGCAAGGGTCCCCTGACCCCGTTGACCTTGACGCAGGGTGAGGCCGATACCGTCTCATCCATGTTCGGTGCTCTCGGTCGTCTCGCCTCCCGCCGCCCGTGGTACGTCATCGCGGCCTGGATCATCTTCGCTGTGGCAGTCGTCGGCCTGGCTCCGGCGTTCAAGGCCACCCAGGACCAGGCGGAGTTCCTTCCCGACCACTACGAGTCGATCAAGGCCTACAACCTGCAGGACGAGGCGTTCCCGTCCAACAGCCAGGTGGCCGCGATCGTCGTGTTCGACCGCAAGGACGGCGGCAAGCTGACGGCCGACGACCAGGCCCAGGTCCAGCAGGTGGTCGATGGCGTGAGCAGCAAGATGGACAGCGGCGACCTGGAGAAGGCCTTCACCGGCATCGAGGTGCAGCCACCCTCCGAGAACGGCCTGGTCCAGCTCGCGGTGATCGGCCTCTCCGACGACGTGACCGGCTATGACACGGCCTCCTTCGACGCGGTGAAAGCGCTGCGCGCCGACCTGAAGGAGGCGGTGACCGGCGACATCCAGTACGGCGTCACGGGCACCGTCGCCCAGGGCTACGACCAGCAGGAGTCCGGCAACAAGGCCCTGCTGATCGTCGGCCTGGCCACGATTCTGCTCATCATCGTGCTGCTCGCGCTGATCTTCCGCAGCGTGCTGATCTGTCTGATGCCGATCATCGTCGTCGCGATCGTCTCCCAGATCGCCACTGGCCTGATCGCCACGGCCAACGAGATCTTCGATCTCAAGGCGAGCAGCGACATCCAGACGATCCTTGTCGTCGTCCTCTACGGCATCGGCACCGACTACATCCTCTTCTTCCTGTTCCGATACCGCGAGCGGCTGCGCGAGGGCGAGGAGAAGCGACCCGCGGTCGCGCACGCGATCGAGCGTGCGGGCGAGGCGATCGCCTCGGCCGGCGGTGCCGTGATCGTGGCGTTCATGGCTCTGATCCTCAGCTCCCTGGGCATCTTCCGCTCGATCGGACCGGCTCTGGCGATCGCGGTCGCTGTCACGCTGGTGGCCGCCCTGACCCTGGTGCCGGCCGTGGTCACGGTCCTGGGCCGTGCCCTGTTCTGGCCATCGAAGAAGTACCTCGTCGAGCCCGAGTCGGCCCGGTTCGCCGCCGTCGGCAGCTCCCTGTCGCGCCATCCGGGCCGCTTCGCGCTCGCATCCGGAGGCGTCCTGGCGCTGCTGGCCATCGCGGCGTTCTCGTTCAACCCCTCCTTCGACCTCGGCGGCAGCAGCACCGCCGGCACCGAGGAGTCGGCGGTGGCGTTGAAGACCCTCGAGAAGGGGTTTCCGGCCGGCGCGACAGACCCGACAGACGTGTTCCTCCGCTCGACGGACGACCACCAGCTGAGTGCCGACGAGCTCACGTCGTTCCAGGCGGTCCTCGACAAGGCGGACGGTGTCGCGCAGACGGCGCCCGGCGAGGTCAGCAAGGACGGGACGGTCGCGCAGTTCAGCGTCTTCCTGGAGGACGACCCCGCCTCCGACGCTGCCATCGCTGCGGTCAAGGGTCCGATCCGCAACGCCGCCCACAGCTCTGCCCCGGAGGGGACCGAGGCCCTCGTCGGAGGGACCACGTCGGTCTACGTGGACTTCCAGGCTGCGATGAACCGTGACTACTCGGTGGTGTTTCCGGTGGCAGCGATCGTCATCATGCTGATCCTCGCGCTGCTGCTCCGGAGCCTGGTGGCACCGTGGTACCTGATGGGTGCGGTCGCCCTCGGCTTCGGGGCGACGCTCGGCGCCACCGCACTGGTGTTCCAGAACATCAAGGGCGACGACGGGATCCTGTTCCTGCTCCCGATCTACGTCTACCTGTTCGTCGTGGCGCTCGGCACCGACTACAACATCCTCATGATCGCCCGTCTCCGCGAAGAAGCGCGCGACGGGCTCGAACCGAGGGAGGCGGCCGCCGAGGCGGTCAAGCACGCCGGCCCGACCATCGCGGCCGCCGGCATCATCCTGGCGGGCACCTTCGCGTCCCTGATGCTCGCCGGCAACGCGTTCTTCCTGTCGATGGGCTTCGCCCTGGCGTTCGGCATCCTCGTGTCGGCGTTCGTGATGGCGATGTTCTTCGTGCCGGCACTCACCTCACTGATCGGGCATGCGGCTTGGTGGCCCGGGCACGGCGACGAGAAGCAGCCGGACGAGCCGGAGAAGGAGCTGGTCGGCTCCTCCTAGCGCTCGTCGAGGAAGCGCACCGGGCCGGCGGGCACGTGCTCGTCCTGCTCGTCGAGGGTCTGCATCGCCTCGTTCTCGAGGACCACGCGCACCTCCTCACGCTGGGCTGTGCCCAGCGGACACACGATGACCAGGGCGTGCACGTCGTCGGGGTCGGCGGTCGCCTCGAACCCGTGCCGCGAGAGCGCGACCAGCACCGCCGCCGGGTCCTGGCCGGCCGGCACCTGGTAGCGCAGCGTGTGCGAGGCGGTCATCACCTCTTCGTGCTGCGCGGCGCGGCTCCTGCCCAGTCGCGAGAGCAACACGCCCGCGACCACCAGCGCGACCACGATCAGGATCACGACCACGTATGCGGCACCCAAAGGAACCTCCCGGGATCGGTGTCCCCCGTCCGGTGCCCGCTGGAGTGACCGCCAAGCCTCACCCGCAGGGGTGACCGGCCTCAGCGTCGGCCGCGCACGCAGATCGGCGGCGGGTTCTTCTCCAGCCTGCGCAGCGGCAGCGTCGACATGGTGAGCGTCAGCCAGTCGGACGTGAGGTAGCGCGCCTTGCCGATGCCGACGTCGCGCACGGTGCCGGGGTAGGCGCCGACGTAGCGGTCCAGCCAGTAGTCGCCGCCCGCGCTGGCGAGGTACCGCGCGAGGTGACGCTCGTCGACGCCGTACGGGTCGTCCATGATTACCCGCGCCGAGTAGATCGACACCACACCGGCGACGTCTGCGGGGTCGATGAGCGCGCGCTGACGGGTCGAGTAGAGGTGGAAGTTGTACCCGCCGCCGAGGGTCGCCGAGACCGCTCCGTGCGGCTCGTTGCGGAGACTGGCCGGCTTGCTGGCGTTGCCGCTGAAGTCCTCGACGTAGTTGGCGCCGTTGACCTGCCGGGAGGCGTTCGCCTTGCGCCACCTCCCGGTCCGCTTGGACAGGATCCACAGCGAGATGTCGCGGCACGAGACGCGGACGTTGCGGGCCGGGCTGCCGTGGATGTCCTCGTAGATCTGTCCCCACGCGCTGATCGCGTTGAAACCGTGCCGCTCGGGTTGGTTGCCGACCCCGAGGCGCGGGTGCTTCGCCCAGTTGTACGTCGGCGGTACGCCGTGCATCCGGCCCTGGTGATTGCCTGTCATGTCGCGCTTGAGCACCTTCGCCAGCGCGTCCCGCGGGACGCAGCCAGGGCCGCTCCGGAGCGCCGCGGCTGCCTCGAGACCGGCTGTGCTGCTGGGGGCGGCGATCACGGCGGCTGGCGCCACCACTGCTGCTCCACGCATCAATGAACGTCGGCTGATCGACTGCATCCGGAGGACCGTAGGGCATCTGGGCCGATACCCCCAAAATACCCCCAAGGGCACTCGGCAGATGGGCAGCGCGGACCCCGTGGCTAGGTTGCGGTTGTGGGTTGCGAGATCGCGGACTTCATCGAGCTGGTCCACCAGCTCGACGACGTCACCCAGCACGACCGTGAGCGGTGGTCGGCCTTCGACGTAGGCCGCAAGACCTTCGGCTACCTCTGGCCGCGCACCAGCACCGTCGGGCTGAAGCAGACCATCTCCGAGCAGCTCGCCCTGGTGGCCGAGCGGCCCGACGTCTTCGAGGTGCAGTACACCGCCTATGGCTTCGGCTGGGTGGTGGTCCACCTCGAAGGCATCGAGCGCGACGAGCTCGCCGAGCTGACCTTCGAGGCGTGGCGGCTCACCGCTCCAGCGGAGCTGGTGGAGGCGCGGGCTGACCGACTGCCCGACTGACCACGCCGCGCTTGACGATCGCGCGCCGTTCCGGCACCAGCACCACCGCCTCCGCGCCGTTGGCGGCGGGGACGACGACCAGGTCGGCGACGGCTCCCGGCTCGACGCCACGGTGGTCGCCGGTCAGCAGCTCCAGCCCGCCGATGGTGGCCGCGTCCAGCACGAGCGCGATGTCGTCGTCGCGCCGGAAGGCGCTGCGGTAAGCGACGTGCCGAGCCCGCTCCAGCAGGTCGCCGCTGCCGTAGGGACCCCACAGGTCCCGGATGCCGTCGTGGCCGATCCCGGTCACCACGCCGGCCGCGGCGAGCAGCCGCAGCGGCGGCACCGGGAAGCTGTACGGCGCGGCGGTCACCACACCGATCCCGGAGTCGGCGAGCCGCTCCGCCAGCCGGCCGGCCTCGAGCTCGTCGAGGTCTCCGAAGACGTAGCAGTGGCTCGCCACCACCCTGCCCTGGAGTCCCAGCGCGGTCGTCATCTCGGCCAGGAGCTCGAGCTCGCGCAGGCCGTCGGCACCGTGGGAGTGCAGATGGAGGTCGGCGCAGGCGGCATGTCGGACCGCGGTGCCGAGCACGACGTCGAGGTAAGCGGCCGCGTCTCCCTCGGTGCCGGGGTCGAGCCCGCCGACCACTGTCGCCCCGGCGTCCATCGCCTCGTCCAGCAGCTCGGCGGTCCCGGGCAGCGAGAGGAGACCGTGCTGGGGGAACGCCACCTGCTGGACGTCGACCCGGTCCCGCAGCTCGACCGCGAGCTCGGCCACGGCAGAGACACCGCGCAGGCCGACGTCCGGATCCACGTCGGTGTGGGTGCGCAGCGTCGTGGTGCCGTGCGCCGCCATCGCACCGGCCAGCGTCCGCATCGCCTCGGCGTCGGGCAACCCGAGCTCGGTGCGGCGACCGCGGTCGTGCTCGATGCGGGCGGGCAGGGTGTCCTCGGCCAGGTGCGAGACCCAGGGGCGGCCGAACAGCGTCTTGTCGAGGTGGCAGTGCGCCTCGACGAGCCCGGGGAGCACGAGGCAGCCGGTCGCGTCGAGCGTGTCGACCGCGGGTCCCGCGTCACCCGCGGGCACGACCGCCTCGACCCGCCCGTCGGTGACCACCACGTCGCAGGGGTCGGCGGCCCCCGCCAGCCGCCCGCCGGTCACCACAAGGTCGGGCACGCCCCGAGGCTAGTGCCGCGTGTCACGGCTCAGAAGGGCTGTTGCTGACCCGGCGCGGTCTGCACCATCTCCACGAGCTCCTGCTCGGTGAAGAACGGGCTGTCCATCTCGATCATCAAGCCGTCGCCGTAGCGCGGATCCTGCATCCAGATCGCCGGCCACCCGGTCTCGGGGTCGGTGCCTGACCACGCCTTCTCGAGGTCGTACGGCTTCTCGATCGGGGTGGCTCCGTCGGGCAGCTTCGCGCCGAGCTGGCAGCGGATCCAGCGGTCCGGCTCGTCGGCGGGCTTCTGGTAGCGGAAGGTCCGGCCCCCGAAGTCGAACGACGCCGTGACCAGCCGGACCTGCTGCCCCTTCGTCGCCGGAGCACTCGGCTGTCCTCCGAACGAGCCGTCGATCCGCTCGGGGACCGTCTCGGTCGCGCGTGGAGGCGTCGGCGTCGCGGTGGGACCGGAGCCGCCCCCGAGCTGGGGCAGCACGATCACGGCCGCGGTCGCCGCGGCGATGGGAAGGGCGGTCCAGGGCACAACGGCCCGGCGCGGGGCCGGCACCCGGCCGGCGTACTTCAGCCCCACGGTCTGGTCGCGGAAGCCGGCTTCGAGCTCGCGGATCAGGTCCTCATCGGTGAGCATCGGCGTTCTCCTTGCTTGTCGTTGCGTCGGGGGTCTCGGTGGTGAGCGCGGCCCGCAGACTGGAGAGGGCGCGCGAGGTCTGTGACTTGACGGTCCCGGCCGTGATGCCGAGTGCCTTCGCCGTCTCTTCGACCGACAGGTCGTCGAAGTAGCGGAGCACCAGCACCGCCCGCTGGCCCATCGGCAGCTCTCGTGCGGCGCGCATCAGTGCGTCGCGGTCGAGCAGGACGTCGGGCGCCGCCAGCGGTACATCGTGCTGCAGCGGTGCCTCGGCCGGTCGGCGGCCCAGGCTGCGCCACCGGTCCTTGGCGAGGTTGGCCACCACGGTCCGCGTGTCCCGGCCGCCGATCACGCCGCCCACCCTCTTGTCACACCACCCAGAACTCCGGCGGACCCGATCCGGTTGTCACGAGACAGGAAGCAGCACCCGGAAGGTGGTCCCCTCACCCAGCACGGACTCGACCTCGATCCGGCCGCGGTGCCGCCGCACCACCCGGTCGACGACCGCCAACCCCAACCCGGTGCCGGGGCGAGCCCGCGCCTCGACGTTGTCGGAGCGGAAGAACTCCTCGAAGAGGCGGTCCTGCTCCTCCTGCGCGATCCCGATGCCCTCGTCGATGACCGCGAGCTCGACGTAGGCGAGCCCGCCCTGCACCACGCGCTGGAGACCGGCGGTCACCGCGTCTCCCGGGTCGGAGTACTTGATCGCGTTGGAGACCAGGTTGCCGATCAGGTCCTCGAGCTCGCCCGGGTCGCCCCGCACCAGCATCGGTTCGTCCGGGAGGTCGAGCTCCACCTTCACGTCACCCGCCGCGGCCTCGGCGCGCACCGACTCGCCGACGTCCTGGACCAGGGTGGCGAGGTCGACCTCGACCTCGTGCAGCGGGCGGTTCGGGTTGTTGACCTTCGCCAGCGCCAGCAGGTCCTGGATCATCGCCTGGATCCGGCCTGTGGCCCGCTCGATGGCGCGCAGCGGCCGCTCGTTGGGGTCACCGGGCTCGACGTTGTCGAAGAGCAGCTCCAGGTTGCCCGTGATGGCGGCGACAGGGTTCTGGAGCTGGTGGGACAGCGCGTCGATCAGCTGCCCGCGGTAGTCGGAGGTGGCGCGCTCACGATGCATGCCGTACTCGAACTCGTGTCGCTGGAGGAGCGTGATCACCGCGCGGCCGGCCTGGCGCGCGTGCTGCTCGATGACCCGGCGCTGCTCGGCGTCGGGGCGCCGCCCGTTGCGGGGCACGTCGACGGAGAGAACGCCGCGGAGCTCGCCCGAGTCGTCCTCGAGCAGCGCCACGAGCAGGTCGCGGGGGTGCCACGCGTCCGGGGCCTGGACCGGTGTGAGGTCGGGGACGAAGGAGAGGTCGGCCAGCTCCCGGGACTCGCGCTCGTGGGGGACGAACTTGAGCATCCCCCAGTCCTCGGCGTGCTCGAGCTCCGCCAGCACCGCTGTCACGGGCGGGTTCAGCGTCGACAGCTCGGGCGCGGCGTGCTCCGCGCCGGCGATGGCGATCGTGTGCAGGCGGCGGTCGTGCACGATGCTGATCGCCGCGAGCTCGAACCCGGCGAGCTCGGTCACGCCCTCGGCGATGAGCTGGAGCGCCGCGCGGTCGACAGCTCCGGGCTCCACCCCGTCAGCGGTCTCCATGGGGCAGATGTAGCACAGTGTCCTTCTTGGCGGGCGCGATTCGGTCCGGTCCGGGGCGCCGGATCACCAGGGCCACGCCCGCGAGCAGGACCAGCGCGACCACCCCGTCGAGCCAGTAGTGGTTGGCGGTCACCACCACGACCAGGACGGTGACGACCAGGTGCGCGGTCGCGACCCATGCCAGCCAGCGTGGGCCGGTGCGGTGGATGACGTAGGCGATGAGGGCGGCCCAGCCGATGTGCAGGCTCGGCATCGCGGCGAACTGGTTGGCCATCGCGCCGCTCGTGCCGGCGTACGCGTTCGGGCCGAAGGTCGCCATCGTGTCGACGAACCCCCACTGGGGGAACATCCGCGGCGGCGCCAGCGGGTAGAGGATGTGGACGACCAGTGCAGTGCAGGTCAGGGCGATGACCAGGTTGCGGGCCCAGTGGTACTCCGCGCGCGGCCGGAACAGGTAGCCCCACACCAGGAACGCGATCATCGTCGGGAAGTGCACCGAGAAGTAGTAGATGTTCGCCGCGTGCAGCAGCCAGTCCCAAGGCACCAGCCCCTGGATCGCCGCCTCGGAGGGCAGGTGCAGCACGCGCTCGAGCTGGTGGACCTGCACGGCGTGCTCGTTGGCCGCGGCGTCTTCGCCGCGCGCCAGCAGCCTGCCCAACCGGTAGAGCTCGAAGACCGCGAGCACGAGGGCGAGCTCGAGCACGGCACGAAGGACCTTGGGCGCGACGCTGCTGACCGTGCGGCGCACCCGCGCCGGCGCCTGACTCGGGTTCAGCAGTGCCATCGGTCCCTCCTTGCCGTACTTTCTATCCAGATCAAGCACTTCCCGTCACCCGGGATTCCCCCGAGTCCCCCCTGATCGGTGCCCGACGGGGCTTCTGCCCGTGTATTGACCTGTCCGGTTCCTGCAAGTCATCGCGTGTCAATGCCGTGTTATTTGCGGCATCCCGCAGAATGCGCGCAGGGAGAGCGAACCTCCGGGCCCTGCCGCGCGTCAATGGTGTGCGGAGGGAGTCTCCGGTCGAAAGGGTGCACGTGAACAAGGTCCCGGCCCTCGTGGCCACCATTGTCTCGGCGGTTCTTGCCGTCTCCATGGCCGGTCAGGCCCCCACGGCCGGAGCGGTGACGGCGCCGGCGGACGGCTCGTCCGGCGCCGCGTCGTTCAGCCCGCCCGGCACGAACGACGACGTCGGCGCGACCGACGACTCGTTCACCACGGTGGACGCGCGGAAGCCCAACGGCACGACGGACAGGGCCAAGGGCAAGGGGAAGGGCGGTCGCTACCACGTGCCGACCGGCGCCTACTTCAACAACCCGCGCGGCAGCTGGAACTCCCGGCTCAGGATCGAGCGCCAGGTCATGCACGCGATCAACAACACCCAGAAGGGCTCCACCATCCGGATCGCCCTTTACTCGTTCGACAGAGTTCCCGTGGCCAAGGCCCTGATTCGCGCCAAGAAGCGCGGCGTGCACATCCAGATGCTCCTGAACGACCACCAGGACACCAAGGCGATGAAGATGATGCGCGGTTACCTGGGCACCAACGTCAAGAAGAAGAACTTCATCTACAAGTGCCACTCGGGCTGCCGCACTGACGGGCGCAAGCGCCTGCTGCACACGAAGTTCTACACGTTCAGCAAGACCGGCCGCTCGAAGTGGGGGCTGTTCTTCGGCTCGGCGAACCTGACCATGAACGCCGCCCGGCACCAGTGGAACGACCTCTTCCTGATGGACGGCGACAAGGAGCTGTTCAGGCAGTACGTCGCCCTCTTCGACGACATGAAGAAGGACTACGAGAAGGCGCAGCCGCCGTTCCCGCCGTTCTGCGGGATCCCGGCCAACGGCGTCTCCTGCGACGACGCGGTCGACTACGGGACCACGGTCACCTTCCCCAAGCTGGTCGGGCCGAAGAACGACCCGATCGTCTCGATCCTCAACCGGGTCCAGTGCATCACCACGACGGCCGACGGCAGGCGGGTCCGGACCAAGCTGGCCGTCAACATGCACACGATCCGCGGCCACCGCGGCAACTACCTCGCCGACGCGTACCGCCGGAAGTTCGCGGAGGGCTGCCAGGCCCGCTTCAGCTTCGGGCTGGTCGGCGCCATCACCAAGGGCCACCTCGGTGCCAAGACTGTTCGCGGTCGGATGCCGCTTCGCTCGACCGGGTTCGACTACAACCCCGACAACAACGACGACGTCAAGAACAACCCGGACGACAAGCTCGACCTCACCCTGGACTACTACTCGCACCAGAAGTTCCTGATCATCCAGGGCAACTACGCCGGCAACCCGAACGCCCAGCTGGTCTTCACCGGCTCGTCGAACTGGGGCGCGCTCGGGTCCGTGAACGACGAGATCCTGGTCGCCGTCCAGGGCAAGCGGGTCGCCCGGCAGTACCTGAAGCAGTTCAACTTCGAGTGGCGGCCGGGCAACTCGCGCAACGCCTACACCACGTCGTACCTCCACTTCCGGGTCCCGGTCGTCCAGATGGGCCCGGACGGCGACAAGGTCGTGACCTACAAGACCGTCACCCGCAAGCACGTCACAGTCGACCCGAGCCTGGTCTACCGGCCGGGCGTGGACTACGGGCCGTTCTGGGAGGACGACTGACCTGCTGAAGGGTCGACGTTGACCCGGCGCGAACTTTGCGCCGGGTCAACGTGACTGGACCCCTGCCCCGAGGCGAGGTCGACATCCACTACGCGGTCCGACTGGCCACCAACGGTGGTGGCGGCGCGCTCACCGTGCCCAGCCTCAGCTTCAGCATGGAGGCCCCCGAGGGCGCCCGCGACCCCGTGGTGACCGAGGACATCGGCGGCACCGTGACCGTCAACAGCTCCTCCCACGTCCGGGTCTGGAAGCTGCAGGTCGCGGACGCCGGCGACTACTCGGTCACGACCGAGGGTGACGTCCAGGGCTTCATCGCGCCACAGCTCACCTTCGGCAAGGGATCCCCGGTGCCGGCCTGGCCCGCCGCCGTCTTCGCCGTCCTGTTCGTCGTCGCCCTCGGCCTGCTGCTGGTCTCGGCGGTTGCCGGGCGCCAGGGCGGGGCTTCCGGCCGGCCCCAGGCCGCTTCCTCGTCAGTCCCCTACGGTCCTTCGTCCTCGACGACGCTCAACACCAACACCCCCGAGCAGGAGCTGGCCCGACTCGCCCACCTCCAGCAGCTGACAGACCTGCACCGGGCGGGCACCCTCTCCGACGCCGAGCACGAAGCCGCCAGGGCACGGCTCGGATGACGGGTTGACCGCACCCCCGCCGGTCACTCACGTTGAGGACCAAGGGCCCTGCCGAGGGTCGACCCGACAACGGAGAGTGAACTCCCGTGATCGATGAGACCGAGACGACCCCCGCGCCGCAGCTGTCCGACGAGGAGCTGGCGCTGCTCGACGCATGGTGGCGCGCCGCCAACTACGTCTCGGTCGGGCAGATCTACCTGCTCGACAACCCACTGCTGCAACGCCCCCTCGAGCGCGAGGACATCAAGCCGCGACTGCTCGGCCACTGGGGGACCACCCCCGGGCTGAACCTGCTGTGGACCCACCTCAACCGGCTGATCCGCGAGCGGGACGTGAACGCCATCTTCCTGGCCGGACCCGGGCACGGTGGGCCGGCCGCGGTGGCGAACGCGTGGCTCGAGGGCACCTACAGCGAGGTCTACCCCAACATCGGCCCGGACGGCGTCGGGATGCAGCGCCTGTTCCGGCAGTTCTCCTTCCCCGGCGGGATCCCCAGCCACGTCGCGCCGGAGACGCCCGGATCCATCCACGAGGGCGGCGAGCTCGGCTACGTGCTCTCGCACGCGTACGGCGCGGCGATGGACAACCCCGACCTGGTCGTCGCAGCCGTCGTGGGGGACGGCGAGTTCGAGACCGGACCCCTCGCCGCGTCGTGGCACGCGAACAAGTTCGTCGACCCGGTCCACGACGGCGCGGTGCTGCCGATCCTGCACCTCAACGGCTACAAGATCGCCAACCCGTCGGTGCCCGCCCGGATCCCGCGGGAGGAGCTCGTGAGCCTGCTGCGTGGCTACGGCCACGAGGTGCTGACGGTCGAGGGCGACCAGCCAGCGGACGTGCACCGGCAGCTGGCCTCCGCGCTCGACCGGGCCCACGACACGATCCGCGAGATCCAGCGCGCGGCCAGGGAGGACGCCGACGTCGTACGACGGCCCTGGCCGATGGTCCTCCTCGTCACGCCCAAGGGCTGGACAGGCCCCGCCGTCGTGGACGGGGTGCAGGTCGAGGGCACGTGGCGCGCCCACCAGGTGCCGCTGGCCGCGACCCGCGAGGACGACGCGCACCGGGCACAGCTCGAGGAGTGGATGCGGTCCTACCGGCCCGAGGAGCTGTTCGACGACGACGGCCGGCTGGTCGGGTCGCTGCGTGCGCTCGCCCCCGAGGGTCACCGGCGGATGAGCGCGAACCCGCACGCGAACGGCGGCCTGTTGCGCCGACCGCTGGCGCTGCCGGACTTCCGCGACCACGCCGTCGAGGTGCCCGCGCCGGGTGCCTCGGTGCACGAGCCCACCCGCGAGCTCGGCCGCTACCTCGTCGACGTGGTGCGCGACAACCCCGACAACTTCCGCATCTTCGGGCCCGACGAGACCGCCTCCAACCGGCTCGACGCGGTCTACGAGGTCACCGACAAGGTGTTCGCGGGGGAGATCCTGCCCGTCGACGAGCACCTCGCCCCCAGCGGCCGGGTGATGGAGATCCTCTCCGAGCACACGTGCCAGGGCTGGCTCGAGGGCTACCTGCTCACCGGCCGGCACGGCCTCTTCAGCTGCTACGAGGCGTTCATCCACATCGTCGACGCGATGCTCAACCAGCACGCGAAGTGGCTCAAGACGACGCGTGACCTGGAGTGGCGCCCGCGCATCGCCTCGCTCAACTACCTGCTCAGCTCGCACGTGTGGCGGCAGGACCACAACGGCTTCTCGCACCAGGACCCCGGGTTCATCGACCATGTGATGAACAAGAAGGCCGAGGTGGTCCGCGTCTACCTGCCGCCGGACACCAACACCCTGCTCTCCACGATGCGGCACTGCCTGGCCAGCCAGCACTACGTGAACGTCGTGGTGGCCGGCAAGCAGCCGCAGTTCGACTGGCTGGACGCCGACGCGGCAGACCTGCACTGTGCCCGTGGCCTCGGCATCTGGGACTGGGCCTCACACGGGGGCGACGACCCCGACGTGGTGATCGCGTGTGCGGGAGACGTGCCCACGCTCGAGGCGCTGGCGGCCACCAGCATCCTGCGCGAGCGGTTGCCCGATCTGCGAGTGCGCTTCGTCAACGTCGTGGACCTCATGCGGTTGCAGGACGAGCGCGAGCACCCGCACGGGCTGTCGTCGCGCGACTTCGACACCGTGTTCACGACGGACCGGCCGGTGATCTTCGCCTACCACGGCTATCCGTGGCTGATCCACCGGCTCACCTACCGCCGCACCAACCACGACAACCTCCACGTGCGCGGCTACAAGGAGGAGGGCACCACAACGACGCCGTTCGACATGGTGATGATGAACGACCTCGACCGGTTCCACCTCGTCATGGACGTCATCGACCGGGTCCCGTCGCTGGGCTCGCACGCCGCGACGCTGCGCCAGGACATGAGCGACATGCGGAGGCAGGCGCGCGCGTGGACCCGCGACCACGGCGAGGACCTGCCCGAGGTGCGCGACTGGTCCTGGACCGGCTCCTGACCCGTCAGCCCAGCAGGTCGCGGACCTGACGGGCGATGGCCAGCTCCTCGTCGGTCGGTACGACGAGCACGTCGACCCGCGAGCCGTCGGCGCCGACCCGCCGCGGACCGTCGGTGTCGGCACGGTTGCGCGCCGGGTCGACCTCGATCCCCAGCGCGGTCAGCCCCTGCAGGGCGTCCTCGCGCACCCGGGACACGTGCTCGCCGACTCCGGCGGTGAACACCACCGCGTCGGCACCGCCGAGGACGGCGAGGTAGGCGCCGACGTACTTGCGGAGCCGATGGACGTAGACGTCGTACGCCGTCCTCGCGTGCGCGTCGCCGCGGTCGACCGCGGTCAGCAGGTCCCGGAAGTCGTGCCGGCCGGCCAGGCCCTGCAACCCGGAGCGATGGTGCAGGAGGTCCTCGAGTCGATCGGCGTCGTAGCCGCGGCGCAGCAGGTGCAGCAGCGCGCCCGGGTCGAGGTCGCCAGGTCGGGTGCCCATGACGAGCCCCTCCAGCGGCGTGAGCCCCATCGACGTGTCGACGGGTCGACCTCCGCGCACCGCAGCGGCGGACGCGCCGTTGCCCAGGTGGAGGACGATCAGCGCCAGGTCGTCCACCGGCCGGCCGAGGAACCGGGCGGCCTCGCCCGCGACGTACTGGTGGCTGATCCCGTGGGCGCCGTACCGGCGGAGGCCCATGGCCGCGGCCACCTCCCGGTCGACGGCGTAGGTCGCCGATGCGGCCGGCAGCCCGGCGAAGAACGCGGTGTCGAAGACCGCCACCTGGCGCAGGTCGGGAAACGTCGCCCGGGTGGCGCGGATGCCGGCCAGGGCCGGTGGGTTGTGCAACGGCGCCAGCTCGACCAGCTGCTCGATGCCCTGCTCCACCTCGTCGTCGACGACCGTGGCCTCCGTATAGCGGTCACCGCCGTGGACCACCCGGTGCCCGATCGCCAGCAGCTCTCCGGCGTCCACCTCGGCCTCGTCGAGGGCACCAGAGACCTGGGCGAAGGCGTCCTCCCACCCCGACTCGTCGACGCGCTCGACGGTCCCCCGCACCACGGTCTCCTCGGTGTCGGGGTCGAGCACCCGGTACTTCAGCGACGAGGACCCGGCGTTGAGGACCAGCACGGCGTCGCTCACGCGGCCACGCTAGCGACCTGGCGAACCGCGACGACTCAGGCGGAGTTGGCCGGCACGACGAGCAACCGTCGGCTGGACGGGCCCACCCGGTCGACATAGGCGTCGGGTCCGGGGAAGAACAGGCTCTCGTGGCCGGTGTCGCTCCACCGGACGCGGTACGGCGGCCGACCGTTCGCGCGCTCGACCTCGATGATCACGCCCTCCCGGCCGGGACCGCCGAGGCAGGTGCTCCGGACGACGGCCCGGTCCCCGACGCAGGCGCTCATGGCGTACTCCCCCTCCGGGGTGGCGGTCGCCGCGGAAGCTCCGGAACGGTGGTGCACCCGGTCCGGCGCCGTCAGCAGCACCGGGCAGCTGGCGCGGGCCAGCAGCTCGCGGGCCAGGGACCCGAGGCGCGAGGCGTCGAGGACTCCCGGGCGGTGCCGCCCGACGACCACCAGGTCGGAGCATGCCGCGGCGGCCTCGAGTGCCAGGACCGGCGCATCGGTCGTGCGCTCGACCGAGACGTCGCACCCGTCCCCGCCCAGCCGTTCCAGGCGGGCGTCGGCGTCCGGGCCGGCGCCGGCTCCGGACGCGACCACCCGCAGCGCCGAGCCCCGCAGCCGGGCCAGGGCCAACGCCGAGCGCACGGCGCTGTCGTCGGCGGCAGCGGGGTCCAGCCCGACGGTCACGATGCCGCGATTCCGCTCGACCCAGTCCGTGGGGACGACGACCACGGGGGTGTCCGTGGCCGTCGCCAGGGTCACCGCGGTTGACTCCGTCGGCAGCCGCTGGGCGCCCGACCGCAGCTGCTCGAGCACGATCACCGCGGCGGAGGCAGCCACCTGCGCCGTCTCGCGAGGACCGCCGCCGCGCAGCAGCTCGGTCCGTACGGGAACCCGCCCGGCCACCTCGGCGACCGCCAGGGCCTGGGCCAGGCGCAGCGAGTCCCTCCCGACCGTCCGCAGCCAGCTGTCGCCGGGCGACGCCAGGTGCACGAGCCGGAGCGGGCGGCCGGTGCGCAGCGCCTCCGCGGCGCCGTACCGTACGGCGGCGCCGGAGCCGCCGCGGTCGATGAGGACCACGACCGATGCGAGTGCCGTCACGTCGCCACCTCCCCTTGGAACCCTCAGTCCACCTCGGACGGACGCCCACGGGCAGGGGCCTTGGTCCCGACGTCCGGCGACTTCGGCCCCTGCCTGCGGATGCGGCTCCCGAGCAGGGTGGTCGGAGACCCTAGGCCGAGGAGGAGCCATGAGAGCCCTGGTCGTGTACGAGTCGATGTTCGGCAACACGGAGAAGGTCGCCGGTGCGGTGGTGCGGGGACTGCAGCTCGAGGGCATCGACGCGGGACTGGTCGACCGGACGGCGGTTTCGACCCGGCCGATCAGGACTCCGGGTCGCGACTGACTTTCGGTCTCGTCGGTACCGACCACGTGACCGTGGCGCCGGCTCCCGGCTCGGAGTGCACCGCGAAGGTGCCCTCGTGCTTGAGGGCCCGCTGGCGCATGTTGTCCAGCCCGCTCTCGGGCACCCCCTCGTCCATGCCCTTGCCGTCGTCGGTCACGCGGACCACGACCTCGTCACCGGCGGAGACGAGGACCTCGACCGCCGAGGCCTCGGCGTGCCGGCTGACGTTGCTCAGGGCTTCACCGAGGACCGCGAGGAGATCCGGCGCGATGAGCGCGCTGATCACGGATCGGACCGGGCCTTCGATCCGCAGCGTCGGCCGGAACTTCAGGGTGGTGGCGGCGCGGTCGACGATCCGCTCGATCTCGATCTGCACGTCCGTGCTGGCGTCCATGGTCCCGAGCGCGAAGATGGTGCGGCGGATGTCCTTGATGGTCCCGTCGAGCTCGTCGACCGCCCGCTCGAGCCGGGCCGAGACGTCGGGGACCTGCGCCACCCGGGCCGCGCTCTCGAGACTGAGCCCGACCGCGAACAGCCGCTGGATGACCAGGTCGTGCAGATCGCGTCCGATGCGGTCGCGGTCCTCCAGCAGCTCCAGCCGTTGCTGTGCCTCTCGGGACCGGGTGACCTGGAGGGCGAGCGCCGCCTGCTCGGCGAAGCTCGCGGGCAGGGCCGCGTCCACGGAGTCGAAGCCGGCCGCGTGCTCGGGCGTCCAGGCAAGGGCGAGCACACCTTCCAGACCGCTGCCCGACCCGAGCGGCACAACGACCGCCGGGCCCAGGCTCGGCCACCCGAGGGTCGAGGACGGGTCCACGGCGCGCGGGTCGGCGGCGAGGTCGCGGACCGCGACCGCCTCGCCGGTGCTGACCACCTCGGCCGCCAGCGAGTGGTGCATCGACAGCTCACGCATGGCCTCGACGTCGGGTGAGACGCCGGAGACCACCCGCAGCTCCAGGGACTCGCTGTCGGCCCCGGCGACGACCCAGGAGACGTCCGCCCCGGATACCTCCCGGGCCCGGTCGGCCACCAGCTGCAAGGCGTCCCGGCTCTGGTTGGCGTCGGCCAGGAGTGAGGTGATCTCCGCCGTCGCGCGCAGCCAGAGCTGGCGCCGTTCGGCCTCCTCGTAGAGGCGGGCGTTCTCGATCGCGACGCCGGCCGCCGCGGCGAGGGCGATCACGACCGTCTCGTCGTCGTCGGTGAAGTCGCCCCCACCTGACTTCTCGGTCAGGTAGAGGTTGCCGAAGACCCTGTCGCGGATCCGGACCGGCACCCCTAGGAACGAGCTCATCGGTGGATGGTGCTCCGGGAAGCCGTACGACGCCGGGTGGGCGGCGATGTCGTGCAGCCGTATCGGCCGGGGCTCGTCGATGAGCAGGCCCAGCAGTCCGTGACCGGTGGGCAGCTCTCCGATCTGGGTGACGACGTCGGAGTTCATGCCGTGGTGCACGAAGGTGAGCAACCGCCGCTCCGGGCCGGTGTCGAGGACGCCGAGAGCGGCGTACTGCGCGTCGACCAGGGTGCTGGCGATCGCCACGATCCGGGAGAGGACGCCGTCGAGGCTGAGGTCGGCAGCCATGGTGACGACGGCGTCGAGAAGCAGGCGCAGCCGCGCCTGCTCGTCGAGCACACCCTGCACCCGGTTCAGCACCTCGCGCAGGAGGTCGTCGAACTCCACGTCGTCGAGCGCACGCGTGTCGAGGTCGGCATCGCCGTCGTCGGCGCGGTGGTCGCCGCCGCGATCCGTCGTTCGCTCCTCGACCACAGGGTCCTCCCAGTTGCCTCAACCTAGCGCTCACGAGGCTTGGCGCAGCTCCTGGGAAGAAGGTCCCGGTGCTCGGGGCCTTGCGGGCCTGACCGCCGACCGGGTCGTCCCTCGATGCTGAGGGGAGCCCGACAACGGAGAAGGAGCCCGCCGTGCAGACTCAGCCGAAGACCCAAGCCGCGTCCCCCCAACGCGTCATCGACCTCGAGCCCGACGAGTGCTGGACCCTGGCCACGGAGCAGCCGGTGGGTCGGCTGGCGTGGACCGGTCCGCACGGGCCGACGGTGATCCCGGTCAACTTCGCGGTGACCGGTGCCGAGGTGCTCGTGCACACGACGGCCTACTCGGAGATGGCCCGCGAGTGCGACGACAGCCCGGTCGCCTTCGAGGTCGACGACGTGGACGCGTCGACCCGGTCCGGGTGGAGCGTGCTGATGCGGGGCCGCGGGCATCTGGAGTACGGCCGTCCGGGCGACGCCGAGCCGGACGTGTGGGCCCCGGGTCCCCGCAACCTGCAGCTGCGGATCGAGGTCGCCGAGATCACGGGGCGGCGCATCACGGCCTCCGCCTGAGCGAGACTCAGCTCGGCGAGTGCTTGGTGGCGAAGATCGCCGCCTGGGTCCGGCTGGAGAGCCCGAGCTTGGCCAGCATGGACGACACGTAGTTCTTCACGGTCTTCTCGGCGAGGTGCATCCGCTCGGCGATCTGGCGGTTGGTCATCCCCTCCCCGATCAGCTCGAGGATGCGCTGCTCCTGCGCAGTCAGCCCGTCGAGCTCCTTGTCCTTCGGAGGACCGGTCCGCACCCGCTCGAGCACCTGGGCCGTCATGGCTGGGTCGAGGGTCGACTGCCCGGCAGCGACCCGCCGCACCGTGTCCACGAAGTCGTTGCCCCGGACCTGCTTGAGGATGTAGCCCGAGGCGCCGCCCATGATCGCGGCGAACAGGGCGTCGTCGTCGTCGTACGACGTGAGGATCAGGGCCTTGATCGACGGGTCGATGGAGCGGATGTCTCGGCACACGTCGATGCCGGAGCCGTCGGGCAGCCGGCCGTCGAGGATCGCGACGTGCGGGCGGAGCGCCGGGATGCGCCGGGTGGCCTCCTGGGCGGAGCCGGACTCGCCCACCACGACGATGTCTCCCTCGCTCTCGAGGAGCTCCCGGATGCCGCGGCGCACGAGCTCGTGGTCGTCGAGCAGGAAGACCCGGATGGGGGAGGGGGCGGAAGCGTCCGAAGACGTGGCCCGGGGAACGTCGGTCACATCCCCACGGTAGTTCCTTTCGCCGCCGACGGAGCGGGCGATCGACCCGGATCGGTCAGGACCTAGGTCCCTGTGCCCGCGCCGACGCGGCGCGCACGCTGGGCGCAACCGTTGACGACCGCCCGGAAGGACCCGCGTGACCACCACCCAGGCTCGGGATGAGCCGTGACCGCGCGACGGGTTCCGCAGCGCACCCTGCGCCGGATCGTCGAGCTCGCCACCCGAGCTCCGAGCGTGCACAACACCCAGCCCTGGTGCTGGCGCGGCGCCCCTCAGTCGCTCGAGCTGTACGCCGACCGGTCCCGCCAGCTGACCGCGAGCGACCCCGACGGCCGCAGCCTGACCATCAGCTGCGGCGCCGCGCTCCACCACGCGCAGCTCGCCGCGGACGCGCTGGGCTGGTCAGCCACGGTGACCCGGCTGCCCGACCCCGGCCAGCCTGACCTGCTGGCCCGGCTGACCCTGGCGCCGGGCATCCCGTCCCGCCACGCGCCGGAGCTGCTCGAGGCCATCGACAAGCGGTGCACCGACCGGCGGCGGTTCACCTCGTGGCCCGTTCCCGACGAACAGCTCACCCACCTCGCCGCCCAGGCGTCGTCCCAGGGTGCCCGCGCACTCCCCCTCACCGCTGTCTCCGAGCGGTTCCACGCCGAGCTGCTCATCAACCGCGCCCTCGACGTCCAGCACGACGACCCGCTGGTGATGCACGAGCAGCAGTCGTGGGTCGACCACGGCGCGGTCGACGGCCTCCCGTCCGGGGTGTTGCCCCTCCCCGGCGACGTCAGTGCCCGTCGTCACAGCCGGTTCGCGACCAGCCTGGTCGACGACATGGGCGGCGGCGAGGTCGAGGGGTCCGACGGGCTGGTCGTCATCTGCGCGCCGACCGACGACCCGGCAGCCTGGCTCACCGCCGGCGAGGGACTGAGCGCCATGTGGCTCGCAGCCACCGTCGCCGGGCTGTCCGTCGTACCGATCAGCCAGGTCATCGAGGTCGCCGAGACGCGAGCCGCCTTGCAGCTCGAGGTTCTCGGTGGCCTGGCGCGACCACTCGTCGTGATCCGGGTCGGCTGGCAGGCGATCAGCCGCAGCCAGCTGCCCCGCACGCCGCGTCGCCCGGTGTCCGAGATCCTGGCGCTGAGATGACCCGCCGATGGCTGCTCGCCTGCGTCCTCGCCGAGACCTTCGGCATGGCGGTTTCCGCGGGCGCCTCCCGCGGGGCCGTCTCGGTCGGTGCCGTCGCGGGGTTCCTGCTCGTGCTGGCAGGCGGGTTGGCCGAGGGCACGGCCCTGGGGCTCCTGCAAGCGTCGGCGCTCCGCCCGCTGGGCATCCGCCGCACCTCGTGGGTGGTGGCGACTGTCCTCGTCGCCGGCCTCGGGTGGGCGGCCGCGTCGGCTCCGGCAACGCTCTCGGGTGCCGACTCGGGCAGCACGCCCCCGCTTGGGCTGGTCCTGCTCGGTGCCGCATCGCTGGGCCTGGTCATGGGCTCCGTCCTCGGTGCCGCCCAGGCCGTCATCCTCCGGCACCACGTCCGGCATCCCTGGCGCTGGTGCGCTGCCAACGCGTGCGGGTGGGCGGTCGCCATGCCAGTCGTCTTCCTCGGCGCCACCACCGCTGGCAGCACCTGGCCGTGGCCGGCCCTGATTGCGTACGGCGCCCTCACAGGTGCTCTTGCAGGCGCAGGGCTCGGAGCGGTGACCGGAGTCTGGCAGCCCTCGCTCGACGGCCTCCCGGTCCGGCACCGGACCGTGCTGGGCTACCTGATCTGGCGGGGGCACCCGCCCAGGGCGGCTGGACCGGGCTCACCGTCACCGACCGCCGTACGGGCCGGCGGTTCACCTTCCCGGTGATGACGGCACCGCTGGGGCGCACCTCGATGGTGGTCCTGCCGGGCCACCCCGGCCGCAAGACCTGGTGGCTCAACCTGGACCCGTACGCGGAGGTGGGTGTCCTCGACAAGGGCAGCTGGAGGATCGCACGGGCTCGGCTGCTCCGGCCCGGCTCACTCGAGTTCTCGGTCGCGCGGTCGGCGTACGTCGCCCGCTGGCCCCGGGTCCGCGTCGGCGGCGGGCCACTGGTGGTGCTGGACCTGCGGCGCGCTCCACCGACGATTCCAGAGGACCAAGGTCCCGCTGGTGCGGGACCCGGTGCCGTAGAGACGCTGTCCGCGGCTTCCTAGCGTGGGTTTGTTGCCCGCAGCCCACGCCTGAGGAGACACGCACGTGGACCCGACCGACATCGCCCGGTGGCAGTTCGCCATCATCACCGTCTACCACTTCCTGTTCGTGCCCGATCACGATCGGCCTCTCGGCGATCGTCGCCGGCTACGAGACCGCATGGCTGCGCACCGGCAACGAGCAGTGGCTCCGCCTGACCAAGTTCTTCGGCAAGCTCTTCCTCATCAACTTCGCCATCGGCGTGGTCACCGGCATCGTCCAGGAGTTCCAGTTCGGCATGAACTGGAGCGACTACTCACGGTTCGTCGGCGACATCTTCGGCGCCCCGCTGGCCGATCGAGGGGCTGCTCGCGTTCTTCCTCGAGTCGACCTTCCTCGGTCTGTGGATCTTCGGCTGGGACCGGCTCCCGCCCAAGGCTGCACGCCGCCTGCATCTGGCTGGTGCACATCGGCACGCTCTTCTCCGCCTACTTCATCCTCGCGGCCAACTCGTGGATGCAGCACCCGGTCGGCTACGAGCTTCAACCCCGAGACCGGCCGCGCCGAGATGAACGACTTCGCCGCGGTGCTGTTCAACAAGGTGCAGCTGGTGACATTCCCGCACGTCGTGCTGTCGGCCTACATGACCGGAGCGGCGTTCGTCGTCGGGGTCGGCGTTCTGGCACCTGCGCCGGGCCACAGGGCCGACGGACAGGACGCGACGTGCGCTGTACAGCCGGGCGGTGCGCACCGGCGCCGCCGTCCTGCTGGCTGGCGGGCTGGGCGTCGCGATCTCCGGCGACATCCAGGGCAAGATCATGACCGAGGTCCAGCCCATGAAGATGGCGGCCGCCGAGGCGCTCTACGACACCGAGTCGTCGCGCCGACTTCTCGCTGCTTCACCATCGGCAGCCTGGACGGCTCGGAGGAGAAGTTCTCGATCAAGATCCCCGGGCTGCTGTCGTTCCTCGGCGACCGGGAAGCACCGACGGCAAGGTCGAGGGCATCAACCAGCTGCGCGAGCGAGTACCAGGCGGAGTACGGCGAGGACCCGGGTGAGAAGTACTACTCCCGGGCGACTACACGCCGATCATCCCGCTGACCTACTGGACCTTCCGGATCATGATCGGCCTCGGCCTGCTGGCCGCCGCCCTCGCGGCCTGGATCCTGCTGGGCACCCGCCGCGGCCGGGTCCCGCACGGGGCGGCTCGATCCTGTGGCTGCCGCCATCGCGCTGCCGTTCCTGCCGCTGCTCGCCAACTCCTTCGGCTGGATCTTCACCGAGATGGGCCGCCAGCCCTGGGCCGTCTTCGGGCTGATGACGACGGCGCAGTCGGTCTCACCAGGCGTGAGCACCTTCGAGGCGCTCGACGTCACTGATCGTGCTGACGGTGATCTACACGGTCCTCGGGGTGGTCGAGGTGAAGCTGATGCTCACCTACATCCGCAAGGGCGCCGAGGAGATCGAGCCGCCGATCCGACGCACCGATCCCGGCGCCGACAGGCCGCTGGCGTTCGCGTACTGACGACGAGACGAGAGACACGACCATGGAACTGACCACCGTCTGGTTCATCCTCATCGCCGTCCTGTGGATCGGCTACTTCTGCCTCGAGGGGTTCGACTTCGGCGTCGGCATGCTGCTGCCGGTGCTGGCCGAAGGACGACACCGAGCGGCGGGTCCTCATCAACACCATCGGGCCGGTCTGGGACGGCAACGAGGTGTGGGTGCTGGTTGCGGGTGGCGCCACGTTCGCCGCCTTCCCGGAGTGGTACGCCACGCTGTTCAGCGGCTTCTACCTGCCACTGCTGCTCATCCTGGTCGCCCTGATCGTCCGGGGGGTCGCGTTCGAGTACCGCGCGAAGCGGGACGACGCCGACTGGCGGCGCAACTGGGACCTGGCCATCATCATCGGCTCCTTCCGTCCCCGCGCTGCTGTGGGGCGTGGCCTTCGCCAACATCCTGCGCGGCGTGCCGATCGACGGGGACATGGAGTACACCGGCGGCTTCTTCAACCTGCTGAACCCCTACGCCCTGCTGGGCGGCGTGATGACGCTGACCCTGTTCCTGACCCACGGCGCCATGTTCGTCTCGCTCAAGACCGACGGTCGGATCCGCGTCGCCGCCCGGCGAGCTCGCGCTCAAGGTCGGCCTCGTCGCCGCCGTCGTCGCCGTCGCCTTCCTGCTGTGGACCCAGATCGACACGGGCACGCGTCGGCCTCGGCGGTGGCGTTCGTCGCTGGCCGCGGCCGCACTGGTGGCCGGGCTCTCGCCGTCATCCGGGCCGGCCGCGAGGGCTGGGCCTTCATCGGCACCTTCGCCGCGATCGCACTCGGGGTGGCCGGGCTGTTCCTGGCGCTGTTCCCCGACGTGATGCCGACCTCGCTCGCCGAGGGGCTCTCGCCTGACCACGACCAACGCGGCGGCAACGCGACTACACGCTGCAAGATCATGACCGTGGTCGCTGTCGATCTTCACGCCGGTGGTGCTCGCCTACCAGGGCTGGACCTACTGGGTCTTCCGCAAGCGGATCGCCGTGCACCACATCCCCGCCGCCACGCTCGCCGCCGAGTCCGCAGCCGCGCCGGATGAGGCCGTCGGACCCCTGGCTGCGTCAGCAGCTGGCGCCCGCGCGGCGCCAGCTGCTGGCCGTCCTGGGTCGGCGGCCTGGTCTCGTGCGGACTGGTCCTCGGCCAGGCCTGGGCCGTCGCCGGCCTCCTCCTGGCGGTGCTGCGACGGCCACGACCTGACGACGTCCTCGCCGTGGTGCTCGGCCGTGGCGTCCTCGCGTCGGCGCGAGGTGTCGTCGGATCCCTCGGCGACCTTGCGCCGCGGCCCGCGCCGCGGCGCGTCGTCGGAACGTCGCTGCGACGTCAGCTGCGTCGACCGCCGTCGTCGAGCGCGGCCTGCCCGGCTCCGACCGGCGCGATGTCAGTGCTCGCGACCCGCGGTGTGTCGGCCGCGGAGCCCTACCTGACCCGCTATCTGCCGCGCCCTGGTGCTTGCCTGCGTGCTGCCGCCTCTCACCGTGGTGGCGATCGCCACCCAGGACCTGCTCAGTGCCGTCATCGTGCTGGCCACCCTGCCGCTGGTGCCCGGTCTTCGGCGCCCTGGTCGGACTCGCCACCCGGGACCGGGCCCGCGAGCAGTGGCGCGAGATGGCCGTCGCTCTCCGGTCACTTCCTCGACGTCATGCGGGGGCTGCCGACCCTGGTCGCGCACCGGCGCGCCCGCGCGCAGGCCGGCCGCGATCGCGCGCGATCACCGACCGCTATCGCCTGGCCTCGCTGCGGCACGCTCCGAATCGCGTTCGCCTCGTCGCTGGTCCTCGAGCTCGTCGCCACCCTCTCGGTCGCGCTGGTAGCCGTCACCACCGGCGTCCGGCTGGCCGGCGGATCGCTCGGGCTGCACACCGCGCTGGTAGTCCTGCTGCTCGCACCCGAGGCGTACTGGCCGCTGCGCCGGGTCGGGGCGGAGTTCCACGCCGCGGCCGAGGGCGTCGCGACGTTCGAGGCGGTCCGGGACGCGCTCGCACCGCAGCGACGCCGACGCCGGTGGCGGCGACCCTCCCGGGGTCGAGCCCCCGCCAGAGCCCCACTGCTGCTGCGCGACGTCGCCGTGACCCATGACGGCCGGACCGGCCGGCGGTGACCGGCGTGCGCGCCGTACTTCCGGCGACCGGCATCACGGTGCATCACGGGCCCGAGCGGGCTGCGGCAAGTCGACGCTTGCTCGACGCGCTGGCCGGCCTGCTTCCGCTCTCCGGTGGTGAGGTCACGGCGGACGGCCACCGAGTGGGCGGCCCCGCGTGGCAGGAGCAGGTCGCGTGGCTCCCCCAGCGCCCGCACTTCGTGCGCGGCACCATCGCCGACAACCTGCGGCTGGGTCGACCGGACGCCGCTCCCGAGCGGCTCTGGACCGCACTGCGCCAGGTGGCGCTCGAGGAGCGGGTCCGGGCCCTGCCACAGGGACTGGAGAGCCCGCTGGGTGAGGACGGCACCACCCTGTCGGCCGGCGAGCGGGCCCGGCTGGCCCTGGCTCGCGTCGTGGTCGCGGACCGACCGTGGATGCTGCTCGACGAGCCCACGGCCCACCTGGACGAGCTGACCGAGAAGGTCATCACCGACACCCTGGTCGAGCTCGGCCGACGAGGTGCGGTCGTCGTGGTAGCCCACCGGCCGGCGCTGGTCGCGGTCGCCGACCAGCGGCTGGAGCTGCCGGCTCCGCCGGCGCAGGCCGAGGTCACCCCCGGGCACCCACCAGCGGTCGGCCCGACTGCCAGACCGGTACCCCTGCCCGATGAGTCCGTCGTCCTACCGGTAGCGAGGTTCGGGGTGAGCACGGTCCTGGCCGCCCTCGCCTCCGCGGCAGGCGTCGCGCTGACCGCGACGGCGGGGTGGCTCATCGTGCAGGCGTCGACCCGACCCGCCGTCCTGACCCTGTTGGTGGCCATCGTGGGGGTGCGCGCCTTCGGCCTGGCCCGCCCAGTGCTTCGGTACGCCGAGCGACTGCGCTCGCACGACGTGGCTCTCCGGCTGCTGGCCCGTCGTCGGGTCGAGGTCTACGACGCCGTCGTGCCGCTGACCCCGGGACGGCTCGGACGTCGCCGTGGCGACCTGCTCACCTCGATCGTGGACGACGTCGACAGCGTCGTAGACCGCGAGCTGCGGGTCCGGATGCCGGGGCGCAGCTACGCGATCGTGGTCGCCCTGGCCACAGCCGCCGCGCTGCTCCTCCAGCCGGCCGCAGCGATGGTCATCGCCGGCGGCGCCATCGGCGGCGGCCTCGGGGCCTGGACGATCGGCAGGCGCGGCGCCGCCACGGCCGAACGCGTCGCCGTGGCGCTGCGCGCCGACCTGGCGGCCCGGGTCGTCGAGGTGGTGCAGCTGTCTCGTGAGCACCGGATGTGGCAGGCGGCGGACCGGTGCGCCGAGGAGGTGACACGAGTCAGCAACGGGCTCGGCGCGGCGGCCACGACCGCCACCGCGATGGACCGGCGTTGCCCGAGCGTGGGCCCTCGCCGCGGCCGGCGCCACGATGGCGGGGGTCGCGCTGGTCACCGCACCGGCCGTCGCGGCCGGCACGTTGTCCGGACCGATGATGGCGCTGCTTCTGCTCATGCCGCTCGCGCTCGCCGAGGTGGCGGCTCCGCTCGCCGAGGCCGGGGCTCTCTCGGCACGAACGGACGCCGCCGCCGCCCGGCTGGCCCGGCTCTCCCGCACCGCTCCTGCGGTGCGCGACACCGTCGGCCAGACAGCTTCGGGCCGGCACGACGTGGCGATGGACGGCGTCCGGGGGCGCTGGGATGTCGGGGCGCCTGCCACCGCCGAGTGCTCACTGCGCCTGGCTCCCGGCGACCGGGTGGCGCTGGTCGGGGCCTCGGGGTCGGGCAAGAGCACGGTCGCAGCCCTGCTGGTCCGGTTCCTCGACCCGGTCTCCGGCGTGGTCCGGCACGGCGGGCAGGACCTCCGCGACCTCGCCCTCGACGACGTACGCGGCTGCACCGGTCTGGTCGACGACGACCCGCACGTGTTCGCGACCACGGTCGTCGAGAACGTGCGGCTGGCCCGTCCCGACGCGACCGATGACGACGTCCGCATCGCGCTCCGTCACGCCGGTCTCGACCGCTGGCTGACCGGGCTTCCGGACGGCCTACACACCTGGTTGGGCGACGGCCACGCCGGGCTGTCCGGTGGTGAGCGGGCCCGGCTGGGTGTGGCCCGGTCACTCCTCGCCGACCAGCCCGTGCTGGTCCTCGATGAGCCCGCCAGCTCACCTGGACCATGCCAGCGCCATGGCCCTGGCCACCGAGCTGCTGACCGGGGAGCGGTCCCGGGCGGTGCTGTGGATCACCCACACCGACGTCGGCCTCGACCTGGTCGACCGGGTGGTCGACCTCGACGTTCCGGCCCGGTCAGCCAACGGGGCGCAGCTGCCGGGGAGCTGAGCTGTCGGGCCCGACCGGCGTCGCGAGCCGCACCTTGGCGTCCACGACCGCACACCCGTCCGCGTTGACCATCACGGGGTTCAGGTCGAGCTCGGCCAGCTCCGGGACGTCGAGGGCCAGGCGGCCGAGGGCGGTCACGAGGTCGGTCAACCCGGCGAGGTCGCCTGCGGGCGCTCCACGGAAGCCGGTCAGCAGTCGGGAGATCCGCAACGAGCCGATGGCTCGCGTCGCCTCGGTCGACGACACCGGAGGCACAAGGAAAGCGCGGTCGTCCCACACGTCGGTCGCCACGCCGCCGCTGGCCACCATGACCAGGGGCCCCATCGACGGGTCGCGCACGAGCCCGAGGGCGATCTCCGTGCCCGAGACCATCGGCTGCACCAGGACCTGAGGAGCGTGGCCGACGACTTCCCGGAAGTCGCGGTAGGCCTCCCGCACCTGCTCGCGGGTCCGGAGCCCGGTGCGCACCAGACCGAGCTCCGTCTTGTGGACGACGCCCGAGTCAGTCACCTTCACCGCCACCGGGAACCCGAGCCGGGTGGCGCACTCCACGGCCTCGGCGGCCGAGTGGGCCGCGGACCCGAGCAGGGGGATGCCCCAGGCCTGGAGGAGCTCAGAGCTCTGCTCCGCGTCGAGCCAACGGCTCTCCACTCCCGCCAACGTGGCGCTGACCTGCTCGCGTGCCGCTACCCGCTGCGCGGGGTCGCTGAGCTGCGGCGGCTCGGACTCCTCGGCCAGCCACTCGCCGTAGCGGACGGAGCGCCCGAGGGCCCGCAGGGCCGAGGCGGTGGTCCGGTAGGTGGTGATCGGGGGCGTCGCCGGCGCTGCGGGCGGTAGCCCGCCGAGCGGTACGCCGACGACCGGGATCTCGGGGTGCTGCGCCCGGGCCCGCACCAGCTCGGTCATCGTCGCGCTGCCGTCGGTGACCCCGGTCGCGACGGGGACCACCAGCACCGCGTCCACCTCGCCCGAGCCGAGGACGGTGGCGAACAGGCCGGCCAGCTCCGTCGGTGACACCCCGGCGCCGGCGTCGACCGGGTTGGAGGTGCCGGTGGTGCCGTGCACGAGCTCGCCCAGCCGGCGCTGCAGGTCAGCGGAGAACTCGACGACGTCGAATCCTTCGTCGGCGGCCGCGTCGGCCGCGAGCACGCCGATCCCACCCGCGTTGGAGAGGATCGCCAGCCGTCGCCCGGCAGGGCGCGGCTGCTCGGTCAGGAGCACTGCGGTGCGGGCCAGGTCCTCGGCGTCGCGGCACCCGATCACGCCGGCCTGGGCGAAGAGCGCGTCCACCCCGACGCCCGGCGTGGCGGCCGCCGCGGTGTGCGAGGCGCCTGCACGGCTGCCGCTGGCGGACCGGCCTCCGACGACCGCCAGCAGCGGCTTGCGCCGGGCGAACCGCCGGGCGAACCGCGCGAACTTCGCGGAGTTGCCGAAGGACTCGAGGTAGAGCGCCGCAGCGGTCACTTCGGGGTCGTCGTACCAGGCCGCCAGCAGGTCGTTGCTGGAGACGTCGGCCTTGTTGCCCAGGGACACGAAGGTGTGCACGCCGAGGCCGAGCTCGCGAGCGAGGTCCATGAGCACGATCCCGACGCCGCCGGACTGGCTGGCGACGGCGAGGCCGCCGACAGGCGGCACGGAGCTGTGGAACGTCGCGTTGAGGCGCACGTCAGGGTGGTTGCACAGCAGCCCCAGGCAGTTCGGCCCGACCACGCGCACGTCGTGGGCGCGCGCGAGCGTGGCCAGGTCGTGCTGGATCCGGGCGCCCTCGGCGCCGAGCTCGCCGAATCCCGACGACACGATGACCGCGGCCCGGACGCCGGCCGTGACGGCGTCCCGGAACACGTCCAGGACCCGCCCGGCGGGGACACAGATGACCACCATGTCGAGGTCACCGGTCAGGTCGAGCAGGGAGGCGTACGTCGGCACGCCGGCCAGCTCCTGGGCCCGCGGGTGGATGGCCACCACGCGGCCCTGGAACCCGGCGTCGACGATCGAGCGGAGCACGGTCGCCCCGATGCCGGTCCCATCGGATCGGGCACCGACCACGGCGACCGAGGAGGGTCGCAGCATCGGCTGCAGTGACAGCGCCTCGGCCCCGAACTCCCGCGAGTCCGAGCGTTCGGTCGACTCCTGGGTCGCGCCGGTGCCGAGGGTCAGGACCACGGTGCCGATCTCGAACGTGCGCTGGCTCGTGTAGCCCGCGTCGGAGAAGACCCGCAGCATCGCGTGGTTCTCGGTGAGCACGTCCGCCTCGAGCTCGGTGATCCCGCGGGCCAGCGCCAGGGCGGCCACGTGTTCCAGCAGCAACGTCCCCACGCCGTGCCCGCGGACGTCGTCGGCCACGAGGAAGGCCACCTCGGCGCGGGTCGGGGTCATCGGTTCCGCCGTCGCGAGCCCGATGAGCCGGCCGTGGCTCACGGCGACCAGTGCCAGCGTCTCAGGATCGTCGAGCACGTGGTCGACATACGCATGCGCGGCAAGCCGGGCGATGCTGAAGAACCGCATCCGGATCGCCTCGTCGGAAACCTGCTCGTGCAGCTCGTGCAGCGCGGCGCCGTCACCGGGCTGCAGCGGCCGGATGACTGCGATGGATCCGTCGGTCAACAGCACATCGGCCGGTGCCGGCCCGAGCTCGCTTGTCACAGACATGTCATCAGCCTCAGCCAGGCGAGCGGGCTGCGGGAGGGTCCTTGGTCCCGCGCGCGAGGGCATCACGGCCGTGGGATCCGCGGCGGGACCGGACGACGCTGGAGTCAGTCTGAAGAAGGAGTAGTGAAATGAACGCACCCACCAACGCTGTGGTCCTCGGAGTCGGGGCCGACGGCTTCGACACCGCACTGGCTGTCGCGATCGCCGAGGCTCGTCGCACCGAGCGCCCACTGCACCTGGTCCACGTCCTGCAGCGGCCGGCCGGCGAGGCCTACGCCGGCGTCTACGGCGGCGCGCTCGACCTCGCCAAGGCCACCCTCGACGACGCCACGGCCAAGGCCGAGGCGCTCGGCGGCACCGACGTACCCGTCACCGCCGAGCTCATGGACAACGGCTGGGTGGTCGACGACCTCGTGCGCCGGACCAAGGGAGCGTCGCTGGTGGTGATGCAGCACCGTGCCCTGAGCAGGCTCAAGAGGGTCTTCGTAGGCTCCATGGTGAACGGCGTCGCAGGCCGCGCCCACGCGCCGGTCATCTCCGTGCCCGAGGGCTGGGACCCCGAGCGGCAGGCAACTGGCACCGTCACCGTGGCCGTGCAAGACCCGGTCGAGGCACCCGTCATCCTGCGCGCCGGCTTCGCCGAGGCCAGGGCTCGCGGTGCCCGTCTGGTCGTGCTCCACGCCTGGTGGCTCGCGTCGGGCTTCGACGTCGTCGTCGTCGACGGCACCATTCGCGACGAGTGGGCGGCCCGGAGCCGCGAGGAGATGCAGCCCGTGCTCACCCCGTTGCGCCAGGAGTTCCCGGACGTCGAGGTCACGATCGAGGTGCGGCACGCACCCCCGGTCGAGGCCGTCCTCGACGCCGCCGAGACCTCGGACCTGCTCGTCCTGGGACGGCGGCACCACCTGCTGCCCCTCTGGAGCCACCTCGGTCCGGTCGTGCGCGCTGCGCTCGACCACGGCAGCTGCCCGGTGCTCATCACGCCCGAGCTCCCCATCGCGGCCAGGCAGGCCTCGGCCGTCGAGTCGATCGAGCTCGCTACGACCGGGGCGTGAGCCGACGGCAGCGATACTCGCGGTGCGAAGCGAGACCCCGGGCGGTTCGGGCGCCCGGGGTCTGCCGTCTGACCTGCGAGAACGTCGTGCCGAAGGTCCCGACCAAGTCGGGACCTTTCGCGGGGTTGTGGGCTGTCTTCCGCCTCTGATCGCCGGGGCCCGGCGCCCATAGCGTCACAGACATCGCGGAGCGTCAGTCTCCGCCGATTGAGGAGAACATCATGCGCTCGGCATTCGACAAACTGATTTCGTTCGCGGGACTGGCGCTCGTTGCCGTCCTGATCGCGGCGGGCGGCCTGCTCACCTGGGCCAACACCTTCATCGGTGACCAGGTCCACGACCAGCTCACCATGCAGGGAATCACCATGCCGGAGGGCGAGTCACTCGCCGGCCTGCCCAAGGCCGACGCGGCCGCGCTCGAGGAGTTCGCTGGCAGCCCGCTCGACACCGGCCCGGAAGCCAAGGCCTACTCCGAGCACTACATCCTCGCGCACATGAACTCCTCGTCCGAGGAGCTGGCGGGAGAGGTCCTGCCCTACGCCGCGGTCAGCGCCAAGGCTCGTGAGCTGGGTGCCGCTGTCGCCGAGAACCCGAACGCCACCCAGGCCGAGATCGACGAGGCTGCCGAGTGGGGTGCCCTGAAGCAGTCGCTGCTCGACGGCAACACCCTGCGCGGGCTGCTCCTCTACGGCTACGCGTTCGCCACCATCGGCACCATCGCCGGTATCGCTGCATTCGTCTCGTTCGGTGCGGCGGGCCTGCTCCTGGTGCTCGTACTGCTCGGGCTCTACCACGCTCGCCGAGTCGAGCACGCTGCCGAGCGCATCGTCCCGGCAAGAGTGGCCCAGCACGTCTGAGCAGTGACGACGACCTCCCGGGTGCCGCAAGGCGCCTGGGAGGTTTGTCGTGCCGGTCAGTCCTGAGAGTTTGGCTCGGCCATGATGCTGGAAGGAAGCTCCCTGTACGACGGCACGTCGCGCTCGCCCGCGAACTCCGCCGGCAGCTCGAAGCCCCACCACTTCTGCGTGACCACCGTGGTCAGCTGATCGATCGAGAGCACCGCCTCCGGTCGGGTGATGTCCCAGTGGTTGCCCGCTCCCTCGAATCCGTTGGTGGCCGATGCCACCACCCGCAGCTGGCCGGTGAGCCGCTCGGCGGTCAGTCGCTCGCCAGTACCGCCGCCGACAGCCGGGGTGTGCATCGCGTAGGTACGCAGCAGCGAACCGTCCGGCAGCGTGGAGACCTCGCAGCTCTCCATCCAGTCCACGCAGACGAAGCCCTGGCGGGCGGTCAACCCCCGCTCCGCGTCGTCGAGGATGCTGGCGGGCTGCACGTTGATCCCGATCTCGCCGTCGCCGGACGCGTCGGCAGGGCTGAACGCCAGCACGCCATAGGTGTAGCGGTCGGCGACCTGTGTCGAAGGACCCTGGCCCTTGAAGTCGGTGGCCGTGCCGGGAGCCACGTCGGTGACAGCGGCGTACAGGGCTGCGACCGCGGTGCGCCCGGTCGCCGGAGTGGTGTCGGCCGCCGGAGGAGCAGGAGGAGGGCCCGAGTCGGTGGCGGCCGGGGGCACCACCTGGTGCTCGGAAGGGCGGTCGGCCAGCAACACGGCCCCTGCCACGCCCGTCGTGGCGACAATGGCCACGACCGCGAGGGCCGAGCCGGCGACGGCCTGCCGGCGCCTGCGCAGGGACGCGCCCTGGCTGCGCGCACGCGCCGCGAGGCTGTCCAGGTCGATGTGGTGGTGGCTGACGGTGTCGTGCATGCGGTCGCGCAGATCGGTCATGACGGGTCCTCGATGGCTGGGTCGGTGTCGGAGTCGGGGTCGGTGAGGTCGGGCAGCAGGGCGCGAAGCTTGGCCAGGGCTCGCGCGCTGCGGGCCCGGCACGTGTTCTCGCGGATCCCGAGCAGCTCGGCAGTGCGGGAGACGGAGAGGTCCTCCCAGTAGCGCAGCACGAGTACCGCCCGGTCCGGTGGCGGCAGTCGGCGCAGCGCGGCGAGCAGGTCGAGCCGGTCTTCGGGATCGGGCTCGTCGGTCCTCGTCTCCGGGACGGCCTGCACCGGCCACTCCGCCGACCGGCGAAGGCGCCGGTGGGACAAGAAGGTGCGCAACAGCACCTTGCGTGTGTAGGCAATCGGGCTGTCAGCTCTCGAGACCGCCGGCCACGCGGCGAAGACCTTCGTGAAGGTCGTCTGGGTCAGGTCCTCGGCAAGATGGTGGTCGCCGCAGAGCAGTACGGCGGCGCGGTGGATCCGGTCCCCCGCCGCGTGCACGAACTCCTCGAACCCTGCCCGGCCGTCCGTGGCGTCGTACCCGGGCCAACGCATCGGCGAGTCCTTGGCCAACGGCTGGATGGTCACACCTTGTAGACGCCTCTGCCCGTGCATCGCGTTACCGGCTGTCAGGGATGTGGTCGGGCTGCAGGGGTCCGCGGGTTCGTGGGCGCCTACGAGGTGGTCGGCGCGCGTCGGATGGTCGCGCGGATCACGCTCCAGGAGACGGGCGGGAGCTCGACGGTGAGCAGCGCACCGTCCAGGCGCGCGGTCGTGTTCACCTCGGGCCGGACCCGGTCGGGTTCCGCGAGGGTGTTCGCGGCGAAAGGGTCATCGTCGTGCAGCGTGTGGACGGCGACGTCGTAGTCGCCGGCCGGCAGCTGGACGGTGAGGCCGGTCGCCTCGGCGCTGGCTCGGTTGACGGCGAAGATGGTGATCGACTGGTCTGTCTCGTCGAGGGTGGCTGCCGCGTCGACCACCGGGACCGCACCGAACTCGGCGGTCTCGTAGGTTTCGGAGTCGAGCTCCAGGCGCAGGCTGATGCCTCGGCCGTGCCTGGAGGTTGCTGCGAACGGGTGGAAGGTGGTCTGTCGCCACGCGGGGCCACTGGGCTCGGTCATGATCGGGGCGATGACGTTGACCAGCTGCGCCAGCGAGGCGCTGCGCACCCGGTCGGCGTGGCGCAGCAGCGTGATCAGGAGCCCGCCGACCACCACGGCGTCTGCGACCGTGTAGACGTCTTCGAGCAGTCGCGGCGCCACCGGCCAGTTATCGGCGCCGGTGATCTTGTCGTGGTTCTCGAAGCGGGTGTTGTACCAGACGTTCCATTCGTCGAACGAGATCGCGATGGTGTGCGAGCTCCCCTGTTCGGCCTTCACCTCATCCGCGATCCGAGCGACGGTGCGAATGAAGGTGTCCATGTCGACGCCTGAGGCGAGGAAGCTGCCGAGGTCGCCCTTGTTCTCGTAGTAGGAGTGGCAGGAGATGTAGTCGACCTGGTCGTAGGCGTGGGACAGGACCGTGCGCTCCCAGGTGCCGAAGGTGGGCATCGATGAGCTGGAGGAGCCACACAGGACGAGCTCGAGGTCTGGGTCGAAGGCCTTCATGGCGCGAGCGGTCATCGCGGCGAGCTTCCCGTAGTCGTCGGCCGAGCGATGACCGAGCTGCCAGGGCCCGTCCATCTCGTTGCCCAGGCACCACATGCGCACGTTGAACGGCTCCTTCCGGTCGTTGTCGATGCGCTGCTGGGCGAGCTGGGTGCCGCTGGGGAGGTTGGCGTACTCGAGCAGGTCCAGGGCTTCGGCGACGCCTCTGGTGCCGAGGTTGACCGCGAGCATGAGCTCGCAGCCGACCTGGTCCAGCCAGCGCTGGAACTCGTGCATCCCGACCTGGTTGGTCTCGGTGGAGTGCCACGCCAGGTCGAGTCGCTGCGGGCGACGTTCGCGCGGCCCGACGCTGTCCTCCCACTTGAAGCCGGAGACGAAGTTGCCGCCGGGATACCTGATCGTCGTCACGCCGAGCTCCTTGACGAGCTCGACGACGTCTTGTCTGAACCCCTCCGAGTCCGCGGTGGGGTGCCCGGGCTCGTAGAGGCCGTTGTAGACACAGCGGCCCAGATGCTCGACGAAGGATCCGTACATGCGCTGGTTCACCGGTCCGATGGGCCGGTCGGCGTGGATGGTCACGAGTGCGTGGTGCATGGGGGTCCGCTCCTATCGGAGCTGGTTGCTGGACGCGGGAGTGAACGTGGGAGTGGACGACGCGGTAATGGGACAGCTAATGGGATGGTCGCCGGCCGCGCGGCGCCAAACTAGCAGGTCAGAGCGGCAATCTGCCCACTGTCACCCTCAGTCGCGGCCTGTCGCGGCAGGGGGCGCGGACCCTGTCAGAGCGGGGTTCTTGAGCCGTTTTTGTGCCGGAAGAGAGGTCGCCGTCGCATCGCTCTGGAGAACGGGATGCGCAGACGGCCGTGTCGCAGCCGTGGAGTCGGCACCTGTTGCGAGGGCGATGGCTGGCGCGCGACCAGAGCGCAGAACTACTCGCGGTCATGGGACGCGGAAGACGGTCAGTCGAACCGGTAGACCGACTTGAGATTCTGGTACGCGGCCAAGCCCTCGGGCCCGAACTCCTTGCCGATACCGCTGGCCTTGACGCCGCCGAACGGTCCCTGCGGGTCAGGGAGGTAGCCGTTGATGCCGATCGTGCCGGTCTGAACGGCGTTCGCGACCGTGGTGGCACGCTCGGGGTCGGTGGACCAGACGCTACCGCCGAGGCCGTAGTCGGAGTCGTTCGCGATCGCGATCGCCTCGGCGTCGTCTGTGTACGGGATGACGGAGAGGACCGGACCGAAGATCTCCTCGCGGGCGACCGTGGCGTTGTTGTCGAGGTCGGCGAAGAGCGTCGGGCGGACGAACCAGCCGCGGTCGAGCCCGTTGGGACGGCCAGCGCCGCCGACCACGACCCGGGCTCCGTCGGCGGTGCCGCGCTCGATGTAGCCGTGGACCCGATCGCGCTGAGCACTGCTGGCCATGGGCCCGATGAGGGTCGTCTCGTCGAGGCTGTCGCCGATGTTCGCGCTGTTCATGAGGGCTGCGAAAGTGTCGACGACCTCGTCGTAGCGGTGGCGGGGCGCGAGGACGCGTGTGCCGAGGAAGCAGACCTGACCGTTGTTCGCGAGGGTCGCCCCGAACAGGGACTGACCCACCTTGGCCAGGTCGAGGTCAGCGTCGTCGAGGACGATCGCTGCGGACTTGCCACCCAGTTCGAGCGAGACCGGTCGCAGCAGACCTGCACATGCCTGCGCGACGGCGCGACCGCCTGCGGTCGAGCCGGTGAAGGCGACCTTGTCGACCCCGGGGTGGGAGACGAGGTAGGCGCCGAGCTCACGGTCACCCGGAACGATGCTGATGACGCCCTCCGGGACTCCGGCTGCGACAGCGGCCTCAGCGAGCAGGTGGGCGTCGAGCACCGTCTCGGGAGACGGCTTGACGACCAGCGTGCAGCCGGCGGCAAGGCCGGGGCCGAGCTTGGTCGCGGTCAGCGACTGCGGCACGTTCCAGGGGATGATCGCGGCGACGACACCGATGGGGCTGCGCCTGACGGTCACGGTGCTGGCGAGAAGACCGTCACGGACCTCCTCCACGGGCTGCTTGCGGATCAGGTCGGCGTAGTAGCGGAAGAGCAACGGCGGGAAGCTCTCCAACTGACGCGCGATGGCGATCGGCATCCCGTTTTGCGAGGAGACCGCGACGTAGATCTGCTCCGAGCGCTTTTCGTACTCCTCGGCGAGACGCTCGAGGACTTCGGCTCGGCGGGCGGGGTCCCACGTGGACCAACCGGTCGGGTCGTCGAAGGCACGACGGGCGGCGGCGACTGCGGCGTCGACGTCGGCGGTCGAGGCCTCGGGCACCGAACCGATGACCTCCTCGGTCGAAGCGGAGCGGACAGTGATGCGGTTGCCGGTGGCGGGGTCGGTCCAGACACCGCCGATGAGGAGCTGCGAGTGGTCGATCGTCATGTCTCTTCCTTGGTGACAGCGGTGGTGGAGTGATCATTTCCCGAGAGATGTCTGTCGGCGGCCGCGGCCACCGGCAGACGCATGGGGTCAGTGAGCGCAGCGTCAGGAAGCTGAGACCTCGTCGAGGGTCCGGGATGCTTCCTCGGCGGCCGCGACCACGTGAACCGGGCAGGCGGAGGCGTCTGCGCTGGCTCGGGCCTTCCGCTCGTTGCGTGTCGGGGGCCGCACCCGTCCGGTTTCGGCCTTGCTCTGACGGTGGATCTCGGGCAGCGAGAGCTCCGGGTCCGGCGCGATCTTCTCGCTCATCACGAGCCCGAACTTGAATCCCGCCCGCACGAGCGGCCGAAGCAGCGGGTTGGGGCGCTTCATGCCATGTGCCTCGAACACGAAGTCCGGGTAGAGCGAAGTGACCATTTGATGCGCGAGAGGATGAAGCGCCTTGGGGAAGTGGCGCTCGGCGAAGGGGCGAAGGATGACATCGGCAACCTGCGCACCCATGGGGTTGGCTGGCCAATTCTCGCTCTCGTACCAGTCCATGTAGGCGTTGATGCCTGCAAAGCTCTCGGGGAACCCTTCGAGCGGCTTGTCCTCCTCGCTCCCGACGTTGACGAAGAGCTTCGCCATCCGCGACCAGAACTCCCAGGCTGCGATCTGCAGGTGCTCGTCGTAGCCCGGCATGCCGAGGCTGAGCTTGAGCCGGTGCATCATGGCGGCCTCGTAGCACAGCGTGTAGATGTAGTCCTCGTTGAACGTGAACCGTCCGGGATACTGCCGAGACCAGTGACGGTGAAGGTTGTTAAGCGACTTCACCGACCGCTGCGTGGCGGGGTCCTCGGGCCCCTTCTCCCACCACACGAGCATGTGACGCGAGGTGTCGTCCATTCGCTTGTCCGGGTCGGTGTAGATCTTCCCGGTGCCCTCCCGCAGCACCGCCTGGGAGCCTCGCAACGGGGCGATGAAGCGCGGGAAGGTGATGGCATAGATCCAGTCGAGCAGGAAGTCGTTGACGTAGTACACGCTCGACAGCGCCCAGATCCGGGCATAGTCGACATGCGGGTCGAGGCTCGCCATCTCGGCGGCGATCCATTTCCGAGGCTTCGTTCTCTTCGCCATTGCAGGTCTCCTAGGTGTGCGATGAGGCGGCGCGTGGCTCAGCGCGCGCGGACGGCGGTGACCTCGGCGGGGGGCTTCGGTCCTCGGTTGGCGCCGCGGGTCGGGCACTCGACCGCCTCCTTGCTGCTCACCGATGCCTCCAGGCGGCCGACGCGTGTGATCTCCACGGCGATGGTGTCCCCGTCCTCCACCTGTCCGACTCCAGCCGGCGTGCCCGTGGTGACGATGTCGCCCGGGTGCAGCGTCATCACTGAGGTCGCGTAGGCCAGCAGGGCCGGGACTCCCCAGATCAGGTCCGAGAGGTCGGCGTCCTGGCGCAGCTCACCGTTGACCCAGGTCTGCAGCCGCAGCTGGTCGACTGGTCCGACCTCGTCGGGGGTGACCAGATGCGGTCCGACCGGGGTGAAGGTGTCGAAGGACTTTCGCGTCGAGCGGTCTTCGCCGCCGCGCATGGTCATGTCGAGAAGGCAGGTGTAACCGGCGATGTAGTCGGAAGTGTCGCTGACGGCGACGTTGCGGGCGGTGCGACCGATGACGAAGGCGAGCTCGCCCTCCTGGTCGAACCGCCGGTCGGTGTAGGGCAGCCGAACGGTCTCGCCGATCGCGATGACCGACGACGGCGCCTTGAGGAAGACGCCGAGCGCATCGATGTGAGCGTCCTCGTTCATCTCCGCCTTGTGGTCGAAGTAGTTGACGGGGGCGGCCACGATCTTCGTCGGGTCGGGCACCACCGGAAGCAGTTCGATCTCCTCACGGGGGAAGCCGGGCAGCCCGAGCAGGTCGTCGGGCGACGTTGGCAGGTGGCCGTCGTGAGCCAGCAGCAGGCGCCGGATCGGGCTGAGCCCCGCGGTCGCGATCGGCAGCCGGCTGCCGACGTCCATGATGCGGTCGCCGACGACTGCTCCCACGGACTCATGGCCGGTGCGGCTGCGGAAGCTGAGGTACTTCATCGTGTTCCTTCGGTTCGGGCTGAATCGTTCCGATCGGGTGCCGGCGGGCAACGGATGCCGGGTTGACGCGCTGTTCAGGAGGCCGCCGCGGCAGGCCGGGGCGAGCGGTGAAGCAGCGTTGCGTCGCGCTCGCCGTAGAGCCAGTCCAGGTCGGCGTAGTCGTCGGGCCGGCGAGTCCGGAAGACGCGATTGCGCAGCGTCAGGAGGGTGGGGTCCTCGGTGTGCCACAGAGCACCCCATGGGCGGGCCACGCTCTGGCATCGCGATGCGATGGGACGACGGACCTGTTCGTAGGCATTGAATGCCATCTGGGCGCTGTCGGGGAAGCGTTGGAGAGCCGCGCCGAGCTCCACGCCGTCCTCGAGCGCCTGGCAGGCGCCTTGACCGAGGTACTGGAGCATGGCGTGGGCCGCATCTCCGATGAGGACCGTGTGGTCGGTGCTCCATGTCGAGAGGGAGTCGCGGTCGCATACAGGCCACCCGCGTGCGGTGTCGACAAGTGCGACCGAGGCACGCACCTGCTCGCAGGCGCGAGAGAACGCATTCTCGAACTCGGCGACGTCGCCCGCCGCTTCACCGCGTCCAGGCGGCCGCTCGTAGACGGCGACCTGGTTGTACATCGTGCCGCTTCGCACCGGGTATTGCATGAGGTGGATGCCTGGTCCGATCCAGAGCAGCACCTCGTCCATGGCGACGCCGCCAGGAACGTCGGCGGGCACGTCCTCCATGGCGATCGCACCGCGGTAGGCGACGTGACCGCTGAAGATGGGGTCGCTGTTGTCGAGCAGGTGCCGCACGCGTGACCGGATTCCGTCTGCGCCGATCAGGATCCGGGCGCGGTAGGTCTCGCCGTCCGCGAAGGCGACCTCGGCTGCTTCTGCGGCCTCGCGGACATCGACCGCCGTGCGGTTGTTCTCCAGCGTGATGCCCGGCTCGGCCTGGCAAGCCTCGAGCAGAGCGTCGAGAACGTCGCGACGGTGGGCGACGACGTACGGGTAGCCATAGCGCTGAACGAAGCTTTCCCCGAAGTCGAGGACGGTGAGCACCGAACCGTCGACAGCGTCGCGGAACACACCTCGCGAGGGGAAGACGGCAGAGCGAGCGACGGCGTCGTAGACACCGAGGTGGTCGAAGGCACGCATCGCGTTGGGGCCCAGCTGGAGCCCGGCACCGATCTCGCCGAACTCGAGAGCTTGCTCGATCACCCTGACTGAGCGCCCGGCGCGTGCGGTCGCGAGGGCAGTGGCCAGGCCGCCGATCCCGCCACCGACGATCAAGACGTCTTCGGTGATCTCAGTGGGATCGGCGGTCATGAGAGGAGCGCCCGGCGGAACAGCCCAAGAGCGTCAAGCACGGGCGCGTCGCTCGTGGTGAAGATGTCGAGGGTGCTGTCGGCCTCGATCTGGTGCTGGCACCACGACGGGACGACGAAGACGTCGCCCGGCGAGAGGGCGAACTCCTGGCCAGCAAGGCGCGCCGTTCCGGCGCCGTTGAGAACAGCGCACACGCGGGTTCCGGTCTGCTGGTCGGCCATCGTTCTGTGTCCGGCGACGATCCGCCGCATCTCGCATCGCAACGTGGG
This sequence comes from uncultured Actinomycetota bacterium, assembly GCA_963798045.1. Lineage (GTDB taxonomy): Bacteria > Actinomycetota > Actinomycetes > Propionibacteriales > Nocardioidaceae > Nocardioides. The sequence goes on from CAWCSB010000039.1 coordinate 48,254, forward strand.
CATGACGTCGCAGTCCTTGCTGGGGTCGCGGTAACGGACTTCGGCTTCGCGGCCGTCACCGAGCTCCAGGAGGGCGTGCAGTGCGGCATCGGTATCGGCCCACCGGTAGACCATCAGCGGTGAGTGCGGCCGCTGATGAGCGCGCGCGCTGACCCCGGTCGGCACCAACCCGGATCCTTGCCCGTAGCGAAGCTCGGAGGCCGAACGGTCGGCGACCGACTCGTCGGCCTCTTCGGACGGGCCCTCCTCGAAGAACACCGCGTCCAGGGCCGCGACCATCGGCAGGTCGAGGACGTCGAGCCACATCATCGGCTCGCTGCTCGGGTTGTGGTGCTCGTGGTAGACCCACGACGGCGTCAGGACCAGGTCACCGCGGCTCATCGCCACCGGATCGCCGTCGAGCAACGTGTACGCGCCGCCTCCTTCAAGCACGAACCTCAGCGCTGCGGGCGTGTGCCGGTGAGCCGGCGCGACCTCGCCCGCCTGGAGGAACTGCACGGCAGCCCACAGGGTCCCGGAGATGAACGGTGCGCCCTTGAGACCCGGGTTGCTCATCGCCAGCACGCGGCGGTCGCCGCCCCGGTCGATCGGCACGAGCTCACCCGCCCGCGTAGCGAGCTTCTGCAGCTCCCCCGCACCCCAGCGGTACGGAACCGCCTTCACGACCGGCGTCGGGGTCAACAGACCCGACATCTCCCACAACGGCTGCAGGTGAGCCTGCTCGATGTCGGCGTAGTAGGCGTCCAGCTCGGGCTCGTCAGCGTGGTAGCGCAACGGCTTCCTCACTCTCGTCGATCGTCCGCCCCGGAGTGGCAGGCGTCACGTACGTTAGTACGTGTACGGAGTAATTACAAGTGGCGCGGGCCAACCTCGCCACAGAGGCGAGGACCCCCGCGCTACGCGTGCTTCAGGCCAGCGCGTCCGTCGCCGACGGGGCGCCCGCATCGGTGACCCGGTCCACCCCGGCCACGCGTCGCATCCAGTTGATGAAACGCGCCCGGTCGTCCGCCTCGAGCGGCGCAAGCACATGGCGCTGGACATCGAGGACGGGATCGCGCAGGAGTCGGATGGCGGTCGTTGCGGGGGCAGTCACGCGGACGGGGCGACTGCGCCGGTCACGAGCGTTCTCGACGGGCTCCAGCCAACCGTTGTCGATGAGGCGGCCGACGATCTCTCGGGTGCTCGAGGAGTCCAACGATGCGCGCACGCCGATCTCGGCATGCGTGGCCACGCCGTCGGCGAGAACCGCGGCGAGGACCGCGTACTGCGGCCCGGTGACGTCGCGGACGCGTTCGTTCCAGAACGCCGTGTGCAGTTGCTGCGCCCTGCGGATCAGGTAGCCAGGGGTGCGGGCCATGACCAGCGTGCGGTGTTCGGTTCCTTGCTCACCGATGTCGGTCTCCCCCAGCCGTGCCACGCGCCCAAGGACCTCGAGGAAGTCGTCGCGTTCACCTTCGGGCAGCGGCGCCAGGAGCTCGTTCTGGACGGCACGCGCAGAGGCAGTGATGCCCGCAAGGGCATCGCGGCCCTTCGGGCTCAGCTCCAGCAGCCGCCGACGCCGGTCGCTGGGGTCATGCACTCGGTTGAGCCATCCCCCGGCGACGAGCCGGGTGACGATGCCTGCAGCCGTCGACTTGTCCAAGGATGCGAGCTCGCCGGCGCGCTTTTGATCCAGCCCAGGCCATCCCGCCACCGCGACCAGAACGGCGTACTGCGGGCCGGTCACGTCCGACACAAGCCGACTCCAGGCCTCGGTGTGGACCTGCTGGGCTCGTCGCAGAAGGTGGCCGGGAGCGCTCAGGTGGTCGACGACCCCGGACTCGCTCACCCACACCTCCTTGTCATGGACATGTGCGACCACACCCTAGACGGCGCTCAGCCCAGGTCCGACGACGCGCGGGCCGCGCGGCCTCACGCATGACCATTCGGACAACAGCTCTTCCCTTCTCGACGAACCCACCTTGCCTAAACCATTGACCTTGTTCGCGTCGATCCCGTCATAGTACGTGTACGGATTAAACAAGTCGGGCCTACGAGCCGCCACCTCGGCGGCCGACCGCCACCGTCAGGAGGCGAGCGCGTCCTCGATCTCTTCAGCGAGCGCCTCGGGCTCGGCGGTCGGTGCGTAGCGCCTGATCACGTGGCCGTCCCTGCCGACCAGGAACTTGGTGAAGTTCCACTCGATCTCCTCGCCCAGCGCATCGTTCTCGGTGCGCAGCCACTTGTAGAGGGGGTGAGCCTCTTCGCCATGGACGTCGATCTTGGCGAACATCGGAAAGCTCACCCCATAGGTGCGCTGGCAGAACGCGCCGATCTGGTCAGCCGTACCCGGCTCCTGACCGGCGAACTGGTTGCAGGGGAATCCGAGGACCAGGAACCCTTCGTCGACGTACTTCTCGTACAGCGCCTCCAGTCCAGCGAACTGAGGAGTCAGCCCGCACTGGGAGGCGGTGTTCACGACGAGGACGACCTTGCCCTGATAGTCGGCGAGGTCCTGTTCGCGACCGTCGAGGGTGGTGGCGCTGAAGTCGCTGAGGGCTGACATGGAGATCCTTCTCGTGCTTTTCGGGCGTCGGAGGCTGCGCCGTTGCGACAGCTAGGAGGCGATCAGCGGCGGAGGCGAAGCCAGCAGAGGAGCCAGCAAGGCTCGAGCCTGCGAGGGGGTGACCACCTCGTGGGCGTCCAGCTTGCGAACACTGCGGCTACCGATGTCCTCGTAGATGTGTTCGCCCGTGAGGAGGCAGTCCTGGTTGTACGGCCAGAACGACGCGAAGTAGTGGGTGAGCTGGTACCAGGCGTCGGGATCGTCGATCTCTTCGCCTTGCTCGCGCAACACGTGGCCGGGCACGTAGTTGCCGAACAACGACTCGATGGCAAGTCCCCAGTCAGCGACGGCCATCGACTCCTCGATCGGGCCGAAAACATTGAGTCCGGCGTCGGTGATGCCTTTGTAGAAGGCGGCCACCTCGTCCCTGCCTTCGAGGCGCACCGAGGTGCCCATCTCGTTGATGCGGTAGATGGGCTCTGCCACCGTCATTTCCGGGACCAGGATCTGTTCCCACAGGCCGGAGACCTCGAGCAGCGCGTGCCGCCGGAAGTTGAGCAGGATCGCTCGGTGGCGTGGGTTCTCGGTCACGGCGAGCAACGCATCCGGTTGGCTGACCACGTCTTTGATGTCGAAGGTTCGTGTCTCGGTCATGGTTCTCTCTTCTCTGCGGCTTGGGACATGGAGGTGACACTCATGGGGTCGCGAACATCCACGCCGCCATCGATGACGTGGACCCCTCCGGTGATGTACGACGAGTCGTCGCTCAATAGGAACGCGGCAAGGGCCCCGACCTCCGCGACCGTCCCGGGCCGGCCCAGCGGACTGTGCGTGAGCAGCGCGTCGCGAGTGCGCTGATCGGGGAGGTGCTCCAGCAGCGGAGCCAGCAGCGGTGTTTCGATCAGGCCCGGCGCCACGACGTTGACCCGAAGTCCGGTGGATGCCCCCTCCAGTGCGGCGGCGCGGGCCAGCGCGATGCTCGCCGACTTGCTCGCGGTGTATGCAGTGATCGACGGACTCGACCGCAGGCCCGCGAGGGACGCGACGACGACGGCCGAACCGCCGTACGAGGTCTCGCGGAAGTGTCGGAGCGCCGTACGCAGCCCGAGGAAGACTCCACGCTGGTTGATCGCCACGACCTCGTCGTAGACCTCGACCGGCAGATCGGCGAAGGTGCCGAACGGACCCGAGACTCCGGCGTTCAGGACGACACCGTCCAGGCGGCCGAACCGATCCAGCGCACTATCCAGGAGCTGGTGGTTCCCGTCCTCGCTGCTGACGTCGGCCGCAACGGCGAGCGCGTCCGCGCATCCGCTCGCCACGTCCTCGACTCGGGCCAGGTCCAGGTCGGCGAGGACGAGCCGACACCGCTCCTCGTCCAAACGGCGCGCGATCCCCTGGCCGATACCACCGCCGGCACCGGTGACGAGGACGACACGATCCGTCAGCCCACGCATGCGATGTTCATCCATCCACCCCTGTTGCCAGGGCCGACATGCTCAGATCAGTTGCCGCGACTCCGCCGTCGGCCATCAGGACCGCGCCGTTGACGGCGGCCGAGCGCGGTCCTGCCAGGAACAGGATGATCTCGGCTATCTCGCCGGGTTCCGCGACAGCTCGACGCGGGTTGAGCATGGCCGCCCGCTCGTAGGCCTGGCCCCGGTCGAGACCGAGTTGCGCGGCGGCGCCGTCCATGACCTGGTCGAACATGGCGGTCCGCACCGGACCGGGGCAGACAGCGTTGGTGCGGACACCTTGGGGGCCGTAGTCGGTCGCGAGGGACCGGACCAGCCCGATCACCGCGTGCTTGGCGACGGTGTACGCGGCCGAGCCGGGCACGGCCAGAACTCCGGCCAACGACGAAACCAGGACGATGGTGCCTCCACCGCCGGCAATGAGCCGTGGCACGACCTCTCGACACATGGCGACGGCCGTCCCCAGGTTGGCCGAGACGACCTCGTCCCACGCGTCCGCGTCGGTCTGGACGAGGGAGCCGAACTCTCCGCGTCCGGCACAACCCACCAGGGCGTCGATCCGTCCCCAGAGTTCGAGAGCACGATTCGCAGCCAGACGTGCCGTGGCGGGGTCGGCGGCGTCGCCTGCCACGATCTCGACGCCGAGCTCTCGCGAAGTCAGCTCCAGCTCCGAACCGGGCCGTCCCACCACGACGATGTGGGCGCCCCGGCTTCTGGCCAGCTCGACGGTTGCCCGGCCGATCCCGGTTGCTCCGCCGGTGACGATCAGGACCCGACCAGACAGTTCCTCGTGCGTCATCGCGTGCCCGCCACGACGCTGTCGGACGACACCGTGCCCGGATCCTGGCCCGGGTCCTGGTCCGGGTTGCTGGCCGATGCGCCCGTCCGGTCACCAGGCTTGGACGCCGTCGGGCGCGAGTGCCACGCACGTCTGCTGATCCGACACGCCAACGGCCAGATGCCCTCGGGTGCGAAGCGAACGATGATGATGAGGAGCATCCCCTCGAGCACCTGCGACAACGTTTGGGTGTCTTCGAGTTGTCGGGTGAGGCCGTAGTAGACGATGCCGACACCGACGACGGGTCCGAGCAGTGACCCGGCACCACCGACGATCGCCATCAGAACCGCGTTGAGGCTCCAGCTGATGTTCGCGATTCCCGATGGCGAGATCGCAACGAACTGGTAAGCCACGACGGCGCCGGCCAGCCCGATGATCATGCTGGCCGGCACCAGGGCGGCGAGTCGGTGCCGGTAGACCGATACACCCAGGCCCGCCGCCGCCTGCTCGTTGTCGCGGATCGCAGTAAGGCGAAGCCCAAAGGCGCTGTGCTTGACGAACACCGCGAGCCCCATCGCGAGAGCGGCGACGACGGCCGCCAGCCGGAAGAGGTCCGGGCCGATCGGCACCCGGTCCACCGGCAGGACGAGACCGCCTGCCCCGCCGGCCCAGACCCAGTTGTTGAGCGCTGCCTGGATCGCGATCGCAATGGCCAAGGTGCCCACCGCGAAGTAGTCGCCACGTAGACGCAGGAGCGGCACGGCAAGGATCAGCGCCAGGACTGCGCTGCAGGCCGCTGCCGCCACCAATCCGACGACGTAGCTGACCTGGGTGTGTGCGAGCACGAGCGCCGCTGAGTATCCGCCCGTGGCGACGAACGCCGCCGATCCGAGGGAGACCTGGCCGCTGAAGCCCGCGAGCACGTTCCATGCCTGAGCGATGGCCAGGTAGGTCAGCAAAGTGACACCCAGATCCAGGTCGCCGAGGTTCATGTGCGGCGACTGGGCGAATGCGGCGATCAGAACGGCTCCGAGCGCAAGCCAGGAGACGAGGGCACGACGAGTCATGCTGGCACCGCCCTTCTGAACAGGCCCTGGGGCCGGACCGCGAGGACGACGAGGAACAGCACGTAGACCACCACGTCACGCCATCCGCCACCGAACGTGCTCACGCTCAGCGACTGGATGACGCCGAGGGCCACGCCGGCAGCGAATACCCCTCCGACGCTGCCGATGCCCGCCAGGGCCATGACGGCGAACCCGGTCAACAGCAGCGGTAGGCCACTGGTCGGGGTGAAACTCTGCGCGACCCCCGTCATCACGCCCCCCGCAGCTGCAAGCGCCGCGGCCCCGGCCATCGTGAAGGCGTAGATCCGGTTCACGTTCAGTCCCAGGATCGCCGCTGTCGTCGGATCTGCGGCGGCGGCGCGAACCGCACCGCCGGCCCGCGTGCGGGTCAGGACGAAGTGGGTGACCAGACAGAGCACGATGGTCAGGACGAAAGAGATCACGTACACCGTCTGGACCCGCATGCCACCGACGCTGATCCCCTCGGTCGCGTAGCTCGCCGGAAGGTTCTTGGGATGCGAACCGAACACTGCCTGGAAGATGGCCTGGCCCACGAGGGATACTCCGAAGGTCCCCACCAGCGGTGCCGTAGCGCTCCCTCTTAACAGCGGAGTCAGCAAGAGACGCTGCAGCGGGTAGGCGATCACCGCGACGGCCGTCATGGCGAAGGGCAGCGCAAGCAGCGGATCCCACCCGGCGTCGACGACGAACAGCGAGGCGATGTAGGCCCCTGCCATGACGAGCTCCCCATGGGCAAGGTTCATCAACTTCAGAACCCCGAAGACCAGGGAGATGCCCAGTCCGACGAGGGCGTACAGGCCGCCGGCAAGGATGCCGGCGGCCAGGACGTCCATTGACATGGTGGGTGATCCGTTCCGTGGTGTTCCGCGGGCCCTACTGCAGGCCCGCGAGGGGCTGCAGTGCGACGGCGCCCTGCGCCGGCCAGACCTGCTCGATGTTGCCGTCCTTCCACTGACCCAGGAAGGTTGGCGTGGTCGACTTGTTGTCGGTGAACTTGACCGGGCCAAGCGCCGAGCTGATGTCCAGCTCCCCGATCGCCTTGTTGATGGCTGCCTTGTCGGTCGATCCCGCGGCTTCGATGGCCGCGATGACGATGCTCGCCGCGTGGTAACCGGCGGCCACTGATCCGAGGTCGTTCACGTTCGGGTACTTCTCGCCGTAGGCCTTGATGATCTTGTCGGCCTCCGGGAGCCCGGAGGTCGTGGTCCAGTTGGTTTGGACCAGGGTCCCGTCGCCGAGGGTTCCCAGCGAGCCCCAGCCCGGTGTCTGGGCGCACTGCAGACCGATGGCCATCTTGGGCGCGTACTGCAGGGCCTTCATCTGCTTCCACATCGCGAAGCAGTCGGGTGGGATCATGGCGGCGATCAAGATGTCTGCGCCGGCGGACTTGCCGGCGCTGACCACGTCGGAGAAGTCCGTGGTACCCGCGGGAACGGCTTTGGTTACCGCGATGTCGAAGCCCGCGGCCTTGCCGATCTGGGTCCACAGGTCCGCGGTGCCCGTGCCGGGGGCGTCGTTGTTGGTGACGATGAGGACCTTCTTGTCGGTCTCCTGGCCGGCGGCGAGCTCGTAGAAGCCCTTGGCGCCGTCAGCAAGCGCCTGGAAGGAGTCCCACGCGTATCCCTCGCCCGGGGGGAGCAGCTCCACCGGCAGCGCCACCTCCACCAGGGGCGTCTTGAGTGCATCAGCCTGGGCTTGCATCTCGATGTTCTGCTGACAGCACGAGCCGAGGAGAGCAACGGCACCATCCTTGAGGGCCAGTGTCCTGACCTGCTGGGTCATGGTGTTGGAGTCGGTGCGGTTGTCGAGCACCTTGAGGACCAGCTTGCGCTGCTTGCCGTCGATCTTGATCCCGCCGTCGGCGTTCACCTCGTCGATACGCATCTGGTAGCCGTCGCGGATCTGCTGCAGGTTGATCTGGCCCGACAGCGCCATACTCGCCCCGATGACGATGTCGCCATCGCCGGTACCGCCCGAGCTCGAACCACTGCCACAGGCAGAGGCAAGCAGCGCGATGGCCGCCACTCCCGGGAACCAGCGGCGCATAGTGGGTTTGGACATGTCTTCTCCTTCTGACTTCACGTGAGGCTCGAGCTCGGGACGAGGTGAGCCACGTCTTCTTGTCCCCCGAAGTACGCCGCATCGAGATCGGCGTCGTTGAGCAGCTTTGACGGGTCGCCCTGGTAGGAGACCCGTCCGCGTGAGAGCACCGTCGCGTGGTGCGCCACTTCCAGCGACCGGTGGACGTTCTGCTCCACCAACAACACCGCGACGCCCTGCTGGTTGACGCTGCGGAGCGCTTGGTAGAGCGCATCGATGGCGACCGGAGCGAGCCCGAGCGAGATCTCGTCGCAGATCAGCAGCTTGGGATCTGCCATCAGGGCCCGGCCGATGGCGAGCATCTGCTGCTGGCCGCCTGACATGGATCCCGCCACCTGGCGCGAACGCTCAGCAAGGATGGGGAAGGTTTCGTGGACCCGGTCCAGCCGTTGCGCGAGCTCGGACTTCCCAAGAGACAGCGGCGCACCCATGGCGAGGTTCTCGTAGACCGACAGCTCGGCGAAGATGCGTCGACCCTCCTGGCAGTACGCCAGTCCACGACGGGCCCGGAGGTGGACAGCCTCCTTGGTGATGTCAGCGCCGAACGCCCGCACGCTCCCGGAGCGCACCCGGACGGTGCCCATGATCGCCGAGCAGAGGGTGGACTTCCCGGCCCCGTTGGCGCCCAGGACGGCGACGATGCTTCCGGCGGGGACACGCATCGACACGTCGCGAACCGCGAGCATGTCGCCGTACCCGGCCGTCACCGAGTCGAGCGCAAGCACGTCGGGTGCCTCCGGGTCCTCGGCCACCGGGGGCGCCACCCTCGTCTCGACCTTTGCCTCACCGAGGTAGACGCGACGGACTTCCGGGTCGCGGGCGACGTCGGCAGGCGATCCCTCTGCGATCTGAGCGCCCCAGTTGAGGACCACGACGTTGCTGACGAGCTCGCGCACGACCCGCTCGATGTGCTCGACGAGCAGCAAGGAGATGCCCGTGTCGTGAACGCGGCGAATCAGGTCAATAGCGTCTTCGAGCTCCCGCCCGACAAGGCCCGCAGCGACTTCGTCGAGCATGAGGATCTGCGGTCGCGTGGCGAGCGCGCGGGCGACCTCCAGCCGCTTGAGGTCGAGCACCCGCAACGACCCCGCCGGGCGTTTCGACTTCTCGCCAAGACCGCACAGCTCCAGGGTCTCGTCGATGTCCCGTCGCGACAGCTGCGGGTGTGCGGCCATCCCACCGATCCGGACGTTGTCCTCAACCGTGAGACCTGCGAACGGTCTAGGCACCTGGTGCGCGAGCGCAATGCCGCGACGCGTGATCTTGTGCGGGGGCAACCGATCGATCCGGGCCTCACCGAGGTAGATCCTGCCCTCATCCGCGTGGTGCACGCCCGCCACGAGCTTGAGCAGCGTGCTCTTGCCGGCCCCGTTCGGGCCGATCACGGCCATCGCCTGACCGGGCGCCAACGCGAGGTCGACACCGTCCACGGCGGTGACCCCACCGAAGGTCTTGCGCACGCGTTCGACCCGCAGCGTCGCGGGTGTGCGCGTGGAGCGGACGGCTGGAGCTGGTCACGGCTACTCCCTGGGATCGATCACGCAGGGCTGCTCGGAGTTGGCAGGTGCGGACGTTGGTCGGGCGTCCGGCGGCGACGATCGCCGTCAAGGAGCGTGTACGTACCATCGCAAAACACGAAGGGCCGGGCCCCATGACTGTGTCGGCGAGTCAGTGCGACCTCACCGGCATGGAGGCACACCACGGCGTCCGCGGACGGGCCGGACACGAATCGCGCGCCGCCGAACCCGAGGCGCCCGACCGACAGGACGCGACGGTCGCCACCCGGGCTTGTGAGCACAAGCCTGGCCGCACGTACTCCCAGTTTCTGCAGGTCAGCGCCACTTTGCCGATGCCGAACCGCGGTCAGGACTCGGGTCGGAGGCAGCGAGCCCGACATCTCCCGCAGCGGCTGAAGATGTTCGTGCTCGAGGTTGCTGTCGTGCCCGGTCAAGTCTGGTCCGTCCGCGTCGCCGCACATGCTCTACCTCTCTTTCGACTTCGCGCCCACCAGTCAGACGGTGTGGCGGGGCTCACGCAGATTAGTACGTGTACGGAGTAATCGCAAGAGGATGCCCGCTCGCTCTCGGAAGCGAGAGTGCGGCCTTGCAACGGCGGCGACCGATCGCCGACCCGGTCATACGCGTGGGCCAACCGAGCGCACCGCTCTGACCGCAAACGCGCGCGGGTCGGGTGCCCGCGACCTCAAGCTCGTCTATGCGGCCGAGTCGGTCAGTGCGGTGCGCATGCTCGCGCTCTCGCGCCCGCACCGGAAGGCACTGAAAGACACCGAAAGGCGGGCGCTCCAGCAGAGGCCGCACCGGCAGGCTGGCGGCGCGGTAATGGGACAGCTAGTGGGATGGCTGCCGGCCGCGGACCACGATCAGCCGGGGAAACCGTCGCTGACCTGCGAAGAACTCTGCGCGCCCGGAGGGATTCGAACCCCCAACCTTCTGATCCGTAGTCAGATGCTCTATCCGTTGAGCTACGGGCGCCGTGTCTGCGGGTGGGTTCGTGACCTGTCCGCAGGACTGGACGAGGATAGCGGGAACGCATCGACGGTTCCGAATCCGAATAGCCGGTCTCAGAGACGGCGCAGCGAACGGAGCACGCCGATCTTGTCGATGCGGTGCTCAGGGTTGTGGAGTTCGTCGGCCCAGTAGTTCCCCGCCGCGTGGTCCTCGGGGGTGGCGCAGGTCGACAGCGTGATCATCGCTCGGGTGGGCGCGCGGCCGGGGTGGCCGGGGACTGCGGCGGACTGGGCACGGAGCGATGACGGACGGCGGAACGACGTCCAGCGCGTGCGGGTGATCTCGTAGACCAGGCGGTGGGTACGCGTCTCAACCACGACGCGGGCACCGGGTCGCAGCGTGGGCAGCGCGGCGAACGGCTGGGTCGAGGTCGTGCGGTGGCCGGTGACCAGGAAGTTGCCGAGACCGCCGGGGCCGACGAGACCACCCTCGCCGTGCGGAGCCGCCGCGTCGCCGGCGTCCTGGATCGCGGTGCCGGGGCGGTCGTCGGGCGTACCGGCGTAGGGCACGACGCGCACCTCACGGAGGTCCAGGGCAGGGATCGAGAGCAGCGCCGACCTGGGCCGCCCCGCGGTCGCGAGGGGCCGGGCCGGCGCCTCCTCCACAGCAGCGGCAACGGGGTCGGGGGTCGTCAGCGAGGTCTCGGGAGCGACCGACGATGGGGGCGCGTCCCGCGAGGGGGTGGACGACGGCCGTTCGGCGGCGCACCCGACGAGCGCCACCAGTGCCACGAGGGCAGCCGCTCTCATGTCGTCGACAGTACGTGCGGACCGGGTGTGATCCGTCTCATAGTGCTTGGACCGATCCAATATGTCCGGGCTCCGGACGGAGGTACCGTCGCGGCACTTCCGAGTCGCCGACAACGACGCCGCGCGAGCCCTTCCCGTACCGCGAATCGCCAACGAGGACACGAATGACCGCCATTCAGGACGCAGCCACCGGCACCGTTGCCCCGACCACGCATCGCGGCATCCTCGACTTCGTCGCCGAGGTCGCCGCGATGACCAAGCCGGCCCGCATCCACTGGTGCACCGGCTCCGACGAGGAGTGGACGCAGCTCACCGACGCACTCGTCTCGACCGGCACGTTCACGCAGCTCAACCCGGAGATCAAGCCGAACTCCTACTACGCCGCCAGCGACCCGATCGACGTCGCGCGCGTCGAGGACCGCACCTACATCTGCTCGGTCGACGAGAAGGACTGCGGGCCCACCAACAACTGGATGGCCCCGGACGAGATGAAGGCCATCATGCGCAAGCTGTACGACGGCTGCATGGCCGGGCGCACGATGTACGTCATCCCGTTCGTGATGGGCCACCTCGAGGCCGAGAAGCCGATGTTCGGCATCGAGATCACCGACTCGGCCTACGTCACCGCGAGCATGCGGGTGATGGCCCGCATGGGGACCCACGTGCTCGACCGGATGACCGAGCTGGACGCAGCATTCGTGCCGGCCCTCCACTCCGTCGGCCACCCTCTGGCCGAGGGGCAGGCGGATGTCGCCTGGCCGTGCAACGACACGAAGTACATCGTGCAGTTCCCCGAGGAGCGCGCGATCTGGTCCTACGGCTCCGGCTACGGCGGCAATGCGCTGCTCGGCAAGAAGTGCTACGCGCTGCGCATCGCCAGCGTGATGGCCCGCGACGAGGGCTGGCTCGCGGAGCACATGCTCATCCTCAAGCTCACCAGCCCCGATGGCGTCGTGAAGTACATCGCGGCGGCCTTCCCGAGCGCCTGCGGCAAGACCAACCTCGCCATGCTGGCGCCGACCATCCCCGGCTGGAAGGTCGAGACGCTCGGCGACGACATCGCCTGGATGAAGGTCGGCGACGACGGCCGCCTGTGGGCGGTCAATCCGGAGTACGGCTTCTTCGGGGTCGCCCCTGGCACCAACGAGCACACCAACCCCAACGCGATGAAGACCATCAACAAGGGCAACTCCGTCTTCACCAACGTGGCTCTCACCGACGACGGCGACATCTGGTGGGAGGGGCTCGAGAACCCGCCGGCCCACGCCACCTCATGGAAGGGCGAGCCCTGGACGCCGGACAGCGAGGAGCTGTCCAGCCACCCCAACAGCCGTTACTGCACGCCGATCAAGCAGTGCGACATCCTCGCTCCGGAGTACGACGACCCGCGGGGCGTCCCGATCGACGCCATCCTCTTCGGCGGCCGGCGCAAGACGACGGTCCCGCTGGTCTTCGAGGCCCGCGACTGGACCCACGGCACCTTCCTCGGCGCCACGCTGTCCAGTGAGACCACCGCGGCGGCGGTCGGCCAGGTCGGCGTCGTGCGCCGCGACCCGATGGCGATGCTGCCTTTCATCGGCTACCACGCCGGCGACTACTTCGGTCACTGGATCAACATGGGCAAGGAGAACGACGAGGCCAAGCTGCCTCGGATCTTCTACGTCAACTGGTTCCGACGTGACGACGAGGGCGACTTCCTGTGGCCCGGCTTCGGCGAGAACAGCCGGGTCCTCAAGTGGGTCGTCGAGCGGATGGAGGGCCAGGCGGCCGCGGTCGAGACGCCGATCGGGCACGTTCCTGCGCCCGGCTCGCTCGACGTGGACGGCCTCGACATGACCGAGGAGGCGCTCACCGCCGCCCTCGCCGTCGACCCTGAGGAGTGGAAGGCCGAGATCCCACAGATCCAGGAGTGGTTCGAGAAGTTCGGCGACCAGCTGCCGACCGTGTTGTGGACCGAGCTCGACGGCCTCAAGGCCCGGCTCGGGGTCTGACAGCGCCTGTCACCAGCTGAACGCGGAGAGACCCGGGTCGAGTAGCTCGACCCGGGTCTCGTCAGCTCCGGGCGCCCTTGCGGGCGGTGGCGTGGGGGTGCCAACCGGTTGCGAAGCCAGGATGCCCAGCGCCGGGAGTGCATGTGGGGGGCTCCCGGCGCCAGGACATTTCCTGACAAGTCTCAGGCGCGGTGGGGGGCCTGTGCTGAGACAGGTCTGCGCCGAGGCTGTGTTGACCACTGTATGGCAATTTCTGGCAATTGTCTCGGGATGTCCATACCACCAGGGCATGCCAACGGGGGCCGGGTGACTCTCACCCGGCCCTAAGACCCCGTTGTTCAGCTAGTTGTTTCAGCTAGTGGTTCAGCAGCACCAAGACCCGCCGACCCTCGCGCTGTGGTGGTTCATGTGCTTGGCGTTGGCCGGTGCCTGGCTCAGGCCGAGCACGCCCAGCACGGCAACGAGCGTGGCCGCGGTGAGACGGACGGACTTGCGCTTCATGGTGATTCCTCGCGTCAGGGGCGGCGGGACGTTCCCGCCTATGCGTCAAGTCAAGACAACCTGTTCCCACCCGTCACTCGCGTCCCCAAATTGGGTGACTTGACCAATTGCGAGGCAATTCGAGGCAAGATGTGCACATGAGTCCCCAGCTCGCGCGCGATCTGACCGGCGTCGACCCGGTGCTTCTCGGTGCCCGGATCAAGGCGGCACGGGTGGCCAAGGGGCTCACCCAGCCGCAGCTGGCCGGTCCGGACGCCTCGGTGGCATACCTGTCGCGCATCGAGAGCGGCCAGCGCCGCGCCGGCACCGACCTGCTCGAGCTCCTCGTGGAGCGCCTGGGCGTGAGCCTGGAGTACGTCGCCTATGGCGAGGGCTGGGAGGACGCCGGCCGACTCGAGCTCCAGCTCGACCACGCGGAGCTCTCCCTGACCGGCGGCGAGGCCGCCAACGCGCTTGCGCTCGCTCGTGAGGCGCTGGCGACGCCCGGGCTCGAGAACGTCGCGGGAGGCATCATCCGTGCCCGCTACGTGGAGGCCATGGCCCTCGACGCACTGGGGGAGCCGTCGTCGGTGCCCGCCCTCCAGCAGCTGCTCAACGACGCCCCTGACTCGATCACCCGGCTCAAGACCGCTACCGCCCTTTGCCGGATCTATCGGGAGTCGGGTCAGTTCGAACGCGCCATTGCCTGCGCCCAGTCACAGATCGAGACCCTCTCGGCCGACGTGATCGGCAGCGAGGAGGGCATCCGCCTCTCGGTCACCCTGGCCGCCGCCCTCTACCTGTCGGGGCGGGCCTCAGAAGCCGCCGAACTGTGCGACCAGGCGATTGCCGAGTCCGAGCGCCTCAGCTCGCCGGTCGCGCGCGCCTCGGCCTACTGGAACGCCAGCACGATCCGCTCCGAGTCCGGCGACGTGGCAGGGGCGCTGCCGCTGGCCAAGCGCGCCCTCCAGCTGCTCGAGAACACCGAGCGGGTCCGCGACCTCGGCCGGCTCCGTATCCAGCTCAGCTCGATCATGCTGCGCAGCGACCCGCCACGCCTGGACGATGCCAAGGAGCAGCTGCGGCTCGCGGACCTCGAGCTCGACTGGAGCGAGGCCTCGCCCGCCGACCGCGCTCGCAGCGGCCTGGTCAACGCCCAAGCGCGGCTGCTCGACGGCGACGCCGAGGGCGCGCGCGAGGACGCGATGGGTGTCCTGCGGCATGCCGGTGACGAGTTGGCGCTGGTCAGCGTGGACGCATTCGTCCTCCTGGGCCAGGTCGCCTGGAGCCAGGGCGACCGCGACGGTGCCCACGACTACTACCGCCGCGCGATCGCCACGCTCACCGGCACTGGTGCGGATCGTGAGGCCGCCCAGGTCTGGTTCGAGATCGGCACCCTGACCGCCGAGGCCGGGCTGGTCGGCGAGTCGGCGGACGCGTTCCGACGCGCCGCGGCGTCCACGGGGCTCACCTCACGGCTCCCCGTGGTCAGGCCGCCTGCGTCCGAGCCGCAGACGATGCCCGAATACGCTCCGGCGGGCCGGCTTCCGGTCATCAACACCCCGCCTGTCACCTCACCGCGCACGACGCCGGCCCACGGGCCGACCGGCCGGCTTCCGGTCATCAACACCCCGCCCGTCACCTCACCGCGCACGACGCCCGCACAGGGACCGACCGGGCGGGTCTGAGCCTCCTTCCCCGCACGGGGCCCACCCGTTGTGGGATCATCGACGTTGCGTGAACAGCGGCCGTCGAGAGGTGGGTGGTCATGCCGGGTTACGGACCGGATGAGCGCTCCCTGTTCGAGGACGACGCCACCAAGCTCTACGAAGAGGTCTGCCAGAAGGGCCAGATCGCCGCGTCCGACTACCGCATCGCGGAGGACGGCGAGCTGCGCATCGCCTTCGACCTGCTCGTCGAGATGGGGCTGCTCATCTTCGACAGCGAGCAGGACGGCTGGGCGCCCGAGGACCCGACCAGCGTCCAGTCCCGCGTCGTCTCACCGCTGAGCCAGGAGGCCGCCAAGCTCCTGTCGGAGTCCTCGCAGTGGTCCTCGGCGTTCAGCAACCTTTCCCAGAGCTGGCGCCGGGCACCGCAGTCCTCGGCCCGGGGCCCCTTCACCTACCTGCGCAGCGTCGAGCTCATCAACAGCGTCCTGGACCAGTTGCTGGCCGAGTGCGAGGAGGAGCTGCTCACCGCGCAGCCGGAGGCCGGCCGGGACCCTCGGTTCCTCGCGAAGGCCGCGCTGCGCGACATCGCGGTCCTCGAGCGCGGCATCATCATGCGCACGCTCTACCAGCACAGCGCGCGGCGCAGCTCGGTCACCCACAAGTACGTCGCCGCGGTGACCGCGCGAGGTGCCGAGGTGCGCACCCTCGACGAGTTCTTCAACCGGATGATCGTGGTGGACCGCCGGGTCGCGGTGATCCCCAACCGCAACGAGGTTGCCGTCGCCGTCGTGGTCCGCGAGCCGGCCGTGGTGGCCTACCTGGTCGACATCTTCGAGCGCTCCTGGGAGCGCGGGCGGCCGTTCACCAACCGGGACACCTCGCTGCTCAAGGACATCGCCGCCGAGCAGCGCGCGATGACCATGCGGATGCTCATCGAGGGTCACAGCGACCCGGTGAGCGCCAAGCGGCTCGGCGTCAGCCCCCGCACCTACGCCGGCTACGTGGCGGACCTGAAGGCCGACTACGACGCGCAGACGCGCTTCCAGCTCGGCTACACGATGGGTCGGATGGGCGTGTCCGGCCAAGAGGAGATCGCCGACGAAGCGGCGGAGTGACCCGGCGGAGTGAGTCGGGGCTGAATCCCCACCCACCCCGCCGGTGCCCTCCTCGGGCGTTCCGTGTGCGCCCGAGGAAATGTCACGAGGGCAGCGACCTCGCGGTCACTGCCCTCGTGCTGTTGAGACGGGCCTGGGGGGTAGGCGCTAGAACCGGACAAGTGGGGGGAAAGTCGGGTCCTCGTCTCAAGTCTTGAGGTGCTGTCAGCCGCCCCACTGCGTGTCGCGGCTCTGCAGGACCGACTTGTTGTCGTCAGCATGAGCCGGCACGGCGGTGGCGCCGATCAGGCCGGCGGACAGGGCCGCGGCGCCGATCACGACGGCGATCCTGCGCACGAAATTCGTCATTGTTTCCCCACCTTGCTCGTTATGGGGGCCCACGGAATGGCCCGCCTCCGCTAGTCTGTCGGCAGGGTCAGGCAAGACGTGAGCCCAGTGATGCCTCACAAAATTGCATTGCACAAACATGCAGTTCGATCGTGCTTGACCTCATCGGTGGTCAGCATGCCCGCATTTGGGGATTGCAGACCTGTGGGGCCTGTGAGACGGCTGTGACAAGCTCTTGCCGGCCGTCAGAGGGCCTCAATTGCATCAAGTTGACAGGCCATGCCTGACGGCTCCGCCGCCGCTTCGGTCCGGCGAAGGGGCGAGATCGACGTCTCGAGGGGTCCAAACCGCTCTGCGACACGCCGGATGCAGAAAAAAGTCAGAAAAACTTGACGGCTCCCACCCGCCGGGGTGGGAGCCGTCCGTCGCCGTGTGCGGCGCGCAGCGGAGGCGGCGGGATTTGAACCCGCGATGGGCTGTTGACCCAAACCCGCTTAGCAGGCGGGCGCCATAGACCGGACTAGGCGACGCCTCCGCGGAGCAGGTTACAAGGACGCCCCGAGCAGGTCGAAACCGCGGCTCACAGCGGCCGCAGCCCATGGCCGCGCTGCAACCGCCCCTGGAGCTCGCGCACGAACTCGTCCTTGTCCACGGCGAGCACGCCGACCGGGATCGTGGTGGTCCGCCCGTCGCGCAGCCGCAGCTCGAGGCAGGCCACGTCGCGGCGGTACGCCGTGACCGCGTCCTCGACCTGGCTCCACCGCTCCTCCCGCACACCCGCGCCGCGGACCAGCCTCACCCGGTAGCCGTCGTCGGTGCAGCGGAGCACCCAGGCCCGGCTCCGCAGCCACCAGGCGAAGCCCGCGGCGGCCAGCACACAGACGAGCACCACCGCGACCAGCAGGTCCGCCGGGAGCCCGGCCAGCGCCACCACCGCCGTACCGACGAACAGCAGCAGAGCCAGCGCCACCAGGGCGAGCCCGAGCAACCGGGCCACGAAGGCCGGCGCCAGCCGGTAGTCGACGGGGTCGCTCACGATCACGGAGTGATTGAACAGGGAACGGTCTCAGCACCCAAACGCGGGCTTGTGAGCCCCAGTGACCTGGGTCACACTCAAGACCCCGGCCCGAGGAGGCCGCCCGATGCCCACCGTCCCCCCAGGCCTGCCGGCCGCCCTCCAGTCCCTCGACCACGCCCTCGACGCGCCGCGACGGCCCGGGATCCCGTTGGGCAACTGGCGCTGGATGATCCGCCAGCGGATGGCCGGCGTTCGCGACGCGCTGGTCGGCGAGGCCGCCGGGTCGGACGACGGCTGGCTGGCCGCCCGGGGCGGGTCCGCGTTCCGCGAGCGCAATGCGCTGCTGGCCCGGCTCAGCACCCTCGGCCCGCAGATCCTCGAGACCCCTGACGTCGAGACGACCCGGGTCGACCTCAAGCGGCTGGTGATGGACATCCAGCGCCACGTGCAGCGCCTCAACGACCTGGCCTACGACGAGGTCGAGCTCGAGCTCGGCGGCTCGGAGTAGCCCTCGCGCATCCCAGGAGCCCGCCTCCTAGGCTGTGCGGGTGCCGTCGGTACGCCGGCGGGCACGGAGGGGTGCCGGAGTGGCCGATCGGAACCGCCTTGAAAGCGGTCGCTGGCAGAGATGTCAGCCGCGGGTTCGAATCCCGCCCCCTCTGCTCTGTTGATGACCCAGGTTGATCGGCCCAGGTCGATGGCTCAGTCGGTGAGGACGAGCTCCAGCAGCACGTCGCCCTCCTGGACGACGTCGGCGGGCGCGATCTTCACCGCCCGCACGGTGCCGTCGTCCTCGGCGATGACCGGGATCTCCATCTTCATGGACTCCAGGAGGACCACGACGTCGCCTGCCGTGACCTTGTCGCCGGGCTCGACGTCCACGCTCATCACATTGGCCACCATTTCCGCCACGATCTCGGACACGCGCTCCCTGGCCATGCAGAGAACCTAGAGCAGGGCAGCCGTGCGAGGTGGCTCCGGCCGGACCGCCGTCGCCTCCTCGAGCCGGCGACCACCCTGCCCGCGGGAACCGGTGAAGGCCAGGTCGGCCCGGATGATGGCGTAGCCGATGGCCAGGCCGACGACGAGGCCGTAAAGCACCGACAGTCCGCACTCGAGCAGCGAGATCGCCGGGTTCACCAGAGCGTTGGCGACCGGGGTGGTCGCGGCGACGCCGAAGGCGCACAGCCACCAGCCCTGCCGGCGGCGGGCGCGCATGTGACAGCCCCAGGCCAGCGCCGGGACCCCGAGGACGGTCTCGATCGGGCGCGGGAAGGCACCCAGGTGGTCGCGGCTCCACCGGACGCCGCCCAGCAGGTGGTCGACCAGGTCCTGCGAGCCGTAGCGACGCAGCATCTCGGCGTACAGCAGGGTGACAGCGAGCACCACGCCCCCGATCGCGACGACGACCAGGCCACGGCGTCCGAGGCCGTGCAGTCCGGCGCCGAGGCGGTAGACGACGCCGAAGGCGCCGACGATCGCCAGGCCCAGGGTGACGTACTCGAACCGCACCACCGAGACCACCGGGTCGAAACCGATGGTGGCCATCGCACCGATGGCGGCGATCAGCACGGCGACCACGCACTCGCGGGCCGCGCGCACGAACCGCACGGCAGGCGTGGTCGCCATCACGGCCAGCACGGCGGAGACGACGCACGTCATCACCGCGGCGCCGGTGCGCAGGTAGTCCTGGTCGAGCAGCAGCACCAGGACGCCCAGCGACCAGCGTCAGGGCGCCGAAGATGACCGGACGGCCGCCCGTGCGCGCCGCCAGTCCCCAGGTGTACGCCGTCACGACGGCCACCGCTCCGACGCCGTCCAGCCAGGCTGGGCCGGCGGGCACCAGGGCCGCCACGAGCGCAGCCAGGCCGCCTGCGACGACCAGCAGCCAGAGGCTCACGAAGAGCCGGTTCTGGACCGGGCGGTCGGCCGGGACGGTCCCGCTCGGCTCCGGGGAGGCACTCGGGACGATCTGCTCGCGGCTCCGCCTGGCGGGCACCGGATCGGGCGCGGCGGTCGGCGCCGGCGACGGTTCGACGGCCCGGTCCTTGACCCGCCCGTGACGCGTCGCGCGTCGTCGAGGAGCGGTCCGTGGCACGACAGGACAGGTTACAGAGAAGGCGAAGGAAGCCTTCTGTTGGCGAGGGAGGGGTTGGTCCGCCGGGCCTCCTCCAGGACGCTCTGGTCGAGGGTGGCCCGCAGCACCTCTGCGTCCTCGCCAGCCTCCGCAAGCACGTCGCCGAGCGGGTCCACCACCAGCGAGTGGCCCGTGTAGCGAGGCCCGGGCTGGCCGGCCGCGACCACGAAGACGGTGTTCTCGATGGCCCGCGCCCGCAGCAGCGTGCGCCAGTGCTCGACCTTGCGCGGGCCGGCCACCCAGGCCGCCGGGACGACGAGCACCTCGGCGCCGTGGTCGACGAGCAGCCGGGCCAGCTCGGGGAAGCGGAGGTCGTAGCAGGTCATCAGCCCGACACCGAGCCCGGCGACATCGACGACCACCGGCGAGAGCGGGCCGGGGTGGAGCGCGTTGGACTCCTTGTAGCCGAAGGAGTCGTAGAGATGGATCTTCCGGTACGACGCGGTGGTGGCGCCACGCATCAGCAGGGTGTTGTAGGGGCGCGCCGGGTCCTCGGAGGTCTCGAACATCCCGGCGACCACTGTCGTGTTGTGTTCCGCGGCGACCCCGGCCAGCTCGGTCGCGAACGCGCCGTCGAGCGCCTCGGCGTACGGACTCACGTCGGAGCCGGCCTCCCCGAAGTCCCGGGCGAACGCCTCCGGCAGGACCACGAGGTCACTGTCGGAGGGGACCAGGTCGTGCAGCTGCGCGCGGTTGTCGGCCGGGTCGAGCCCGGACGCCGCCTGGACGACAGTGACCGACAGCATGCTCATGGACTCCAGCGTGCCAGTCAGACCGGTGTTGGTCAGACTGGGGCCATGGCGATCGGGTCAGCGTTCAGCGCGGTGGTGCTGGCCGGCGGGGTGGCCGCCCGGCTGGACGGCGCCGACAAGGCGTCGATCGAGCTGCACGGACGGACCCTTCTCATGTGGGCGCTGGATGCCGTGATCGACGCGGCCGAGGTCGTCGTGGTCGGCGACCCGGTGCCGACCCACCGGCCGGTGACGTTCACGCGCGAGGACCCGCGGCACGGAGGGCCGGTGGCCGCGCTGCTCACCGGTCGCGACGCGCTGCTCGACCCGCGCGGGACGGTGGCGGTGCTGGCCTGCGACATGCCGTTCCTCACCGCGCAGAGCTTCCACCGGCTGCGGGACGCGGCCGACGGCCACGACGGCGCTGTCCTCGTCGGCCCGGACGGCCGGCGTCAGCTCGCCATGGTGCTCGACGTGGCTCGACTGGACGCCGTACGACCGAGCGTGGAGGAGCAGCACAACCTGGCGCTGCACCGGCTGCTCACCTCCCTCGATCTCATCGAGGTGCCGGCCGAGGGGCGCGAGCACCGAGACATCGACACCTGGGCCGACGTCAGGGACCTCACGTGACCAGCCTTTTTTCAGGAGATGTCACTTGCGGGACGGGGATCGGCGCGTAAGTCTGAGGCTGTGAACCTCCACGACTGGATCGACGAGTTGAGCGACGTCCTCGATCTCGAGGACGTGGAGGTCGACGAGGGACTGCTGGCCGACCTCACCAAGCTCGCCGCGCACAACGTCGAGCGGCTGGCCGCACCGGTGACGGCATACCTCCTCGGCTTCGCCGCCGGAGCCAAGGGCGCCGACCCCGACGAGATCGAGGCGCTCGCGGCCCGGGCGCAGGTGCTCGCCGAGGGCTGGGACCGCCCGGCCGACGCCCCCGACCCCGATGACGTGAACGACCCGATCCCCGACGACCGGACGGTGGACCACACCGGGGAGGTGTACGTCGACGACCGGGCCGACGAGCTCGTCGACGTGCTCGTCGACGAAGAAGTCTGACCCGCCCGATGCGAGCAGTCCTCGCCGACGGGGCCGGCGGTCCCGAGGTCCTCGTCGTGCGTGACCTCCCGGACCCTGAGCCCGGCCCGGGTGAGGTGGTGCTCGCGGTCGCAGCGGCCGGGCTCAACCGCGCCGACCTGTTGCAGCGCCAGGGCTTCTACCCGCCCCCGCCCGGGGCATCCGACGTCCTCGGCATGGAGTGCAGCGGCACCGTCGCTGCTGTGGGCGACGGGGTCGAGGGCTGGGCGGTCGGCGACCAGGCGTGCGCGCTGCTCTCCGCCGGTGCCTATGCCACGCACGTCGCCGTGCCGGCCGGTCAGCTGATGCCCGTGCCCGAGGGCGTCGACCTGGAAGTAGCGGCGGCGCTGCCCGAGGTGGCGTGCACGGTCTGGTCCAACCTGTTCATGATCGCGGCACTCCAGCCCGACGAGGTGCTGCTGGTGCACGGCGGCGCCGGCGGCATAGGCAGCTTCGCGATCCAGCTGGCGACGCAGCTCGGGGCCCGCGTGTTCACGACTGCCGGCACCGCCGAGAAGCGCGACTTCTGTCTCGCCCTCGGCGCCGAGGTGGCCATCGACTACCAGGGACGAGGACTTCGTGGAGGTGGTCAAGGAGCGCACCGGCGGCACCGGCACCGATGTCATCCTCGACAACATGGGCGCGTCGTACCTGGGGCGGAACGTCGCCGCCCTGGCCCCGGAGGGCCGGCTCGTCATCATCGGCATGCAGGGCGGCACCAAGGGCGAGCTGGACGTCGGCGCCCTGATGCGCAAGCGCGGCGCGATCATCGCGACGACACTGCGGGCCCGTCCGGCCGACGAGAAGGCCGCGATCTGCGCGTCGGTGGTCGAGCACGTCTGGCCACTGGTCGCCGATGGCAAGGTGCGCGAGATCGTCGACACGACGTTCCCGCTCGACGACGTACGCCGCGCGCACGAGCTCATGGAGTCCGGTACGCACACCGGGAAGATCCTGCTCGTCGTGCGCTGAGACCCGCTGGATACCGTGGTTGCATGAGCGATGAGCAGCCGACGGGGCCCGGCCAGCCGCAGGAGGGCAGCGAGGAGGGCGAGCGACAGGTCCTGATCGTCGGCCCGGACGGGCAGCCGGTCGGCTCCGTCCCGGAGTCAGCGCTGGCGGCAGCGGCGCAGGGCGAGGACGACGGCTCGGAGGCGCGGCTCCTCACCGACCAGGTCGAGCAGCCCGCCAAGGTGATGCGGATCGGCAGCATGATCCGACAGCTGCTCGAGGAGGTGAAGTCCGCACCGCTCGACGAGGCCAGCCGCAACCGGCTCAAGGAGATCCACAAGGCGTCGGTCCGCGAGCTCGAGGCCGGGCTGGCTCCCGAGCTGGTGGAGGAGCTGGAGCGGCTCGCGCTGCCCTTCTCCGACGACCAGACCCCCTCGGAGGGCGAGCTCCGGATCGCCCAGGCCCAGCTCGTCGGCTGGCTCGAGGGTCTCTTCCACGGCATCCAGACGGCGATCTACGCGCAGCAGATGGCGGCCCGGGCGCAGTTCGAGCAGATGCGCCGCGGCCTGCCGATGGGATCGAGCGGAGCGCCCGGTCAGCCGCAGGAGGACCAGCAGCCGCACCAGCCGGGTGACTCCGGAGGGATGTACCTCTAGCGGGTTCGCCGGCTCACGCCGCGCACGACCACGAGGCCCAGCAGCCCGACCAGCACCAGGGCCGCGCCAGGCGCGGCAGACCGTGAGAACGACTGCGGGTCACTGGTGTCGACCGGTGTGAAGACCGCTGTCTCGGGGGTCGGCTCGATCGGCGGCTCGCCCTCGCCGAGCAGCTCGGTGATCTCGGCGAGCACCTTGTCGTTCTGGATGCGGGTGCCGCTGGTGCCGCCGGCGAGCCAGGGCTCACCGGAACCGCTGACGAAGAACATGTACTCGCGGTCGACCTGCAACGCACCCAGGCTGCAGTCGGCGCGGTTGCGGTCGGTCTGCACCTGCACGGTCTCGGTGCTGATCTCGCCGCGGTAGACCGAGTCGACTGTGACGGTCTGCAGGTAGACGGCGCCGGGCAGTCCGTCGGTGCGAGGCTGCCTGGTCACCTCGGTCACGGTGCCGTTGAAGATCGCCATCGCGGCCTTCGCGCTCTCCTCGACGGTGATCGGTGGGCAGTCCGGCACGTTCTTGTGCGGCTTGGCCGCGTGCGCCGGGGCGGCCGCGCCGAGCATCACGAAAGCCACCAGCAGCGCCCCGAGAAGGGTCGTCAACAGGCGGCGCAGCACCCCAAAACCCTAGCGGTGCAGGTCGAAGATGCCAGCCAGCACTTCGGCCACACCGTCGTCGTCGTTGCTCGGGGCGACGCGGTCGACGGCGGCGAGCACGCTGGCGTGCGCGTTGGCCATGGCGTACGGCGTCCCGGCCCACGCCAGCATCGGCAGGTCGTTGGGCATGTCCCCGAAGGCCAGCACCTGCTCCGGTGCGACTCCGAGCTCCTCCGCGAGCAGCGCCAGCGTCGTCGCCTTGGTGACACCGAAGGCGCTGATCTCGAGCAGTGTGCTGGCGGACGACCACGTGATCGTCACGAGCTCCCCGATCGCCGCCTCGGCGGCGTCCCAGTAGTCCAGCGGGCCGAGCTCCTCGTGGCGCGCGAGCAGCTTCACCACCGGTGCGGTGACCAGCTCGTCCAGTGACGCTCGGCGCGCTCCGTCGGGGAGCGGGTGCCGCTCCATGAACCCGGGCTCCAGACCGATGCCCTCGAGGGTCTCCACCGCGAAGGCGGAGCCCGGAACGGCGGCGCGCAGCTCGGCGCAGACCCGAAGCACGGTCGCCGGGTCCATCTCGCGGCGCAGCCGTGGCCGATCCGCTGCGACGTCCCAGACCAGTGCACCGTTGGAGACCACGGCCAGGCCGTGGTCACCGACGTGCTCGAAGACCTCCTCGGCCCAGCGCAGCGGCCGGCCGGTCACGAAGACGACCGGGACGCCGCGGGCCTCCACCGCGGCGATGACCTCGCGGGTCCGCTCGGAGATGGTGCCGTCGGAGCGGACCAGCGTGCCGTCGAGGTCGGTGGCGACGAGCCGGGGCAGGGTCACCTGAGCGGACGGGCCATGACCAGCTCGCCGTCCTCGTTGCTGCCCCGCAGCTCGGTGAAGCCGCACTTGGCGAGCACCCGGATGCTCGGCTCGTTGTCAGGGTGCACGCTGGCGCGGACTCGTACGCCGGCAGCGTCGGCCTCGGCCACCATCGCCTGCACGGCCTCAGTGGCGATGCCGTGACCACGAGCGCCCTCCACCAGCCCGTAGCCGACCTCCACCTCGGAGACCCCGTCCGGTGCGGGCTCGGGTGGCCCGAAGAAGCCGATCGAGCCGATGACCTGGTGTGTGTGCACGACGAACCGCGGACCCCACGGGTCACCCTCCTGCCACAGGCTGGCGGCGTCGCGATCGTCCTTGCGCGGGAAGTGCGGATGCCAGTTGCTCGGCCCGTGTCCGGACTTCACGGCCACGACGTCCTCGGCCGTCCACAGGGGCAGCTCCAGGCGCACCGTGGCGATGGGTTCCAGCTGCATCAGAAGTACCTCCCCAGCTCGAGCGCGGCGCCATCCTCGGCCACGGGGGCGGTGACGTCGTCGGCGGCGTCCAGCACCGGCTGGACCGCCTGTCCCATGGCGACCCCGCGGCCGGCCCACTCGAGCATCTCGATGTCGTTGCGCCCGTCGCCGATGGCCAGCACGTCGGCCACGTCGACGCCGAGCTGTTGGGCAACGTGGGCGAGGCCGGAGGCCTTGGAGACCCCGACCGGGGCGAGGTCGAGCCAGGCCGTCCAGCCGACGACGTAGTCGGTGCCGTGCAGGCCGAGCTCCGCGGCCAGCGCGACGAAGTCGTCGGCGGTGGCCTCGGGGTCGCGGATGATCACCCGGCTGACCGGTGCAGCGACGAGGTCGTGGAGGTCGGTGATGATCATCTCGCCGGAGAGCTCGCCGATCGGGAACTCCTTGGTCACCCGGTAGCCGACGCCACGCTCCTCGACCGCGACCAGTGCGGTGGGGTGCCGCTCGAGGATCGCTGCGACCGCCGGTGCGGCGTCGAAGGTCTCCTCCATGACCACCTCGAGCGGTGGGTAGCGGAAGACCACGGCGCCGTTGCTGGCCACGATCCACAGGGGCTCGGCGTCGTCCAGGTAGAGATCCAGCCGGTCGGCGACCGGGGTCATGCCGTGCGGCGAGCGGCCGCTGGCGAGCACGACGTGGCAGCCGGCATCACGCGCCCGGCGTACGGCGTCGCCCACCGCGGGCGCGATCTCCTCGTAGGTCATGCCTGCGCCCTCGACCCACTTGAGCAGCGTCCCGTCGATGTCGAGGGCGACGAGCCGTGGTTTCCAGTCAGGCATGGATCGGCTTCAGCACCTCGAGGCCGCCCATGTGCGGGCGAAGAGCCAGCGGCACGGTCACCGAGCCGTCGGCGTTCTGGTGGGTCTCGAGGATCGCCACGATGGTGCGCGGGATGGCGCACAGGGTGCCGTTGAGGGTCGCGAGCGGGCGGGTGCCCTCCGGGAACCGGCCCCGGATGTCGAGCCGGCGGGTCTGGAACTCCGTGCAGTTGGAGGTCGACGTGAGCTCGCGGTAGCGGCCCTGGGTCGGGATCCAGGCCTCGCAGTCGAACTTGCGGACCGCCGACAGGCCGAGGTCACCAGCGGCGGTGTCGATGACGCGGTAGGAGAGCTCGAGCATGTCGAGGAACTCCTTCTCCCAGGCCAGCAGCCGCTGGTGCTCGGCGTCGGACTCCTCCGTGGTCGTGTAGACGAACATCTCGACCTTGTCGAACCAGTGCACCCGGATGATGCCCTTGGTGTCCTTGCCGTGCGAGCCGGCCTCCTTGCGGAAGCAAGGGCTGAACGCCGCGTAGCGCAGCGGCAGCGAGGCGCGACGTCGAGGATCTCGTCGGAGTGGTAGGCCGCCATCGGCACCTCCGACGTGCCGACGAGGTAGAGGTCCTCGCCCTCGATCCGGTAGACGTCGTCGGCGGCCTGGCCGAGGAAGCCGGTGCCCTCCATGGCGCGCGGCCGGACCAGCGAGGGCGCGACCACCTGGGTGAAGCCGGCGTTGCGGGCCTGCTCCATCGCGAGGTTGACCAAGGCGAACTCGAGCTGGGCGCCGACGCCGGTGAGGAAGTAGAAGCGCGAGCCCGACACCTTGGCGCCGCGCTCCATGTCGATGGCGCCGAGCATCCGGCCGAGCTCGACGTGGTCTCGTGGCTCGAAGCCCTCGGCGGCGAAGTCGCGCGGGGTGCCGATCGTCTCGAGCACCGTGAAGTCGTCCTCACCGCCGGCCGGCGCCTGCTCGTGCGCGAGGTTGGGGATCGACAGGATCGCGGCCTGCCAGGCCTCCTCGGCCTCGGTCTGCGCGGCCTCCGCGGCCTTCACCTCGGCCGCGAGCTCCTTGGTCCGCGCCAGCAGTGCCTGCTTCTCCTCGCCCTGCGCCTGCGGGATCTGCTTCCCGAGCGTCTTCTGCTCGCCCCGCTTGGCCTCGAAGTCGCCGATCGCCCGGCGCCGCTTCTCGTCGGCCGCCAGCGCCTCGTCGACCACCGCGTCGGACAGCCCGCGCTTGGCCTGGGCGGCACGCACGCGGTCGGGCTCGTCACGGAGGATGCGGGGGTCGATCACAGTGGCAAGGCTAGTCGGCAGCAGGGTCCGGTCTCACCCGAGATGCACAGGTGCCGCTGAGGTCCCGTCATACTTCTGCGGTGCTCGACCGCCCCCGCCTCGTGCTACTCGGCTGGGCGCTGCTGTCCTTCCTGCTGTTCGTGTCGGTGATGGTGGCGGTCATCCAGGGCTGGGGCCCGATCACCCAGTTCGACGAGCGCGGCTCGCCGGCGGCCGAGTACGCCGTCGAGTCGGGTTGGCTGATCGGCCCGCTGAGGGTCGTCGAGGTCATCTTCGCCACCGTCGGCATGGCGGTCATGACCCTGGCCGTCGCCGGACTCATGTTCCTTCGCGGCCATCGCCGCGCCGCGGCGTACACCCTCGGCGTCATGGTCACGACCACGGTGGTCTACTCCGTGGTCAAGCTGCTGGTCGGCCGGGCTCGCCCGGAGTGGCAGGTCGAGCAGTCGCTGCTGTCGTCGAAGTCTTTCCCGTCGGGCCACGCTGCGTCGGTCACGGCGTTCGGCGGGATCCTGATCGTGCTCGTCGTGATGCTCGTACGCCGGGGCAACATGCGCCGGCTGTTCTACGTGCTCCTCGGCCTGATGATCGTCGTGGTCTGCCTCGACCGCGTCCTCCTCGGCCGACACTTCCCGTCCGACGTGGTCGGCGGGTTCTTCCTCGGGATGGGCATGGTCGCCCTCGGGCTGGCCGTCTACAGCCCGTTGCCACGCAGCCACGCGGCGCTGCTGCCGGACCTCGCGACGCCGTACCCCTCGGACCGTGTGCTGGCCGTCATCCTGAACCCCTCGAAGGTCGAGGACATCGAGGAGTTCCGCAGGATCGTGAACTCCATGGCCGCCGAGGTGGGCTGGTCGCTGCCGGTGTGGCACTACACGACCGTCGAGGATCCCGGCACCGGCATGGCGGAGGCGGCCGCCGTCGCCGGCGCCGACCTGGCCCTCGTCTGCGGTGGCGACGGCACGGTGCGCGAGGTCTGCGCCGAGCTCGCCGGCACCGGCATCCCGGTCGGGATCATCCCGGCCGGCACCGGCAACCTGCTGGCGCGCAACCTCGACATCCCGCTGTTCCTGCGCGCGGCCATCGACATCGCGCTC
Organism: uncultured Actinomycetota bacterium; assembly: GCA_963798045.1. Classification (GTDB taxonomy): domain Bacteria; phylum Actinomycetota; class Actinomycetes; order Propionibacteriales; family Nocardioidaceae; genus Nocardioides. Next base: position 76,766 of record CAWCSB010000039.1, read on the forward strand.
ACCGGCCAGGACCGGGCCATCGACATGGTGAAGGTGAGCGGCGACGGCGTCGAGGAGGGCACCCACTTCATGGTGATGGCCGGCATGGGGTTCGACGCCGCGATCATGGAAGGGGTCAACGAGGAGATCAAGGCGAAGGTCGGGTGGATCGCCTACGTGCTCTCGGCCCTGAAGTCGCTGATGTTCCCCGCTGTGCGAGTCGAGATCTCGGTCGACGGCGGCGAGTTCACCACCCACCGGGCCCGGACCATCGTGGTCGGCAACGTCGGCTACCTGCAGGCCGGGATGCCTCTGCTCCCGGACGCCTCGATCGACGACGGCCTGCTCGATGTCGTCCTGCTGCACCCCCGCCGGTTCCTGTCGTGGATCCCACTCGCGTTCCGGGTGCTGGCCAAGCGGCCGCGGACCGACGAGCTGGTCGACCGGATGACCGGCCGCACCGTCGTCGTACGCGCGAGTGCGGACACGCCCCGCCAGCTGGACGGTGACTCGATCGGCCCCGGCCGCGAGCTGCAGATGGAGTGCATCCACGGCCGGGTGCTGGTGCGCGTTCCTCGCTGAGCGTCATCCTTGTGGCATGGACCACGCCGCTGCCCAGGACTGGCTCGACCGCTACTTGGCCGCCTGGCTGACCTACGAGCCCGACCTGATCGGCGACCTGTTCAGCGAGGACGTCGCCTACCGCTACCACCCGTACGACGAGCCGGTCACCGGCCGTGAGGCCGTCGTGGCGTCGTGGCTGGGCGACTCGTCCGACCCAGCCGCGTCCAGCCGCGACGCGATCGGCACCTTCGACGCGAGCTACGCGCCCGTCGCCGTCGATGGTGACGTCGTCGTGGCGTCCGGGACGTCGTCGTACCAGGACGTCCCGGACGGACCGGTGGTGAAGGTCTTCCACAACTGCTTCGTCATGCGCTTCGACGGCGACGGGCGGTGCCGGGAGTTCACCGAGTTCTACATGCTCCAGCCCCAGGACGTGGCCGCTCAGTGACCTGCCGGCGGACCACCCTGCTCGACGAAGTCCTTCTGTCGGATCAGCACGAAGCAGCACGCCGCGGCGGCGAACGCCAGCACCGCGGCGATCATCGTGATGTGGTTGAGCGCGTCCACGAAGCTCGAGTTCGCGACCGCGGCCAGCTGGTCCCGCACGCCGGCCGGCGCTGACTGGATCACCGCGTCGGTCTGACCGCCGGTGACGGCGCCGGCGATCCGGTCGGACTGGTCGGCCGAGGGCGTGCCGGCGAGCCCGTCGCGGATCCCGTCCGCCACCCGGTGGCTGAAGATCGTGCCGAGCACGGCGATGCCGGTGGCGACGCCCACCTGCCGGAACGTGGAGTTGATGCCCGAGGCCATGCCCGAGCGGTCCACCGTGACCACGCCGACGGCCGTCGACGCGAGCGGGGTGTTGATCATGCCGATCCCGACGCCGCTGACGAGCAACCCGGGGATCAGGTGGGTCCACGAGGAGTCGACGTCGATGCCGTGGATGAGGAGCAGGCCAACGCCCAGGACGACGAAGCCGGGCGCGATGAGCCACTTGGCAGGGACGTTCTCGGTCAGTCGGCCGGCGATCGCCGCGGCGAAGAACGCGGCACCGGAGAGGAAGAGGAACCGGACCCCGGCACCCACCGCGGAGTAGCCCAGGACGTTCTGGACGTAGATCACCAGGTAGGTGAGCAGCGAGAAGATCGACGCGGAGACGCCGAACGCCGCGATCAACCCGCCGGTGAACGTCGGCTTGCGGAGCAGGGCGAGGTCGAACATCGGGTCTGACCCGCGGAGCTGGCTGATCACGAACACGGCCAGCAGCACGACCGCGGCGGTCAGGCAGAGGACCACCCGACCGTTGGTCCACTCGGTCTGGCCGGCGTGGATGAGGCCGTAGACCAGCCCACCCAGCGCGAGGCTGAAGGTGCCGAAGCCGAACCAGTCCGGACGACCGGCACGCGGGTCGTGGGACTCACGGACCCGGGTGGCCGCGATGACGATCGCGAGCAGGCAGATCGGGATGTTGACGAAGAAGATCCACCGCCACGAGAGGCCGCTGGTCAGCACGCCCCCGAGGACCGGGCCGACGGCCACGGCCACGCCGGTGGTCGCGCCGAACACGCCGAATGCGATGCCGCGGTCGCGGCCCTGGAACGCCGAGGCGATCAGCGCCAGCGCGGTCGCGAACATGGCGGCGCCGCCGATGCCCTGGAAGGCTCGGGCGAGCTGGAGGAAGAAGATGTCCTGCGCGGCACCGCAGGCGATCGAGCCCGCCATGAAGAGCGCCGTCCCGATCACGAACACCTTGCGACGGCCGTAGAGGTCGGAGAGCGAGCCGGCGGTGAGCAGGAGGGCCGCGAGGCTGAGTGCGTAGGCGTCGATCACCCACTGGAGGTCGGAGAGGCTTGCTCCGAGCTCACCCTGGATGTCGGCGAGCGCGACGTTCACGATCGTGATGTCGAGCAACAGGATGAAGACGCCGAGGCAGACCGCGACGAGCGTCCACCACTTGGGGTCGCGGCCGGTCGTGGTCTCTGGCATCGGGGCAGTCGCGATCTGCGCGGTCATGGGCTCACCTCTCCTGGCTGATTTTCGTCAACAGCCGAATCATCACGTACCTAACGATTACCTTCTGTACGATACTCTTGTCCGAGCATTCGTCAAGCGCCTAACGATCAAGAGGTGAATCTTTTGGGACTGGAGGACGCCACCGACAGCCGCGAGCTGATCAGCGGGCTCGAGGACCAGCCGGGCCACCTGATGTGGCGGGCCGCGGCGCGGGTGACGGTCAACCTCGATCAGGTGCTGCCACCTGGCGTGGACATCCATGCCTACGCAGCGCTCCTGGCGCTGGCCGGTGGAGCGACCCGGTCCCAGCAGTCCCTGGCCGACACGATCGCGGTGAGCCGGACGACGATGGTCAAGGTGGCCGCCCAGCTCGCGGAGCAAGGGCTGGTCGAGCGGGTCCGCAACCCCCAGGACCGACGGTCCTACGCGCTGACCCGCACCCCCGAGGGGGCGGCCGCGGCCCGGCGATGGCGCCGCCACGCGGAGGACCTCGAGGAGGCGCTCACCCCCGGATTCTCACTCGCCGAGCGCGAGGAGCTGCGCGGGCTGGTGCTCCGCCTGCTGGATGGTGAGCTGGCACCGGACACCCCCGAGCCGCTGCTGGAGAGCCTGGGCTTCCTCATCACGCGGGTCCACTTCCGGATGCACCGTGAGTTCGCAGACGCGCTCGCGCCGCTGGGCATCGTGCCACCGCACTTCGGCCTGCTCACCACCCTGTCCGAACTCGGCCCGGTGCCGCAGGCCGAGGTCGGCCGACGGCTCGGGATCAGCGGCGCGAGCGTCGTCCAGCTGGTCGACGACCTGGAGGCGCTGGGGCTGGTCGAGCGCCGGCGCCTGGAGTGGGACCGCCGCACCCAGGTGCTGCACCTCCTACCGCGCGCGCTGGACGTGCTGGAGCAGGCGAGGAGCACTGCCGAGCAGATGCTGGCTCAGCGGTTGGGCAACCTCGATGTGCGCCAGATCAAGCGCCTGGTGCTGCTGCTCCAGAGGTTCGTCACCGGCGAGTGAGCACCATCCGCCACAGCGGGTTGACCCGGCCCGGCGGCAGCACCTCGTCGAGCGACTCGAGCCCGACGCCGTCCCCGGCGACTGCCTCCATCTCGGCCCTCGTCAGCGTCCAGGGCGGCTCAGCAGTGACGGGCTCCTCGTCGCGGCGGACCACCTGGACCACGAGCGCCGTGGCTCCGGGCGCCATCAGTCCGTGGACACCGGCGATCGCGCGCTCGCGCAGGGATGGGTGCAGCGCCTGCAGCGTGTAGATCTCGACCACGAGGTCGAACGCGCCGCGCAGGTCGGCCGAGTCCCCCGTGAGGTCGAGCAGGTCGCCCTCGCGGTAGTCGACCGGCGAGTCGGGGTAGCGGCCGCGGACCGCAGTCACCGCGGCGGGCGAGATGTCGAAGGCCGTGGTGCGCCAGCCGTGCCGGGCCAGGTGCTCGGAGTCGGCGCCGAGCCCGCACCCGACGACCACGGCACGCCGACCGTCACCGTCGCCGTGACCGTCCACCCAGTCCGCGAGCACGGGGTGCGGGTCGGTGTGGTCCCAGGGCAGGGCCACCTCGCCGCGCCCGGCGGCCGACCAGAGCTCGTCGTACCAGCGGGTCGGCTCGCCCTCGGCGACCGCCTTGATGCCGAGCTCGTCGGCGAGGTCGTCCCACTCCCGGTTCATGGCTTCGCGGACGCCACGGCGTCCTCCTCCTCCGGTGACATCGGTTGCTCGCTGGTCCAGCCGGCGAGGCTCTTGGCGTAGCTGCGCGCCTCGCTGCGGCCGTGGATCGCGGTCAGGACCACGCCGTTGCCGCCGTCGTCCACCAGCGCCAGCGACCAGGACAGCCGGCCACCCACGTCGGCGAAGGCGTCGTAGCGGACGAGGCCGAGATGGCGCAGCGAACCGCTGGCCTCGGCCCGGAGCGCGGCCACCTCCTGCCGCAGCCCGACGACGTCCTCGGGCACAGCGTCGAGATCGCCCCCGCGGCTGGGCGTACGGCGCAGTCCCGCCACCGCCACGACCAACGCCGCGACGGCAAGCAGCGCCGTGGTCACCACGATCAGGAGCACGTTCCCCAAACTACGATGCACCGGTGACCGAACCCCTGCGCCGCCCCGAGAGGATCGCCTACCAGGGCGAGCCGGGGGCCAACTCCCACCAGGTGTGCCGCGAGCACTACCCGGACCTGGAGGCGCTGGCGTGCGCGTCGTTCGAGGACGTCTTCGCCGCCGTCGAGGGCGGTGAGGCCGACCTGGCCATGATCCCGATCGACAACTCGATCGCGGGCCGGGTCGCCGACATCCACCACTTCCTGCCCGACTCGGGACTGCACATCGTGGCCGAGCACTTCCTGCGGATCCGGTTCCACCTGCTCGGGATCCCCGGCGCGAAGCTCGACCAGATCCGCACCGTGCACAGCCACGTCCACGCGCTCGGCCAGTGCCGCAAGGTCATCCGCGCGCACAACCTGCGCCCGGTGATCTCCGGCGACACCGCCGGCGCCGCCCGGGAGATCGTCGAGGCCGGCGACCCGACGCAGGGGGCGATCTCTCCGCCATTGGCGGCGGAGATCTACGGCCTCGAGGTGCTCGCCGAGGACGTAGAGGACGAGGACAACAACACCACGCGGTTCGTCGTGCTCTCCCGCGAGCTGCTCGAGGCGCCGGCCGGCAACGGCCCGGTCGTGACGTCGTTCATCTTCAACGTGCGCAACCTGCCCGCAGCGCTCTACAAGGCGCTCGGCGGCTTCGCGACCAACGGTGTGAACATGACCAAGCTGGAGAGCTACATGGTCGGCGGCTGGTTCACCGCCACCCAGTTCCTCGCCGAGGTCGACGGCCACCCTTCCGACGTCGGCGTGGCGCGCGCCCTGGAGGAGCTGCGCTTCTTCACCACCGACGTGAAGATCCTCGGCGTCTACCCCGCAGACTCGTTCCGCGAGGACCACGCCTAGGCGTCCTCCGGCGGGTTCTGCAGGAACGCGGCGATCGCGCCCTGAGGGTCCCGGACCATCGCCGTGCGGCCGACGCCAGGCACGTCGTACGGCGCGACCAGCTCGCTCGCGCCGAGCTCGAGCGCCCTGGCCGTGGTCGCGTCGCAGTCCTCGACGTTGAAGTAGACGTCCCAGTGCGGTGGGAGGCCGTCCAGCTGGGGCGGGAACGCGCCGGCCACCGGCCGACCCTCGACCATGAGGCAGGTGTAGTCGTCGCCGGTCTCCATCGGCATCGACTCCCACTCGACGCCGAGCACGTCGCTGTAGAACTTCGTGGCGACCGGCAGGTCCGGGCTGCTGAGCTCGTGCCAGATCGGGCAGCCCGGCTCGTTGACCCGCACCGAGCCGATGCTCTGGCCGGCCTCCCAGAGGTTCACGCGGACGCCGGTGGGGTCCTGGATGCTCGCCATCCGGCCCAGCCCCATGACGTCGAACGGCCCCGCCTCGACCTTCCCACCGGCCGACACCACCTTCGCCGCCGTCGCATCGAGGTCGTCGACGGCCAGATAGACGCCCCAGAACGCCGGGTGGCCCTGCAGCTGTGGCATCTGGCCCGCGATGCCCGCGATCGAGTCGCCCTCGACCGACACCGCGACGTACACCCCGGCCTCGCCCATGTCGACGTCCTCGAAGTCCCAGCCGAACAACGGCCCGTAGAACCCCTTGGCGACCTGCTGGTCGGGCGACGTCAGCTCGACGTAGCTCGGCGTGCCCTGCGCGTAGGAGTCGACCGTGGCCATGCGGACCAGCCAACACCCTGGGTGGGGACGCGACTAGCCTGCTCGGGTGGAGAACGACCCCGGCAGCGAGGACCTGACACACGACCTGGGGTTCGCGCGCGTGGACATCGACCGGGCGCGGCGGACCGGCGACGCCGAGGTCGTGTACGGCTCCGGCAAGACGCCGGGCCAGGTCATCACGATCCTGCGCACGCTCCACGAGAAGCATCCCGAGCGGGCGGTGCTCGCGACCCGGCTGTCGGAGGAGGCGCTCGCCCAGGTGGCTACGTCGCTCCCGGAGGCCAGCATCGACGCGGTGGCCCGGGCGGTGACGCTGGGTCCGTTCCCGGAGCCGCGTGGCACGGTGACCGTGGTCTCAGCGGGCACGAGTGATGCCCCGGTCGCGGCCGAGGCGGCGCTGTCGATCCGGGTGCACGGCTCGGCGGTCGAGCTGATCGAGGACGTCGGCGTTGCCGGGCTGCACAGGCTGCTCGCCGTCCAGGACCGGCTCGAGGCCGCGGACTGCCTGGTCGTGGTGGCCGGGATGGAGGGCGCGCTGCCGTCCGTGGTCGGCGGGCTGACGGGCGTACCGATCGTGGCGGTCCCGACCAGCGTCGGGTACGGCGCCTCGTTCGGCGGACTGGCGGCACTGCTGGCGATGCTCAACTCCTGCGCGCCCGGCGTGACGGTCGTCAACATCGACAACGGGTACGGCGCGGGCGTCTTCGCGGCGCGGGTGGCGAGAGCGGCCCGATGACCACCCCTCCCACGACGACGCTGTGGGTCGACGCGTCGTCCGGCGCCAGCGGCGACATGCTGCTCGGCGCGCTTGTCGGCGCGGACGTCCCGGTCGAGGTCATCCAGGCCGCGGTGGACGCGGTCTCCCCCGAACCGGTCGCGCTGCGGGTCGAGGCGGTCACCCGCAACGGCTTCGCCGCCACCCGCGTGCACGTCGAGGTCGCCGACTCGGCGGAGCACCGGTCCTGGCGCGACGTCCGGACCATCCTCCTCGAGTCCTCGCTCGCCGACGGGGTGCGCGACCTGGCGCTGCGCGTCTTCGAGAGACTCGCGGTCGCCGAGGGCGCCGTCCACGGCCGCGACCCGCTGGACGTCCACTTCCACGAGGTCGGCGCCCTCGACGCGATCGCCGACGTGGTCGGGGTCAGCGCCGGCATTGCCCACCTCGCGCCGGCCGAGGTCGTGGTCACCCCGATCGCGGTCGGCTCCGGCACCGTCCGCGGCGCACACGGCACCCTGCCGGTCCCGCCACCCGCGGTGGCCGCGCTGCTCACGGGCGTCCCGTCGTACGCCGGCCCGGAGGGCGCGCCCGCGACCGAGCTGTGCACGCCGACCGGCGCCGCGCTGCTCACCACCCTCGCCACGTCGTACGGTCCACAGCCCGCGATGACCACCACGTCCATCGGCGTGGGCGCCGGCGGCCGGGACCCCGAGGGCCACACCAACGTGCTGCGCCTGCTGGTCGGCGCCCCGGCAGCCGCACCTGACGGCCAGGACGACCTGCTGGTCCTCGAGACCAACGTCGACGACCTCGACCCGAGGCTCTGGCCCGAGGTCATCACAGCGGTCCTCGCGGCCGGGGCGCTCGACGCCTGGCTGACGCCGATCCTCATGAAGAAGGGCCGCCCGGCGCACACCTTCCGCGCCCTGGTCGCACCCGACCGGGCGGCCGAGGTCCGGGCGACCGTCTTCCGGGAGACGACCACGATCGGGATCCGCGACTACCCAGTCGCCCGCCATGCCCTCCCCCGCGAGACCACGCACGTCACCGTCGACGGCATCGAGATCGCCGTGAAGGTGGCGCGGCTCGACGGCGTCGTGGTCAACGCACAGCCGGAGTACGACGACGTCGTGCGCGCCGCACGCGCCCTGGATCGTCCGGCCCGCGAGGTGCTCGCCGACGCCACGGCGGCCGCTCGCGCGCAGGCACGAGCCTGATGGATCTGGCCGCCCTCGCGCTGACCTTCGGCGCCATCTTCGTGGTGGAGCTTCCCGACAAGACCTTCCTCGCGACGCTGGTGCTCTCGACGAAGTACCGCCCGATCCTGGTCTGGCTCGGGGTCGGCTCGGCGTTCGCGGTGCAGACGACGGTCGCGGTGCTGCTCGGCCACGCGGCGTCGTTCATGCCCCAGGACGTCGTGCACGTCGTCGCACTGCTGATGTTCATTGCCGGCGCCGTGATCCTCGTGCGCGAGGGCCGCCACCACCAGCAGGACTCCGGCGAGAAGTTCGCCGAGAACGCGAAGAACGTCACCGGCTTCCGCGCCGTCCTGGCGTCGTTCCTCGTGCTCTTCGCCGCCGAGTGGGGCGACCTCTCCCAGCTGCTCACGATCTCGCTGGTGGCCCGCTACGAGGCGCCGGGCAGCGTCTTCGTGGGGGCGCTCGGCGCGCTGCTCGTGGTCAGTGGCCTCGCGGTCCTCGCCGGCCGGACCCTGCTGCGCTTCGTCTCGCTGCACGTCCTGCACTACGTGGGCGCCGGCGTCTGCCTGCTCCTGGCGGCGCTCACGCTGACAGAACTGGTCCGCTGACTAGAGTGCCCGGCATGACGGAGGGAACCGGCAACACCGCCAGGGACCGGGCACCACACGGCGCGGACAGCGAGGTCGGCCTGCTGCGGACGGTGATGCTGCACCGCCCCGGACCGGAGCTCAAGCGCCTCACGCCGCGCAACAACGACAAGCTGCTCTTCGACGGCATCCCCTGGGTGTCGCGCGCCCAGGACGAGCACGACGCCTTCGCGGCCGAGCTCCGTGGTCGAGGGGTCGAGGTGCTCTACCTGACCGACCTGCTCACCGAGACGCTCGAGCAGGACGACGACGCCCGCGCCGGCGCGATCGAGGAGGCGCTGCGCGACCTCGACCTCGGCGACACGATGCGCGGCTACCTCGAGGGGCTGCTGCGCGACGCGACGCCGGCCGAGCTGACGATGTATCTCACCGCCGGCATCCGCAACGACGAGGTCCGCGGCGGGTTCGGTCTGGTCACGTCCCTGCTCGCGCATGACGACTTCCTCATCGACCCGCTGCCCAACCTGCTGTTCACGCGTGACTCGTCGGTGTGGGTGCGCGACCGGGTCGCGATCACCTCGCTGGCGATGCCGGCCCGCAAGCGCGAGACCGAGCTGACCGAGCTGATCTACAGCCGGCACCCGCGGTTCGTGGGCACGCCGCGGATGCACGGCGCGCACCTCGAGCACGTCGAGGGCGGCGACGTGCTGCTGCTCGCGCCGGGCGTGATCGCGGTCGGAGTCGGCGAGCGGACCACGCCGGCCGGCGTCGAGCGGCTGGCCCGGCAGTGCTTCCAGTCGGACCTCGCGCACACGGTGCTCGCCGTACCGATCGCTCAGGAGCGCGCGACCATGCACCTCGACACGATCTGCACGCTCGTCGACGTCGACAAGATGGTGGTCTACCCCAACATGGCCGACTCGCTGATGGCCTACTCGGTCAGGTCGACCGGCGACGCCGAGCCCGACGGTGCCCTGGTGCTCGAGGTCGGCAAGGCCGAGCCGTTTCTGGTCGCGGCGGCCGCGGCCATGGGCATCGACAGGATGCACCGGATCGACACGGGGCTCGACCCGGTCACCGCCGAGCGGGAGCAGTGGGACGACGGCAACAACACCCTGGCGCTCGCACCCCGGATCGCAGTCGCCTACGAGCGCAACGACGAGACCAACGAACGTCTGGAGGACGCCGGCATCGAGGTGGTCCGGATCGCCGGCTCCGAGCTGGGCTCCGGTCGCGGAGGCCCGCGCTGCATGAGCTGCCCGATCTCCCGCGTGTCCCTGGCCTAGTCCCGGTCCCGGAGCGCGCGGGTCGGCTCAGGGGTAACTCACTGTTACATCTTCGTGCCGAGGCCGTGCCCTCAGCGGCCCTGCGTCGTTCTGCTTGACAGACCCGACCCGAAAGGCTGGCCATGGCAGACACCTTCTTCTCGATGTTCACACCCGAGGAGATCGCGCTCATCAGTGCGTCCGGCACCCGCGTGACCCTGCCCGAGGGCTGGGCTCCGATCTCGGAGTCGACCGGTGCTGACAAGGCCTACATCATCCTCAGCGGCAGGGTCTCGGTGCGCTCCCACGGCGACGAGGTCGCCCAGCTCGGTCCCGGAGACATCGTCGGAGAGACGGCGATCCTCAACCACTCGCTCCGGACGGCGACCATCGTCGCCCTCACCCCGCTGGAGCTGATCCACTTCACCAAGGAGCAGCTGGCCCGGCTGAACGTCGAGATGCCGTCGTTCCACGACGCCCTGGAGAAGACGGCGGCCGAACGGTTCCCGCCGAAGTCCTGAAGTGGACGACGAGAACGACGTCGACCTCTCAGAGGCGCTCGACACCGTCGAGCGGTACCTCCTCGGCGACACGCCGTCCCTGACCCGGGTCCAGGTCTGCGAGCAGGCCGGCGTACCGCTCGAGGTGGCGCAGGAGCTGTGGCGGCTGCTCGGCTTCGCCCACCAGCCGGACGACGCCGTCGCCTTCACGCAGGCCGACGTACGGGCGCTCGAGTACACCCACGACCTCATGAAGCTCGGCATCCTCAGCCCCGACCGGCAGGCCGCCCTGGTCCGCACCTGGGGGCGCAGCTTCGCCCGGCTGGCCGAGTGGCAGACGCGGCTGCTCACCGACGTCGCGCTCGAGAGCCCGGACCCCGTCAAGCAGGTCGCCAACCTGGCCTCCGAGGTGCTGCCGCGGGTCGAGGCGCTGCAGGACTACGTCTGGCGGCGCCACCTCGCCAGCGCCGGCGTGCGGCTGATGGCTAGCGACTCGGCCGGGTCGGACACCTCGAGGCTGGCAGTGGCCTTCGTCGACATCGTGGGCTTCACCTCGCGCAGCAAGGAGCTCGACGAGACCGAGCTGGTGGAGTGGCTGGAGTACTTCGAGGCCGAGTGCTCCGGAGTGGTCATCGACCACGACGGCCGGGTGATCAAGAACATCGGCGACGAGGTGCTCTTCGTGGCCGAGGACGTCGCCCAGGCGGCCGACGCGGCGCTCATCATGACCGCCCGCGGCTCGGACCCCGACGACAAGTTCCCGGAGGTACGCGCGGGCGTGGCGTACGGCGACGTGGTCTCCCGCCTCGGCGACGTCTTCGGCCCCACGGTCAACGTCGCCTCCCGGCTCACCTCGATCGCCCGCCCCGGCTCGGTGCTCATCGACCAGGGGGCGCACGACGCGCTCACCGGCGACACCGAAGACCAGGAGCAGGAAGAACGCATGCACGCCGGCTTCTCGTTCCGACGGATGCGTCGCACGTCGGTGAAGGGCTACTCGCGGCTCCAGTCGTGGGTGCTGAGGCGGGCCGGCTAGCGGATCGTGACCTGCCGGTTCGCGAGCCCGGAGCGGGCGGCGCGCTGGTCTGCGTCGAGGTCGGAGTCGTCGGCCAGCGCCGCGGCGAGGTCCTGAGCGAACGTCGAGGCAGGGTCCTCCAGCGCCTCCGCGCCGGTCCCGACGGGCAGGTCCCAGACCGGCGCCAGCAGGCCGTGCGCGCGGAACATCCCGACCAGCCGGGCGCCCTCCACGATGACGTCCTTGCCGGCGACGTGCAGCCGGGCCAGCGCGTCGAGCAGGTCGTCCTCCGGCTCCGGCATCACCCAGCGCAGGTGCTCCTTGGTGCCGACGTCGGTCCAGTACGCCGCCTCGACCTGGGTCAGCCGCGCCGTCGGGTTGGCCGCGGCGTTCGCCTGCTCGAGCGCGGCGGTGAGGTCGTCCTTCTCCTCGACGTCGGACACCCAGAACTCGAACCCGTCATGCACGGTGACCTTCAGGTCCTTGTCCGTGACCAGGTCCTGGAGCCGTGGTCCGGTGCCCGGCGGGGCGGTGAGGCCGAGGACGCCCGGCTCCTCGGCGTCGATCGCCAGCTGCAGCACCGCACCGAGGTCGCGGGACGGGTCACCGAAGTTGTGCTGGACCTGCAGCCCCAGCCACAGCTGGCCGCTGTCGCGGACCATCGCCGGCGCCGCCATCGGCAGCAGCGAGCAGAGCACCACCGGCTTGTCGGTGCCCTTGACGCTCAGGGGTGCGGTCGCGCTCGGCACCAGCTCGCGCATCGCCACGATGTCGCACTCCGACGGCAGTCCCTCGAAGGGCCGTCCGACGTACACCGCGGCCGCACCGCCCTCGGCGCCATGGCAGGCCTTGTAGCGCTTGCCGGAGCCACAGGGGCACGGCTGACGCGGGCCGACCTCGCCCGGCTGGGCCGACTGGTTCTCTCGGGCCTTGGTCCGCGACTTCTTCGCCATGCGGATGACGCTACTTGCCGAGCAGCTCCAGCAGGTACGCCGGGCGGTCGGTGATGACCGCCTGCACCCCGAGCTCCTGGCAGCGCCTCAGGTCCGGCTCGGAGTTGACCGTCCAGACGTGCACGCCGTGGCCGGAGTCGGCGATCCGCTCCGCCAGCCGCGGGTGCTCCTTCAGCAGTGCGATGCCCGGACCGATGAGCCAGTCGCGCCCGATCACCCGGCGCAGCAACGGCCAGTGCGCGGCCTTGTCGATCAGCTGCACCAGCTGCACGTGCGGCGCCAGCCTGTGCATCCGCTGGAGCGCCGTGTGGCTGAAGCTCATCACCCGGACCGGGTTCGGCTCCGGGAGGCTGGGCCCGTCCCAGCCGAAGTCGTGGAGCATCTCGCTGACCCGCTTCTCGACCAGCCCGCCGTACCTCGTCGGGTGCTTGGTCTCGATCGCCACCTCCACCCGGCGGTCGTAGTCGGCCACCATCTCGAGCAGCTTGCGCAGCGTCAGGACGCTGTCCAGGCTCTTGTCCCGCTCGGGAGCCTCGTCGTCGAGATCGGCCCACGGGCTCTTCCACGACGCGAAGTCGAGCGCCTCGAGGTCCTCGAGGTTCGACGTCGACACCAGTCCGCGACGGGACGCGGTCCGCCGCAGGTCGCGGTCGTGCACACAGACCAGGTGACCGTCAGCGGTGAGCCGGACGTCGCACTCCAGGCCCTCGGCGCCCGCGTCGAGCGCCTTCACATAGGCGCCCAGGGTGTGCTCGGCGTTCTCGAAGCTCGCGCCACGGTGCGCGACCACCTGGGGCAGCGACGCCGTCCGGGGCATGACGCCATTGTGGGCGCGGTTCGCCCGTTCGGGTGGGGAGGCGCGACGGAAATACCCCCGATTAGGAGTCGTCGCCGCGCGCGTCCCTGTAGACCCAGACCGACGCGATGGCCACCGCGATGAGTGGCCCGATGCTCAGGGTGAGCTCGATGTCGACCATCGCGAACAGGATCAGGATGAACGCCCCGAACAGGACGAAGGAACCGACCGACAGGACGATGGCGCGCTCCTGGCTCATGACAGGTCGATACCCACTGCCCGGCACCGCTGAAACGCGCCGTCGGCACGAGGTGGTACGACAAACCCCGTGGCCAAGCACAGCGAGTCGACCACCAAGACCTACCTCTACCTGCGTGTCGCGCTGGTCGCGCTCGCACTCTTCCTGGGCGCCTCGCTCGTCATCGAGCTGGCCTTCGGCGACACGGCCTGGCTCGGCTCGATCAGTGCCTACTACTACACGCCCGTGCGCAGCGTCTTCGTCGGGACGCTCTGCGCGATGGGGGTGTGCCTGATCGCGATCAAGGGCCGCGACCGGCCGCGCGAAGACCTGATGCTCAACCTGGCCGGGATGTGCGCACCAGTGGTCGCGCTCTGCCCCACCCCGCTCGAGAGGCCCGCGGTCTGCGGTGGCGCCGCCAGTTGCGTGCCGGACGAGTTCGTGCCAGGTGTCGTCAACAACGTCGAGGCGCTTCTCGTCGTAGGGGTGGTGGCCGTCCTGTTCGCCGCGCGCACGGTCCGCCGAGACACGCGCGAGCGTGGCGACCTGGTCGCGATCGGCGTCTCGGTCGCCGGGCTGGTCGGGTTCGCGTTGTGGTTCGCCCTCGGGCGCGACTCGTTCCTCGACTACGCCCACTACGGCACCGCGGTCCCGATGTTCGGGCTGATCGTCGCCGTCGCCCTGGTCAACGCCGCCCGGGTCGACGACTTCGTCGCCGCCGGCGGCACCCTCACGATGGGCCAGGCCGAGACGTACAGGACGGCCTACCGCTGGATCGCCTACGTCATGGGGTGGGTGATCGGCGGCGCGCTCGCGCTGTTCGTGATCAAGGCCGCCACCGGCTCCGAGCCGTTCGCGCACTGGGTGTTCGTCGTCGAAGCGCTGCTGCTCATCGCCTTCACGGCGTTCTGGATCCTGCAGACCCTCCAATACGCCGAGGACGGCGCGCCGGAGTAGGCCCTGCTCACGATTCGTCTGTCTCCCCGCACGGCATTTCCGCCGCGAGATCGCAGACGAACCGTGTGCGGGTCAGGCGGGGTCCATGAGGGCGCCAGGGTTGAGGATGCCCGCCGGGTCCAGCACCGACTTGCCCGCGCGCAGGGCCGCGGCGAACAGGTCCGGCCGCTGCCGGTCGTACCACGGGCGGTGGTCGCGACCGACTGCGTGGTGGTGCGTGATGCCGCCTCCCGAGCCCAGGATGGCCTCGGAGACGGCGACCTTGATCTCGTCCCACTGCTCGACGGTCTGGCCCCAGCGGCCCGCGGCGTAGATCCCGAAGTACGGCGCCGGACCATCGGGGTAGACGTGGGTGAACCGGCAGGTCACCACCCCTTCGGCCGCCACCTCGCGCATCGCGTCCGCGGCAGCCGACGCGACCGCGGCCCGGAGGTCGTGGAAGCGGTCCCAGGTGCAGGCGGTCTCGAAGGTCTCGACGATCATGCCGCGCGCGGCGAGCGCGTCGCGCTGGTAGGGCATCCGCAGGAACGCCGAGCGCCACCTGTCGCCCGCGCCGCCACGGGTGGACTCGTCGGCCGCGTCGGAGTGGCGGGCGGCCTCGGGCAGCACGCCGCCGTGATCGCGACACAGCTCCAGGGCGCGGTCCATCCACGCGGTCAGGGGATGGTCGGCGGACTCGAAGCCGAGGACGAGGACGGCGGTGTCCGACCCCGCGTTGATCAGCGCCTCGACGGGATCGAGCAGCCGGCAGTTCGCCGGGTGCAGCCCCGACTGGGAGATGGCGCGTACGGCGCGCACGCCGTCCTCGTAGTCCCCGAAGGCCACGGAGGCGACGGCCCGCCAGCGCGGCCGGTCCTGCAGGCGCATCCACGCCTGGGTGATCACGCCAAGAGTCCCCTCGGAGCCGAGGAACATCCGGTCCGGTGACGGTCCTGCCCCGGATGCCGGCAGCCGCCGGGACTCGACCACACCGGCGGGGGTGACGACGCGCAGCGACTCCGTGAGGTCCTCGATGTGGGTGAGCACGGTGGCGAAGTGGCCGCCGGCCCTGGTCGCGAGCCAGCCGCCGAGGGTCGAGAACTCGAAGGACTGCGGGAAGAACCGCAGGGTGTGGCCGCTGGGCCTGAGCTGCTCCTCCAGGTGCGGCCCGAGCACGCCGGCCTGGACCAGCGCCGCCCGGCTGGTCGCGTCGATCTCCAGCACCCGGTCCATCGAGCAGAGATCGAGGCTGACGGCCGCGGCGTACCCGTCGCCGACGCGCGGCTCCACCCCGCCGACGACCGACGAGCCGCCCCCGAAGGGGATCACCGCGATCCGTGCGTCGCTGCACCAGTCGAGGACCTGGGCGACCTCGGCCTCGCCGGTGGGGCGCACGACCAGGTCGGGGACGAAGTCGAGGCGGCCGAGCAGCGCGCGTACGACGTCGCGGAAGGCTCGGCCGTGGCTGTGCGCGAGTCGATCCTTCGGATCCTCGGACGCCAGAGCGGCGAGCGCCTCGGGGGGCCGGACCCGGCTCGCCGGCACCTCGAACGACTCGACCGGCGGTGCCTCGTGCCCCTCCAGCTCGGCGCCGGGGAGCATCGCCGCGACGCGGCCGGTCAGCTGCCGGAGCTCGTCGCCGGTGACCGCGTCCTCGACGTTGCCCCAGCCCCACCACGACCGAGTCCTCGCTCCCATCCGGACGCGTCGCCTCAGGCGTGCTGACGCAGGTAGCGCCCGAAGTGCGGCACGGTGAACGCGATCCGGCCGCGCTCTCCGGAGTAGATCAGGCCCTTCTTGAGCAGCGAGTCGCGCGCCGGCGAGAGTGACTGCGGCTTCTTGCCCAGCACGCCGGCGACCTCGGCGGTGGCGACCGAGCCCACCGGGTCGTCGTGGTCCGCCTCCGGGCCGGCGGCGTCCGCCATGGCGCGCAGGTAGTCGCGCTCCCCCGGCGTGGCGCGCTCGTAGCGACTGCCGAAGAAGCCGACCGCCAGCTCACGCTCGGCCTCCGGGGCGGCGACGGCGACATCGGCCGCGGAGATCGGCGACCGCGGGGCGAGGTCCCAGACGGTCTTGCCGTAGGCCTGGATGAAGTAGGGATAGCCGCCGGTCGCGGCGTACATCGCCGCCAGCGCTTCGTCGTCGTAGGCCGCGTCCTCCTCGGCAGCGGGAGCGCCCAGCGCGCGGTCGGCCTCCTCGCGGGAGAGCCGGTCGATGCGCTGGTAGGAGAAGAGCCGCTCGGAGTAGGACTTGCTGGCGCTGAGCACGGCCGGCAGGTGAGGGAGTCCGGCGCCGACCACGATCACCGGCAGCCCGGACTGGCTGACCTCGTGGCAGGCAGCGCACAGCGCCGAGACGTCGTCGGGGCCGAGGTCCTGCATCTCGTCGACGAAGACCGCCACGCCCTTGCCGAGGTCGGCCGCCAGCCCGCCCACGTCGTTCATCAGCTCGACCAGGTCGATCTCGATGTCGCCCGAGTCGGCACGGCCGCGGACGGGGGGTACGTCGATGCCGGGACTCCAGCGCTCGCGCAGCTTCGCCTCCGGCCCGGCCTGCCGCTCGGCGAAGGACCGGATCACACCGAGCACCTGGTTGGCATCCGGGTGCGCAAGTTCGCGGACCGCCTGGTGCAGCGCGCTCGACAGTGGCCGGCGCAGCGACTGGTCGGGCCGCGCCTCCAGCTTGCCGGTCCCCCAGCCCTTGCGCACGGCCTGCCCGCGCAACGCGTTGAGCAGCACGGTCTTGCCGACGCCGCGCAGCCCGGTCAGCACCAGGGACCGCTCCGGGCGGTGCCGCGCCACTCGCTCGAGGACCACGTCGAACGCGCGTACCTGCTCGTCGCGACCGGCCAGCTCGGGCGGTCGCTGCCCGGCGCCGGGCGCGTAGGGGTTCCGGACCGGGTCCATGACTACGACCGTATGGGCGCGTCTAGCCGATTCCGTAGATTTGGCGGCGCGCGGCCCGGATTCGTCTGCACCGTCGAGCGGCGTTTCCCCAGCCGGACCGCAGACGAATCGTCCGGGGTGGCGCGTCAGGCCGGCTCGCGGGTCGGCGCGTGCCGGTAGGCGCGCTGGAGGCCGACCCGCAGCAGCTCGATCAGCTCGGGCACCTCTTCGATCTCCAGCCGGAACGACGCCGCGCAGACGTTGTCGCGCCACAGCGAGAGCACCACGAGGTCGGCCTCGGAGTGCCAGGAGACTCGGAGCGCGCGTTCGCTGCCGCGGGCGTCGAGGAAGATCGACCCCAGCTCTGGAAGCGGCCGGGCGGCGCTCATCGGTCCATCATGCTCTCGCGTCGGAAATCTGTCACCGGTTGCGAGGCTTGGGGTAGTCAGCTCGGACCTAGACTTCCCGGGTGCCCGAGCTGCCCGAGGTGGAAGCCCTGGCCCTCGACCTCAAGGGCCGGTTGGACGGTCATGCGATCGCCACGGTGCACATCGCGGCGTTCAGCGCGCTCAAGACGTTCGACCCGCCGCTACGGGCGCTCGAGGGGCTGCTGGTCGAGGACGTGACCCGCCACGGCAAGTTCCTCGACGTGACCGTCGGCGGTCTGCATCTGTGCATCCACCTGGCCCGCGGAGGCTGGATCCGCTGGAAGGACGAGGTGCCGACGCTGCCACCCCGGCCCGGCGGCAAGAACCCGCTCGCGGCGCGAGTGGTCTTGGACGACCAGTCCGGGCTGGACATCACCGAGGCCGGCACCAAGAAGCGGCTGGCGATCTACCTGGTGCGCGACCCGCAGGACGTCCCGGGCATCGCCAGCCTCGGCCCCGACCCACTCGCCGACGACTTCACCCTCCAGAAGTTCCAGGAGATCCTCAAGGCTGAGGGCCGCAAGCAGCTCAAGGGCGTGCTGCGCCACCAGGGCACCATCGCCGGCATCGGCAACGCCTACTCCGACGAGATCCTGCACGCCGCGCGCATGTCGCCGTTCAAGCCCGCGGCCACGCTGCTGGAGGGCGACGACGACACCGAACTGGTGGTGCTCTACGACGCGATCCGGATCACGCTCGGAGACGCCGTCGACAGATCACGCGGCCTGGCGATGAGCGAGCTCAAGGGCGAGAAGAAGTCCAACATGGCCGTGCACGGTCGCACCGGCCAGCCGTGCCCGGTCTGCGGCGACATCGTCCGCGAGGTGTCGTTCGCCGACTCCAGCCTGCAGTACTGCCCCACCTGCCAGACCGGCGGCAAGCCGCTGGCCGACCGCCGCATGAGCAAGCTGCTCAAATGACCGAGGAGCCCCGATGAACGGCGTCCCCACCGTCGCGATCACCGGCGTACCCGACCCGCTGCCCGACGGGCTCGCCGTGGTCGACGTCCGAGAGCCCGTGGAGTGGCACTACGGCCACATCGAGGGCGCGATCCACATCCCGCTGCGCGAGCTGACCAGCCGGCTGGACGAGGTGCCCGAGGGACAGACGCTGGTGGTGTGCAAGGTGGGCGCGCGCTCCGCCCAGGCGGTGATGTGGCTGTCCCGGCAGGGCCGCGACGTCGTCAACCTCGACGGCGGGTTGCTCGACTGGGAAGCGGCCGGCCGCGCCCTGGTGAGCGAGACCGGCCAGCCGCCCGTCGTCGTCTAGTGGCTCCTGGACCGCCTTCCCCGGACGCACCAGTGGCCCGGCAGCATGACGCTGCCGGGCCACTGGTCTGTGGGTCAGTCGCTGACCACCGCTTTCAAGACGTCGACCTTGGCGGCCGAGCGGGCCGGACCGAGGGCGGCCAGCACGCCGGCCACCGCGGCCAGCGCCACGTAGAGCGCGATCTGGGGACCGGGGATCGCAATGGACTTGATCCCTTCGTCCTTCAGCGCCTGGGACAGGGCCAGCCCGATCCCGATCCCGAGGACGGCACCGGTCAGTGCGCCGATCAGCGAGATCACGACCGACTCCCAGCGGACCATGGCCCGGACCTGTGCGCGGGTCATGCCGACCGCACGCAGCAGACCCAGCTCACGGGTGCGCTCGAAGACCGACAGGGCCAGGGTGTTGACGATGCCGAGCAGCGCGATGAGCACCGCCAGCAGCAGCATCACCGTGACGAAGGTCAGCAGGTTGCCGATGAAGCCGCTGGCCTCCTTCTCGAAGCCCTTCTGGTCCAGCACCTTGGCGTCCGGGTGGTCGGCCAGGGCGGCCGAGACGGCCTTCTGGACGTCCGCCTTGTCGGCGCCGGAGGCGAGGGTGACCAGGCCGGTGGCGACGAGCTGCGGCCCGGCGAAGGCGTTCTGCGCGGCGATGCTGATCACGAAGTTGTCTGTGATCCAGCCCTTGCCGTCGTAGATCGCCACCACGTGCAGGCGGTGCTTGCCGGTCACGGCGAACTCCGCCGGGACCTCGTCGCCCAGCTTCCAGCCCTGGGCCGTTGCCATCTTCTTCGACACCATGAGCCCGTCCTCGCCGAGCTCGGCGACCGAGCCCTGTGAGACCTCGAGGTTCATCACCTCGTCGGCCGTGGCCGGGTCGATGGCGGCGTAGGTCGTGTCGGTGCTGTCGAAGCGAGCCTCGCCCCAACCGCCCGCGGAGACCTTGTCCACACCCTCGACAGCCTTGACCGCATCGATCACGGAAGGGCTGAAACCGGGGCCTTGGGCACTCGAGCTCGACAGGTAGAGGTCGGCGTTCGTCTGGTCGGAGATGACGTCACCGAACGACGACTTCAGCGAGGAGGCGAACACACCCATGCTGACGACCAGGGTGAGGCCGATCATCAGGGCAGCGGCCGTGGAGGAGGTACGCCGCGGGTTGCGCAGCGCATTCTGCTTCGCGAGCTCACCGGGCAGGCCGCGCAGCTTGAGCGGCGTGGCGATGATGGCCGCGAGCGGACGGACCGCCAGCGGCATGGCCACCATGACGCCCACGAGCACGGCGACCAGGCCGCCCCCGAAGAGCTTCATGTCGGCACCGCCGTACAGCGCGGAGAGGATCGCCGCGCCACCCACTGCGATGACTGCCAGACCGATGAAGGCACGCCGGTTCGACGGCTTCTCCGCTCCGGGGGTCGACTCGCGCAACGCCTCGACCGGCAGCACCTTGGTGGCACGCCGAGCGGGAACGAGAGCGGCGACGACCGTGACGAACGTGCCGACCAGCAGCGAGACCAGGATGGTGCGCGTCTCGAGCTGGAGCGACGTGCTCGGCAGGGTGAAGCCCACCGCGTCCATCAGCAGGGTCAGGCCCTTGGCGACGCCCATCCCGAGGCCCACACCGATCGCGGAGGCCGCGATCCCGAGCAGGACCGCCTCGAGGAGGAGGCTCCGCATCACCTGGCGCCTGGTGGCGCCGATCGCCCTGAGGAGCGCGATCTCCCGCGACCTCTGGGTGACGATCATCGTGAAGGTGTTCCAGATGATGAAGGAGCCGACGAACAGGGCGACTCCCGCGAAGATCATGAACAGGATGCCGACGAACTTGAGGTCCTTCTGCACCGCGTCCGAGTTCTCCTGGGCCACGGTCTTGCCCGTCACGGCCTCCGTGCCCTCGGGCACGACGGCACTGAGGCGCTTGGTCAGCTCGGCCTGGCTCACGCCGTCCTCGGCGCTCACCCCGATGGTGTCGAAGAATCCGGGCATCCCGAGGACGGCTTGGGCCGTCTCGGTCTCGAAGTACGCCGACGTGGTGCCGCCGAGGTTCTTCTCGCCGCCGAAGCCGACGGTTCCGACCACGGTGAACTCCTGGGTCGGACCCTGGAACAGGACGTTGATGGTCGAGCCGAGTGCGATGTCGTTCTCCTCGGCGCTGGTGGCGTCGATGGCGACCTCGTCCGGAGCGTCCGGAGCGCTGCCGGACAGCAGGTCGACGTCACCGCGGAGGCCAGCGTCTGCCGGCATGCTGTAACCCATGGTGGGGGCGCCGCCCTTGGTGAGGATCGCCCGGCCGTCGTTGTCGGTGAGCAGCGCGTAGCCGCTGACCGAGCCTTCGGCGGCGCGGACGCCGTCCACCTTGCTGATGTCGGTGAGGACGGCCTCGTCGATCGGGGCGCGGCTGGTGCCGATGCCCTCCGAGGCGGTGTAGGGGGCGTGGGTGCGGACGACCGCATCCGTGCCCGAGGAGACCTTGCCGAAGAGCTGCTCGAAGGCGAGGCCCATGGTGTCGGTCAGGACAAGCGTTCCGGCGAGGAACGCGACGCCGAGCGAGATCGACGCCGTGGTGAGGACGAGGCGCAGCTTGTGCGCGATCATCGCTCGCAGAGTGGTGGTCAACATGTCAGGCTCCCAGGTGCTTCATGTAGTCGAGGACCTCGTCGGCGGTTGCCGCGTGCATCTCGTCGACGATGTGACCGTCGGCGAGGAAGATGACCCGGTCGGCGTAGCTCGCCGCGGTGGGGTCGTGGGTGACCATGACGACGGTCTGGCCGAGCTCGTCGACCGCGTTGCGGAGGAACGCGAGCAGCTCGGCACCGGACTTGGAGTCCAGGGCGCCGGTCGGCTCGTCCGCGAAGACGATCTGGGGCTTGGACGCGAGGGCCCGGGCCGCCGCCACTCGCTGCTGCTGCCCACCGGAGAGCTCCGAAGGGCGGTGCGACAGCCGACCGGTGAGACCGACGGTCTCGACGATCGAGGCGACCCAGTGCTCGTCCGGCTTGCGTCCCGCGATCCGCATGGGGAGGACGATGTTCTCCGCGGCGGTCATGGTCGGCAGCAGGTTGAACGACTGGAAGATGAAGCCGATCCGGTCGCGACGCAGCAGCGTGAGCGCCTTGTCGTTGAGCGAGGTGATCTCGGTGTCGCCGAGGTACACCTCGCCCGAGGTGGGCCGGTCGAGGCCGGCGAGGAGGTGGAGCAGGGTCGACTTGCCGGAGCCCGAGGGCCCCATGATGGCGGTGAACTGACCCTCGCCCACCGCGACGCTGACGTCGTCGAGGGCGGCAACTGCGGCGTCGCCGCTGCCGTAGAACTTGCTGAGTCCCTGGGCCCGGGCCGCGGAAGCGGTCGAGATCTGAGGGGCGGTCGTGATGATGGACATGTGTTCTCCTGAGGTTGGTCGCCGCCTGATCCGGCGGCTGTGACCAGCACACTCGAACTCCGATCTCCCGCCGATCGGGCTGGGCGCACGACGCGAGGTGTTGTCCGCCGTGCTGTCTGCGGGGGATCGTGCGGCCAACCCCACCCCCGGGGTGCGGGAAGCGCCCTCCCACGACCGGCCGCTGAGGGCCAGACTGCACAGATGAACCCGCTGGGACGGCTGCGGCGACGATCTCGTCGCGAGTGGTCGGTTGTCGGTCTGGTGCTCGCTGGTCTGACGGTGTTCGTCGTGCTGGTGTACGTCGTGGTCGTGCTGGGTGGTGGCCTGCTGATCGGTCACACCGCGTCGCCGAGCGTGCCCCTCTCGGTGCTCGCCACGGCCGTCGTCGCGCTGGCGTTCGAGCCCGTCCAGGCCCGGGTCGAGGCCTTCGCGTCCCGGACGGTGCACGGCGGCGTCGCCTCGCCGTACGACGTGCTCAGCCGGTTCTCGGAGACGGTGTCGGGCAGCTATGCCGCCGAGGAGCTGCCGTCGCGGATGGCCAGGGTCCTCGCCGAGGGCACCGGCGCCGAGTGGTCGCAGGTCTGGCTCGTGGTCGGCGACCGGCCGACACTGGCAGCGACCTGGCCGCCCGACGCCACGCGCGAGCGCGCCGCCGGCGACCCGGGAGGCAGGGATGGGAGCACCGTGGCCGGGCGACAGTCCCGCGAGGTGCGGCACGGCAGTGAGGTCCTCGGCGTACTGGTCGTCCAGGAGCGGGACCACGGCCGCCTCACGGCGGTCGAGGAACGCCTGTTCGAAGGGTTGGCCAGGCAGGCGGGACCCGTCCTGCGCGGCGCGCGGCTGCGCGCCCAGCTCGAGCTGCGTCGGGCCGAGCTGTCGGCGCGCGCCGACGAGCTCCGCGGGTCGCGCGAGCGGTTGGTCGACCTGCAGGACGCCGAGCGCCGGCTGCTCGAGCGCGACATCCACGACGGTGCCCAGCAGCACCTGGTCGCGCTCGCCGTGAACCTGCGCCTCGCCCAGACCCTTTCCGAGAGGTCACCGGACCGGGCGGACGCCATCCTCGCGGGCCAGGAGCAGGCCGCCGTCGACGCCGTCGACACCCTGGTGCACCTGTCCCGCGGCATCTACCCACGGTTGCTCGCGGACCGGGGGCTCGCCCCAGCGCTCCGCCAGGCGGTCCTCACCAGTCCGGTCCCGGTGCAGGTCATCCCGCACGGTGTGGGGCGACTCCCGCGCACCGTGGAGGCAGCCGCCTACTTCTGCTGCCTGGAGGCCGTCCAGAACGCCGCCAAGCACTCAGGCGCAGCGACGATCCGTATCGAGCTTGAGGACCAGGCCGGGTCACTTGAGTGCGTCGTCACGGACGACGGTGCGGGTTTCGACGCGACGACGACGTCCGCGGGCACCGGTCTGACGAACATGCGGGACAGAATCGAGGCGGTCGCCGGCACCCTCACCATCCAGTCGACCCCCGGCGGTGGCACTCGCGTCGTGGCTCTTCTGCCGAAGGCGGGCGACTGAGGTGCGGGCCTCCGTCGCGTGGGTCCTGGCCGGCCTCACCTTCCTCCTCACCGTCGCCGATGTCGTCGTGACCGCGCAGTACCGGCCGCTGCTCTCCGAGGCAGCCGTGGCGGAGCACGGGTTTCCCTTCGTCAACGGAGCCGTGCTCGGGTCCGCCCTGCTGGGTGCCGCCATCATCGCCCGCTACGAGCGACATGCGGTCGGCTGGCTGCTCAGCCTGGTCGGCGCCACCGGAGCCTTCTCGCTGCTGACAGAGTCCTACGGCATCTGGGTGGTCCAAGAGGACGGGCCGGGCTCGAGAAGCCTCGCGGGGGTGTCGGGGTGGCTCTCGGCGCTGCTCGGCGGCCAGCTCGCGATCGGCGGCCTCGCGTTGTTGTTTCTTCTCGCACCAGACGGTCACCTGCTCTCGCGGCGCTGGCGATACGCCGTCGCGGCGCCGGTCTTCGGGATATTGCTGTGCGCACTGACGCTGTTCACCACGGACCCGATGACGTTCGACCTCCAGACCACGGACCGGGGGCCGGTGCGCGGTCTGCTTTTCACCCTCGGGTTCCTCCTGATCTGCGTCGGACTCGTCGCCTCCGTCGTCTCCATGGTCCTCAGGCTGAGGCGAAGCCGGGGCGAGGATCGCCAGCAGGTTCGACTGATCGCCCTGTCCCCGGCCCTGCTCGCCGTCAGCATCGTGTCCCTCACCGTGGTCCAGGTCAGCAACGGCGGCAGGCAGACGTGGGCGGCGTCGCTGCCGCTGTACGTCGCCTACCTGCTGCTGCCTGTCCTGTTCGCGGTCGCGGTGCTGCGCTACCGGCTCTACGACATCGAGGTGATCATCAACCGGACGGTCGTGGTGGCGGTCGGCACCGGGTTTGCCGGGATCGGCTACACCACCCTCGTCGTCACTGTGGGCAAGGCGGTGGAGGGCCGGACGAGCGGCTTCTGGCTGTCGCTGCTGGCGACCGCCGTGGTCGCCCTGGCGTTTCAGCCGGTTCGCCGTTGGGTAGTCCTCTTCGCGAACCGGTTGGCCTACGGGTCCCGGGCCCAGCCCTACGAGGCGCTGTCGGACTTCAGCGCCCGCCTGGCCGAGACGCCGTCACCGGACACCTTGCTGCCGGCCGTGGCCGACGCCGCCGGTCGGGCGGTGTCGGCACGTCGGGCCATGGCGAGCCTGGACGTGCCGGGCGCGCCGACCCGGTCCGCGGACTGGGGTCGCGGCGAGGTCGACGGCACCCACCGGCACGAGGTCGAGGTCTGCGCCGGGGGCACCAGGCTGGGCAGCATCGCGGTGTGGATCCCCAAGGGGAGCCGGCTGCGCCCGTCCGACACCCGGCTCCTCACGGCGCTCTCCGACCAGGCCGCGGTCGCCTTCCGCAACGCCGCGATGGAGAGCCAGCTGGCGGCACACGTGGCCGAGCTCGACCACACCACGAGTGAGCTCTCCGCCTCTCGCTCGAGGATCATCGAAGCGGATGACGCGGCCCGGCGGACCCTCGAGGAGGCCATCTCGCGCGAGGTGCTGCCCCAGCTGGTGGCCATGCCCGACCAGCTCGTCCAGGCCCGGCGAGCCGTCGCTGTCGGATCGCCGGCCAACGGGATCGACCTCCTCGTCGCTGCCACCAACGACGCGCTCGAGTCGCTGCGCGAGCTGACCCGCGGCGTGTTCCCGACCCAGCTGGCCCGGTCGGGCGTCGAGCCGGCGATCCGCTCGCTCCTCGCGCGCAACGGCCTGGCCTCGGCACTGCACGTCGACGCCTCGGCGGCCGGGCAGCGGTTCTCCCCCCGGGTGGAGGCCGCCGTCTACTTCTGCTGCGCGGAGGCGCTGCGCTCGGCCTCGAACCTGTCCACCTTCGAGCTGAGGGTCACCGGGGACGACCTCGTGCTGGAGGTGGCCGGGGTCTCGGCGGATGAGGTCGACCTGCGGGCGATCGGGGACCGGGTGGGGGCGGTGGCCGGGTCCGTCACCGCCGGACCCGCGCTGATCACGCTCACGATCCCGGTGGATCCGGCCCGACCCGACGGGTCATCGACCGGCGGCGGCCCAGGCCTCTGAGAGCCGGTCCGGCCCAAAGGCAGCCTTGGCGATGTAGGACGCCGCGCCGCAGCCCGCGAGGTCGAAGTCGTCCTCGTCGTAGGTCGACAGCAGGATCACGACCGGAGGCCCCGCGCCGGCCCGGAGACGTCGAGTGGCCTCGATGCCGTCGATGCCGGGCAGGTTCACGTCCATCAACACCAGATCGGGATGCAGCTCGGTGGCCATGGCCAGCGACTCCTCACCCGTCTGGGCTGAACCGACCACGACGAAGCCATCGGTCTCGTCGACCACGGCACTCATCGCTCGGCGGAACGTCTCCTGGTCATCGACGACCAGGACGCGCAGGTCCGTCATCGGCCACCTCCTCGCCTCATCGTCTCGCGACCGGCGCTGCGGGGGGATGTGGCTGGCCGCACCGCTGGGAGGGGTTGACCGCCACACCTCACCGCGTGGCAGTACCTCCGGTCGCGTCGAGGTAGGCGAGCACCGCCATCACTCGGCGATTGACGTCGGACTCGTGGACCAGCCCGAGCTTCTGGAAGACCGAGCCGACGTGCTTCTCGACCGCCCGCTCGCTCATGAACAGAGCCTTCGCGGTGGCCGTGTTGCTGCGTCCGGTCGCCACCTCCTGGAGCACCTCGAGCTCGCGCCCGGTCAGCCCGAGGATGGCGGAGCCGCTGTCGGCGGACTTCCGAGCCATGAGCCCCTCGACCACCTTCGGGTCCAGGGCGGAGCCGCCGCGCGACACGTCGTACAGGGCACGGACGAGGTCGTCGACCTGGGCCACCCGTTCCTTCAGCAGGTAGCCGAGCCCTTCCACGCCGTCGGAGAGCAGCTCGAACGCGTAGTCCTCCTCGACGTACTGCGACAGCACCACGACGCCCGTCTCGGGGAACTCGACCCGGATCCGCTTCGCCGCGTCGATGCCCTCGGTGGTGAACGTCGGTGGCATCCGGATGTCGGTCAGTACGGCGTCTGGGCGGTGGGCAGCCACCGCGGCCAGGAGAGCGTCGGGGTCCGCCACCGTCTCGACGAGGTCGATCTCGGCAGTCTCGTTCAACAGACCCGCCACGCCCTCACGCACGAGGAAGTTGTCGTCCGCGAAGACGACGCGCACGGTCATGGCGACACTGTAGGCGCCTCGGCGGAGCGGTCGGCTCCGCGAGCCGCCGCCCTACGGGCTTTCGGAGCCGTCCGGCTCGCCATCCAGCTCCGGGCAGGCCTGGGAGACGTAGTCGTCGAGCGCGTCCAGCTTCTTCTGCTCCTCGTCGCTGACCTCACCGATGCCGGCGAGGTCGTCGACCGTCGCTTCGTCGTCGAGGGCGTTGATCTTCTGGACGTAGAAGTCGAAGCCGTCCTGGGCCTCGGCCGGCATGTCCTCGGGCGTACCGACATCCTCGAGGCTGCCGGCGGCGTCCTTGAGCGTCTTGATGTAGGCCTTCAGGTCCTTGGTCGGGTCCGCTGCGGCGAAGTCGTCCTGGAAGTCCTTGAGCGCGCCACAGAACTCCTTGGTCGAGGGCGCATCGTCGCCACCGCCACCACCGCCGTCGTCACCGCAGCCCACCGCTCCACCGGCGACGAGGACGAGGCTCGCTGCGCACAGGCCGAGCCTCATCAATTGCCGTCGCCGGATTCACTGGGCTCGCCGGATTCGGTGGGCTCGCCCGATTCGGTGGGCTCGACGGTTTCGGCGGATGCGCTGGGCTCACTGGCACCGAGCTCCGGGCAGGTCTCCTGGAGGTATTCGCTGAAGGCGTCGGACTTCTTCTGGTCCTCTTCGGTGAACTCGTCCTCGAGGGCCGACATGTCCTCGGCCGACGCGTCGTCGGGCAGGTCCGAGATGGCGTCGAGAGTCAGCTCGAGGCCCTCCTTGGCATCGTCCGGGATGTCGTCGGGCGTGCCGGCGTCCTCGATCCGCTGGGCCGCCTTCTTCAGGATCTCGCCGAGGTTCGGCTCCTCGCCGGAGAGTCCCAGGAGGTCGTCCGAGAAGGCCTGGAACGCCGCGCAGAAGTCTTCCGTGGAGGCAGCTTCATCGGCCTTGGGCGTCGGCGTCTTGTCAGCGCCACCCCCGCCACCGCCGTCGTCGTCTCCACACCCGACCGCCCCACCGGCGACGAGAACGAGGCTTGCTGCGAGCAGTCCGAGCTTCATGTGTGTGCTTCTCCCAACATCGGTCCCGTCGTCGGCTCCCCACCCTCGCACGACCGGGCGGCCCTCACGAAAGTCGGGGTCAGCCATCGGTGAAGTCCAGCACCGCCATGAGCTCCCGGGCCCCAGAATCATGGGGTCTCACCCGGCCATGCCGGTGCGGGCAGCGGCAGCGCCTCTTCGAGCATCCGGAGGTACGACGAGCGCGGCACCTCCACCGCGCCGAGGGTGGCCAGGTGCGGGGTCACCCACTGCACGTCCAGCAGCCGTCCGTCCACACCGTCGGCGGTCATCAGCGACACCAGCCCGACCAGCGCCACCTTCGACGCATCCCGGACGCGGTGGTACATCGACTCGCCTGCGAACAGCCCGCCGATCCCCACGCCGTACAGCCCGCCGACCAGCTCGCCGTCCTGCCACGTCTCGACCGAGTGCGCCCAGCCCAGCCGGTGCAGCTCCCCGTACGCCGCAGCGATGTCGCGGGTGATCCACCCGGCGTCGCGTGCCGGGTCGCCGCAGCGGGCGACCACTTCCTCGAAGGCGGTGTCGACCCGGATCTCGAAGTCCCGGCACGAGCGGCGCAGCGACCGGGACACCACCAGCCCGTCCAGGGGCACGATCCCGCGATGCAACGGCGAGAACCAGTGCATCGGCGGCCGGGTGCCGTGCTCGGGCATCGGGAAGATCCCTCTGCGGTAGGCCGCGAGCAGCGTCCCGGGCGCGAGATCGGCGCCGATGCCCACCAGGTCGTCCTCGGCGTCCTGTGGGTCCGGGAACACCCATGGGGAGGGTGGGGGCTCGACCTGCACGTCCGTAGGATCAATGACATGGGCGTGACCAGCAAGGCGGCCGGCGTGGTGAGCAAGCAGCTCGCGCCCCGGATCGGCGAGCTCGCGCCCGGGCTCACCACGTCGTTCGTCCGGGAGGCGCTGAACCGCGCGATCGTCGGAATCGGCCCGCTGCAGCCGGCCAGCAAGGCCGCCGACGCCCAGCTCAGGGAGCAGAAGGGCGACGTCGAGAAGGCCGTCCACGAGGTGATCGAGAACCACGTCCGTTATGCCGCGGCTCAGGGCTTCGTCACCAACGTCGGTGGCCTGGTCACCGTTGCGCTGACCATCCCGACCAACATCTCGGGGCTGGCCCTGATCCAGTGCCGGATGATCGCCGGCATCGCGCACCTGCGGGGCTACGACCTCGACGACCCGCGGGTCCGCAACGCGATCCTGACCACGATGATCGGCGAGGACGTCGTCAACGCGCTGATCAAGAAGCGCAAGCTGCCGGCGCCGCCGATGGCGCTGGCCACCGCGCCCCTGCACGACCCCGACCTCGACATCGTCATCTCCTCCGAGGTCGCGGCCGAGCTGATCACCAAGGTGGCCGGCAAGAGGTTGGCGACCACGGTCGGGCGCCGGATCCCGGTCGCCGGCGGCTTCATCGGGCTGGGCGCGGACGCCTACGCCACCTGGAAGGTCGGCCGCTACGCCGACCGCGAGCTCCTGCCCCGCGCCCGCCGGTAGACCCCGAGCAGGGCACGGCCGAGGGCGCCGTTCTCCAGCCGCAGCACGAGCGCGCGCCGCACGCGGTACGACGGGGTCGCATACGCCTTCTCCAGCGCACCCTGCACGTCGGCGAGCTCGGCCTGCAGCCGCTCCTCGACGCGCCGGAGCCGGGCGTTGTCGAGGAGCAGGGCGGTGATCGCGTCGACGCCCGCAGCGGCCACCTGCCGTTCGCGGGGTCGGTCCGGGTCGGCGAACTCCGCCACCGCCGGGGCCCCGACGAGGTCACCCAGGTCACCGATCACGTCGTAGCGACGGGCCTCGATCTCGGCGATCCAGGACGCCGACAGCTCCTGGACCCACGGGTGGAGGTCGGGGGGCAGCGCCAGCCGCGGCGAGCTCGTCCGCCGGGACAGGGTCTGGTGCGCCAGCAGCTCTCGGACCAGCGGCCGGTAGTCGCCCGGGGCCAGCTCGGCGTTCGCCTTGCGGTTGATGCGGCGCAGCAGCGTGGTCTCGGGCACGCCGAGGGAAGGGTTGTGCCGCTCGCCCTCCAGGTCGAGGTCGATCCCGTCGAGGCCGAAGGCCTGGCTGAACCGCTTCCACAGCAGCTCGGGCGCGCCACCCGGCGGCGGCACCGTGACGAGGTGCACCTGCTCCGGCGGCAGCTCCTGGCCCCAGCGGTCGAGGATCTCGGGGATCTCCTGCACGCCCCAGAACCACGCCCCGATCCGGGTGGCCCTCTCGGGATCGCGGACCTGGTCGAGGAAGGCGCCGTAGCTCAGCTGCGCTCGATGCTTGACGTTCTCCTGCCACTCCGCCGGGATCTGGCGGACCAGGTCGCGCACGCTCAGCACGAGGTGGACCTCGGTGCCGTCAACGTCCCCCGCCCGATGACCCAGCGACTCGAGCGCCCGGCCGATCTGCGCCCGCGAGGCGGTCGCGAGGATCTCGTGGCTGATGATCGCCGTGCCTGCCCCGGACGACAGGGCGGACCGGACCCGTTGGGCCAGCTCGTCCCACGCACCGATGGCCTCCGACTGCAGACCGCCCCACGGCAGCTGCATCAGGTCGAGCGCGGCGAGGAAGTGACTGTCGTGCCGGGTGGCCGGGTAGGCGATGCCGGCCGCCTCGAGCACCTCGCGGTTGCGGAACAGCACGTCCTGGAGGTACGACGTGCCGGTCTTCGGCGTACCGACGTGGAGGAGGACCTTTCGGCTCATCGCTCCACCTCCAGCAGCAGCTCGATCGCGAGACCCAGGACCGAGCCGGGCGAAGGGCCCGACCAGCTGGGCAACAGCCCGTCCGGATCCCCCACCACAGGGTAACGAGCGCGCAGCAGCCGCTGTCGAAGGCCGAAGGCGGCGTCCTCGACCCAGTCCCGGTGCTCCGGCGGGACGTCGGGGAGCGCCCCGGCGACGCCCGTCAGCCGGGGCCGCAGCACCGTCGTCAGCAGCGCGGCCTGCTCCGCGGGCAGGACGTGCAGGCTGAGCGCGGCCCCGACCTGCCGGGCCAGCTCGGTGGCGTGCGCGGGCACGTCGGACACGGTCTCGAGGCGGCGTACGCCGACCAGCCCGGGCAGCTCGCCGAGGTCGAGCACCACGCCCACACGACCGGTGTGGGGCCGGGCACGGAACCGCTCGACGACGCCGGGCAGGTCGACGCGGCGGGGCAGGCGACGTCGCGCGCGCAGCCGGGCCAGGAAGTCCGGCCAGCTCGGGGCACCCGTGCCGAAGGCACCCGCGGCCCAGGTGTGCGCGAGCATCGTGGGGAGGTCCGTGCCCAGCACGTGCACCGAGCGGCCACGGCCGCCGGGCGGGCGGCCGTCGGCCGCCAGCTGGGTGGTGTACGCCGAGGCCAGCCAGGGGTCGCCGGCCAGCTCGTAGCGGGTCCGGAACCGTCGAGCGACGCGAACGTGCCGTGGATCGGCGCTCGGGACAGCACTTTCGCGACGTTCGACGAGGCGGAGCGCCAGCAGCCCGGTGGCGACGCGCAGCAGCTCGTCGTCCGACAGCTCGGCGGGGTCGACCGCGGGCGGTCCGAACCGGCGCGCCTCGTCGACGCCCACCAGCTCGAGGTCGGGCCGGCCACGGCCGGGCGCCGAGGCGGCCAGCACCCGCTCCACCAGCGCCGGCGAGGGGCGGCCGGCCAGGTTGAGGCGGCGCAGCAGCTCGAGCTGCTGGGCGCCGGGCAGATACCTGCCGTGGTCGGATGCCTCGGTCGCGGTCCACGAGCGCCAGGGCGTCGTACCTCCCGTGCGCAGGTGCGCGATCCAGGCCCAGGCGCGCGCCCGGCCGGTGTCCACAGAGGTAGTCATCGCCGGAGGTACCGCGCGAGCTTGGCCGCTCGCGAGCCCAGCGTGTCGTCCGGGTCGGGCCGTCGGGCGGCCTCGAGGGTGAGGGCCACGATCGCGTCGACGGCGGCGGCGCTGACGTCGCGGGCCCGGGGCTTGTCCGGGTCCTGCCAGACGGTGTCCGGGGCCGGCCGGACCGGGCGCAGCTCCTCGAGGTCCCCGATCACGTCGACACCGGCGGCCTTGACCCAGTCGATCCAGCCCTGCGCGACCTCCTCGGCCCAGTCGTGGGCCTCCGGGGGCAGCGTCACCGGCACCATGCCCGCGCGTGCGGCGAGGGTCTCGTGCACGACCAGCTGGCGGACCAGCGCGCGGTACTCGGCGGAGGGCAGCCCGGCGGCCTTGAGCCGCGCGTTCACCCGCCGCAGCAGCGTGCTCTCGGCGGAGCCGATCGAGGGGTTGCGCCGGCCACCGTCCGCCGGTGCCCAGGCCGGGTCGATGCCGAGCGCGGTGCAGAACCTCAGCCACAGCTCGTCCGGCGGGCCGCCCTGCCGCGGGACGGTCACGACATGCACCTGCGCCGGCGGGAGCCCGCTGCCCCAGCGCTCCAGCACGCCGGGCAGCCCCTGCACCCGCCAGAACCACCGGGTCGTGCGCCTTGAGTCGGCACCGGGCTGGTCCGCCTCGCGAATCTGGTCGAGGAAGGTCCGGAACGACACCTTCCGCTGGTGCTTGAGCTGCTCCTGCCACTCGGCTGCGACCTGGCGGGCCAGGTCGCGAGCGCTGTAGACGACGTGCACGTCTGCGAAGGACAGGTCGGACAGGGCCCGCTGCGCCTCGTGCTGCTTGGCGCCGGCCAGGATCTCGTGGCTGAGCACCACCGTCCCCTTGGCCCGGCGCGTCCGGCGTACGAGCGCGTCCCACTCGCCGTCCGCCCGGGGCCGCAGGCCGCCCCACGGCCGGTCGAGCAGGTCCAGCGCGGCCAGGAACATGTCCTCGTGCGGGCCCGTCGGGTAGCGGTAGCCGTGCTTGCGCAGCGACGCCGCGTTGAGGGCGAGCCGGTCCTGGACGTACGTCGTGCCGGTCTTGGGCGCGCCCACGTGGAGGTAGACGCGCTTAGTGGCGGGCACGGGGAGTCCTTTGATGCTTGGCGTGCCCACAGTGCGTGCATCGCAAGGCGGCGGACCGACGCTCTACTTGTACGTCCAGCGAGCGACGGAAACGCGGCGAGGTGCGTGCTGTGGGTGCGCGAAGCGCGAAGGCCTCCTCGTGCCCGCCACTAGTCACGTGTCTGATTGTGACAGCGCGCGGACCACGGCCGACGGAGACGGGCGGCCGAGCTCGCCGGCCATCCACGCGCTGGTGGCCACGAGGGCGTCGAGGTCGACGCCGTGCTCGATGCCGAGGCCGTTGAGCAGCCAGACCAGGTCCTCGGTCGCGAGGTTGCCGGTGGCGCTCTTCGCGTAGGGGCAGCCGCCGAGCCCACCCGCGCTCGCGTCGTACGTCGTGATGCCGGACTGCAGCGCCGAGTAGGTGTTGGCCAGCGCCTGGCCGTAGGTGTCGTGGAAGTGCATGGCGAGGTCGTCCTTCGCCATCCCTGCGGCCACGAACGCGTCGATGAGCGAGGTCACCTGGCCGGCGGTGCCCACACCGATGGTGTCGCCGAGGCTGAGCTGGCCGGCGCCGAGGTCGAAGAGCCGCTTCCCCACCGACACCACCTGCTCCACGGGGACCGCGCCCTCCCACGGGTCTCCGAAGCACATCGAGACGTACGCGCGCACGTCGAGCCCGGCGTCGCGGGCCCGCTTCACGGTCGGCTCGAACATCGCGAACTGCTCGTCGAGGCCGCGGTTGAGGTTCTTCTGCGCGAACGTCTCGGTCGCCGAGCCGAAGATCGCGATGTGCTCGAGCCCGAGCTCGAGGGCCCGGTCGAGGCCGCGCTCGTTGGGCACCAGGACGGGGAGCTCCTTGCCGTCCGGACCCAGCCGTGTCATGAGCTCCTCGGCGTCGGCGAGCTGCGGCACCCACTTCGGGTGCACGAAGCTGGTCGCTTCGACGATCGGCAGCCCGGCGGCGAGGAGCCGGCGGACGAACTGCTCCTTGACGTCGACGGGGACCATCGACTTCTCGTTCTGCAGGCCGTCGCGCGGGCCGACCTCGTAGATCGTGACTCGTTCAGGAAGCGTCATCCGAACCCTCCACCACTGCCTCGACGACAAACAGTGTGTCGCCCAGGGCAACCTGCTCGCCCGCTCGGGCGCCGACGGTCGTCACGGTGCCGGCGAACGGCGCCTTGAGACTCAGCTCCATCTTCATCGCCTCGAGCACGCCGAGCACCTGGCCCTCTTCGACGGCGTCGCCCTCCGCCACCCGTACGTCGAGGACGGTGCCGGGCATCGGCGCGGTGAGCGCGCCGTCGGCGGCCGCGGCCGCGTGGTCGCCCATCACGTCGGGCCGGTCGAAGACGAACCGCTGGCCGTGGTGGACCACCTCGACCCGGTCGTGCCGGACCGCCGCGACCGCACGCCGGGCAGGCGGCACGGTGAGGGTCACCGGCTCGTCGAGCTCGACCACGACCGGCGCGGGCTCGGCAGCGATCCGGAACCCGTCGGACACGAACGGCCCGTTGTCCTCGCGGTCGCGGAGGAAGACCTCCCACGCCGCGAGCTCACGCGCCGGCGCCGGGTCGGGCGGTGCGAGGTCATGGTGGTCGAGCCAGGCGGTGTCGATCGTGGCGTCGCGGAACTCGTCGCTCGCGACCAGGCTGCGCAGGAAGCCGGCGTTGGTGGTCAGCCCGAGGATCGCGGTGTCGTCGAGCGCGGCGACCAGCGCCTGCCGGGCGCTCTCGCGGTCGGGACCGTGGGCGATCACCTTGCCGAGCATCGGGTCGTACGCCGTGGACACGACCTGCCCGGACTCGAGGGCGTGGTCGACCCTTAGGAGGACAAGCGGTTCGATCCGGCGCCCGCCAAGCTCGCTGGCGCTCGCGTGTCGGTCCCCGGTCTCAGGCCACCGCACGAAGGTCGCCGTCCCGGCCTGCGGGAGGAAGCCGCCGAAGGAGTCCTCGGCATACACCCGCGCCTCGATGGCGTGGCCGCTCAGCTCGACGTCGCCGATCGACAGCGGCTCGCCGGCCGCGACCCGGAGCTGGTGCTCGACCAGGTCGATGCCGCCTCCCCCTCGAACAGCACAGACCAGCTCGGTGACCGGGTGCTCGACCTGGAGCCGGGTGTTCATCTCGAGGAAGTAGACCTCGCCGGTGTCCGCGTCGAGCAGGAACTCCACGGTGCCGGCGTTGGTGTAGCCGACGTGCGCGGCGAGGTCGACCGCAGCGCTGGTCACGCGCTCCCGGGTGGCGGCGTCGATGGTCGGGGCGGGCGCCTCCTCGAGCACCTTCTGGTGCCGGCGCTGCGTGGAGCAGTCGCGCTCGAACAGGTGCCGCACGGTGCCGTGGGTGTCGGCGATCACCTGGACCTCGATGTGCCGGCCGTGCTCGACGTACTTCTCGATCAGCATGGTGTCGTCGCCGAACGCCGAGGCCGCCTCCCGCTTCGCGGACGCGACCGCCTCCTCGAGCTCGTCCTGGGCGCGCACGACCCGCATGCCCTTGCCGCCACCGCCGGCGGCAGCCTTCACGAGCACCGGGCCAGTCCAGTTTCTGGCAGCGTCCTCGCCGCGCGGCACGACCGGGACGCCAGCAGCGATCGCGATCTCGCGGGCGGCGTCCTTGCGACCCATCTGCTCCATGACCTTCGCGGACGGGCCGACCAGGGCGATGCCGGCCTGCTCGAGCGCCTCGGCGAACGCCGCGCGCTCGGACAGGAAGCCGTAGCCGGGGTGCACCGCCTGCGCCCCGGTGTCCCGAGCGGCCGCGACCACCGCGTCGATGTCGAGGTAGCTCTTGATGCGCACCGCCTCTCCACCCATGGACAGTGCGGCCCGCACGTGCGGCGCGATGACGTCGACGTCCGTGTGCACAGCGACCGTGGCGATGCCGAGCCGCTCGCAGGTGCGCATGACCCGCAGTGCGATCTCGCCGCGGTTGGCGATCAGGACCTTGCTAAACATTCAGGCACCCAACCTTCCCGAAGTAATCGGGGTCCCCAGGGCGTTGTTCGCGGAGGAGCGAAGCGGGGGAGCGAAGAACGTCATGGGGTGATTTCACATCCTGAAGACGCCGTACGACGGCGCCGGGATCGGGGCGTGGGCGGCCGCGGCCAGCCCCATGCCGAGGACGCGGCGGGTGTCGACGGGGTCGATGACGCCGTCGTCCCACAGCCGGGCGGTGGAGTAGTACGGCGAGCCCTGCGCGTCGTACTGCGCGCGGATCCGGTCCTTGAACTCGTCAACCGGCTCCGGGTCGTCCGGGCGACGCACCTCGGCGAGCACGGCGGCCGCCTGCTCGCCGCCCATCACCGAGATCCGGGCGTTGGGCCACATCCAGAGGAACCGCGGGTCGTACGCGCGGCCGCACATGCCGTAGTTGCCCGCGCCGAACGAGCCACCGATGACGACGGTGAACTTCGGGACGACGCTGCACGCGACCGCGGTGACGAGCTTGGCGCCGTCGCGGGCAATGCCCTTGTTCTCGTACTCGCGACCGACCATGAAGCCGGAGATGTTCTGGAGGAAGACCAGCGGGATCCGGCGCTGGTTGCACAGCTCGATGAAGTGCGCGCCCTTGAGTGCCGACTCGCTGAAGAGGATGCCGTTGTTGGCGACGATGCCGACCTCGTGGCCCCAGATGCGGGCGAAGCCGCAGACCAGCGTCTCGGCGTACAGCTGCTTGAACTCGTGGAACCGGCTGCTGTCGACGATGCGACGGATCACCTCGCGGACGTCGTACGGCGTGCGGGTGTCGGTGGGCACCACGTCGTAGAGGCCGAGCGGGTCCTCGTGGGGCTCCTCGACCGGATGGGCGGTGAGGCTCGGCGACTCCTCCGGCAAGGTCGCGATGATCGAGCGGACGATGTCGAGCGCGTGGGTGTCGTCATCCGCGAGGTGGTCGACCACGCCGGAGGTGCGGGCGTGCACGTCGCCTCCGCCCAGCTCCTCCGCCGTGACGATCTCGCCGGTCGCGGCCTTCACCAGCGGGGGGCCGCCGAGGAAGATCGTGCCCTGGTTGCGCACGATGATGCTCTCGTCCGACATCGCCGGGACGTAGGCGCCGCCGGCGGTGCACGAGCCCATCACGCTGGCGATCTGCGGGATGCCCCGGGCCGAGAGGTTGGCCTGGTTGAAGAAGATCCGACCGAAGTGCTCCCGGTCCGGGAACACGTCGTCCTGCATCGGCAGGAACGCGCCCCCGGAGTCGACGAGGTAGACGCACGGCAGCCGGTTGTCGGCCGCGACGGACTGTGCGCGCAGGTGTTTCTTCACGGTGATCGGGTAGTAGGTGCCGCCCTTGACCGTCGCGTCGTTGGCGACGACCACGGTCTCCCTGCCGCTGACCCGGCCGATGCCTGTCACGATGCCGGCGGAGGGGACGGCGTCGTCGTACATCCCGGTCGCGGCGAGCGCGCTCAGCTCGAGGAACGGGCTGCCCGGGTCGAGCAGCCGGTCCACCCGGTCTCGCACCAGCAGCTTGCCGCGCGCGGTGTGCTTCTCGCGCGCCGACTCCGAGCCGCCCCGGCGCACGACGGCCAGCCGCTCACGGAGGTCGGCGACCAGATCCCGCATCTCCTCTGCCACCCCGCAAGGTTAGCGATCATTAACCGACCGGGCCAGTTGCGTTGCGCTGTGGCACAGTTCCGAAACGTGCCAATTACGAGCTCCCTGCGCTGGCAGTGCGTGATCGTCGACTGCGCCGACCCCGAGCCCGTCGCCACCTTCTGGGCGGCCGCGCTGGGCTGGCGACGTACCCATGTCTCCGCGGACGGCGGAGAGATCGTCCTCGAACCGCCCGAGGGCAGCCCCGAGGACGGCGTCAGCCCGGACCTGCTCTTCATCCGGGTGCCCGACCCGACCCCGGGCAAGAACCGTCTCCACCTCGACCTGCGCCCGACCGACCAGGCCGCCGAGGTCGCCCGCCTGGAGGGGCTCGGCGCCACCCGGGCAGAGGTGGGTCAGGCCGAGCGCGGCGACGCGTCGTGGGTCGTGATGGCCGACGTCGAGGGCAACGAGTTCTGCGTGCTCCGCGCCTTCACCGCCGAGGAGCTGGCCTCGATCGCAGGCGACTGAGGAACATCCGCTGGTGGTCCGGCGTTGATCGGGCATGAGCGCAGTTCCACTCACCGGCGAGACCTTCGAGGAGACCGTCACCACCAGCGATATCGTCCTGGTGGACTTCTGGGCGTCGTGGTGCGGCCCGTGCCGGCAGTTCGCCCCCGTCTACGAGGCGGCGTCCGAGCGACACGAGGACGTCGTGTTCGGCAGCATCGACACCGAGGCCGAGCAGTCGCTGGCGCAGGCAGCGCAGGTGACCGCGATCCCGACCCTGATGGCCTTCCGCGACGGCATCATGGTCTTCCGCCAGGCCGGCGCCCTGCCCGCGCCCGCGCTGGAGGACCTGATCACCGCGGTCAAGGGGCTCGACATGGACGACGTCCGTGCCCAGGTCGCGGCGGCAGAGTCCAACGAGGGTTAGCGACCGCTAACCTCGGGGCATGGCCCGCCGCGACGAGATCCTGTCGACGGCGGCGGAGCTCTTCGCGGCGCGCGGCTTCCACGGGGTGAGCGTCGCCGACATCGGCGCGGCCTGCGGCATCTCGGGGCCGGCGCTCTACAAGCACTTCGCCTCCAAGGACGCCGTGCTCGCCGAGATGCTGGTCTCGATCAGCGAGCGGCTCCTCGACGTCGGTCGAGCACGGTCGGAGGCTGCCCCCGACGCGCGGACCTCGCTGATCGCCCTGGTGGAGTGGCACGTCGACTTCGCGCTGCGGGACCGGCCGCTCATCGTCGTCCAGGACCGCGACTGGGAGTCGCTGCCCGATGACGCGCGAGAGCAGGTGCGCCGCCTGCAGCTGGCGTACGTCGACCTGTGGGCCGACCGGCTCCGCGGGGTGCACGCCGGACTGCGGCCGGACAGCGCCCGCGCCATGGCGCACGCGGCGTTCGGACTGATCAACTCCACCCCGCACAGCGCCCTGCTCCCCGACGCCCGGATGCGGGAGCTGCTCACCCAGATGGCCTGCGCCGCGCTGGGGATCTCCTAGTGGTCACTAGGCTTCCCGGATGCGAGCTCGGGTGGTCGCCCCGCTGGTCGCCGCCGTGCTCGGGATCGGCGGTGGCGTCGCGACCGCGCTCGTCATCCCCGCGGACGACGACGCGGACACCACGGCGTTCAGCGACCCGCTCCATCTCGGTGTCGGGCTGGTCAACCAGGACTGCTCGGGCGAGTCGCTCCTTGTCGTCGGCTACGGCGACAGCGTCGCGCCCCTGGGCACCGCGGTAGCCGACAACGACCGCGACAAGGTCCGCTACCTGCGCAGCGACGACTCGTGCGCGACGGTGCTCGGGCCGGAGGAGGCCCCGACCCCGGCGTACGTCGTCTATCTCGGGCCGTACCCGAACCTCCAGGAGCCATGCGAGCAGCGGATGACGCCGGAGCACCGGGCCGACTTCGTCACCGTGCTCCGCTCCGGCAACCAGACCCTCGTGAAGTGCCCGTGTGCCCTCCCGGCCAGCGCTGCCCCCGACGACCTCCGGCCCGGGATGACCGAGTTCACCCCCGAGCAGACGGTCTGGATCCGGGCGCTGCAGTCGATGCTCAACGACTACGACCCGAAGGAGTTCCCGCGCTCCAACATCACGGGCAGGTACGACCCCGCCACCGTGGCTCGGGTCACCGAGATCCAGCACGAGCAGTCCGGAGTCCCGGTCAGCGATGGTGACCTCGACGAGGCGACCTGGCGGATCCTCACCGACCGGATCTGCCGGATCTACGACTACTGAGGCGTGTTGCCCCTCGACGCCGGAGGGGGTCGCCGCATCAGGAGCGCCGGGTCGACGGTGCGCAGCGTGTCGGGCTTGAAGCCGTTGTCCACGCCCCACAGGACTGCTTGCGAGCGCGAGGTGACGTTGATCTTGCGGTAGGCGCTTCGGATGTAGGTCTTCACGGAGTTGATGCTCGAGAAATGCCCGCGTGGCGATCTCCTGGTTGCTGAGACCCTGGGTGATCAGCGCCAGGATCTCGGCCTCGCGGGGGGTGAGTCCGGCCGACCGGCCGGGCCAGTCGCCTGCACCATCGACACTCGTCTCGTTGTCACCGGGGAGGATGACGATCTCGCCGCGCATGACCCTCTCGAGCGCGGCGACGATCTGGGGCCCGGTGAGCACCTTCGAGAGATAGCCACGGGCACCCCCGGCTATCGCTTGCTCGATCAGGTTGCGCTGAAGGTTCCAGCTGTAGACCACCACCCTCGCGCCGCTGTCGCGGACGAAGTCCTCGAGGTCAATGCCTTCGCCTTCAACCTGGGCGAAGGTGTCGAACAGGACGATGTCGACGTCGGTGATCACCGGCTGGGATGCCCCGGTCTCGACGACCTCGATGCGCTCGGCCGCGAGGAACGAAGCGACTCCTGCGATCACCACGGCGTAGTCATCGACGATGGCCAGCCGGATGGGCGCACTCACTGTTGTTCCATGGTGGTTCGAGTCTAAGTCGGTTGCAGTCGTGGACTACTTTCGCCAGCCCGGCCCGCGATGGAGCCACCTATTGGGGTGGAACACCTCGGCCACATCGCGAGTAGCGTCGACGGAGACTAGGGCTCGAGCTCGGCCAGCAGTGCCGCCGCGCGCAGCGCCGCGTCGGCGGCGATGTCGACGTCCGGGTCTTCCGGCTCGGCCGTGGGCGCCAGCTCCGCCCGGTCGTGCAACCGCGCGAGCAGGTCGTCACGGGCCAGGCCGCGCAGGTGCAGCAGGACGAACGGGTCGGCTTCGACCAGCCAGGCGAGCTGGTACATCACCGCCAGCGCATGGGGACACGGATCGATCCAGGCCTGGCAGGTGCACGTCGAGCCGAGCTCGCTGCCGAAGGGGAGCAGCTCGACGCCGGCCTCCTCGGCGTGCTCGACCAGCGTGTGCGGCAGGTCGCCGGCCAGCAGGGCCGCCACCCGGCCGGCCTCGGCGGCGACTGTCTCCACCAGCGCGTCACTGGCACTCGGGTCGAGCACCGGCACCGTCCCCAGCACGGCCCACAGGCCGCGCTCGTCCTCGACCGCGGCCACGAACCTGCCGGGCTCGATGCTGATCTGGCCGATCCGGCCCGAGCGCGAGATGGCGCGGGCGGTGTTCAGGTCGGTCGAGGAGTACGACACCTCCTCGACCGCACGGACCCACGCCTTGGCCCACCAGCGGGTGGCCCGCGCGGCGCCACGGCGGGCCGGCGTGCGGGGATGGACGACGGTGGTCAGGTCAGCTCCTCCCGGCCCTCGCGGCGGACGTCCTCACGGCGCAGGGTGACCAGCTCGCGCAGCTCGTCGTCGTCGAGCTCGGTCAGCGCGGACTCGCCGCCGCCGAGCACCGCGTCGGCGAGCGCGCGCTTGCGCTGCAGCAGCAGGGCGACCCGCTCCTCGATCGTGCCCTGGGTGATCAGCCGGTGCACCTGCACCGGCCTGGTCTGGCCGATGCGGTAGGCGCGGTCGGTGGCCTGCTCCTCCACCGCGGGGTTCCACCAGCGGTCGAAGTGGATGACGTGGTCGGCCTGGGTGAGGTTGAGGCCCGTCCCGCCGGCCTTGAGGGACAGCAGGAACACCGGCGGCCTCTGCTCATCACTGGCGTCCTGGAACCGCGCCACCATCGCCTCCCGCTCGCGGACCGGGGTCCCGCCGTGGAGGAACTGGTGCGGGATGCCGGCCTTGGCGAGGTGTGACTCGAGGAGCCTCCCCATCGCGACGTACTGGGTGAAGACCAACGCGGCGCCGTCCTCGGCGAGCACGGTGCCGAGCAGCTCGTCGACCAGGTCGAGCTTCTGGGACCGGCCGGTGAGCCTCACCACGCCCGACTCCTTGAGGAAGTGGGCCGGGTGGTTGCAGATCTGCTTGAGCCCGGTGAGCAGCGCGAGCACGAGACCGCGCCGGGTGACCTGGTCGTCGGGGCCGGCGCGCTCGATGCGGGCCATGGTGTCGCGGACGAACGACTCGTAGAGCACCACCTGCTCGCGGGTCAGGTGCAGCGGGTGGTCGGTCTCGGTCTTGGCCGGCAGCTCGGGCGCGATGCCGGGGTCGGACTTGCGGCGGCGCAGCAGGAACGGCCCGATCAGGTCCGCGAACTGCCTGGTCTTCGACTCGTGCACGCCCGCCTCGATCGGCGAGGCCCAGACCCGCCGGAACGCCTGCCTGCTGCCGAGCAGCCCGGGGATCACCCAGTCGAGGATCGACCAGAGCTCGGTGAGGTTGTTTTCCATCGGGGTGCCGGTGAGGGCGACCCGCACCGTGCTCGGGACCTTGCGGAGTGCCTTGGCCGTGGAGGAGCGCGCGTTCTTGATGTGCTGTGCCTCGTCGGCGACCACGAGGTCCCAGCCGACCGCGGCGAGCTCGTCGTGACTGACCCGCATGGTGCCGTAGGTCGTGAGCACGAACCCCTGGGTCAGCCCCTCGAGTGAGCGGCTGCCTCCGTGGAACCGGCGGACCTCGACGCCCGGCGCGAACCGCGCGAGCTCCTGCTCCCAGTTGCCCATCAGGCTGGCCGGGCAGACGACCAGCGTCGGCCCCTGGTGACCCTCGTCGGCCCGGTGCAGGTGGAGGGCGATCAGGGTGATCGTCTTGCCCAGCCCCATGTCGTCGGCCAAGCATGCGCCGAGGCCGTGGGAGGTGAGCTCGGCCAGCCAGGTCAGTCCCTGCCGCTGGTAGTCGCGGAGGGTGCCCTGAAGCGCGCTCGGGACCTCGACGGGCTCCTGCTCGGCGGCGTGGAGCAGCCGCTCGCGGACCCGCAACAGCGAGGCGCCGACGATGACCTGCTCCTCGACCGGCTGCTCCGCGGTGCCGAGCTGGACCGTGCCGGTCAGCGCTGCCGCGATCGCCTCGGCCGGAGTAGCAGTGCGAACGACCCTCTTGCGGGCCTTGCGGGCGATCGCGGGGTCGATGACCGTCCAGTTGCCGCGCAGCCGCAGCAGCGGGGCGGCGCTGCTGGCGAGCTGGTCCATCTCCTCGTCGGTGAGCGGGTCGCCGTGCACCGCGAGCTGCCAGCGGAAGCTGAACAGCTCGCCCTCGCCGAAGACGCCGGTGCGGAGCTGGGCCTCGCGCTCCGACATCGGGCGGTGCCGGTCCAGCACGGTGCTCGCGGTCAGCTCGCGGCCCAGGCTCCGCGGCCACAGGACGTCGACACCCCGGGCGGCCAGGGCCGCGACGCCGGCCTCGAGCAGGCTGGCGAGCTCGTCACCGTCGAGGGTGATCTGGTCGGGGACCCGGAGCTCCAGCAGCCGGTCGAGCACCGGCCACCCCTCGGCCGCCCCGCGGAGCGCGATCGCGGCATGGGTGCGCGCCCGGTCGCCGAAGCCGTGCTCGTGCTCGTCGGCGGTCCACAGCACCGCGGCGTCACAGAGGTGCAAGGGGTTCTGCTCGTCGTGGACCTGGAGCACCAGCCGCACGGAGCCGGCGACCAGCTCCTCCTCGTCGGCCTCGACCCGCAGCGAGATCCGGACCAGCTGGGGCAGCTCGGGCCGCGGCTCGGCGTAGCGCCTGAGGCGTTCGCGCAGCCGGTGCTCGAACCGCGGTCGGCTGACCGGCGGGCGCCGCTCGGCCGTCGGTGCCGCTCTCGGCATGGCGTCGGCGACCGCGTCGAGCATGGCGCGGACGACGTCCTCGGCCTCGCCGGCAGCCAGCCCGTCGTGCGCCCGCGCCGCCGCCAGGCGCACGACGCGGTCCTCGTCGTCGTCCGCCAGGGGCCCCATCCGCCAGCTCGGCTCGCTGCCGGCCGGCTCGATCTGCCCCGCTGCGACCAGCCGCAGGCCGAGCAGCGCGGCCCCGGACAGCAGCCCGACGCTGGGGTGCAGGTCGTCGCGGCTGTGTGCCTTGGTCAGCACGGGCAGCGCCGCCCGGATCGGCAGCGCGACCGTGCGTCGTTCGTCGGTGAACTCCACGACCCCGTCGCGCGGCGGCTGTGCGGCGCGGAACGTCGCGGTGCCGGTGACCGGGACGAAGCTCACAGTCCAGAACCTAGCCCGGTCCGCCGACTCCCCCGATCCCGTGCCTAGGATCGGAGGGTGAGCATTCTCGGCGCAAAGATCGCCAGCCTCGACGGCACGCCCACGACTCTCGGAGACATCACCGCGGGGCGCCCCGCGCTGCTGGTCAACGTGGCCAGCAAGTGCGGCCTCACTCCGCAGTACGC
The DNA here is from genome assembly GCA_963798045.1 of uncultured Actinomycetota bacterium. Classification (GTDB taxonomy): domain Bacteria; phylum Actinomycetota; class Actinomycetes; order Propionibacteriales; family Nocardioidaceae; genus Nocardioides. The sequence continues at coordinate 120,961 of CAWCSB010000039.1, forward strand.
CGGCCTCGAGCAGCTCCACGAGACCTACGGCGATGAGAACTTCACGGTGGTCGGGGTGCCGTGCAACCAGTTCTACGGGCAGGAGCCCGGCTCGGCCGAGGAGATCGCGGAGTTCTGCTCCGCGACCTACGGCGTCACCTTCCCGATGACCGAGAAGATCGACGTGAACGGCGACTTCCAGCACGAGATCTACGCGGAGCTCGTGCAGACACCCACCGAGAAGGGCGAGGCCGGCGACGTGAGCTGGAACTTCGAGAAGTTCCTCGTCGCCGCCGACGGCACCGTCGTCGCCCGGTTCAGCCCGCAGGTCGAGCCGCAGGACCCGCGGCTGGTCGACGCCGTGAAGGCCATCTCGAGCTGAGCCGAGCGTGACCTTCGACGCCGAACCGTTCGAGTGGCGGACGACCGCCGACTCGAAGGTGCTGGTCACGCGGGGCGGCAAGCAGGTCGTCGTCGTGGCCGGTGCGCGCGGCGCCAAGCTGGCCGCGCAGCTCGAGACCGCTGGCGAGGAGCAGGCCCAGCAGCTGCTGGCCCGGGCCACCGGCAACTACAAGCGCGGCAACGAGAAACGCCCCGCTAGACCCTGATCCGCCCCCACTGGCACGCGTTCGAGTGCCAGAGTGGAGCCGTGGCGATCTCGGCTCAGGACCTGGCTCACCTCCGCTCCGCCGTGGCCCTGGCCCGCGAGGCGCTCGAGGCCGGCGACGACCCGTTCGGCTCACTGATCGTGGCCGCCGACGGAACCGTGCTTCGCACCGCCCGCAACCGCGCCGGCTCCGGCGACGAGACGCAGCACCCGGAGCTCGAGCTCGCGCAGTGGTCGGCGGAGCTCTCACCCGATGACCGCGCCGGCTGCACGGTCTACACCTCCGGCGAGCACTGCCCGATGTGCTCGGCCGCGCATGCCTGGATGGGGCTGGGCCGGATCGTGTTTGCCGGCGCGTCGGAGCAGCTCGCCGCCTGGCGCACGTCGTGGGGCCTGCCGCCCGGACCGGTGGCAGTGCTGCCGATCAGCGTCGTGGCGCCGGCGCTGCCGGTCGACGGGCCCGCGCCCGAGCTCGAGGAGGAGCTGCGGGCACTGCACCGCGCGGCGTACGAACGAACCCAGGTGTCCTAGAAGGCTGACCGCACGGCGGCCATGTCGTCGCCGCCGTGCCCTCGCTCCTCGGCCCGCTCGGCGAGCGTGAGCACGGCACGGGACAGCTCGGTCGCGATGCCGGCTTCCTCGGCTGCGGCCAGGATCAGCGCGAGGTCCTTGCGCAGCCCCTCGACGTCGAACGCCGGCGGGTAGTCGCCGTCGATCATCATCGCGCCCTTGGCCCGCGCCAGGGGCGCGTCGGACGCGCCGCCGGCGATGGCCTCGAGGAACAGCCGCGGGTCGAGCCCCAATCCCTCGGCCAGGGCGATCGACTGGGCGGTCCCCGCGGTCTGGGCGCCCGTGAACGCGTTGCAGACCAGCTTGAGCCGGCTGGCCGCCCCGACCCGGTCGCCCGCCCACACGGTGCGCGCCCCGATCGCGTCGAGCACGGGATCCGCAGTCTCGCGCAGCGCCGGATCGCCCGAGGCCAGGACGGTCAGCGTGCCCTGCTCGGCCGGCTGGCGGGTGCCGAGCACGGGCGCGTCGAGCAGCCTCACACCGAGCCGGTCGGCCTCCTCGGCCACCCGGTCGATGCCGAGGCCCACCGTCGAGGCCTGGACGACGACGGTCTGCGCGGTCATGCCGGGCCCGGCGGCGCGGAGCACGTCGACGACCGAGTCGGTGTCGAAGAGCACCACCACGACGACGTCGGCGCCGCGCACGGCCTCCGCCGGTGAGTCGGCCACGGTCGCGCCGTCCTCGGCCAAGGGGTCGGCGCGGTCGCGGTTGCGGTTCCAGACCGTCACGGTGTGGCCGTGCTGCACGAGCTGCCGCGCCATGCCGGCGCCCATCTTTCCTGTCCCGAGGACTGCGACGTTCGTCATGGTGCGACGGTAGCCAGTCTCTTCAGCTCTGCACCGCCAGGGTCAGTGGCAGCACGGCCTCAGCACCCGCGGCCCGGATCGACCGCGCGGCGAGGGTGAGCGTCCAGCCGGTGACGACCTGGTCGTCGACGAGGAGGACCCGAGCGCCGGGGGCTATGTCTGCCTGGAGCGTGGACCGGCGCCCCACGGCGGCGACGCGTTGGGCCGAGTTGGCCGCACCCCGGCTCGGCGCGACGTCGGGGTCGACGATCGCCCAACGGCCGACCACCGGCACCTGGAGCCGGCGGGACAGTCCGCTGGCGAGGTCTTCGGTGAGCGTGGGTCGCGTCATCGACTCCACCACCACGATCGCGTCGACCTCGGGGCGCCAGTCGTCGAGCAGGGTGAGTACGGCCTGCACCAGCGGCGCCGGCACCTGCCCGTCGGGGGTGTCGGTCCGGAACAGCGCCCGCAGCGCCTGCCCGTGGCCGAGGTCGGTCAGCCGCGCGACGGCCCGGCCCTCCTCGGCGGGCTCAGCGATCTTGCCCTTGAGGTCGATGCCGAGCGTGGCCAGCGCGGTCGGCCACATCTTGCGCGGCTCGATGGGTACGCCGGGCCGGGCCAGCCGGGTGCCGGCCTCCTCGACCGCCGCGGTCGACACGCTCACGTCGAGGCTCAGGCCACCGCAGTTGTCGCAGCGGCCGCAGTCGACCGCCTCGGGGTCGTCGAGCTGCTCACGCAGAAAGCGCATCCGGCAGCCGCCGGTGTCGAGGTAGTCGAGCATCGCGTGCTGCTCGCGCTCGCGGGCCTCACGGACCCGCTCGTAGCGCTCGGCGTCGTAGGACCACGGCTGGCCGGTGGCCTCCCACCCGCCGCGCACCCGGCGGACGGCACCGTCGACGTCGAGCACCTTGAGCATGGTCTCGAGCCGGTTGCGGCTGAGCTCGACCCGGGTCTCGAGCGCGGCCGTGCCCAGCTTGCCCTCGGTTGCCAGCGTCTCCAGCGTCTGCCGGACCAGCTCCTCGCGCGGGAAGGCCAGCGAGGCGAAGTAGGCCCAGATGTCGCGGTCCTCGATGGCGGGCAGCAGCACCACGGTGGCGTGGTCGGTGCCGCGGCCGGCGCGGCCGACCTGCTGGTAGTAGGCGACCGGCGACTGCGGCGCGCCCATGTTGACCACGAAGCCAAGAGTCGCGTCGAACCCCATCCCGAGGGCACTGGTGGCGATCAGCGCCTTGACTCGGCCCTCGGCGAGGTCCTGCTCGAGGGACTCGCGCTCGGTGGTCTCGGTCTGGCCGGAGTAGGCGGCGACGTCGTGGCCACGGGAACGCAGATAGTCGGCGATCTCCTTGGTCGCGGCCACGGTGAGGCAGTAGACGATGCCGACCCCGGGCTGCTCGGCGAGGTGGTCGGCCAGCCACGCAAGCCGCTGCTGCGCGGTCTTGAGCCTGACCACCCCAAGCCGCAGCGACTCGCGGTCGAGGCTGCCGCGCAGCACGAGCACATCGGTGCCGAGCTGCTCGGCGACGTCGTCGGTGACCCGGGAGTTGGCGGTGGCGGTCGTCGCCAGCACGGGGATGCCGTCGGGCAGCTCGTCGAGGAGGGTGCGGATCCGGCGGTAGTCGGGCCGGAAGTCGTGACCCCAGTCGGAGATGCAGTGCGCCTCGTCGACCACCAGCAGTCCGCAGGTCGCAGCCAGCCGGGGCAGCACCTCGTCGCGGAACCCCGGGTTGTTGAGCCGCTCCGGGCTGACCAGCAGGACGTCGACCTCGCCGGCCCGGATCGCATCCTGGATCGGCTCCCAGGACTCGATGTTGGTCGAGTTGATCGTCACCGCGCGGATCCCGGCCCGCTCGGCAGCGGCGATCTGGTTGCGCATCAGCGCCAGCAGCGGGCTCACGATCACCGTCGGCCCGGCGCCCTCGGCCCGCAGCAGCAGCGTCGCCACGAAGTAGACCGCGGACTTGCCCCAGCCCGTGCGCTGCACGACCAGGGACCGCTGGTGCCCGACCGCGAGCGCCTCGATGGCCCGCCACTGGTCCTCGCGCAGCTCGGCGTCGTCGCGCCCGACGAGCGCACGCAGGTGCGCCTCGGCATCGCGGCGTACGTCGCTGAGCGGGATCGCGGTCACACCAACTGTCTACCAGCGGGGGCCGACCTTCGGCGTGGGCCCTCCACAGGACGCTAGGTTCCGGCCATGACGAAGACTCTCTCCCCTCTGGCCCTGGCCCTGTGTGCCGCCTGCCTGGTCCTCGGCTCCACCGGCGGCGCGGTCGCCGGAGCCAAGATCACGGGCAAGCAGATCAAGAACGAGACCGTGACGGGCAAGGACGTGAAGAACGCCTCCCTGACCGCCCAAGACATCGCCGCCGGAGTTCTCGCCGGTCAGCGAGGACCGGCCGGTCCGACCGGCTCGCCGGGTGCGCCGGGTGCGCCTGGTGCGCCGGGCGCGCCGGGCGCGCCAGGTGATGACGGCGCAAACGGCGTCAGTGGTCTGGCAATGACCTCATCCACTTCGGCGACGATCCCGGCGAACACATCGAACCCCAGCATCAGCAAGGGCTGCAGTGCCGGCAAGAAGCTACTGAGTGCCACTGGGCACTGGTTCGCCTCGGCTCGCACCGTGGTCACGTCCTACGACGACGCCACCACGGCCTCGGCGTTCGCACTGACCAACCCCACCGCCGACAAGCTCGTCATCACGATCGTCTGTGCCACGGCACTCTGAGCCTCAGGCGGCCGGCCCCTTGCTGCGCACGTCGGAGACCGACTGCATGGCCTCGCGGAGCTCGCCCAGCCAGTCCTCCTCGTGCTGGCCGACCAGCCGCACGCACCAGGCCAGCGCGTCGGAGCGCGATCGTGCGACGCCGGCGTCGACCAGGGTGTCGAGGACCAGTCGCTGCGGCTGGCGCAGCCGGGTCATCACGGGAGCTGCGACGTGGGTCCAGAGCTCGGCGTGCCGGTCATCTCCTTGACCGACGTTGAGGCCCCAGGAGACCTTGGCGTCGTAGCGGTGCTCGGCCTCGCGGGCGATCTCCATCCGCTGGCCGCGGGTCTCCTCGCGGAACGCCTTGGCGCGGCCGGCGCGGGCCTCGGCCCGAGTCACCTCGGTCGCGTCGTCGGCGAGCTCGACGTCGGGGACGGTGAGCCGGACCGTGATCTCCTCGCGGTCGATCGTGATGTCCGCGGGGGCCGTCTGCCACTCCGCGGGGAGCCGGCCGGCGAACCAGCCGGCCACCCGCTCTCGTGCCTCATCTGTAATCATGCTTACATAGTTACACCGTTGCAGCATCGAGACAAGCCAGTTGGACAAGGGAGGATGACCACGTGGGTGTGGACGAGCCGGGACTGCCGACGCTGTACGACTGGGCAGGAGGCGCGGACGCCATGCGCCGCTTCATCGACGCCTTCTACGACCGGGTCGAGCGCGACGACCTGCTGACGGCGTTCTTCCCGGGCGGGGTCTCCGAGGAGCACCGCGACCATGTCGCCGCCTGGTGGGGTGAGGTGCTCGGCGGGCCGACGACCTACACCGACGAGCACGGCGGCTACGAGGCGATGCTCGCCCACCACCGAGACCTGCACATCACGCCCGATCAGCGGCACCGCTTCGCGTCGACCATGAGCCTGGCCGCGGACGACGCCGGGCTGCCGGCGGACCCGGAGTTCCGGGCGGCGGTCATCGGGTACGTCGAGTGGGGCACCAGGCTCGCGATGCACAACTCGCAGCCGGACGCCGAGGGCGTGCCCGAGCACGCACCGGTGCCGCGCTGGGGCTGGGGCGTCGCGCCGCCGTACGAGGGCTAGCGGTCAGCCGGGGTCGCGCCCGCCGAACTGCCAGCGGTGCACCTCGATCTCGGCATACGCGTCGGGGGTGAGCACGGCCCGTGCCGAGTCCGGGTCCGGTGCCCGGACCAGGGCCGCGGTGCCCAGCCAGGTGGCGCCGTCGTCCGACTGCAGCGGCCCGTACGCGACCAGCTCGTCCCGCCCGGCGGGCAGCTCGAGGTCGGCCGCCTCACCCGCGCCGAGACCGATGACGGCGAACCGGTTGCCGCCGTCCCGGCCACCGGGGAAGTCCCACATCGTGCGACCCAGCAGGTTGTGCCACCGGCGCAGCAGCACGTCGCGGTAGACGCCCGCCTGGTAGCAGGGCTCCTCGAACGCGAACGCGCGGGCGGCGGCGGGATCCGGCAGGTCGAGGATGTGCACGCTGCCGGTCGGTGCCTCGCCGTCGGCCGTCATGGTCGGCCCGCGCGCGATCATCGGCGTCGCGAACCTGTCCATGTAGGACAGGTGGTCCTCCAGCAGCTCCTCGCGCCGCGCGAGGGAACCGGTCCGGTCACGGTGATAGCAGAAGAACTCCATGCCACCGAGTCTTGTCACCAGATCCGGACGCGCTGCTCCGGGTCGACCCACAGCCCGTCGCCCTCGGCGGTGCCGAACACCTCGTGGAACTCGTCGAGGTTGCGCACGATGTTGGCCCGGAACTCCGGCGGGCTGTGCGGGTCGATGGTGAGGTACTGCTGGGCCTGCTCGAGGCGGCGCTTGGTGCGCCAGCAGTAGGCCCAGTTGAGGAACAGCCGCTGCCGCTCCTCGGTGTCGGCGGTGCCGCCCTTGGAGATCAGGTAGGCCCGGTGGCCGATGGTGAGGCCGCCGAGGTCGCCGAGGTTCTCGCCGACGGTGAGGGCGCCGTTCACGGTCTCGCCGGGGAGGTCTCGCGGGGTGAAGGCGTCGTACTGCTCGATCAGCGCCTTCGACTTCACCTCGAACGCCGCCTTGTCGTCCGGCGTCCACCAGTCGTTGAGGTTGCCGGAACCGTCGTACTGCGCACCCTGGTCGTCGAAGCCGTGGCCGATCTCGTGACCGATGACGGCGCCGATGCCGCCGTAGTTCTCCGCCGACTCGGCCTCGGGGCTGAAGAACGGCTTCTGCAGGATCCCGGCCGGGAAGCAGATCTCGTTGGTGCCCGGGTTGTAGTAGGCGTTGACGGTCTGCGGCAGCATGAACCACTCGTCGCGGTCGACCGGGGACCCGATCTTGCCGAGCTGGCGGTCGGTCTCGAACGCCGCCGCTGCCGCGACGTTGCCGAGCAGGTCGTCGGGGCGGATCCGCAGCGCGGAGTAGTCGCGGAACTTCTCGGGGTAGCCGATCTTGGGACGGAACGTGTCGAGCTTCTCGTAGGCCCGGCCCTTGGTCTCCTCGGTCATCCAGTCGAGCTGGCCGATCGACTCGCGGTAGGCCGCGAGCAGGTTCGCCACGAGCTCGTCCATCTGCTGCTTCGACGACGGCGGGAAGTGCCGGGCGACGTACTCCTTGCCGACCGCCTCGCCGACCGCGCCCTCGACCAGGCTCACCCCGCGCTTCCACCGGGCCCGCAGCTCAGGCGTGCCGTTGAGCGTGCGGCCGTAGAAGTCGAAGTTGGCCTCGACGAAGTCATCAGTGAGGTACGGCGCCGAGGAGCGCAGCACCCGGGTGAGCAGCCAGGTCCGCCAGTCCTCGATCGGGACCTCGCCGAGCACGGTCGAGAGGTGCTCGAAGTACGACGGCTGCCGCACACAGACCTCGGCGAGCAGCTCGTCGGCCTCGTGTGCGGAGGCGCTGAGGTTGGTGACGTAGACGTCCCAGTCGAAGGCGGGGCAGAGCTCGCGGAGCTCGGCGACGGTCTTGAGGTTGTAGGTCTTCTGGACGTCTCGGGTCTCCGCACGCTCCCAGTGGCCGCCCGCCAGCCGGGTGTCGATGTCGAGCACGGTGCGAGCCCCGGCTTCCGGGTCGCTCTGTCCGTCCTGGGCGTCGACCAGCCGGAGCACCGTCGTCAGGTAGCCGACGTACGCCTCGCGGATCGCAGCGAACTTCTCGTCGCGGTAGTAGGACTCGTCCGGCAGCCCGAGGCCGCCCTGCACCAGGTGGAACAGGTAGCGGTCTGAGTTGCGGTCGTCGGTGTTGACGTAGGAGCCGAACAGCCCGTGGCCGCCGAGTCGCTCGAACTCACCGAGGAACGCCGCCATGTCGCGCACGTCGCGCAGCGCCGCGACCGCGTCGACCAGCGGCTTGATCGGGCGAGTGCCGAGCCGGTCGATCCGTTCGGTGTCCATGAACGACGCGAACAGGTCGCCGATCTTCTGCGCGTCGGCGTTGAGCTCGGTGCCCTCGTCGTGGTCGGTCGCGACAGTTGCGAGGTCCTCGATGATCCGGTGCACCTGCTCCTCGGCCACGTCGGCCAGCTGCACGAACGGCCCCCAGCTCGACCGGTCTGCCGGGATGTCGACTTCGGCCAGCCAGCGGCCGTTGACGTGGCCGAACAGGTCGTCCTGCGGCCGGACGTCGAGGTCCATGCCCTCGCGGGCGTCGTCCAGGATGCTCACGCGAACGAATCTAGCCTCCGACGGGGCAGGGCCAAGCGCCGCGCCCGCGGGCTGGGTAGCCGGCGTGAGGCCGAGTCCTGTCGGCGCGGACTGGTGAACTGACGTCGTGTCCGTGTTCACGAGACCGCCCGACCTGATCGCGCGCGACACCGTCAAGGTCATGATCGCCACCTGTGCCGACGAGCTCTCGGCGATTCAGCAGCTGTGGCCACGGTTCGAGGAGCTGGTCGGGCTGCGTGGTCGCAAGATGTACGGCGCGGCGGACATCGCCGCCGGGACCTACTCGACATGCACGCCGCTGCGTCCGGAGGACGATCCGCAGGAGCTTGGCCTGGAGCTCGGCGAACTCGCTGGCGGCCGGTTCCGACGCGGCCGGCTCGTCGGTGAGCCGCCCGAGCTCTATGTGCAGATCGGACCGGGCTTTCAGGAGCTCGACTCTGCCGGCATGGTCGATCCCCGTCGACCACTTGTCGAGTTCTACAAGCGCCGTGACGAAGTGGAGCTCTGGGTGCCGGTGACCGTCTGACTACACGACGCCGCTGCTCTGAGCCGCGCGCGGTCAACGCGTGGCGGCGCCGAACTCCCCGTCGGCCAGCACCGGGACGACGTCGCTGGCGTCGAGCTCGGCGGCGATGTCCACATCCTCGATGAATCCGGCGGCGGCGAGCTCACGGCCCGACGCGCAGTTACGCAGCGAGGCCGCCAGCGAGGGCTCGATGGCACGGAAGGCGTCGGCGGCCAGGCGGGCCTCCGGGGACAGGTCGTCGCGAGGCAGGAGAGCCAGGACGGCACCGGCGCCCCAGAGGTCCTCGGCCGCCGGGCGGAGCGAGCCGTCGTGCCAGCGCTCGCCCGCGGCGACGACGGCGACCGTGCCGTCGTGGGCCTGCAGCCACCGGGCCACCGCGGTGCGGTTGCGCAGGCAGGCACCGACCACGGTGCAGCCGCCGTCGGCGAGGCCGAACGCGATCGAGGAGCCGTTGGGTGAGGGCAGCACGACGCGGTCGACGCCGGACACCCGGGCCATCGCGGCGGGCGAGAGGCTGACACCGGCGCCTCCGGGGAGCGACCTGGCCTCGAGCCGGCCCACGGCGAGGGTGGCCGTGCGCTGCTGGGCGTACGCCGCTGCGCGCTCGTCCTTCCAGCGGTACGGCAGCACCGTCATCCCGCGCTCGAGCGCCACGCAGAGCGTGGTCGTGAAGGAGAGGACGTCGACGACCACCGCGACGCTCGCCTCCGAGGCGATCGCCGCGGCGCCGGTCGGGCCCCAGTCGAAGCGGATCCGGTGCGTGGCCTGGCGGTGTGCCGGCTCCGGGACAGGCATGGCGAGCACCCTACGGACCATTACGCCACCGTTACGCCGGAGCGGTGTGCTGGCGACACTCACCGCCCGGCCCGAAGGAACCACCATGTCGCCTCGTCGCTCGTCCGTCATCGTCGCCAGTGCCGCGCTCCTGACCGGGATCGTCGGAGTCGCCGCGCCCAGCCACGCCGGGCCGCCCGGCACCTGGACCGAGATCTCGGGGGGAGGCATCTCGAACATCGTCGAGCCCGGTGTCTACCGCACCGCCGACGGCACCCTCCACGTCGCCATCGAGAGCACCGCCAACTCCATGGACTCCATCGAGGTGGCCCACGTCTCGGCCTCGGGTGCCCTCACCGGTCGCCACGTCGCGGTCCCGAGCTGGTCGGGGACCACGGCCGACCCCGATCTGGTCGCTGCGCCCGGCGGTGGGATGCGGCTGGTCTTCGGCGGCCACCACACGACGGTCACGGGCGACCCGTACAACGAGGGCTACGTCTACTACGCGACCGCCGACGCGACCGGCGCCGGCTGGGCGCTCGCCCCGAACACTGCCCCTGCCGTCGCCAGCGGTACGGGCTATGTCAGCTCGGGCACCGGCGTCACGACCCTTGCCGACGGCACCCTCGTGACGGCCTACCCCTTCAACAGCACCATCTTCTTCCAGGTCGGCGCCGGCCCGGTGCAGTCCTTCGACACCCCCGCCTGCTGCGCCTACGACATCTCGCTGGCCACCGACGGCACGGGGGCGGTGTACGCCGCGTGGTACTCCAACGGCGGGACGCCCGGTGCTCAAGGCACCCTGGTGCGCCAGATCCACCCGACGGTCGGACCGGTCGTGCAGGCACCGGGCGGGATCGAGGCCAACGACCAGGCGATCGGGATGGTGACCCGCCCGGACGGCGGGGTGTATCTCGCCTACCCGAGGGGCGAGCTGAACAACCAGGGCTACGCGCTCTGGCAGCTCGGGACGGGCACGGTGCGCAAGGTCCCCGGCTCGAAGCGCGCCACCCACCTGGCCATGTCCACCGCGCCGGGGGGTCGGCTGTGGCTGGCCTTCCGGGACGAGAAGCTGGGCGTCCGGGTCGTCCGCACCAATCCATCGGCCACCAAGTTCGGCGCCGTCCAGAAGATCAGGTCACCCAAGGGCTCGACGGTCTACCAGGTCGGCATCGAGGGCAGCACCGGCCGCGGCGATCTGATCATCAACGACGAGACCCACATCTGGCACCAGCAGGTGTTGGCGGGTCTGACGCTCAAGGCGAGCCCGAAGAAGTGGAACGGCAACAACAAGGTGGCGGTGACGTTCACGGTCACCGACGCCGGCGCCGCCATCCAGGGCGCCAAGGTGAAGGCCAAGGGACTGAAGTGCACGACCAACAAGAAGGGGAGGTGCACGCTGCACTTCCTCAAGCTCAAGCAGGGGAAGTTCGACGCCCTCGCCAAGAAGAAGGAGTACGCCGCCGGGAGCGTCCGCCTCCGCGTGACCTAGTGTCCCGCACGCGGAGTCCGCAATATTAGTCGTGCTCCCAGTGCGTGCATCGCACGGCGGCGGCGCGACGGCAGACTGGGCGTCTTCCTAGCGTCGCCAACACAGCGAGGTGCGTGCTGGGGGTGCGAATAATGCCGCGGACTTCGCGTGCGGGGCACTAGCCCGCAGCGTGGTCAGCGCACCCGGACGATCGACTTGCCGATCGTCCGGCGCTGGTCCATGTCCAGCAGCGCCTGCCCGAAGTCCTCGAGGGCGTACGTCGCCCCGATCGGCGGCTTCACGACGCCGGACTCGATCATCGGGACGAGCGCCTTCCACTGCTCCTGCATGTAGCCCGGTCGCACCATCGCGTAGGCGCCCCAGCCGACGCCACGCACGTCGATGTTGTTGAGCAGCAGCCGGTTGACCCTGACCTCCGGGATGCCCTGGCCGGACGCGAACCCGACCACGAGCAGTCGGCCCTGGGAACTGAGCGACCGCAGGGAGTCGGTGAACACGTCGCCACCCACGACGTCCATCACGACGTCGACCCCGCGGCCGCCGGTCAGCGCGGCGACGGCGTCCTTGAACCCGTCGAGCAGCACCACCTCGTCGGCGCCCGCGGTCCGTGCAGTCGCAGCCTTCTCGTCGGTGCTCACCACCGCGATGGTGCGGGCGCCGTACCCCTTGGCCACCTGGATCGTCGCCGTCCCCACGCCGCCCGCGGCGCCGTGCACGAGAACGGTCTCGCCGGCCTGCAGGTCGCCTCGCTCCGCGAGCGCGAACTGCGCGGTGAGGTAGTTCATCGGCAGCGCCGCGCCCTCGTCGAAGGAGAGCACGTCGGGAAGCGGGAACACCGAGCTGTGATGACACGCGGTCAGCTCGGCGGCGTTGCCGTAGCCCCCGACGCCGGCGACCCGCTGGCCGGGCTCGAACCCGGGCCCCGACACCACGGTGCCGGCGAAGTCCACGCCCAGGGAGAACGGCAGCTCCGGCTTGAGCTGGTACTCGCCGCGGCTCAGCAGCAGGTCGGGGAAGGAGACCCCCACCGCGTGCACCTCCACCAGGACGTCGTCCGGGCCCGGCATGGGCTCGGCGACCTCGCGCACCTCGAGATGCTCTGGACCGGTGGTGTCGACGACCTGGACCGCACGCATGGTGCGGAGGCTACAGACCTACGCTTGGGGCGTGCCCGGCACGATGGTCTACGACGCCGACTGCGGCTTCTGCACGCGCTCGGCGGAGTTCCTCGGGCGGCGCAGCGACTGCGCGGTGCGACCGTGGCAGTCACTCGACCTGGCCGAGGTCGGCCTGACCGAGCAGGACGTGAGCACCGCGGCTTACTGGGTCGAGGACGGACGTACGCCGAGGCGCGGGGCGCGCGCGATCGCTGCGGCACTGCGGTCCTGCCGGGGAGTGGGCTACCGGGTGCTGGGGCGGCTGATCGACCTGCCACCGGTCCGGCCAGTGGCCGCGTGGGGCTACGGACTGGTGGCGCGCTACCGCTACCACCTGCCGGGCGGCACCAACGCCTGCCGCCTGCCGTAGCTACTTCTTCTTGGCCGACTCGAGCGTGGGGGTCACGATGCTGTTCAGCTCGAAGTGCATCGGGTCGGTGTAGCCCCAGTCGCCGCCCCAGGTGAACCCCCACTCCTGGAAGATCGAGACGACGTCGCGGTCGATGAGGCCGACGGTGCCGCGCTGGTTCTCGACCGCGTTGATGTCGAGGGCCAGGCCGAACGCGTGGTTGGACAGTGTCGAGGTGCCGGCGATGAACCGCGGGTAGTAGCAGCCTGCGAACTGGTCGGGGTGGATCTTGTCGTCGAGGCCGCGATCGATGATCTCCTGCAGCGCCGCCTTCAGCTGCCGGAAGAGCACCTTGTTGCAGGTCACCGCTCCGAGGATCGGCACCACCTCGGTGGTGATGTGCTCGCGCACCCACGCGGGATCCGGCGCGATGCGGCCGCCACCGAGGACGGTGTAGCGGTAGACGCCGACCGCGTCGCCGACGGTGCCGGTGACGACCGCGATCTGGTCGGCGCCCGGCTGGAGCCCGATGCGGGTGGCCTTGTCGACCAGCGTGACCGACGCAGAGTCGCCGAACAGCTTCTCGAGCTTCTTGGCGACCTTCGGGGGCGCCGTCGAACCGGTGCGGACGAGCAGCGCGTTGTCGGCCACCATGCCCAGCGTCTCCACCCAGGTCGGGTTGACGACCGCGTCGATCAGCGGCTGCTGCTGGACGTAGGCACCGACGTGCACCGAGGGGGCATCGGTGGCGCCACCGAGCCGCAGGTAGCCGTTGGCGTCCGTGGTGAGCTTGTCCTTGAGCCGCTCCTTGAGCGCCAGCTCACCGCCGGCCACGCGGTCCCAGGCGTCCTGGAAGTCGGCGTACTTCAGCGGCGTGAAGCTCCGGTAGGCGCCGGGGTCGACCGCGGCGACCGTCAGCGCCTGGTTCTCGACGACGGGCTCGGACAGCGAGAACTGCATGGCCGTGACGCGCTCCAGCTTCTCGACCGCCGCCACCTTGGCCGGGTCGAGCGCCTGCGCGCCGACGATGAGGATGTCGGCGGGGGCGAGGATGCCCGGCTGCCGGGGTCCGGGCGGCGGGACCGAGTGGCTCTCCTCGATGGTCGGCGCCGCTGTCGTCCCCGAGGCCCCGGGAGAGGCGGTGGAGGACGGCTCCGGGTCCGCGGAGCGGGCGTCACCGGAGCAGGCCGCGCACAGCACGAGGACAGCGACCGCGGCGGTCGACGTCAGCGCGCGTCCTACCCCTGTCATCTGCCCTCCCGGGGACAAGGGTAGGTCGAGGTCAGCCCTTCCGGCGCCGGATCTCCTCGTTGATGGCGGGCACGACCTCGTGCAGGTCACCGATGACGGCGTACGTCGCGCGGGTCACCATCGGCGCCTCCGCGTCGGTGTTGATCGCGAGGATGTGCTTGGCCGAGGAGCAGCCGGCCCAGTGCTGGATGGCACCGCTGATCCCGCACGGGATGTAGAGCTCCGGTGCGATCCGGCTCCCGGTCTGACCGACCTGCTCGTGGTGCGGTCGCCAGCCCGCGCTGGTGACGACCCGGGACACGCCCAGCGCCGCCCCGAGCAGCTCGGTGAGCTCGAGCAGGTCGCCGAACCCGTCCGGGCCCCCGGCGCCCCGGCCTGCGCCGACGACGACGCGGGCCGACTTCAGCGAGCCGGACTCGTCGGCCTCGATCTGCTCGGTGGAGACCACCCGCGCCACCAGGTCGGCCGCGGCGATCTCGGGCGTGAGCTCGACGACGTCCGCGGCGCCGGGCACGTCGGCCGGCGCGGCCTCGACCGCATGGCCGGCCACCGAGAACACCGCCGGGCGCTGGTCGAGCAGCATCTCCTCGAGCGCCGCACCTCCGACGACCTGGCGGGTGACCACGAACGGCGCGAGCCCCTGGAACGACAGCACGTTCGCGGCCATCGCCACGCCGGCCCGCGCGGACACGTGGGCCATCAGCTCGTTGCCGCGGTCGGTCCCGGCGGCCATGACGACGACCGCCTTGCTCTGCTCGCGCACGGCGAGGATCGCGGCGGCCCAGCCCGCTCCGGAGTATGCCGAGACGTTGTCGCCGCGGACGTCGTAGACCGTGCGGACGCCGTACGCCGCCAGCTCCTTGCGCAGCTCGTCGGACACGCTCTGTCCGTCACTGGCCACGACCACCGCGTCGACCGGCACCCCTCCGCCCGAGGCGGAGAGGTTGCGGGCGAAGGTGAGCGCCTCCAGCGACACCTCGACGGCCGAGCCGTCCAGGTTCTTCTCGACCAGGGTCAGGATCATCGCGACAACACCCCCAGCTCCTCGAAGAGGTCGACCACGGCGGGCGCGGCGGCGGCGCCCGTGCCGAGCACCTGCACGTTGGAGGGCACCGGCGGGGGCAGCAGGAGCTTGACCCGCTTCGCGCCCGTGGGTGTCGCGCTCGGCGTGCGCTCCTCGATCTGCACCTTCTTGGCCTTCATCCGGCCGGGCACGCTCGGGTAGCGCGGCTCGACGCCGCCCTCCCGGATCGTGACCACTGCCGGCAGGGGCACCCGGTAGGTCTCCACGCCGTCCGGCCCCTCGACCCTGGCGGTGAGCTCGCCGTCGGCGACCGAGACCACCTTGGCGCCGTTCACGACGGGTCGGCCGAGCTCGTAGCCCAGCCGGATCCCGACCTGGAAGTCGCCCGAGTCCGCCGCGTCGTTGCCGAGCAGGACCAGGTCGTGGGCGCGGCCGGAGGCCTCGTGGGCGCGCACGACCGCGGCGATCTCCCGCGCCACGTCGGCCGGGCCGAACGTCGGAGCCTCTGCATCGACCAGTGTGGCCGCGTGGCAGCCGACCGCGAGCGCGGACCGCAGCTGCTCGACGGCGTCGGCGTCGCCGAGTGTCAGCACCGTCGCCTCGCCGTCGGTCGCGCCGGTGACCTGCACGGCAAGCTCGACTGCGCACTCCTCGTGCGGGCTGGTCGTGAAGCCGGCGAAGCGGCCGTCCACGGCCTGCGCATCCTCGGTCAGCACCACCTCGCTGGACGAGTCGGGGACGCGCTTGACGCAGACCAGGACGTTGGCCATCAGCGCAGCCTCTCGTTGGCGGGGTCGAGCAGCGGCGTCGCGTCGACCGAGCCGACGACGACCGGGTAGAGCTCCTCCATGTAGGACACGGCGAGCTCGTTGCCGATGACCGCCGCCTCCGGCGGGAGGTACGCAAGCAGCACGTGCTTGCCCAGGGACGGTGCCGAGCCGGCGGTGGTCACGTAGGGGTGGTGGCCGTGGCCGTCGGTGAGGGTGCCGCCGTCCCGGGTGAGGATCGGCTCGCCGCCGAGCATGTAGCGCTTCGCACCGGACGCCGAGGTGTGGTCCTCGACAGTGAGTGTGCACAGCACCGTCTTTGGGCCAGAAGATGACAGAGCCTCGCGCTGGGCGAGGTACGCGGATTTGCCGGTGAAGTCCGCGGCCTTGACCTTGGGCCGCTGCATCGCCGCCTCGACGATGGTGCGCTCGCCGTCGAGCTCGTAGCCGTAGGCGCGGTAGCCCTTCTCGATCCGGCCGGTGGTGCCGTAGACGCCGATGCCGACCGGCACGGTGCCGTGGCTCTCGCCGGTGTCGAGCAGCGCCTCCCAGACCTGGGCCGCGTCCTCCATCGACACGTAGAGCTCCCAGCCGAGCTCGCCGACGTAGGAGATGCGCGAGGCGAGCACCGTGACACCCGCAGCGTGGATCTCGCGGCAGGTGAGGAAGCCGAACCCCTCGTCGGAGACATCGGCGTCGGTGAGGGTGGCGAGGATGTCGCGGGCCTTCGGGCCCCACAGGCCGATGGTGGAGATGTCGTCGGTCTTCTCGGTGAGGGTGGCCCCGTCGACAAGGTGGTCGTGGAACCACTTGCGGTCGGCCGGCCCGTGCGCGCCGCCGGTGACCACCCGGAAGTGGTCGTCGCCGAGCCGCATCACGGTGAGGTCGGATCGGAAGCCGCCGTTGGCGTCCAGCACCGGGGTGTAGATCACCTTGCCGACCGCGACGTCGCACTGCGCGACGCAGGTGCGCTGGACGCTGGCCAGAGCCCCGGCGCCTTCGATGTCGAAGATCTGGAACGCTGTGAGGTCGATGACGCCCGCTGCCTCACGCATCCGCAGGTGCTCGGCGTTGATGATCGGGCTCCACCAGCGTGAGTCCCACTCGTGCTCGCGCGGCATGACCGCGTCGCCGTACTGCTCGAGCAGGCCGGCGTTGGACTCGTACCAGTGCGGCCGCTCCCAGCCGGCGGTCTCGAAGAAGAATGCGCCCAGCTTCTGCTGGGAGTCGTGCATCGGCGAGAGCCGCTGGTTGCGGTCCGACTCGTACTGCTCGGCCGGGTGGATGATGCCGTAGGTCTTGATGAACGACTCGGTGGTGCGCAGCCGGGTGTGCTCGCGGCGCTTCTGGTGCTCGTGGAACCGCGCGATGTCACTGTGGCTGACGTCGATCTCGCTCCAGCCGTGCGTCATCCACTCGGCGACCGCGCGGCCGACGCCCGGGCCCTCCTTGATCCAGACCGCGGCGGCGGTCCACAGCCCCGCGACGTCGCTCTCGCCCAGGATCGGCAGGCCGTCGCAGGTCAGCGAGAGCAGGCCGTTGATCGCGTAGCGCATCTCGGCGCCCTCGGCGCCGAGCAGCTCGGGCATCAGCTCGTAGGCCTGCTCGAGCTGCGGGTCGAAGTCGTCGGAGGTGAACGGCAGCTCGGTCGGGCTCAGCTTGGACTGCTCGATCGACGGGATGTCCTCGGGCTCCATGAGGATCGCGCGGTGCGCGTAGGACCCGACCTCCATGTCGGCGCCGTGCTGCCGCTCGTAGCAGAAGGTGTCCATGTCGCGGACGATCGGGAAGGTGATCTCGCCCTCGGTCCCGGCCAGCTGCGGGCACGGACCGACGCTGATCATCTGGTGCACTGCGGGCACCAGCGGCAGGCTCACACCGGCCATGTCGGCGATCTTGGGGCTCCACACCCCGCACGCGATGACCACGGTCTCGGCCTCGATGTCGCCCCCGGTGGTGCAGACCTTGGCGATCCGCCCGTCGACGACCTCGAGGTCGGTCACCTCGACGTTCGGAACGACGGTGAGCACGCCCTTCGCCAGAGCGCGCTCACGCATGATCGTGCCGGCACGCAGCGAGTCGACGACGCCGACCCCGGGCTGCCAGAACGCGCCGATGATCTGGTCCTTGTCGAGGAAGGGCACCTTCTCCTGGACGAACTCGGGGCTGACCAGCTCGCCCTCGATGCCCCAGGCCTTCGCGGACGACATCCGGCGCCGGAGCTCCTCCATCCGCTCCTCGGTGCGGGCCACCTCGAAGCCGCCGGGCTCGATGAGGACGCCCATCTCGCGGTACTGCGCGACCGAGTCGAGCGTCAGATCGGTGATCTCCCGCGAGTGGTCGGTCAGGAAGATGAAGTTCGACGCGTGGCCGGTCGACCCTCCCGGGTTGGGCAGCGGCCCCTTGTCGATCTGGACGATGTCGGTCCAGCCGAGCTCGGCCAGGTGGTGGACCAGGCTGTTGCCGACGATGCCGGCGCCGATGACGACGCACTTGGCCTGGGTGGGGACGTCTGCCACGACTACTCCTAGGTTGAACCGTTGTTGCGTATTACGCACATCAGTGCGCTATGTGAAACACGAGAAGTGTGCGCCTGACTACCGGTGCCGGTCAACCCGTGGTGCTGGGTCGACCGCTCAGGGGCCGTCCGGGAAACGCTGCGCGTGCTCGACCGCACGCCGCACCCGCGTGGGCAACGTGGCCTCGAAGGTCTCCTCACGCAGCGCCTTCATCAGCGAGACGCACATGCCGATCAGGACCAGCATGAACGGCGCCGCCACGAGGATCACCAAGGTCTGCAGGGCCGACAGGCCACCGGCCCAGAGCAGCACCGCCGCCACCGCACCGGTCGCGACGCCCCAGAAGACCACCAGCCAGCGCTGGGGCTCCTCGGTCCCCCGCTGGCTCAGCATGCCCATCACGATGGAGGCCGCGTCGGCGCCGGTGACGAAGAAGATCGCCACCAGGAACACGGCGAGGACCACCATGACCCCGCCGAGCGGGAACTCGCGGAGGGTGTCGAACAGCGCCGCCTCGAGGGCGATGCCGCCGGTGTCCGTGGTCGGCGGGTCCCAGCCCTGGTTGAGCTGGAGGTCGATCGCCGTCCCACCGAGGATCGCGAACCAGACGAACGACACCAGGCTCGGGACGAGGATCACGTAGATCACGAACTGGCGGATCGTGCGGCCCTTGGAGATCCGCGCGATGAACATGCCCACGAACGGCGTCCACGAGATCCACCACGCCCAGTAGAAGATCGTCCAGCCACCCAGCCACGAGCTCGCCTCGGAGTCGTAGACGCCGGTGTTGAACGACATCGCCGGCAGCTGGGTGAGGTAGTCGCCCATCGTCGTGGTGAAGGTCCCCATGATGAAGACGGTCGGGCCGACCACGAAGAGGAAGAACACCAGGAGCCCTGCAGCCACCGCGTTGGCGTTGGAGAGGAACTTGATGCCCTTCTCCACACCCGAGACCGCGGAGGCCACGAAGCAGAGCGTGAGGACCGCGATGACCGCGACGGCGAGGGACTTGTTGCCACCACCCTCGCCGAACACGTCGTCGATGCCGCCGGTGATCTGCAGGGCGCCGAGGCCCAGCGAGGTCGCCGAGCCGAAGAGGGTCGCGAAGATCGCCACCACGTCGATGGCCTTGCCCGGTCCCTCGCTGGCGCGCTTGCCCAGCAGCGGCCGGAAGGTCGCCGAGATCAGGCTGCCGTAGCCCTTGCGGTAGGCGAAGTAGCCGATGGCCAGGCCGATCACGGCGTACATCGCCCACGGGTGGAAGCCCCAGTGGAAGAAGGCGTACTGCATGGCCGACTCGGCGGCGCCGGGCGAGCCGGCCTCACCCTCCCCCAGCGGTGGGCTGTTGAAGTGGGTCAGCGGCTCCGCGACCCCCCAGAACATCAACCCGATGCCCATGCCCGTCGCGAACATCATCGAGACCCAGGAGAATGTCGAGAACTCCGGCTCCGAGTCGTCGGGACCGAGCTTGATGTTGCCGTAGCGGGTGATGGCCAGGTAGGCCGAGAACAGCACGAAGCCGGCGCTCGTCAGCACGAACAGCCAGCCGAAGTTGTTCGTCACCCAGGTCAGGGCCTCGCCGGTCTTCTCCGCGAAGTCCTCGGGCCAGATGGCGCCGGCGGCCACGAAGGCCACCGCGAGGGCCGCGGCGACGCCGAAGACCACCTTGTCGATCTGGAGGCCACGGTCGTCGCGCACGTCCGCGGCGTCACCGGGCCGGTCCTGGATGTCAGTCATGTGCTGCTCCCTCCGAGAATGCGGAAACCTGGGGCCCCGGGCTGGGGGCGACACCCGGGCGGTGCCGCCCCTGCCCGGTCACGTGCGGGTCGACTCAGCCGAGCCAGGCCTCGACCTTGTCGGGGTTCTCGTCGATCCACTTGGCGGCGGCTTCCTCCGGCGACATGCCGTCGATGGCGATGTATCCGGCGACGTCGTCCTGGTCGTCGTTGGTCCAGCTGAAGTTCTGGACCAGATCCACGGCGCTGGAGTCAGACTCGGCCCACTCGGTGCTGACGACCTTCTTCAGCTCCGTCTCCGGGTAGTCGCAGGCGACGTCTTGTGGGTCGTCCTGGCAGCCCTCCTCGTACGGCGGCAGCGCCACCTTCTGCAGCGGCACCTCCGACAGTGAAGGCCTGTGGCTCGTAGAAGTAGCCGATCAGGTACTCCTTGTTCTCCTCGGCCTTGCGGAAGGCCTCGATGGAGGCGGCCTCCGAGCCGGAGAAGACGACCTGGAAGTCCAGATCGAGGTTGCTCACGATCGCCTCGTCGAACTGCACGTAGGACGGGTCGGCACCGAGGAACTGGCCCTTCCCGCCGGACTCGGACGTCGCGAACTCCTTGGCGTACTTGTTGAGGTTCTCCCACTCGAGGATGTCGGGGTGCTCCTCGGCGAGCCACGGCGGGACGAACCAGCCGATGATGCCGATGTTGCCCTGCGGACCGAAGTCCGTCGCGGTGCCGTCGCCCTCGCCCTCGAAGAACTTCTTCTCCAGGTCGGGGTGGCCCCAGTCCTCGATGACGACGTCGACCTCGCCGGTGCCGAAGCCCTGCCAGGAGACGTCCTCCTTGAGCTCCTTGTAGTTGACGGTGCACCCGAGCTCCTGCTGGGCGACGGCGCCGACGACGTAGGCGCTGGCCTCGTAGCCGACCCACGGGTTGACGGCCATGTTGAGCTCGCCGCAGTCCCCACCGGCCTCGCCCGCCTTCTCCTCGTTGGCCTTGGTCTCGTCGTCGATCGACCCTCCGCCACAGGCGGAGAGGGCAAGGGTGGCGACGGCGGCGAGTGACCCCCAGTCGTGCACCCCGGCTCCGGGTAGTTCTCATCGTGCGTCTCCTCATCTTGGTGGTGTGAACATCTGTTGGTCTGGTGGTTGTGGACGGGTGCTGGGGGGCGCCGCGGCGACTCACCGCGGCGGGCCGATCGGGAGCCGGATGTTGAAGGCCCGGCGGGATGCCGGGTCCGTCGTCGCGGCGTACGTCGGCGGCGGCGCGGGTGATCCGGTCGAGCATCACGCCGAGCAGCACGATGGTGATGCCCGGCGGCCAGGCCCTTGCCCCAGGCCTCGCTCCGAGCGAAGCCGTAGACGACGTCGTAGCCGAGAGCCCCGGCGCCCACCAGGCCGCCGATGACGGTCATGGCGAGGACGTAGAGCAGACCCTGGTTGGTGGCCAGCACCAGCGAGCCCTTGGCCATCGGCAGCTGGACCTTGGTGATCTCCTGCCAGGCGGTCTGTCCGGTGGACCGGCCGGCCTCGATCGTGGTCGGGGAGACGGCCTTGACGCCGTCGGCCACCAGCTTGATGGCCGCCGGGGCGGCGTAGACGATGCCCGCGACGATCGCGGTGAAGCGCGACGGCCCGAAGAGCGCGAGCACGGGGATCAGGTAGACGAACGGCGGGATCGTCTGGCCGGCGTCGAGCAGCGGCCGGATGCCGAGGTCGACCCGGCGGTCGCGGGCCATCCAGACGCCGAAGACCAGCGCCAGGATCATCACCAGCACGGTGGCGACCAGGGTCATGTTCAGCGTGATCATCGCGTCGTGCCACAGATCGAAGTACCAGATGCCGGTCAGGCAGACGACGGTGCTGACCAGCGCGCGGAGGCCACCGAAGACGAAGGCCAGCGCGGAGATCGCGAGCGAAGGCGACGCTACCACGGCGAGTCGGCGAGCAGCGACTGCATCGGGTTGAGGAAGCCGTTGGTGATCGCGTCCTTGAACGCCGCCCGTCACGCCGCCGAAGGTGTCGAGTGATCCAGCCCATGGCGTCGTCGCGGCCGTCGGCGACCTTGTCCCCGACGTGTACTCGGGGAACTTCGCGAGACCGACGTAGGTGCGCGAGAGGTAGATCGCGACCAGTGCGCCGACGCCCGCGCCGAGCGCAGGATCATCCGCCGCAGCCGCGGGTTGCCGCCGCCGCCGCGCGCGACCTTCTCAGCCCGCTCGCTGGCCGCGGTCGTGGTGCGGTCGAGCATCACAGCCATGACCACGATCAGCACGCCGGGCACGAAACTGCCACCGAAGTCGTTGACGGACCAGGCCCCGAGCACAGGCTTGCCCAGGCCCGGGACCGTTGATGTAAGACGCGATGGTGGCCATCGAGAGCGCGGCCAGGGTGGTCTGGTTGAGCCCGACGATGATCGTCTTGCGCGCCATCGGGATCTGCACCTTGAGCAGCCGCTGCCAGTACGGTCTGTCCGGAGGAGTCGGTGGCCTCGATCGTGGTCGCGGGCACCTCGCGGATGCCGAAGCCCGCGATCCGAACGATCGGCGGCAGCGCGTAGATCAGCGTGGACACCACCGCGCCACTCACACCGATGCCGAAGAACAGCACGACCGGTAGCAGGTAGACGAACGTCGGCATCGTCTGCATGAAGTCGAGGAACACGGTGATGATCCGGTTGGCCCGGACGCTCGTGCCGACCAGCACCGCCAACGGCATCCCGATGATCACCGCTGATCGCGACCGAGACGAAGGTGACGATGAGCAGGTCCATCGAGTCTTCCCAGTAGCCGAAGACTCCGAAGGAGAGGAAGGAGCCGAGCACGAGCAGCGCGATGCGCCAGTTGGCCACCGCGTAACCGAGCCAGGTGGCCACGGCGACGATGCCTAGCCAGCCGATCTCGGGAACCGGGCGCGGAAGGTTGGGCCGGACGAGCATCCGCCCCAGCCAGTCGACGATGTCGCGGAACAGTTCGGCGATGGAGGTTGGTGACCTGCATGATCGGGTTGCTGTCGCGGCCGGCGAGCAGCCGGTTGTTGAAGTCGGTGAACGACTGGTGGAGGTCGGTGTGCTCACGGCCGGGCAGGGCGAGCGTGTCGTTCCCCTCGGTGAAGTACCAGACGACGATCCACGCTCCGACGACGGCCGCGGCGGGGATCCATCGGCTGACCCCTTTCTGTTCCGGGAGCGGGCGGGGCGGCGCCGGGCTCGACCGGCTTCGGAGCAGGAGGTGCCGTGACCGTGGCGGTCACGCCTCCTCCTCGGCCACGACGACGCGCATGATGTCTTCCTCATCGACCACGCCGAGCATCGTGTCGCCGTCCATCACCCGGATCGGGTGGTCCGACGCGATCGCCGCTCGGGCCGCCTGGCGCACGATCGTGGTGACCGGCAGCGCCGGGCCCTCGAGCGACTCTCCGGGCCGGGGCTCGCGCATCACCCACTTCAGGGTCAGCACGTGCGACTTGGGCACCTCGGAGACGAAGTCCTTGACGTAGTCGTCGGCCGGGCGGGCCACGACCTCGTCCGGCGTGCCGATCTGCACGATGGCGCCGTCGCGCATGATCAGGATCCGGTCGCCGAGCTTGAGCGCCTCGGCGAGGTCGTGGGTGATGAACACCATCGTCTTGCCGAGCTCCTGGTGCAGCCGGATGACCTCGTTCTGCATGTCCCGCCGGATCAGCGGGTCGAGCGCGGAGAACGGCTCGTCGAAGAGCAGCATCTCCGGGTCGCCGGCGAGGGCCCGGGCCAGGCCGACGCGCTGCTGCATGCCGCCGGAGAGCTGGTCGGGGTAGGACTTCTCGTAGCCCGACAGGCCCACGAGGTCGACGATCTCGGCCGCCTTGTCGCGCCGCTCCTTCTTGCCGAGACCCCGGACCTCGAGGCCGTAGGCGACGTTGTCGATGACCTGACGGTGCGGGAGCAGCCCGAAGTGCTGGAAGACCATCGAGACCTGGTTGCGCCGGATGTCGCGCAGCTTGGACTCGGACGCGTCGGTGACGCTCTCACCGTTGAGGGTCACCGTGCCTGACGTGGGCTCGATGAGTCGGGTGAGCAATCGGACCAGGGTCGACTTGCCCGACCCCGACAGGCCCATCACCACGAAGACCTCACCAGGAGCCACGTCGAAGGAGACGTCCTTGACGCCGACCACGCAGCCGGTCTTCTCCTTGAGGTCGGCGCGGCTCAGGTCCGCGTCCGCCGTTCCGATCACGCGGTCCGAGCCCTTGCCGAAGATCTTCCACAGGTTCCGCACCGACAGCGCTGCGTCGCCGCTCGGCGGCATTCGCGTGGCGGGCTCCGGATCGGTGATGGCGGTCATGCTGACTCCTCCGTCGTGCGCAGCGTCTGGTCGTTGCGCGGGTCGCGGGGTGGGTAGAGGGTGCTCACGCCGTGTCGATACCAAGGCACGTCGGCGGGTGCAAGGGGGGTGTGGCCCGCGATCAGGTCGGCCGCCTTCTCGGCCACCATCATCACGGGCGCGTAGATGTTGCCGTTGGTGACGTACGGGAAGACGGAGGCATCGACGACGCGCAGCCCCTCGAGGCCGTGCACGCGCATCGACGCGGGGTCGACCACCGACATCTCCTCGACGCCCATGGCCGCGGTGCACGACGGGTGCAGCGCCGTCTCTGCGTCGGCGCGCACCCACTCGAGGATCTGCTCGTCGGTCTCGACCTCGCGGCCGGGTGAGAGCTCGCCGTCGTTGTACGCCGCGAACGCGGGCTGGTTGAGGATGTCGCGCGCGACCCGGATCGCCTCGACCCACTCGCGCCTGTCGGTCGGGGTCGAGAGGTAGTTGAACTGCATGGACGGGTGCTGCTTGGGGTCGGTCGAGCGGATCCGCACCCAGCCCCTCGTGTCGGCGTACATCGGGCCGATGTGGACCTGGTAGCCGTGGCCCTTGGTCGGCGACGAGCCGTCGTAGCGGATCGCGACCGGGAGGAAGTGGAACATCAGGTTGGGGTAGGCGACGTCGTCGTTGGACCGGACGAAGCCGCCGCCCTCGAAGTGGTTGGTGGCGCCGAGGCCGCGACGGTGGAAGAGCCAGTTGTAGGCGATGCCGGGGCGCGCCCGCCAGCGCAGGCCGGGGGCGATCGAGACGGGCTGCTTGGACGCGTACTGGATGTAGACCTCGAGGTGGTCCTGGAGGTTCTCGCCGACGCCCGGCGAGTGGTGCACGACCTCGATACCGAGCCCCTTGAGCAGGCCCTGGTCGCCGACGCCGGAGAGCTGGAGCAGCTGCGGGGTGTTGATCGCGCCGCCGCACAGGACCACCTCGCCGGCGTCCACGCTCTGCCGCCGCCCGCCCTTCCGGTAGTCGACCCCGACCGCGCGCTTGCCCTCGAACCGCACCCGGGTGACCATCGCGAGGGTCTCGACGTCGAGGTTCTTGCGGTGCCGGACCGGGTGCAGGTAGGCGCGTGCCGCGGACAGCCGGCGGCCGCGGTGCAGGTTGCGGTCGAACCGCGCGAAGCCCTCCTGGCGGTAGCCGTTGACATCGTCGGTCAGGGGGTGGCCCGCCTCCTGCGCCGCCGCGAAGAATGCCTCGAACAGCGGGTTGTCGGCCGCTCCGCGCTCCAGCACCAGCGGGCCGTCGCCGCCCCTCCAGTCGTCGGCGCCCGCGAGGCAGGTCTCCATCCGCTTGAAGTAGGGCAGGCAGTGGGCGTAGTCCCACTCCTTCATGCCCGGGTCGGCCGCCCAGCGCTCGTAGTCCATCGGGTTGCCGCGCTGGAAGATCATCCCGTTGATGCTGGAGGAGCCGCCGAGGAGCTTGCCGCGGGCGTGGAAGACCTCACGGTTGTTCATGTGCGGCTCGGGGTCGGTCCGGTAGCGCCAGTCGTAGAACCGGCTGCCGATGGGGAAGGGCAGCGCCGCGGGCATGTGGATGAACGGGTCGAGCTTCCAGTCGGAGTGGCCGGCCTCCAGGACCAGGACGCTGGTGCCGCTGTCCTCCGAGAGCCGGTTGGCGAGCGCGCAGCCGGCCGATCCGCCCCCGACGATGACGATGTCGTAGCGCGTCACGAGGAGAACCACCCTTGGACCTCGGGGCGGACGTTGTGCCAGACGTGCTTGGTCTCGCGGTACTCGTCCAGACCTGCCTGCCCCAGCTCGCGACCGATGCCGGACTGCTTGTAGCCGCCCCACTCGGCCTGCGGCACGTACGGGTGGTAGTCGTTGATCCACACCGTGCCCATCCGCAGCCGGGCCGCGACCCGCTGGGCCTTGCCTGCGTCCTGGGTCCAGACCGCGCCGGCCAGCCCGTAGATGCTGTCGTTGGCCGTCGCCACGGCCTCGTCCTCACCGGTGAACGTCTCGACGGTCAGGACCGGGCCGAACGACTCGGTCTGGGTCACCGTCATGGTGCTGTTGCAGCCGTCGAGGATCGTCGGCAGGAAGTAGAACCCGCTCTCCAGCGCCGGGTCCTCGGGGGCCGCCCCGCCACAGCGCAGCACCGCTCCCTCGGCGACGCCGGCGGCGACGTACGCCGCCACCTTGTCGCGGTGCGCCGCGCTGGTCAGCGGGCCGGTCTCCGCCTTCGCGTCGTGCGGTCCGCCGAGGCGGATCGCGCGAGCCCGGTCGACGAGACGGTCGACGAAGTCGTCGTGGATCTCCTCCTCCACCAGGAGCCGGGCACCGGCCGAGCAGACCTGGCCGGAGTGGAGGAACACCGCGGTCAGGGCGTAGTCGAGGGCCACGTCCACATCGGCATCCGCGAACACGATGTTGGGGTTCTTGCCGCCGAGCTCGAGAGCCACCTTCTTGACCGTGGCGGCGGCCGCGGCCATCAGGCGCCGACCGGTCTCGACGCCGCCGGTGAAGGACACCAGGTCGACGCGCGGGTCTTCGGCGAGCAGGGCGCCGGCCTCGGCCCCGGCTCCGAGCACCAGGTTGCCCACCCCGGCCGGGAGGCCGGCCTCCTCGAGGAGGCGCATCAGGTGGATGCTCGTGTGCGGGGTGAGCTCGCTCGGCTTCAGCACGAAGGTGTTGCCCGCCGCGAGGCAGGGCGCGACCTTCCAGCTGGCCTGGAGCAGCGGGTAGTTCCACGGTGCGATGAGCCCGCAGACACCGACGGGCTCGTGCACGATCCGGCTGACCACGTCGGCGTTGCCGGTGTCGACCATCCGGCCGGCCTCCTCGGCCGCGATCCGGCCGTAGTGGCGGAAGACCGAGACCACGTCGGCGACGTCGTACCTGCCCTCGACCAGGCGCTTGCCCGTGTCCAGCGACTCGGCCTCCGCGACCACGTCGGTGTCCCGCTCGAGCAGGTCGGCCGTGCGCAGCAGGAGGTCACCGCGCTCGCGCGCCGAGGTGCCGGGCCAGGGTCCGTCGTGGAACGCGCGGTGCGCGGCGGCGATCGCGGCGGCGGTGTCGTCCGGGCCGGCCTCGTCGACCTCGGCGACCACGCTGCCGTCGGCCGGACACGAGATGGTGCGCCGACCGCCCGCGAGCGCACTGACCCACGACCCGTCGATGTAGAGCTCAGGCACCCGGTGCTCCTCTCCGCCCACCGACACCACGGTGTTGCGTGATTCGCAACCAGTTGCAGTCTCCGCAACTGGTCTTAGACCTCGGAGAATCTTCTACCGAGCCCGCCACGTCAAGAGTCGCGGCCTTGACGTAACCCGAACGTTCCATTGCCCGGGGTCCCGTTCGGCCGCCCCGGAGGTCATGCGCGCTGCCCCCAGCCGAGCCGGTGCGAGACCTCGGTGGCCGCCGCGATCAGCATCGGGATCGTGTTCTCGAGCTTCTCCTCGCTGAGCCGGAACGTCGGTCCCGAGATGCTCATCGAGGCGATGATGTCGCCGTGCGCGCTCCGGATCGGGGCCGCGGCCGCGGTGAGCCCGAGCTCGAGCTCGTCGACCGCCACGGCGTAGCCGGCCTCGCGCACCTCGGCCAGCTCGGCCTTGAGCTTGGAGCGACTGGTCACGGTCCGGTCGGTGACCCGAGGCAGGGCCCGGACGGCATTCTTGAGCTCGGCGTCGGTCAGCTCGCTCAGAAGCACCTTGCCGTTGCTGGTCGCATGGAGCGGGATGTGCTGGCCCACCCAGTTGTGCGACTGGACGGCCGAGGAGCCCACGATCTGGTCGAGGTAGAGGGCGCTGGTCTCACTGCGGACGGTGATGTTGACCGTCTCGCCGGTGTCGGCCGCGAGCTGCCGGCAGACCGGCCGCGCCTCGGTGACGAGGTCGAGCCGCGCGGTGGTCGCCCCGGCCAGCCGGAGGTTCCCCACGCCGAGGCGGTAGCGCCCGCGGTCGCCGTCCTGCTCGACCATGCGGTGCGCCTCCAACGTGGCGAGCAGCCGGAAGGCCGTGGACTTGTGGACACCGAGCTCGCTGGCCAACTCCGTGACGCCCGCCTCGCCGTCCCGGGCCAGCATCTCCAGAAGGGTCAGCGCCCGGTCCACCGATTGGACGGACGCGGTCGCGGTCTGCGAGTCGTCGACCGCCGTCATGCGCGCACCGTACCCCTGCTGTGAGGTTTACGGCTGGATCGCCCGCTCATCACTCTCGTGGCCGGGGTCGAGGTGGGTGGCACTCGAGACGCGCAGGGGCGCGAAGCTGCCACTGGTGGCTGCCGAGCGCACCCGCGCGGTGAGGCAGACGTGGTCGCCGCCGTCGTCGAGCAGCGCAATGCGTTCGAGCGACATCCGGTTCGGACATGCTCTGAGCAGCGGTACGCCGTTCGCGTCGAGATCGACGTCCAGGCCCGCGAACTTGTCCGTGTCCTCGCCTGAGAGGGTGCCGAACCGCTCTGCGATCGAGAAGTCCGCCTCGGTCAGGAAGTGGACCGCGAAGTGACTGGCGCGCAGGCCGACGCGATAGGTGTGGTTGGCCTTCGACAGCCACACACAGTAGTGCTCCGGTGTGATGCTCGACTGCGCATGAAAGCCGACCAGGCATCCGGCAGGTTCGTCCTCGGCTGCGGTGGTGAGCACGATCAGCGGCGGATCGGCCGAGGCCATCAACGTGCCGAACGCGTCATCGCTCACTGCGGCGTCCTCATCCGTGCACCCTATGGCGCGCGGACCCTGAGCCGCGGCCGTCGAGTCTCAGGGGCGAGGCAGGGCTCTGCCCGATGTGCGGAGCAGCCTCGAGACCGCACAGTGGAGGTGTGAGGGAGACGCCTTCACACGCCTACGAAGGAAGTGCACCACCATGAACGACATCCACCAGAGCCTCGCCGGACACGGCCTGGTCCGACCGCAGCAAGGACGCGTCCTCGGCGGCGTGTGTGCGGGCCTCGGCCAGCGCTTCGGCATCGCACCGTGGACGGCTCGACTTCTCTTCGTCCTGCTGCTCATGGTCATCCCGGGCAGCCAGCTCCTGATCTACCCGATCCTCTGGATCCTGATGCCGTCGCAGGAGACCGTGACGGTCCAGTCGCCGTCCGCGCCGACAGCTGCCACGGCCGGCTAGGTCGAGCGTCACGGTACCGGTCCAGGTGTAGGCCGGGCTGGTGCCATTGGTTGGTTCAGGCCCTTGACCCGGTGATCAATGGGGCCATGATGAGCATGAGGTCACCATGAGGAAGCCGATTCGGTGCCGGCTCGGCTGGCACAAGTGGGTCACGACGTACGCCAGCGACGGCACCACCCGGTTCCTGAAGTGCAAGCGCTGCCCGAAGGAGAGCGACTTCTACGAGCGCCAGTGGTGGACGGGCGATTAGGCCGAACCACTCACCTGAAGACGACGGTCCGGTTCCCGTGCATCAGGACCCGGGTCTGCGAGTGCCAGCGCACCGCCCGCGACAGGACGGCCGCCTCGACGTCGCGCCCGGCGGCGACCAGCTGCTCCGGGGAGTGGGTGTGGTCGACGCGGGTGACGTCCTGCTCGATGATCGGGCCCTCGTCGAGGTCGCCGGTGACGTAGTGGGCGGTGGCGCCCACCAGCTTCACGCCGCGCTCGAACGCCGCGTGGTAGGGCTTCGCGCCCTTGAAGCTCGGCAGGAATGAGTGGTGGATGTTGATGGCGCGACCGCTGAGTCGTCGGCACAGCCCGTCGGACAGGATCTGCATGTATCGGGCCAGCACGACCAGGTGCACCTCGTGCTGCTCGACCAGCGCCATCAGCTGCGCCTCTGCGTCGGCCTTGGTGTCCGGCGTGACGGGCAGGTGGTGGAAGTCGAGCCCGTAGGACTTCACCAGTGGCTCGGCGTCGAGGTGGTTGGAGACCACGCCGGTGACCTCGATCTGCAGGTCGCCGGAGCTGTACCGGAACAACAGGTCGTTGAGGCAGTGCAGCTGCTTGGAAACCATGATCAGCGTGCGGTACGGCGCGTGAGCCGACCACAGCTCGTAGTCCATCTCGAACTGAGCAGCCGTCGCCGCGAAGTCCGAGTGCAGTGTCCCGGCGTCCGTGGGCTGGTCGACCTCGAAGTCGATCCTCATGAAGAACTTGCCGGCGAGCTGGTCGCCGAACTGCTGGCTCTCCATGATGTTGCCGCCGTGCTCCATGAGGAACGTCGTGACGGCGTGCACGATGCCCGGCCGATCGGGGCAGGCCAGGGTCAGGACGAAGTCGCCGACCGGCTCGTTGGGGCGCGATTGAGCAGGCATGGTCTCCATTGTCGGACTTTCTCTCAGTCGCCGAGCTCGGCGCGGCGGCGGACGACGTACTCCTCGAGCTCCTGGCGGATCGCGTCGTCGAGCGGCGGCTGCTCATACTCCTCGAGCCGCTGCTTGAAGATGTCGCTCGCCCGGGCCGCGGTGTCCTTGGCGCCGTTGCGCATCCACTTCTCGTAGTTGTCCGACGAGTTGAGGAACGGCCGGTAGAAGCAGGTGCGGAACCGCTCCATCGTGTGCATGGCCCCGAGGAAGTGGCCGCCGTGGCCGACCTCCTCGTGCGCGTCGAAGGCCATCGAGGCCTCGTCGATCTCGAGCGGCGTGAACTCGTGCTGCAGCATCTCGACGATCTGCGCGTCGATCACGAACTTCTCGAAGCCGGCGACCAGGCCACCCTCGAGCCAGCCGGCGGAGTGCATCACCCAGTTGGCGCCGGCGAGGAACGTCGGCATGAGGGTCATCAGCGCCTCGTAGCCGGCCTGCGCGTCGGGCACCTGCGAGGACGTGAGGCCGCCGCCGGTGCGGAACGGCAGGTTGAAGTGGCGGGCGATCTGGCCGGTGCACAGCAGGCCGATGCCGGACTCCGGGGTGCCGAACGTCGGCGAGCCCGACTGCATGTCGATGTTGGAGAGGAACGACCCGAAGACCACCGGCGCCCCCGGGCGGATCAGCTGCGACAGCGCGATGCCCGACAGCGCCTCGGTGATCTGCTGCACCAGCGCCGCGGGGATGGTCACCGGCGACATCGCGCCCATGAGGATGAACGGCGTCAGAACCACCGGCTGGGCGGCCGCGGTGTACTCGAACTGCGACTCCAGCATCCGGTCGTCCCAGCGCAGCGGCGAGTTGCAGTTGATCAGCGAGATGATCGCCGGGGTCTCCTCGATCGCCTCGCGGGAGCCGAAGAGGATCTCGGTCATCTTGATCGTGTCGGCGGCGTTGACCCCCGAGACGACGTTGCCCATGTAGATCTTGTCGGTCAGCGTCTGCAGCGCGTAGACCATGTCGAGGTGGCGGCTGTCGAGGGGCGTGTCGTTGGGCTCGTTGACGACACCGCCCGCGGAGTCGAGCACCGAGAAGCTCTGCGCCAGCCGGCTGAAGTTGCGGAAGTCCTCCATCGTGCCGTCGCGGCGCACGTCGCCCTCGCGGACGAACGGCGGACCGTAGACGGCGCCGAAGGCCATCGAGTCGCCGCCGATGTGCACGGAGTTGGCGGGGTTGCGGGCCTGGAGGTCGAACTCGCTCGGCGCCTTGGCGACCTGCTCGAGCACGAAGTCGGGGTCGAGGAAGACGGCGTTGCCCTCGACCTTCTGGCCGGCCTGTCGGAACAGATCGAGCGCCCGGTCGTCCATGAACTCGACGCCGATCTCGGACATCAGCCGGCGCCATCCGGTCTCGAGCGTCGCCATGGCGTCCTCGCTGAGGATCTCGTAGCGGGGCATGCGATTGACGAACGACATCGGGGTCCTCCTGTGGACGAGCGCTTGACCTGACTCCGGATGGGATCCTAGCCTCATCATGTGGAACTGTGGTTCCATGATGTGGAACCCTTTCTAGGGCTCCAGAGCGACGAGGTCAAGGGAGGGGACGCCGACCGTGAGCAGGCCAGCCACCGGCACCCAGGCAGTCGACCGTGCTGCCCTCCTCATCTCGACGGTCGTCAACGCCACCGAGCCGATCACCTTCGCGGACCTCCAGGAGGCCTGCGACCTGCCGAAGTCGACCACCTCGCGGATGCTCACTGCCCTGGAGCGGTCAGAGCTGCTGGAGCGCACCGAGGACGGCAGCTACCGAGCGGGCGGCCTCTTCTGGCTGTACGCCGCACGCCACGACCCCGGCGAGGACCTCGTCCGGCTCGCCCGCCCGATGCTCGACGCGATCGGCGAGGAGACCCACGAGACGGTCAACCTGAGCATCGCCCGCGGCGACCGCGTCGTTCAGGTCGCGCAGGTCGACTCACAGTTCCTCCTCGGCACCCGCGACTGGACCGAGATCGACGTCCCCGCGCACTGCAACTCACTGGGCAAGGTCTTCCTGGCCTGGGACGTCGTGACCCTGCCGGACGGACCCCTCGAGCAGGCGACCGACGCCTCGCTGACCGACCGCGAGGTCCTCCGCGCCGACCTCCAGCGCTGCCGCACCCGCGGCTGGGCGATCACCGTCGACGAGCTCGAGACCGGGCTCGCGGGCGTCGCCGTACCTGTCCGGGGCAGTCGCGACCAGGTGGTCGCTGCCCTCGGTGTCTCGGGGCCGACCACCAGGCTCGAGGGCCGGTTCGACGAGCTCGGCCGGCTGTTGAGGAAGCACGCGACGGAGCTGACTTCCCTGCTCCGGGGCACGACCACGCACGACATTTCAAAGGCCATCACCAAGGAGGGCGCAGCATGACCAGTCCGGACGAAGTCCTGAAGGGCCTGTACGACGAGACGCTGGTCGGCAACGCACCGCGCGTCCTCGAGCTGACCGAGGAGGGACTGACGCTCGGCATGGAGCCGCAGACGCTCCTGTTCGACGCGCTCATCCCCTCGCTCGAGGAGGTCGGCGCCCGCTTCGAGCGCGGTGACTTCTTCGTGCCGGAGATGCTCATCGCCGGCCGTGCGATGGCCGGCGCCATGGAGCGGCTGCGGCCCCTGCTCATCGAGGGCGGGATCGAGACCATCGGCAAGTTCCTGATGGGGACGGTCAAGGGCGACGTCCACGACATCGGCAAGAACCTCGTCAACATCATGCTCGAGGGTGCCGGCTTCGAGGTCATCGACCTCGGTGTCCAGGTCGCCCCGGAGAAGTTCGTCGACGCGATCATCGAGCATCAGCCCGACATCGTCGGGTTCTCGGCGTTCCTCACGACGACCATGCCGATGTTCAAGGCCAACATGAACGCGCTCGAGAAGGCCGGTCTCCGCGACAAGGTCTCGGTGATGGTCGGCGGCGCGCCCGTCACCCAGGAGTACGCCGACGCCGTGGGTGCCGACGGCTACGCCGCCGACGCCTCCGCGTGCGTCAAGCGTGCCAAGGACCTGATGAACCAGCGCCGCGCGAAGGTCCCCGCGTGACGGGCACCCAGGAGCGCGCAGAGCCCCAGGAGACCGTGCTTCGCTCGGCGACCAAGGAGGTCGTCATGGGGCACGGCCACCGGTTCTGCCTCATCGGTGAGCGGATCAACCCGACCGGCCGCCGGATCTTCCAGGAGCAGCTGCGGGCCGGTGACTTCTCCGCCATCGAGCGGGACGTCAAGGCACAGGTCGAGGGCGGCGCCGACGTCCTCGACATCAACATGGGCGTGCCGCTGACCGACGAGCCGGAGCTGCTGGCCAAGGCGATCCAGATGGTGCAGTCGCTCACCGACCTGCCGATCTGCATCGACTCCTCGGTCGTCGAGGCGCTGGACGCCGGGCTCTCGGTCTACCAGGGCCGGGCGCTGGTCAACTCGATCACCGCCGAGGACGACCGGATGGCCGCGATCCTCCCGCTGGTCAAGAAGTACGACGCCGCGGTGATCGCGCTGCCCAACGACCACGACGAGATCCCGATGGAGTGGGAGAAGCGGCTCGACCTGGTCGCCAAGATCGTCAGGGTCGCCACTGAGGAGTACGGCATCGCCAAGGCGGACATCGTGATCGACCCGCTGGCCATGCCGATCGGCGCCGACACCGGCAACTCGCTGGTCACCATGGAGGCGATGCGACAGATCCGCGACCAGCACGGCCTCAACATGACCTGCGGCGCGTCCAACGTCTCCTTCGGCATGCCCGACCGGCACACCCTCGGCGCGGCCTGGCTGCCGATGGCCATGACCGCCGGGCTGACCAGCGCGATCATGGACACCCGCACTCCGCAGATCGTCGAGTCCGTGAAGGCCGCGGACGTCTTCCTCAACCACGACGACTGGGGCATGGCCTGGATCGCCGCGCACCGGGCCAAGGCGGCTGCGACGGCATGACCACCGGATGACGGAAGAGTCGGTCGAGGACTTCGACCCGGACGCACTTCGCCGCGAGGGGCTGCTCGCCACCTCCGGCGCCGGGGCCGTCGAGCACGACGGCACCGGCCGGGTCGACCTCTCCTTCACGGTCGAGGACAAGGAGGCGCCGCCGGCCGAGCGCAAGATCCGGGTCCCTCCCGGCGTGACGGTCTTCGACTCCGCGTCGTGGAACGGCATCGCGATCGACTCGACCTGCGGCGGCCACGGCACCTGCCACAAGTGCAAGGTGCAGCTGGCCCCGGCGACGCCGGTCACGCGTCACGACGAGCGGACCTTCAGCAAGGACCAGCTCGAGGGCGGCTGGCGGCTCGCCTGCCTGGCCCGCGCCACCCGCGACCTCGCGGTCGTCGTACCTCCGCTCACGACCCGGCCGAAGGCGGCGACCGTGGGCGTCGGCAGGCAGGTCATCCTGCGGCCGGCCGTCCAGAAGCGGTACGTCGAGCTGAGCGAGCCGACCCTCGAGGACCAGGCGACCGACCTGGCCCGGGTGCTCGCCGCGATCGACGACCTCGAGCCGCGTGCCGACCTCTACGTGCTCCGGCGGCTCCCCAAGGTGCTGCGGGAGGCCGACTTCAAGGTCACCGCGGTCGTCGTGGACGAGGAGCTCATCGACATCGAGCCCGGCGACACCACGTCGGTGCGCTACGCGATCGCCTACGACCTCGGCACCACCACGGTGGTGGCGACCCTGCTCGACCTGGTCACCGGCACGCCGGTCTCGGTGGCCTCGAT
The DNA here is from genome assembly GCA_963798045.1 of uncultured Actinomycetota bacterium. GTDB lineage: Bacteria > Actinomycetota > Actinomycetes > Propionibacteriales > Nocardioidaceae > Nocardioides. Next base: position 156,120 of record CAWCSB010000039.1, read on the forward strand.
GCTCAACAAGCAGCAGCCCTACGGCGGCGACGTGATCAGCCGGATCAGCGCCACGATGATGGACCCCGACGCCGGCGAGCGGCTGCGGGTCGCGGCGTGCGAGACCCTGGCCTCGCTGGCCCACCAGGTCTGCCGGGAGGGCGGCGTCGACCCGGAGCATGTCTACGAGGTCGCGATCGCCGGCAACGCCACCATGACCGCGCTGGTCCTGGGCATCGACCCCGAGCCGCTCGGCGTCGCGCCGTTCATCATGACCGTGGCCCAGCCGCCGACGGTGCTGGCGGCCGACCTGGGGCTGCCACTGCATCCGCGAGCGCGCGCGATGCTCTTCCCCGCCCTGGGCGCGTACGTCGGCGGCGACATCGTCGCGGGCATGCTCGCGTCGGGCATGGACCGCGACACCCGCACCCGGCTCTTCATCGACGTCGGCACCAACTGCGAGATCGTGCTGAGCAACGGCGACCAGATCGTGTCGACCGCGGCGCCTGCCGGCCCGGCCTTCGAGGGCGGCGCGATCCGCTGCGGCATGCGCGCCGACGACGGTGCCATCGAGGTCGTCCAGCTCGATCCCGCGGGCGAGGTGACGCTGGGGGTGATCGGCGACATCGCCCCCAAGGGCTTGTGCGGCTCCGGTCTCGTGGACATCGTGGCCGAGCTGGTCAAGGTGGCGCTCCTCGACGCGAGCGGCCGGTTCGCGACCGACGAGGTCGCCAAGGAGATCGCTCCCGGCCTGGCCGAGCGGCTCACGACGCTCACCTCCGACCGCGGCGAGGAGCGCGTCTTCGTGCTGCACCGGCCGACCCCCGACGCCGACCCCGCCGACTGCGTCGTGCTGACCCAGCGTGACGTCCGTGAGCTGCAGTTCGCGAAGGCCGCCATCTCCACCGGCTGGACGCTGCTGCTGGAGGAGCTCGGGCTCGAGCACCGCGACGTCCAGCAGGTGCTGCTGGCGGGCTCGTTCGGGAGCTACCTCTCGGCCGCGTCCGCGATCCGCATCGGCCTGGTGCCGAAGCTGCCGGTGCTGCGCATCGTCGCCGCGGGCAACGTGGCCGGCGAAGGCGCGAAGATGGCGCTGCTGTCGATCCGCGAGCGCGCCGGCGCCCGGGCGCTGCTGGAGGAGGTGACCTATGTCGAGCTCTCGGACCGCCCCGAGTTCAACGACCGGTTCGTCGACCAGCTCGCGTTCTAGTCACACCATCGCGCTGATCGCCTGCGGCGCGCTGGCCCAGCCCGCCGCCGACATCGTCGAGCGCCGCGGCTGGCCGGTCGCCGTACATCCCCTGCCGCCGCTGCTGCACAACCAGCCGCACCTCATCGCCGACGAGGTGCGCGGCCTGGCCACGGCGCTGTCGCTGCGCCACCAGACGGTCGCCGTGGCGTACGCCGACTGCGGGACCTACGGCGCCCTCGACGCGGTCTGCTCCGAGCTCGGGCTGCGGCGGCTCCCGGGGTTGCACTGCTACGACCTGTTCGCGGGCGAGTCCCGGCTGGCGTCGTTCCTCGACGAGCAGCCCGGCACCTATCTGCTCACCGACTTCCTCGTGCGCTCCTTCGACCGCACGGTCGTCCGTGAGCTCGGTCTCGACCGTCATCCCGAGCTGCGCGACGACTACTTCCGGCACTACACGCGAGTCGTGTGGCTGGCCCAGGAACCCGACGAGACCCTGCGCGCGCTCGCGGAGGAGGCGGCCCGGAAGATCGGGCTGCCGCTCACCGTCGTCGAGACCGGCGACGGCCGTCTCGAGGCCGCCCTCGAGGAGCTGCTCGCGCCGTCGCTGTGACGCCCGGCCGGCACTTGTAACTAACCGTTACGACCACTGGCATGCGGTTATAACCGCATGGGAGACGTCGTAACGGTTAGTTACAAGCGGCGGCGGCGGCGGCTCACACCTTGGCGGTCAGCCGCTCCAGGAGGGTGCGGCGCCACTCCTCGGTGGCGGCGACCTGGTTGAAGGTGAAGACGTGCAGGCCCTCGACCAGCATCTCGGGGGGCGCGAGCGTCGGCGCGACCTTCTCCAGGAACTTCTCGCCGGTGAAGCCACCGGGCGCGGCGAGCCGGGCGAAGGTGCCCTTGTGCTTGACCAGGAACCGGGTCGACTCACCCACGCCGATCTTGGTGGCCATCGCGAGCAGCTTGGTCCGGTCGACGGGGCCGGGGATCCCCAGAAGCAGGGGCATCGTGATGCCGCGGCCGCGCATCCGGCGGACCCAGTTGGCCAGCATGTCGGGGTCGAAGGTCAGGTTGCTGACCACGTGGGTCGCATGGCGACGCTTGTCCCACATCGACTGGATGGTGAGGTCGTCGCTGATGGTCGGGTGCGACTCGGGGTAGCCGGTGATGCCGACGTGGGGGAACGGCGACCCGAGCTCCTTGAGGTCCTCGAGCAGCGACAGCGAGTCCGGGTAGCCGCCGGGCGGGTCCGCGTCACCCGCGGGCACGAAGATCCTGGTGATGCCCTTGCCGGTGAGGCGGTCGCAGATCTCGGCCAGCTCGGCGCGGTCCGTCACCATCCTGGCCGCCAGGTGCGGGACCGTGGTGTAGCCGTGACCGGTGAGCCGCTCGGCCAGGTCGAGGGTCGCCTCGAGCCCCTTGCTGGGCGAGGCGGTGACGGTGACGACCCGGTCGGTGCCGAGGTGCTCGAGGATCGTCGCCTCGATCGAGGGGGTCGGCAGCACCTCGTAGCGCGCGTTCTCGAGCAGCCGCACCATGGTGGCTGTTGCTCTAACCTTGTTGCGCATTATGCATCCCGTTTCGTGATGCGCACCGACCGTCCCAGCCTAGTCCGCGCCGCCGCCCCCGTCGAGAGGCTCGGGCACCGGGTCCGACCCCGGGTCTGACTCCGGCTCCAGCACGTTGGGGCGGATCGTCAGCCACGACACCACTCCGCCGATCGCGAGGATCACCGCACAGATCATCATCGCCATCCGGAAGGCGTCGTCGAACGTCGCCGGGTCGGCGTACTCGTCGCCGTGCAACCCCACCACGACCGGCAGCGCCGCGACCGCGAGCAGGGAGCCGGCGCGAGCGACGGCGTTGTTGACGCCGCTCGCGATGCCGGCGTGCTCCTCGGGCGCCGCGGCCAGCACGGTCGCGGTCAGCGGCGCGATCATCAGCGAGAGCCCGAGCCCGAAGACGATCGCCCCCGGGAGGACGTCGGTCACGTAGGTGACGTCGTCACCGATCATGAGCATCAGCAGCACGCCGGTCGCGATCACCAGCGGTCCGAAGGTCATCGGGATGCGCGGTCCGATCCGCATGCTCAGCCGGCCGCCCCGGGAGGCGAGCAGCAGCATCACCGCGGTCGTGGGCACGAACGCCGCTCCGGCCGCGAGCGCGCCGTAGCCACTCACGGTCTGGAGCTGGATGGTCACGAAGAAGCCCTGGGCTCCCAGGGCGCCGTAGACGAGCAGGGTCATCACGTTCGACGCGCTGAAGGTCAGGTCGCGGAAGATGCCGAGCACCAGCATCGGCTCGCGCTCGCGGTTCTCGACGACGAGGAAGCCGACCGCTGCGAGGACGCCGACCGCGACGGCCACCCAGGCCGCGATACCTCCCCATTCGATGAGGGCGTACGTCGCCCCGCCCAGCGTCGCCGCGGCCAGAACGGCCCCGGTGATGTCGAAGTGCGAGGAGGCGTGCGGGTCGCGGGTCTCCGGGACGTAGCGGATCGCGATGAAGGCCGTCACGGCGGCCAGGGGCGGGTTCACGAGGAAGATCCACCGCCAGTCGGCGTACTCGACGAGGGCGCCGCCGACGAACGGGCCGATCGCCCCGGAGATGCTGGTGAGCCCCGACCACGCACCGATCGCGGGAGCCCGGTCCTCCTGGGCGAACGCGCCCTGGATCATCGCCAGGCTGCCCGGGGTGAGCAGCGCACCACCGACGCCCTGCAGGATCCGGGCGGCGATCAGCACCTCGGGATTGGGGGCGATGCCGCAGAAGACGGAGGCGACGGCGAACCAGACGGTGCCGATGACGAAGATCCGCCGCCGGCCGAACCGGTCGCCCAGCGAACCGCCGAGCAGGATCAGGCTGGAGAGGGAGAGCAAATATCCGTTGGTGATCCACTGCAGCTGCGCAAGGCTGGCATCCAGGTCCTCACCGATGGTCTTGAGGGCGACGTTGACCACGGTCCCGTCGAGGAATGCGATGCCAGATCCGAGCGCTGCAGCAGCTATGACCGCGCGCCCCGCGCCGGTTCCCATCCGTACCGCTGCCGGCGCCGAATCCACCACGTCCTGAAAGGTAGCCTTCTGCCGTGTCTCGTGCGTATGCCCCGTCTGCCGACCTTCGGCTGACCGAGCACGTCGCAAAGCTGGCCGACGAGCACCCGCCGATCAGCCTCGACTCGGTCGACTTCACGGTGCGCAACCCGCGCGAGTTCGAGGCTCGGTTCGGGCACGTCCTCGACTACATGGCCCGCGTCGAGCTCGAGGTCGACCGCAACGTCCTCGAGCTCACCACGATGCTGCCCGACCCGCCGGAGGTCGACCGCCAGTTCTACGCCGTGTGGCAGCCGCAGGAGATCCAGCACGGGCTGATCCTCGACCGTCTCCAGGTCGAGCTCGGCCGGGAGTCTGCCGACGCCGACCTCGACTCGATCGGCCTCAAGCTCAAGGTCCTCGGTGCGCTGTCCCACATCGGCCCGTTCCAGGACGTCTGCCGGATGCTCTACTACCTGACCGGCATGGCCACCGAGCGCTCCGCGGTCCTGGCCTACAACCTGCTGCACCGCGGCACCATCGACCTGGGCGAGCTCGCGATCGCCGACTCGGTGATCGGCCAGATCAAGCGCCAGGAGCCCGGCCACTTCGTCTTCTACCAGCTCTCGGCGCGTGCCCTGTGGGCCGAGCTGGCCGCCTGGCAGCGCTGGATGGTCCGCTTCATGCGGCGGGCGTCGTTCGCCCCGGTGGGGGCCAACAACGCCCAGCAGAAGGCCGACTTCGGCGACGTGATGGCCACCCTCGGCATCACCGGCGAGCTCGACGACTTCGCCGTGCAGGTGGCTCGCGTCGAGAAGGAGCTGCTCTGGGCGCGCGACCGGGGGCTCAAGGTCCCCGACTACGTCTCGCACGCCTTCCACGAGGCCGTCGAGCTGGCTCGCGACCGGGCGCACCTTCCGCACCTGCACCGCTGACGCGGCTCCCCGGTCCGTACGAGGTGGCGTGACCCGGCCTCGGCTGGCACGTTCTCTGTCCTAGACGGCGGCCGGGACGAGGTGAACCAGTGACGACGCTCCAGATCGACTGGTTCTTCACGCACGTCGACGGGGCGGGCTGGCTGCACATCCTCACGATCCCCGTCTTCACCGGGCGTGATCGGCTGGCTGATCAACTGGTCCGGGCTGTGGATGCTGTTCGACCCCGAGCGGTTCCACGGCGTACGCGTGCCCGGCCTCAAGCAGCTCGCCCGCGCGATGCCTCGCAAGGTGCAGGAGATCCCGGGCCTGCTCGAGGGCGGCATCGGCTGGCAGGGCATCGTGCCCGCCCGCGCCGCCAAGATGGGCAGCATCGCCGTGGACAAGGTGATCGCCAAGGTCGGCACGCCGAAGGACTTCTACGAGCAGCTCGAGCCCGAGAAGATCGCCGAGCACATCATCGAGGTGTTCCGTCCGGACCTGCCCCAGCTGATCGACGAGATCATGCGCCGCGAGCACCCACGGCTGTGGCAGCGACCTCCCGGCCTGGGGCAAGCAGGCGGTCGTCGCGAGGGTCGACGCGAAGCTGCCCAAGGTGGTGCGCAACATCACCCAGGAGATCGGCCAGCACATCGACCAGCTGCTGGACCCGAAGATCATGGTGATCGAGCACTTCCGCCAGCACCCCGGCCTGGTCGTCTCGATCTTCCGCGAGGTGGGCCGGCGTGAGCTGCAGCTGATGGTGACGTTCGGCTTCGTCTTCGGCTTCCTGCTCGGCCTTCCGGTCGCGGTCGTCGACCACTGGTTCGGCATCTGGTGGCTGCTGCCGCTGATGGGGATCGTCGTCGGCTGGGTCACCAACAAGCTCGGGATGTGGCTGATCTTCGAGCCGCTGCAGCCGAAGCGGATCCTCGGCATCAAGGTGCACGGCCTGTTCCTCCGGCGGCAGGACGAGGCGGCCGAGGTGTACGCGCGCAACATCGCCGACGAGGTCATCACCCTCGAGCGGATCGGCGACTTCCTCATGAACGGCCCGCGCGGCGACCGCACCCGGCAGATGCTGGCGCGCGCCCTGCACCCGGCGATCGACGACGCGGCCGGCCCGCTGCTGCCCGTCGTACGCGTCGCCGTCGGCGGCCGCCAGTTCGACCGGATCCGCGAGGGCATCGCGGTCGAGGCGGTCGGCCGCACCGACGTCGCGTTCCGCGATCCGGAGTTCGGTCGTCGCCAGGGCGACCGGATCAGGACCCTCGTGGCGGAGCGCACCAAGGAGCTGCCCGCGGAGGACTTCGTCGAGATGATGCGATCGGCGTTCCGGGAGGACGAGTGGATGCTCTACGCGCACGGCGCGGTGATGGGCTTCGCGGGTGGCGTGCTCCATCTGCTGCTGTTCGGGGCGGGTGGCTCATGAGCGACTGACCGGACGAAGGTGAGCCGCTGGGTCGAGACGACCGACGCACTGCCGGGCATGGCGCGGATCGTCGCCTCGACCACCGCGCGCTCGATGGCGTGGACCGCCGGGGCCTACGTCCGCTCGGGCCGGCTGCTGGCCCAGGCGCTGACCGACCGCAAGGCCGCCGAGGAGCTGATCCACGAGGTCGCCGAGGACGTCTCGTTCGCGACCCGGACGGTCTCCGACGTCGCGCGCGCCATCGCCGAGGGCGTCCCGGTGTCCCGGGCCCTGCTCGACGGCGGCGCCGCGCTGGCCACGGTCCTCCCCGACCCCGTCGAGGTGGTGCTCCCCGAGCACGAGCCGACGCTGCGCGAGCGGGGCGAGGGCCTGCTCGAGCGCTCGCGCGACGTGTGGAGCGACGAGGAGGCGCACCCGGCGTACGCCCGGATCATCGACGACCTCGCCCCCGACGAGGCCCGGATCCTGGTGCACATGCTCCGCGGCGGCCCGCAGCCCGCGGTCGACGTCCGCACCGGTGGGCCGGTGGGGCTGGTCAGCTCCAGCCTCGTCGCGTCCGGGCTGACGATGATCGGCGCCCGCGCGGGGGTGCGGTACGGCGACGAGGTGCCGGCGTACCTCAACAACCTGTTCCGGCTCGGTCTGGTGTGGTTCTCCAGCGAGCAGGTCGAGGACCCCATGGACTACCAGGTGCTCGAGGCCCAGCCCGACGTGCTCGAGGCGATGCACTCGGTCCGCTTCGCCAAGCTGGTGCGCCGCTCGATCCACCTCACGCCGTTCGGCATCAACTTCTGCGAGACCTGCCTGGTCGACCCCGAGCTGCGTCGCCGACCTCCCGGAGCACGGCGCCCCGCTGGACTGACCCGATGGTGTCCGAACCGTTGCCGGTTCGTGACCGCTGAACCGGAACCGGCTCGGCGCGGCGCCCGTCGGACGGGCATGACCAGTTCCCATCGACGCACCGCGACCCTCGCCTCCGTGGCGCTCGCGGGTGCCCTGACCCTCGCCGGCTGCTCCGGCGACGACGACGGCGACGCCGTCTCCACCTCGGCCGATCGCGGCATCGACGCCTCGCACTACGTCGACTCCTACGCCGAGCAGCAGCAGGACTCCGGCACCTCCTCCTACTCCTCGAGCGGCTCGGCAGGGTCCGTCGCCCCGACAGCGCCGGGCTCCCCCCAGCTGCTCGAGGACAACACCTTCGTCGAGCACGGCGTCGGCGGCTACGTCGACACCGGGGAGGACGCCGAGTCCACCTTCGCCCTCGACGTCGACACCGGCTCGTTCTCGGTCGCGAGCACGCTCCTCGCACAGGGCGTCCGGCCCCCGGCGGCGTCGGTCCGGGTGGAGGAGTGGGTGAACTCCTTCGACTACGACGACCCGGCCCCCGAGGACGACGCCCTCGGCGTGACGACCGAGACCGGGCTGCGGCCCGACGCCGAGGACGGCACCCAGCTGGTCCGGGTCGCGGTGAGCTCCCGCGAGGCCGACGAGAAGGCGCGCCCGCGCGCGCACGTGACGCTCGTGGTGGACCGCTCCGGCAGCATGGACCGGCAGGACCGGCTCGGCCTGGTGAAGGGGTCGCTCGCGGTGCTGGCCGACCGGCTCCGCGACGACGACACGGTCGCGGTCGTCTCCTTCGACGACGAGGCCACCCCGATCCTCGAGCCCACCCCGGCCCGCGACACCGACGCGATCCTCGGAGCCGTCGACCGGCTCCAGCCCGGGGGCAGCACCAACCTCGAGGCCGGGCTGCGGCTCGGCTACGAGCAGGCTCGGCAGTCCTACGACGACGACGCGGTCAACGTCGTCGTGCTCTGCTCTGACGGCGTCGCCAACGTGGGCGACACGATGCCGGGCTCGATCGTCGACACGATCGCCGAGGAGGGCGCGGCCGGGATCCATCTGGTCACCGTCGGCTTCGGCATGGGCAACTACAACGACGACCTGATGGAGCAGCTCGCCGACCAGGGTGACGGCTTCTACTCCTACGTCGACACCTTCGACGAGGCCGAGCGGCTGTTCGGCACCGAGCTCACCACGACGCTGGTCCCGGTGGCCGCCGAGGCGCGCGCCCAGGTGCGGTTCGACCCGGAGCTCGTCTCGTCGTACCGGCTGCTGGGCTACGAGGACCGCGCGCTGGACGACGAGGAGTTCGAGGACCTCGGCGTCGACGCCGGCGAGCTCGGCCCCGGCCACCACGCCACCGCGCTCTACGAGGTGCGGCTGGCCGACGAGGTCGAGCCGGGCGCCACAGATCGGGACCGCCGAGCTGCGCTGGGCCGACCCCGGCGACGGCAGCGCCCACCAGGCCTCCGCCGAGGTGCGGGCCGCGAGCGAGAGCTCCCCCGGGCCGGAGTTCGAGCTCGCCGGCGCCGTGGCCGACACCGCCCTGCTCATCAAGGGCGCGGCGTACGACGGCGCCGAGCCTCGACGAGCTGGAGCTGCGGGTGTCCGACCTCGCCGCCCGGGACGTGGACGGGGCCGAGGAGCTCCTGACGGTGATCAGGGAGGCGCGTGCGGCGTACTGAGCCGACCCCACCCACCGCTACCCCTGCCGCTCCCCCTTGTCACAACTCGCTTTACATTCCCTATGGTTTTGTAAACCGTTGAAGGGGAGTTCACGGATGGACACCATTGCCAACACCACCGTCGCGGCCGGGCTCGACCGAGCAGTGGCGGGACCCGAAGCGCTACCTGTGGCTGATCGGCCTCGTGGTGCCCAGCCTGTTCTTCCTCGGGTACGCCGGCTGGCTGCTCACCGGCTGGCCGGGGCTGTTCTGGATCGGCCCCGTCGTGATCCTGGTGATCGTCCCCGCGATCGACCTGTTCGCCGGGCTCGACCGCTCCAACCCGCCCGACGACCTGATCGAGGCGCTGGAGCAGGACCGCTACTACCGCTGGATCACCTACCTGTTCCTGCCCATCCAGTACGTCGGGTTCGTGGCCGCGATGTACCTCATCGCTCGCGGTGACCCGCTCGGAGTCGGCGGCGAGATCCCGCTGTGGGCCAAGGTCGGCCTCGCGGTCTCGATCGGCTGCATCGGCGGCATCGGCATCAACACCGCGCACGAGCTCGGCCACAAGAAGGAGAGCAACGAGCGCTGGCTGTCCAAGATCGCCCTCGCGCAGAGCTTCTACGGCCACTTCTACATCGAGCACAACCGCGGCCACCACGTCCGCGTCGCCACGCCGGAGGACCCGGCCAGCAGCCGGGTGGGCGAGAACTTCTACCAGTTCTGGCCGCGCACGGTCCTCGGCTCCGTCAAGAGCGCGTGGCGCATCGAGAAGCGCCGCTACGCCCGCAAGAAGCAGCACCCGTTCCGCATCGGCAACGACGTGCTCAACGCCTGGCTGATGTCGCTGGTGCTCTGGGGTGCGCTCGTCGCTTGGCTCGGCCTCGAGATCGTGCCCTACCTCGTCATCCAGGCCGTGGTCGGCTTCTCGCTGCTCGAGGTCGTCAACTACATGGAGCACTACGGCATGCTGCGCCAGAAGGTCGGCGTCGGCGAGCGGCAGCGCTACGAGCGGGTCGACCCCTCGCACTCGTGGAACTCCAACAACATCGCCACCAACGTGCTGCTCTACCACCTGCAGCGCCACAGCGACCACCACGCCAACCCGACCCGGCGCTACCAGTCCCTGCGTGACTACGAGGAGTCTCCGGTGCTGCCCACCGGGTACGCCGGGATGATCGTCCTCTCGATCGTGCCCGCGGTCTGGCGGCGGGTGATGGACCCGCGCGTCCTCCACCACTTCGACGGCGACCTGAGCCTGGCGAACATCTCGCCCCGCAAGCGCGACCGGATCCTCGCGGCGTACCCGCCGCCCTCGCACGGGGAGCTGGTGTCGACCGACGAGCTGTCGGCCGCGCAGGCGGCGCAGGTCGAGGTGCTGGCGGCGCAGTGCCCCGGCTGCGGCTACACGTACGAGGTCGAGGCCGGCGACGAGCACGAGGGCTTCGCGGCCGGCACCGCCTGGAAGGACGTGCCCGACAGCTGGGTCTGCCCCGACTGCGGCGTCCGCGACAAGGTCGACTTCGTCCCCCTGGACCGGGAGCCGGCCCGCTGACCCCGCGACATAGCCTCATGACCGTGACCACGCGACCGCTGACGATGCGCGAGCGCGTCATCGACGCAGCGGTGACCCTGACCACCGAGGTCGGATGGGCCCAGGTCACCATGGCCCGGCTCGCTGACGTGGTCGGCGTCAGCCGGCAGACCGTCTACAACGAGGTGGGCTCCAAGCCGCTGCTCGCCGAGGCGATGATCCTGCGCGAGCTGGAGCGCTTCCTCGGCCTGGTGACAGTGGCCTTCGACGCGCACCCGACCGACCTGGTCGGCGCGATCCGCGACGCATCGTGCGCCGTGCTCGAGGCCTCCCAGGACAACCTGCTGCTGAAGGCGATCGTCTCGGCCACCCACGGCGCCGACACCGAGCTGTTGCCGCTGCTGACCACCCACGCCGGCGCGCTGCTGTCGACGTCGAAGGCGGTGCTGGTCGACAGGGTGGCGCCGTACGACATCGAGCTGAGTGCCGAGGAGCTCGACGCGGCCATCGACATGGTGGTGCGGGTCGTGCTCAGCCACGTCATGCAGCCCTCGGCCTCGCCCGCCCGCACGGCCGAGGACATCGCCTGGATCTCCGCCCGGGTCTTGTATCCGCGCTCGGTCTGAGCCACTGCCTCAGGCGTTCTCCTTGCGGAACACCGAGGCGCCCCACCACATCGCGAGCGCGAAGATCAGCACCGCCCAGCCGGTCCCCCACATGACCTCGCTGCTGCCGACGTCGCCGGTGAAGGCGTCGCGCGCGGCGTCGACGATGTAGCGGAACGGCATGAAGTCGGAGATGCGCTGCAGCCAGCCGGCGCCGAGCGTCATCGGCAGCAGGATCCCGCTGAGCAGCAGGATCGGCATCATCACGACGTTGATGACCGGCGCCATCACGTCCTCGCTCTTGGTCGCCATCGCCAGCGCGTTGGAGGCCGCGGCGCAGGCACCTCCGACGAGCAGCGTGATGACGATCCCGAGGACGACGCCGCCGATGGACCCACGCATGCCCATCACGTAGGCCAGGGCGACCAGGATCAGTGCCTGCACCAGCAGCTGGAGGATGTCGCGCCAGAGTCGGCCGACCAGCAGCGCCGAGCGCGCCGCCGGGGTCACCCGCTCCGCCTCGATCACGCCCTCCCGCCACTCGCCGATCAGGGAGAAGCCGGCGAAGAAGGCGCCGAACATGCCCAGCTGCACCAGCAGCCCGGGCACCAGGAACGTGTAGGCGTTGTCGGTCCCTGTGTCGAACTGGGCCACCAGCGGCTCGAGCAGCGGGCCGAACAGCAGCAGGTAGAGAACGGGCTGCATGATGCCGATCAGCACCCAGGCGGGGTTGCGCAGGTTCATCCGGATCTGCCGGCGGAAGACCACCGAGCATTCGCGCAGGTAGGTCGTCACTGCTCTTCTCCTTCGGGGCCGGCGGACTCGGGGTTGGCTGCCTCGTCGGCGTCGCGGAGCGAGCGGCCGGTGAGGGTGAGGAAGACGTCGTCGAGACTGGGCCGGATGACCTCGATGCCCTCCAGGCCGACGCCGGAGGCCTCGAGGTCGCGGAGCAGGCCAGGGACCGCCTTGCCGGCCCGCGCGACTCGGCCGGAGACGTGCCGGCCGTCGACCTCGACGTCGTCGCTGATGGTGGCCAGCTTGTCGCGCGCCACCGAGACCTGGTCCTCACTGCCGATCTCGAGGGACACCAGGTCACCGGAGATATTGGCCTTGAGGTTGTCGGACGTGTCGCTGGCGACGATCTCACCGCGGTCGATGATGACGATCCGGTCCGCCAGCGCGTCGGCCTCGTCCAGGTAGTGCGTGGTCAGGAAGACGGTCGCACCCTCGTTGGTGCGCAGCCCCGCGATGTGCTCCCAGAGGTTCGCGCGGGCCTGCGGGTCGAGCCCGGTGGTCGGCTCGTCGAGGAACATGAGCGTCGGCGAGTGGATCAGTCCCATCACGATGTCGAGCCGGCGCTTCTGGCCCCCGGACATGTGCTTGTTCATCCGCTTCCAGAGCCCGTCGAGCTGGAACTTCTCGAACAGCTCGTGGCCCTTGGCCACGGCGTCCTTGCGGGACATCCCGTAGAGCATCCCGTGGTCGACGACCTCGTCGCCGGCGTAGGCGCCGGAGAACGTCGAGCCGACCTGCGAGCAGTAGCCGATGCTGCGGCGGACCTGGACCGGCTCGGTCGCGACGTCGTACCCCGCGACCCGCGCGGTCCCGGCGGTCGGCCTGAGCAGGGTCACCAGCATCCGCAGCGTGGTGGTCTTGCCGGCACCGTTGGGGCCGAGGAATCCGACGACCTCGCCCTCGGCCACGTCCAGGTCGACGCCCTTGACGGCGTGGACCTCCTTCTTGTTCTTGCCCTGTCCGGTGTGAAAGGTCTGCACGAGTCCTCGTGCCTCGATCATCGGCTCTCCTGGCGGGGATGGGGGTGGGCGGGCAGGCCGAACTGGCCAGTTGGCGCGCTCTGTTCAGACCGGACACGGGGTCCGGACTCATCGGTGGACGAGGCTGCGCACCCCCGACAGGTTCACATTTGAGCGGCCGAGAGGCCCAACACATTTCCCGCGACCAGCCGCCACCGGCGATCGCGTCGGCGTCAGCCCTCGGCGAGGAGCCTCAAGGTCTCGGGACGGACCCCGTCGTGCCGCATGGCCTCGGCGCCCTCCTCGGAGCCCAGGACCTCCTGGAGGGCGGCCATGTCCGGCACCTCCAGGATCACCGCGACCTGGTTGGACCCGTCGTCCGCCCGGAAGATCCGGTGCGAGACCCCGATCTTCCCGAAGACCTCGGAGCGCTTCGGGGAGCTCGCCCAGTGGTCGACGTCGTCCACCTCGTGGATCGCGATGTAGGTAGCCATCTTCAGCCCGCTCTCGTCCGGCCGCGATGTCCCGGCCACAGTCGGAAGGCTGGTCCGTCATCGGGCGCCGCCCACGCTGGCACAACTGTCGCTCCCCCGCCAGACACCGGTGGCAGCCGCGCAGGAGACAGCAGCGAGGTCGAGTCAGGTCCGGTCAGGACCAGGTGACGGCGGTCAGCCGGCCCCACTCCTCCGGAGCATCGGTGCGGTTCCAGAGCCGCAGGTAGAGCTCGACGGCGCCGCCGGTCAGCTCCCAGTCGGCGTCGTCCGGCGGCTCGTCGCCCGTCGTACGCCGGGTGGTGACGGCCGGCCGCGGGCCCATGGCGACCTCCCACCAGTCCCCCAGGTCGTCCGGTCGTACGACGAGCAGCGCGTCCTCGTCGCAGCGGAGCCGTGACCGGGGGCGGGTGAGGAACCCGCCCAGCAGCTCGTCGATCCCGTCGCCGGCCAGCACGGGGTCGACCCAGACCTCGCCGGGCCGCGGGGCCCGGCCCAGGGACGCGGCCAGCGCGTCGACCGCGTGGATCGTGGTCTCGTGACACTGCCGGCGGGCCCAGAAGCCACGGCCCGGGGGCGCGTCGTTCAGGAAGACCAGGGCCGCCGCGTCCTCAGGAGCCGCGGTGATCGACCGGGCCAGCTCGGCCGCGCCGTCACTCAGCCAGGACAGCGGATCCGCGACCGTCCTGCCGGTCTCCTCATAGCCCTCGACCTCCTCGTCGGACGGCCGCTCGCCGCACACCAGGGCTCCGGCCCAGCGATGCACCATCCCCTGGTGCGCGACCAGGTCGAGCACCGTCCAGTCCGGGCAGGTGGGTACCGGTGCCTCGAGGCCGGCCCGTCCGGCGTACGCCACGAACGCGGTCACCGCCTCGTGGAGTCCGTCAACATGACGGGCAGTGGTCAGCTGGGTCGGCACGGGCCGAGTCTGACCCCGGCCGGCCGGGCCCGCGAACGATTTCTTGACTGACAGAGCAATAGGTTGGAGCGATGAAGGAGCTTCCGTTCGGCATCGATTTCGGCGGCACCGGCATCAAGGGCGCGCCGGTCGACCTGGAGAAGGGCGAGTTCGCGGCGGAGCGCGAGCGGATCAAGACGCCCGCGCCGTCAACACCCGAGGCCGTGGCCGAGGTGTTCGTCGAGCTGCTCGCCCACTTCCCCGACTCCCGGGGTCCGGTCGGCGTCACGGTCCCGGGTGTGGTGCGCCACGGCGTCGTCCACTCGGCCGCAAACATCGACGAGGCCTGGATCGGCACTGATGCCGACAAGCTGTTCACCGAGGCGACCGGTCGCGACGTGCACGTCGTCAACGACGCGGACGCGGCCGGCCTCGCCGAGGCGCGGTACGGCGCCGCGAAGGGCCAGCAGGGCCTGGTCATCCTCACCACGCTCGGGACCGGCATCGGCTCCGCGCTCGTCCATCACGGCGTCCTGGTCCCCAACTCCGAGCTCGGCCACCTCGAGATCGACGGCCACGACGCGGAGTCCCGGGCCGCCAACAGCGCCCGGGAGCGCGACGAGCTCTCGATGGAGCAGTGGGCCGAGCGGCTGACGACGTACTACCGGACCCTCGAGATGCTCTTCTCCCCCGACCTGTTCGTCGTCGGTGGCGGGATCAGCAAGCAGTCCGACGAGTTCCTGCCCCTGCTCGAGATCGACACCGAGATCGTGCCCGCGACGCTGCTCAACAAGGCGGGCGTCATCGGAGCCGCGCTCTGCGCGGTCGAGGAGCTCGACGGCTGATCAGCCGACCAGGCAGGTTGCCATGGCCGCCTGGAGCCCCGCCACCGCGTCCGCGTCGTCGGGGTTGCCGCCGTAGGTCCGGTCGTTGTCGACGATGGCCTGGAGACTGTCGTCGGACACGTCCGAGTCGTGGATTGCCTCGGCCAGGCAGTCGATGGTCGCCTCGTCGGTCGTGAGGCCGGCCACGCTGACGAAGTTGGTCGGGTCCCGGAGCGCGTCGGCGAGCTCGTCCTCCGAGGGACGACCTCCCAGGCCGCAGCCGGTCAGGGTCGCGACCAACGCAACCCAGAGGATCGGGGCGACGATCTTCGTCACGGCATCGCCTTCCTGACAACGTCGGGCCACCTTGTCAAAGAACTCCGCGCCGGGCGGGCGTTTGGCAGAGATCCTCGGCGCCGCGCGGCCCGCAGGAGATCCAGGTCTAGGCCAGCCGCTCCCATCGTGCCGTGAGCGCCGTTCCCGGACCCGTGGCAGACACCCGGCACTCCCTGACCGCGGAGAGTAGGCGCGGTAAGCCACAATGGACGAGAAGCGCGTGGGGCGCTTCGACTCGTAGAAATGCTGGGGGTGCTGGGGCATGTCCGAGGTGGGCGCACGTCCCCGCTGGCGCGACGCGCTGGTGCTGGCTGTGCTGTTCACCGTGCTCATCGGCGGGCTGGTCCACTACGGCCGCGGCCTGGGCGATGACGACAAGCCCGCCGCCGGCTCCGGGAGCCCCTCGGCGAGCACCTCACCGACCGGAGAGCCCACGGCGCAGCTCGAGGGCGCCCCGCCGGCCGACCCGGCCGCGCCGGAGTCACCCACCGGTGGCACCTGCTGGGACGGCCGCGAGATCGCCAAGCTCAAGCTGTGCGGGCTGCCCGCCGGCGCGCGTGGCCTCGAGTGGGTGTTCCCGTCGTTCGCCGACGACCGTGCCCTGTGCCACCGGGCCCGCCCCAACGAGGACAGCTACCCCGTGGTCGAGTCCTACGAGTGCTTCCAGCAGGCGCTCGGCAAGCCGGTCACCGTCACCTACGACCAGGTGAAGGACCCCGCTCAGGTCGAGCGCTGGCTGCTCGCCCGGGTCGGCGAGGCGCACAGGCACGAGATCCCCGGCGCGCACGGCGGCCGCTGCATCTTCAAGGACGGCGTGAGCCGGCCGGCGCGGATCACCGGCATGTACGAACAGTTCCCCTACGTCGTCTCGGTCTACGCCGCCAGCCCGCAGGCCGCCACGCGTGCCTGGGACGAGCTCGTCAGGCAGCGCCCCCCGGAGCAGGTCCGCGGCATCAGGAACGGCTAGGTCCTAGCGCCAGTCCAGGTCCTGGCCGGCGTCGAGCTCACTGCCCGGCACCGGCCCGAGGCCGAGCAGCTCGGTGGCGAGGTTCGCCAGGTCACCGTTGCGCACCGGCTGCGGCCCGCCGTACGCCGGCTGGTCGGTGCCGGGCTCGGCGTAGTCGGGGTTGAGGTCGTAGAGGTCGGCGGACCGGATCCCGCGGCCCCAGACCACGAACGGGATCCGGTAGTCCTCCACGTCGCCGGCGTCGTCGTGGCTCTTCTCTCCGGGCAGGCCGCCGTGGTCCGAGGTCAGCACGACGACGAGGCGCTTCGACAGCCGGGGCGTCGCGGCAACCGTGTCGAGAAGCTCGCCGAGCAGCTGGTCGGTCTCGGCAACGGCGTCGAGGTACGCCGACGACATCCAGCCCGACGCGTGGCCGGCGACGTCCGGCAGCGCGAGGTGCAGGAACGTGAACCGCCGCTTCTCGGTCGTGAGGTCGGAGATGGCCTCGTCCACCAGTGCGTCGGCGTCGGCGTCGACCTCGAACTCGTCGATCGCCTCGGGCCACGACCGGTCGAAGGTTGCGAACTTCTCCTTGCCCGCGAACAGCGCCGTCGTGCCGCCCGCGTCGTGGACGACGTCGAAGACCGACTCGACCCCGTCTCCGTCCGGGCCGGGCACGGTGCGACCCGCGACCTCGTCGTTCCACGTGACCCCGTGACCGCCCGCGTCGGCGTCGATCCGGCGGCCGGTGAGCATGCCGGTGTGGTTGGGCAGCGTCACGGTCAGCTCGACCTCGGTGCGCGCGTTGAGGGTCGCGGCGCCCTCGGTGAACAGCCGCCCGAAGGCGCTGTCCGGTCCCAGCCCGTCCAGGGCCCGGGTGTTGAGCCCGTCGACGGAGATGGCCAGTACGTCGCGCCGGCGCGGGGGCTTCGGCTGGGCGGGTGAGGGCGCGGGCGAGGACGTCGTGGGCGGAGGCGGCGACGCCGGCTCCGGCGTCGATGGCGAGGGGCTCGGCGTGCGGCTCGGCGTGCTGCCGGGAGTGCTGCTCGGCGTGCTGCTCGAGGGAGAAGGTGACGCTGCCGGATCGTCGTTCCCGCACCCGGCGAGCAGCAGGACGGCCGCGACCGCGACCGACGTCAGGTCGCGGCGCATCAACCGGTCGCGTCGGCCCCGCGGATGGCCGCGGCGACCGCCTTCGGGACCTCCGAGTTGAAGACCGTCGGGATGATGAAGTTCGGGTTGAGCTCCTCGTCACGGACGACGTGCGCGATCGCGTCGGCCGCGCGGAGCAGCATGTCGATGGTGATGTCGCGGGCGCGCGCGTCCAGCAGCCCACGGAAGACACCCGGGAAGGCCAGCACGTTGTTGATCTGGTTCGGGTAGTCCGACCGGCCCGAGGCGACGACCGCGGCGTACTTCTCGGCCTCGGCGGGGTCCACCTCGGGGTCGGGGTTGGCCAGCGCGAACACGACCGGCTGCTCGGCCATCTCGGCGATCCACTCGGGCTTGAGGATGCCGGGCGCGCTGACTCCGATGAACACGTCGGCGCCGACCAGGCACTCCTGCAGGCTGCCGCGGACTGCACGCGGGTTGGTGGATGCCGCGAGCTCGGTGTGCGCGGGCGACAGCGACTCGTCGCCGGTGCACAGGGCGCCCTCACGGTCCACGACCACGACGTCGGTCACGCCCGCGGCGATGAGCAGGGTGACGATCGCCGTACCGGCCGCGCCGGCCCCCGACAGGACGACCCGGCACTCCGTCAACGACTTCTCGACCACCCGCAGTGCGTTGGTGAGCGCGGCGAGGACGACGATCGCGGTGCCGTGCTGGTCGTCGTGGAAGACCGGGATGTCGAGGCTCTTGCGGAGCCGGGCTTCGATCTCGAAGCAGCGCGGCGCGGCGATGTCCTCCAGGTTGATCCCCCCGAACCCGGGCGCGATCATCTCGACGGCCCGGACGATCTCGTCGGTGTCCTGACTGGCCAGGCAGATCGGCCACGCGTCGATGTTGGCGAACCGCTTGAACAGCGCCGCCTTGCCCTCCATCACCGGCAGCGCCGCGCCCGGCCCGATGTTGCCGAGGCCGAGCACCGCCGAGCCGTCGGTGACCACGGCGACGCTGTTGCCCTTGATCGTCAGTCGCGACACGTCGTCGGGGTTGTTCGCGAGCGCCATGCTGACTCGCCCGACGCCGGGGGTGTAGGCCATCGACAGGTCGTCGCGGTTGCGCAGCGGGACCTTGGACTGGACCTCGATCTTGCCACCGATGTGGAGCAGGAAGGTCCGGTCGCTGACCTTGTAGACCTCCACACCGTCGATGACGTCGACGGCCGCCACGAGCTTGTGGGAGTGGTCCTCGTCGCTGGCCGAGCAGGTGACGTCGAGGACGAGCCGGTCCCGGGTCGAGTCGACCACGTCGATCGCGGTGACCACGCCGCCGGCCGCGGAGATCGCTGTCGCCACCGCCCCGACGATCCCGTGGTCGGGCGCCGTGTGCAGGCGCATGGTGATCGAGTACGACGACGCGGTGGCGGACACGGGCTCAGCCTCACGCCCGCGGCGGCTACGAGCAAGTAACCGGTCGTTGTGGTCGCTGGTCAGCCGGACCGCTCGTCGGCGCCGAGGTGGTCCAGCAGGTTCTCCGAGAACCGGTCTCCCATCCGGTCGATCACCTTGCGCATGGCGGCCCGCACCGCTCGGCCCGCGGCCTTCGGCAGTGGCAGGTCGAGGGTGATCTCGAGCTCGGTGACCAGCTCGGTCGCCGCACCGCTGTCATGACTGGTGGGAGTGAGGGCGTACCAGCCCACCACGCCTGCCTGTTCCGTCGTACCCGTCGGAGGGTCGTGCGTGAACTCGATGCGGTCCGGTTCGGTGAACACCATCCGCTCGGTGAACGCCGGCGCCACCTTCGCGCCCAGCACGGAGAGCCCGGACAGCTGCCAGCGCCAGTGGTCACCCTCCGCCGTGATGCTCTCCAGGAACGGCGTGAACCGAGCCATCAGCTCGGGGTCGACGAGGGCGTCCCAGACCTCCTGCTGCGGTGCGAGGACCACTGCCTCGGCACGGGTGCTGGCGGAGAACGACGTCACGCGTCGCCGGTACCCATGCCGGTCAGTGGTGGCCGCGCCGCTTCTTCTTGATCTTCCACTTGTACGTCGCGGGAGTCGGGTCGGGGTTGCCGGCGGCGTCGATCGCGCTCACCGTCACCGTGTGCTTGCCGCGCTTCTTGAACTTCAGCTTCATCGGCGAGGTGCACGGCTTCATCCTCTTCTTGTCGACGACGCAGAAGAAGTAGACCGCCTCCGAGGCATGGAAGGTGAAGACCGCCTTGTGCTTGCGCGTCTTGTGCTTGGGCGTGCGGTCGAAGGTGACATCGGGAGGCGTGATGTCCGGGACGAACTCGTCGGCGCCGATGTCGGTGGCGGTGCCCACCTTGCGCGCGCCCGCGTCGATGTCGGTGGTGCCGACGCTGCCGTCGGTCGCCCCCTTGTCGATGGTCGGGGAGCCGATGGCCTGGTGGTAGCTGCCGGTGTCCGAGAAGATCGGCAGCGCCGTCTGGTTGGTGCTCGTGGAGCCCACGTCGGTGACGTTGCCGCCGCCGCCCTCCTCGATCGTGTCGTAGTTCGAGTTCGAGAGGACGACGTCGCTCTCGCTGTCGGTGCCGACCTCCACCGAGCGGACGTCGGCCTTGGTGCCGTAGGCGATGACGTTCCTGGCATTGATGTCGAGGTTGGTGGTGTTGCCTGTCGAGTCGGCGCGGATCCCGTAGGAGCCGGCGCCGGTCGCTATCGCGGTCAGGTTGCGAAGGGTGAGCACGCCGGCGCCGCTGTTCCAGGAGTCGTCGACCGCGATCCCGCCGGCCGCGGTGTTGGCGCACGTGAAGTCGCGGGCCAGGCCGGCGTACCCGAGACCGCACGTGACAGGTGCGGAGGAGTGCACCTCGACCCGCTGCACCTGGATGCCGGTGGCGAAGACGTTCAGTCCGAAGAGACTGCCGGTGTGGATGATGGTGAGGTCGGCGACCTTGGCGCCGCTGCCCTTGAGCTCGAGACCGATGCTGGCCGACGAGTTGATCACCGGTCGCGGCAGCCCGGCGTAGCCGTGCACGTTCACGTTGGCCTGGCTGTTCGTGAGCCCGGTGGCACCCAGGTTGTAGGTGCCGGGGATGACGAACACCTCGTCGCCGGCGACGGCCTGGTTGACCGCCTTGTCCAGGTTGCAGGCCGTCGCCTGGGTCAGGCAGTTCTGGGCGCTCGTGCCGGTCGGTGAGGCGTAGCGAGGTCCCGCGGCGGACGCCGGCGCGGCCAGCCCGGCCTGCGCCACCAGCACGCCGGCGATGAGCGCGGGCACGGCGAGGAAACGGCGGTTGCTCACGAGGCTGAAGGTTAGACGGTTGTCGGCCCTCTCAACCGCGCATCGTCCCAGTTGCCCGGACCGGTTGCTGGTAGCCCGCCGGGTTGTGGTGGCCGTCGAGGACCACGCGGACGCGGCGGTCCCCGAGGTCGAGGACCACCTCGCCGTCCTCGATCGCCTCGACCTCGCCGCACACGACGAAACGCAGCCCGTCGACCTGGTCCAGCACCGAGCCCGGCGGACAGCGCTCGAGGTCCTCGGTGGCGACGAGCACCATGTCCTGGCGCAGGCGGGAGCCGAACCGCAGGAGCAGCAGCACCAGGACGAGCAGGAAGACATCGGCGACCACGGTGATGACCAGCCCGATGTCGTTGCGGGTCTGGCCCTCGACCCGCCAGACGGTCGACGAGCCCGGGAGCACCTGCACCCGCACCTGCTCGGTGACCACCGCGTCGTCGTACGTCGCCTCGTCGACGCCCACGGTGCCGACGAAGCCCGGCTGGTCGTCGGTCTCGGCGACCTCGAAGGTGACGTGGTGCTGGCCGTCGTCCTCGTCGTGGTCCGTGACAGTGGCGGCGACGTCGACGCCGTCGCTGTCGATGCGGTGCTGCTGCCACCGGCCGTGCACGAACGGCAGGTTGACCATCACCACGACCAGCCCGACGAGCAGGACGTTCTTGAGCCGGCCGGTCACTCGGGCTGTCCCACCCAGGGGGCGCCCCACCGAGGACCGTGGGCGACCTTGTGGAGCGGGCGCCGGCGACGGGCGCGGTGCTCGCGTTCACGGTCCTTCTCGGGCACGTCCTCGGGGTCGCCGGGGACGCCGATCGCGATCCCGGCCATCAGCTTGTAGTAGGCCGGGACGCCGAGCTCGTCGGCGACGGCCGCCTTGTCGAAGCCGGCGAACTGATGGGCGAACAGCCCCATCGCGTGTGCCTGGAGGGTGACGTGCGCGGCCGCCTGACCCGCGTCGTACTCCGCGTGGAAGGGCTTGTAGCCGCCCTCGCCGTCGTCATCGGGCGCCAGCTGCGCGGCGACGACCAGGACCGCCGACGCGCGCGGCACCCAGCCGGAGTTGCCGCGCGACAGGTGCCGGACCAGGACCCGGTGGCTGGCGCTGCCCCGCTCGGCGACGATGAACGCAGCCGGCTGGGCATTGCCACAGCTGGGCGCCCACTGCGCAGCGAGCAGGAGCAGCCGAAGCTGGTCGGCGGTGAGGACGTGGCTGTCGTCGAAGACGCTCGGGCTCCAGCGCGAGCGCATCGGCTCGGCGAGGAGGGCCTGGTCGCCCTCGGGTCCCCGATTGGTCATGCGCCCGAGTGTCGCACTGGCACCCAGCCGGGACTCTGGGGGCGTTCATGACCGAACTCACGTAGACGGGAATGGGGCTACCCGGCGACGGAGGAGGACGATGGAAGCGTGACCGACCCGATCCCCGTCCGACGCCCTCGGCACCTCATGGACCCCGCGAACCCGGTGCGGCAGGTCAACGACCGCGCGTTCACCCAGGTGCAGCGCTGGGTGGTGTCGGCGCTGGCGGTGGTGACGATCCTTCACCTCTCGGTCGGGCTGGTGATCGGCGCCTGGTTCGTCGACGAGGATGCCACCGTCTCCCGGTTCGGCCTGTGCGTCATCGGCGGCCTGTTCGGGGTGGTCGCCGCAGGAGTCGGCCGCCTGATCCACCAGAAGCAGATTGCCTCGCCCTGGCTCGCCCTGGGGTTCATCCCTGGCCTGGTCGGCATCGTGCTGCTCCTCGTCCGGTGACCTGACCGGGACGATGGTCCCTGCGTGACCTCAGCCCCCGGGTCCTACGGCGGAGTGGGCAGGGCTGCCTGCGCTCCCTTGATCAGGTCGCCGAGCTCGTCCGGCAGATCCCGTGCGATGCGCACGAAGTCGCGAACAGCCCACGAACCCGCCTCAGTCGGCGGCGGGACCGGCGGCAGCGTGGGGCTGTTCGGGTTCAGCTTTGCCAGTTCCTCCCCCAGCCTCTTGCGGCCCAGCTTGAGCTCACGCGCGTTGTACCGCCCCAGGTCTCGGTAGGCCGTATAGGTCGACGTGTCGAAGAACTGGTCGACGGTCGAGGTGTGCGGGAACTCCGGATCGATCTCTCGGTGCGCCAGCAGCGGGGTGGGCGAGTCCTTGCTGAGCACGGGCTTGCAGTGCCACAGGAGACCCCAGTCCGTGCCGCGCCGCATCACGCCGAGCGCGACCGACCGTTGCGCGAACACTGGTCCGCCCGGCGCCTCCGGGTAGCCGCGCAGTGGGTCCAGGTCGATGAAGACGTGGACGCCGCACTCCAGCCGGGCGAGGTCGATCGCACTCGACAGCTGGTGGACCGACGCGGGACTGCCCGGGTCGGCGTCCACGGCGATCACCTCGCGGGGGATGCTGTCCTTGGGTGTGCGACCCCGGAGCAGCTCCACGAGGCCGGTGTTCTCCCAGTGGCCGCCGTCACTGACGTAGACGTAGGGGTCCGACGGGTCGTGGATCCCCAGGAACTCCTTGACCAGGTAGCCCAGCCTGACCTTGGGGAACCGGTCGTGCTTGCTCGGATCCGTGCCGGCCCCGGCACGCACGTAGCGCGGGTTCGGGAGCCAGGCTCCGAGGCGCACGTTGCCAAAGGTGATCAGAGCGCTGGTCGGACCGATCCGGAACCTGCCCATCGCTGGAGAGACGGCGGCTCCTGCGAGGGCCACGGCGGACATTGTCGTGACCCGGTTGCTCGTGAGGCGCCCCGCGCCCGGGTAGCTCGCCTGCAGGTCCTCGGTGTTGCACGAGATCTCCTGGTAGTGCCCCTCGTCGTCCATCGGGACGAAGGTGCGAATCCTGTCCGGGGAGAAGGTGAAGCTCATCGCCGGAATGCCGTAGTGGGCCGCAACCCCTCGCGTCGTGACATGCGCGGCCGCGCAGATGGTCAACGGAGTGTGGCCCTTGAGGTCGTGCAGCGGCGGCTCCGACACCGCCTTGACGTCACCGTGCGGGACCGGCTCGCCGGCGGGCGGTGGGGGGCTCATCACCTCCGTCTTGTCCGCGTCGTTCACGTATGCCACCGCGGTCTTCCCGTCCGCGAGCCGGCGCACGGCGTACGCGATCCGGAGCTTGCCCCGGTAGAAGGCGTTGAGGGACCAGAGCTCGGGACCGACCAGCCAGGCGGCCACGATGATCACGATGGGCAGCGCCAGCAGGCTCCAGAACAGGACGCTGTCGGCGCGGTCGTCGATCTCGAGCACCCGGACCGCCAGCCAGCCGGACAAGAGGACCAGAAGGAGCAAGAAGGCCACCCCTCCCAGCTTGGCGGCCAGTGGGGCCGCGCGTTTGAGCAGGATCCGGCCCAGCGAGCCGAGCGTCCCGGCGAGCCCACCGACCATGCCCAGGGCCGACTGCCAGTCCCACCGGTAGACGATCTGGATGAGGTAGGGGAAACCCACCAGCAGCACGGCCAGGGACAGCCCGAGCGCCAGCGTGCCGCGCGTGGCGCCCCTGAACGCCTTCAGCACACCCACCCGGCGGCGCAACCACTTGACCTTGCTCACCAGCACCCAGAGGGCCGCGCTGGTCGCGCCGAGCGCGACCCAGAACACCGGCGGCAGCCAGAACCGCGGCTCACCGACGACGCAGCTCCTCGGAACGCCCACCTCCCGCTTGAGGTTGCAGTCGTCGGTCAGCTCGACGAGCGCGTCCAGCACGACGGTCGCCGTCACGACGAGCAGGCAGAGAGCCGAGACGATGACCAGGAGGTTCGCCATGAACCCGACGAAGACCGTGGCCCACACGGAGGCGCCACTGCGCAGTCGGTCGACGACCTCCTTGTCCTCGCCCTCCGGAGTGGGTGCGCCCAGTTCACCGCGGTGACCGCGCGACCAGGTCGAGGCGAGGTACCCCAAGTTGCTCAGCAGGTGCTTCTCTTCCGGTGACGCCGTCCCGTCCTCCCCGGCCCGCCACGCGTCCGGGTCGTACGCGCGCCCGAGCTGCCAGGCTCCGGCCATGTAGGCCCCACCGGACACTGCGGTCACCCGCTTGTCCTGGTCCTTGGACCAGCCCAGCGTGCCGTCCGGTGTCTCGGGCGTCGCGCGTTCCAGCTCCTGTAGACAACCCAGGGTCAGCGAGGCGGCCCGCACGCCACCGCCGGAGAGGCAGATGCCGACCTTGGGGCCGAACCTCTGGCTCGCCTCCACTTCCTTGACCGACGCCAGGTTGTCGTCCTTCTTGCCCTCACCCTCCGCGTACATCGCGCTGAACAGCCAGCCACGCACGAAGATCCCGGCCACGAGCGCCGTGAGGAGAACGGCGACCACCGCCGCCAGCACGACGAACTTGGAGATCGCGAACACGGCGGCCACCAGGAAGAAGCCGTCGGGACCGGTCCTGGAGTCACCAGCCGCGCCCATGGCGAGGAAGAGGTCTTCGACCAGGTCGAGACCGCCTGCCGCGAGGGCGAGAATCATCACCAGGGTGGGGCCCTTGGTTCGCAGCAGCCGGACTCGGTAGAACGGCATGAGGGCTCGAGCGGCCACCACTCCGCACAACACGTAGGCAGCGATGAAGGGGATGTCCCAGAGCAGGGCCCGCCCGAACGACGACCCGTCCCAGACGTCCTGACCGTCCGCGGCCAGCTCCACCTTGAGGATCGTGAGGCCGTGGCCGCCTTCGGCCAGCCGGCCCAGGGTCGCGGCCGCGCCCAGGCACGCCAGCAGGGCAGCGACACCGACCAGCAGTCGACGGTTCCTGTGCTCGCCGAGACGGCGGTCGAGCCAGGCGATCGGACTGCGCGTTGTCGTGGCCACGTGGCGCTCCATCGGTGGGGGACTCCGTCCAAGGAGTCTTGGCGCGCGGGGTCCCGGCGCACATAGTCAATTCGGAGGGTTCCCGACTGGCCCGAGAGGTGCCAACAAGCGGTCTCATGTCATGTGCAGAGTCGACAACTGGTCCTTACGATCCACTAGGCTTGAAGGGTGGCCCACCCACACGACCGCGAGATCCTGCGGCTCGCGGTGCCGGCGTTCCTGGCGCTGGTGGCCGAGCCGGTGTTCCTCCTGTCGGACGCGGCGATCGTGGGCCACCTCGGGACGCCGGAGCTGGCCGGGCAGGGCATCGCCGCAGTCGTGCTGCAGACCGCGGTGGGGCTGTGCATCTTCCTGGCCTACGGCACCACGGCCAGCGTGGCTCGGCGCGTCGGCGCCGGCGACGAGAAGGGCGCCCTCGCGCAGGGCGTCGACGGGGTCTGGCTGGCGGTCCTGATCGGCGTCGTCGTCACCGTCCTCGGCATCGCCTTCACCGGGCCGCTGGTGGGAGCGTTCGGCGCGGGGTCGTCGGTCGAGGGCTTCGCGACGACGTACCTCCGCATCGCGTGGCTCGGCACCACTCCACTGCTGGTGATGCTCGCGACGACCGGGGTCCTGCGCGGGCTGCAGGACACCCGGACCCCGTTGGTGGTGGCCGTGCTCGGCAACGGCGTCAACATCGTGCTCAACCTGCTGCTCGTGTACGGCGTCGGCGGGTTCGACGGGCTCGGCATCGCCGGCTCGGCGATCGGCACGGTGCTCGCGCAGCTGTTCAGCGCAGCGGCGCTCCTCTACGTGGTGGTGCGCGGCGCCCGCGCGTCCGGTGCCTCCCTCGCCCCGGATCTCCCGGGCATCCGATCGGCGGCGCGGGCAGGGATGGCTCTGGTGATCCGCACGGTCACGTTGCGCGCATCGCTGCTCGTCACCACGGTCGCCGTCACGGTCGGCGCCTCCGGGCCGGACCGGCCGGTCGCGCTCGCGACGCACCAGGTCGCCATCACGCTGTGGACCTTCCTGGCCTTCGTCCTCGACGCGATAGCGATCGCGGCGCAGGCGATCACCGGCCGCTACCTCGGTGCCGGCGACGTCGCCGGCACCCGGGCGGTGACCCGGCGGATGGTGCAGTGGGGCGTGGTCGGCGGCGTGGTGTGCGGGGTGCTGCTCGCGGCCGCGTCGCCCCTGCTCGGTCTACTGTTCAGCAGCGACCAGGAGGTGCACGACCTCCTGGTCCCGGTGCTCGTCGTCGCGGCGCTCGGGCAGCCCATCGCGGGCGTCGTCTTCGTCCTGGACGGCGTGCTGATCGGTGCCGGCGACGGCCGCTACCTCGCCTGGGCCGGGCTCGCGGTGCTGGTGGTCTACACGCCCGCGGCGTTCGCCGCGGCATACCTCACCGGCGGGCTGGTCGCGGTCTGGGTCGCCTTCGCCGCGGTCTTCATGGGAGCCAGGTTCGTGGTGCTCACCCGGCGCGCACGGGGCGAGGCGTGGATGGTGACCGGCGTCGTCACCTCGCGATCGACGTGACGCCAGGCCCGGTGAGCATCGGCAGCGCGGTCTCGGTGCGGCCAGTGAGCAGGAGCAGCAGGGCCAGGGCGGTGCCCTCGACGTGCGGACCCTCGCCCCGCTCCCACTCTGTGTCCGTGGCCCGCAGGTGCACTCCGGCCAGCCGCTGCTGGGCGCGGAACGGCCAGCCCATGTCCCACACCCGGTCCAGCCCTTGGCGTGCCGAGGTGACCGGCACCTCGATCGTGCGCCCGAGCGGCACCGCGATGTCCTGGCTGTGCACGGCCACGTCGAAGAGAGAGTCGCGCACGTCCAGGACTCGCGCAGTACGACGCTCGCCGGCGTGCTCGCGGATCCGCGCAACGATCGCATGGGTCGGCCGGTCGCCGTACTGCCGCGCCAGCAGCGTGTTGATGCGGTGCGGGTTGAACCGGCCGCGCGGTGCCGCGCGCACCATGTCCCAGGTCGTGATCGTGGGCACCAGCGAGAGGTGACCTGCGACGTCCCGCACCCGCCACCCCGCGCAGAGTGAGGGCCGGTCCCACTCCGGCGGCGTCAGGTCCTCGAGCAGATCCGCGACGGCAAGCCGCAGCTGCACCACCGCCGACCAGTAGTCGTCATTCATGGCCCAGTCCTTTGGTCCGAACTTCGGACTAATCTAGTACGACTTTCGGACTTCTGCCAGTGTTGTTGCATGCCGGACGAGCCGCTGAACCTCGGGCTGCTCCTCTTCATCCCCTACCGGGCGATGGAGTCAGCGGTGCTCGACGAGCTCCGCGACCACGGTCACGAGCTGACCATCGCGCAGGCCCGGGTTTTCCAGCGCATCGCGCCGGATGGATCCCGACCAGGTGAGCTGGCCGAGGCCACCCAGCTGAGCAAGCAGACGCTGGGCTCGATCCTCGACCAGCTGGAGGGGGCGGGGTACGTCGTCCGGGTGCCCGACCCGTCCGACGGACGGGCCCGCCTGGTCACCATCACATCGAAGGGGCGCGAGCTCGTGGAGCTCAGCCTCCCCGTGGTGCGGGCGATCGAGGACTCATGGACGAGGCACCTGGGGCCGGCGCGGACCCGTCAGCTGCGCGAGGCACTCGTCGAGCTACAGCGGATCACGGACCCGTTCCAGGAGTGACGGGGCTCATGCGCGAATTCCTTGGATCGATCCAATCGGGCTTGCACCATGGATTGGAGGCCACATACGCAACCCACCACTGGAGGCCCTCATGGCCAAGCTCAAGCAGCTGATCCGCCGCTTCGACGCCTACACGCTCGAGACGTTCAACCCGCCGACCACCCGCCGGCGCTGACGGCTCCGCGGCCGTCGCTCCCCGGCCAGTAGAGACTGGCGGCATGGTGACGACGGTCGCGGTCCTGTCCGACATCCACGGCGTCCTGCCGGTCCTCGACGCCGTGCTCGCCGAGCCCGACGTGGCCGCGGCAGAGCGGATCGTCGTGACCGGTGACCACGCTGCCGGCCCGATGCCCGTCGAGGTCCTCGACCGGCTGGTCGAGCTGGGCGACCGGTGCCTCCTGGTCCGCGGCAACGCCGACCGGGAGCTGGTCGAGGTCGCGCGCGGCCGGGACTCGGCGTACGCCGAGTCCAACTGGGCCGGCCGGCAGCTCAGGCCCGACCAGGTCGAGCTGCTCGACCGCCTCCCGCACCCGGTCCGGCTCGACGTGGCCGGGTTCGGCACCGTCGTGTTCTGCCACGGCACTCCGCGCGACGACGACGAGGTCGTGCTCGTCGACACCCGGATGTCGCGCTGGGCCGAGGTGCTCGCCGACCTCGACGACGCCGACCGGGTCGTCGTCTGCGGCCACACGCACATGCCATTTGCCCGTCTGGTCGACCGGCGGCTGGTCGTGAACTCCGGCAGCATCGGCATGCCGTACGGGCGCGCCGGCGGCTCGTGGGCGCTGCTGCGCGACGGGCAGGTCGAGCTCCGGCACACGCCCATCGACGTCGACGACGCGGTCGCCGCCGTGGTCGCCGGGTCGGCGTACCCGGACCGGCAGTCGTGGGCCGACGAGTACGTGCGCTCGGCCAACAGCGACGCAGACGCCCTGGCGGCGTTCGGCCCGCGGGACGGACGTTCGCCGGTCGGGTGAGCCCTTGCGGTTGCCCGCAGCGACGCAGGCATGACCGAGCCCCGAACCAATCCGGTGGTCGGCGCGTCCCATGCACACCGCCCCGTCGGCCCCCCCGACGAGGCGGAAGAAGGCCCCGGGGCACGTGCCCGGGGCCTTCGTCATGGCCGTCTACTCCGCCGGGACCGCCGAGCGCTCCAGCAGGCGGGCATCCACGGCGGCGGGACTGAGCACGTGGTCGAGCGCCATCGCAGCGCAGCCGACCACGCCGGCCCGGTCGCCGAAGGTCGAGGGGAGGAACTGGAGGTCGCGAGTGGCCAGGGCCGAGGAGCGTGCGTAGACGCTCTCGCGGATGCCGGCCGTGTAGACGTCGAACGCCGCCGCCATGTCGCCACCGACCACGACCGCCTGAGGGTTGAGGAGGTTGATGGCGATCGCCAGCACATCGCCCAGCTGGCGTCCGCTCTCGCGGAGCAGCGCCTTGGCCTCGGGGTCCCCCGAGGTCGCCTGCGCCACCAGCTCGCGGATGTGGGTCACCGGCCGACCGGCCTCGCGGCTCGCCGCGACAAGCGCCCATCCGCCGGCCAACGTCTCGAGGCAGCCGTGGTCACCGCACCGGCAGGGCCGCCCGGCCGCGGCGTCGACCTTGGTGTGGCCGATCTCGCCGGCGCCGCCGAGGTGGCCCGAGACCACGTGGCCGTCCGCGATGATGCCGAGGCCGAGCCCGGTCGAGGCCTTGAGCACCAGCAGGTCGTCCATGAAGCGCGCCTGGCCCAGCCGCTCCGACCGTGCCAGCACGTCGGCGTCGTTGCTGACGTAGACGGGCCCGGAGGTCAGCTCGGCGAGGTACGGCGCGAGCTCGGCTCCTTCCCAGGACGCCATCACCGGCGAGTCCACGCACACCCCGCGCACCGGGTCGATGGTCCCGGGCAGGCTCAGCCCGACGCCCAGGACAGGCCGGTCCCGGGCCGGCGCCACATCGTCGAGCAGCCGGCGCAGCTGGTCGGCCACACCGGGCATCACCAGGTCGGGGCCGGCGCCCTCCTCGTGGTCGAGTGAGGACGCACCGAGCTGGACCCCTGCCAGGTCGGTCACCGCCACCTGCGAGCGCGAGCGCCCCACGGCCACGGCGAGCACCATCCCGGCACCTGCGTTGAAGACCAGGCTGCCCGGCGGCCGCCCGCCGGTCGAGGCGAGCTCCTCACCCAGCCCGACCAGCCCGGCCTCGGCGAGGGCGGACACCCGGGCGACCACCGCCGTGCGCGACATCCCGGTGAGTCGCCGCAGGTCGGAGCGGGTGGCGGCACGTCCCGAGCGCAGCAGTTCAAGCACCTCACCCGCGGACTCGTTCACGCTGGTGATCCTAAAGCTGTCATGTTTAGTTCATCAAATACCGAAGTAGTGCTTGCGTAAAGCAGTCTTTTGTTCTTACCGTTGCGCCCATGACCCTGCCCGCGAGCGAGCTGGCCACCGCGCTGCCGCCCTGCGACGTGACGGTCGTCGGCGGCACCGGCGACCTGGCGCTCCGCAAGCTCCTGCCCGCGCTCTACCAGAGCGAGCGGCGCGGCAGCCTGGCTCCGGGCACCCGGGTGATCGGCGCCTCCCGGTCCCAGCTCGACGACGACGGCTACCGCGCGGTGGTCCGCCAGGCCCTGGACGTCCACGTCCCGACGGCCGAGCTGGAGCCGTCGGTGGTGGCCCGGCTGCTGGACCGGCTGCACCACGTCGAGGTCGACGCCGAGTCGGCCGAGGGGTGGCACCTGCTCCACGAGCTGCTCAAGGACGGACCGCAGCGCGCAGAGCCGGCCGACCGGGTGCGGGTGTTCTACCTCGCGGTCACCCCGCGGCTCTTCGGACCGATCTGCCAGCAGCTCGAGGCGATCGGCATAGTCGAGCCGACCTCACGGGTGGTCCTCGAGAAGCCGCTCGGCTCCGACCTCGCGTCGGCCCGCCGGGTCAACGACGCCGTCGGCCAGGTCTTCGCCGAGTCGCAGATCTTCCGCATCGACCACTACCTCGGCAAGGAGAGCGTCCAGAACCTGCTGGTGACCCGGTTCGCCAACACCTTCCTCGAGCCGCTGTGGAACTCGCGCTGGATCGACCACGTCCAGATCACCGCCGCCGAGACCCTCGGCGTCGCGGACCGCGGCGGCTACTACGACCACGCGGGTGCGCTGCGGGACATGGTCCAGAACCACCTCCTCCAGCTGCTCTGCCTGGTGGCCATGGAGCCGCCGACCTACGTCGGCCGCGAGACCGTCCGCGACGAGAAGCTCAAGGTGCTCCAGGCCCTCCGGCCGATGACGCCCGAGGACGTCGACCGCGACACCGTGCGCGGTGCCTACGAGCAGGGCGTCGTCGACGGCCAGGTCGTCACGTCGTACACCGAGGACCTCGGCCACCCGAGCCGCACGGAGACCTTCGCGGCGCTCCGGGTCGAGGTGCAGAACTGGCGCTGGGCCGGCGTGCCGTTCTACCTGCGGACCGGCAAGCGGATGGACCGGCGCGCCTCGGAGATCGTCGTGGTCTTCAAGGCGCCGCCGCACGCGATGTTCCCCGGCAGCGAAGGCGCCACCGAGTCGAACCGCCTGCACATCCGCGTGCAGCCCGACGAGGGCATGCACCTGCACATGACCGTCAAGGAGCCGGGGCCGGGCGGCATCCGGCTGCGCCCGGTCTCGCTCGACCTGAGCTACGCGACCGCCTTCGACGCGGTCTCGCCCGACGCCTACGAGCGGCTGCTCCTCGACGTGATCAAGGGCAACCCGACCCTGTTCATGCGCCGCGACGAGGTCGAGGCGGCGTGGGCGTGGGTCGAGCCGATCCTGCGGCGGTGGGAGTCCTCCCCCCGCCGCCCCAAGCGCTACCCGGCCGGCACCAGCGGGCCGACCGCCGCCGCCACGCTCCTCGAGCGCGACGGCCGAACCTGGCAGGAGGACGACCAGTGACCCAGCCCCACCCCGTCGTCGCGGACGTCACCGCGCGGCTCACCCAGCGGAGCCGGCAGACCCGGGCGGCCTACCTGGCTCGCACCCAGGTCGCCGCCGAGTCCGGTCCGGCCCGGGGCCGGCTCGCCTGCGCCAACCTCGCGCACGGCCTCGCCGCCTCGGACGCGCCGGACAAGCAGGCGCTGCGCGGCCGGACCAAGCCCAACCTGGCGATCGTCACGAGCTACAACGACATGCTCTCGGCGCACCAGCCGTTCGGGGACTACCCGCCGGTGCTCAAGCGCGCCACGATCCGGGCGGGCGGCATCGCGCAGGTGGCCGGCGGCGTCCCCGCCATGTGCGACGGGATCACCCAGGGTCGCGCCGGGATGGAGCTCTCGCTCTACAGCCGCGACGTGATCGCGATGTCCGCGGCCATCGCGCTCTCCCACGACATGTTCGACGGTGCCCTGATGCTGGGTGTCTGCGACAAGATCGTGCCCGGCCTGTTGATCGGAGCCCTGTCCTTCGGGCACCTGCCGACCGTCTTCGTGCCAGCTGGGCCGATGGCCTCCGGGCTGCCGAACGGCGAGAAGGCCCGGATCCGCCAGCTGTACGCCGAGGGGAAGGCCGGCCGCGAGGAGCTGCTGGAGGCCGAGACGGCGTCGTACCACTCGCGCGGGACGTGCACCTTCTACGGCACGGCGAACTCAAACCAGCTGCTCATGGAGGTCCTCGGACTGCACCTGCCGGGCTCGTCGTTCGTCAACCCGGACACCCCGCTGCGAGATGCGCTGACCGATGCGGCCGCGGCCCGGGCGGTCGCGATCACCCGCCAGGGTGGCGAGCCGACGCCGATCGCCCAGGTGGTCGACGAGAAGGCGATCGTCAACGCCTGTGTCGCACTGCTGGCCAGCGGCGGGTCGACCAACCACACCCTCCACCTCGTGGCGATCGCGCGTGCGGCCGGCATCCAGCTGACCTGGCAGGACCTCTCGGACCTGTCCGCCGCCGCGCCGCTCCTGTGCCGGATCTATCCGAACGGCCCGGCCGACGTGAACCACTTCCACGCCGCAGGGGGCATCGCGTTCCTGGTGCACACCCTGCTCCGCGCGGGGCTGCTGCACGAGGACGTGACCACCGTGATGGGCCGCGGCCTCTCGACGTACACCCGTGAGCCGCTGCTGCGCGGCGGGACGCTCACCTGGGAGGAGGGCCCCAAGCAGAGCCTCGACCTCGACGTGCTGCGCCCGGCCGACGCGCCGTTCGCTCCTGACGGCGGGCTCAAGGTCCTCTCCGGCCCGCTCGGCACGTCCGTGGTGAAGACGTCGGCGGTCCGGCCCGAGCACCGGGTCGTGACCGCGCCCGCGCTGGTCTTCGACGGCCAGGCCGACTTCCTCGCGGCGTTCTCGGAGGGCCGCCTCGACGGCCGCGACTTCGTGGCGGTCCTCCGATACCAGGGCCCGGCCGCCAACGGCATGCCGGAGCTGCACAAGCTCACCCCCGCACTGGGGGTCCTCCAGGACCGCGGGCACCGCGTGGCGATCGTGACCGACGGCCGCATGTCCGGTGCCTCCGGCAAGGTGCCGGCGGCCATCCACGTGACTCCCGAGGCCGCGCTCGGCGGTCCGCTCGCGCGGGTCCGCGACGGCGACATCATCACCGTCGACGCGGATGGCGGCGTCCTCGACGTCGTCACCACCGACGTGCTCCAGGAACGGGAGCCCACCGGGCGAGCGCCGTCCGGAGAGGAGTTCGTGGGCACCGGCCGGGAGCTGTTCGCGGCGTTCCGCGCCACCGTCGGCCCGGCCGACCAGGGCGCCAGCATCTTCCCGCATCCCGGCCACGCGGAATCGCAGGAGGTGGCCCTTGTCCAGTCGGTCTGAGCGGCCCGGTTCGCTCCTCGACATCGTCCCGGTCCTGCCGGTCGTCGTCCTCGAACGCCGCGAGGACGCCGTGCCCGTGGCTCGCGCCCTCGTGGCGGGTGGGCTGCCGGCCATCGAGCTGACCCTGCGCACCCCCGCGGCGCTGGACGCCATCCGGGCGATCAGCGACGAGGTGCCCGAGATCCTCGTCGGGGCCGGGACCGTGGTCACGCCGGGTCAGGCCAAGGAGTCCCTCGACGCCGGTGCCCGGTTCCTGGTCTCGCCGGGATCCACGCCCACGCTGCTGTCGGCCATGGGCGACACCGGGCTGCCGTTCCTCCCGGGCACCTCCACGGTCTCGGAGGTGCTGGCCGCCCTGGAGCACGGCCTGACCGAGCTCAAGTTCTTCCCGGCCGAGGCGTCGGGCGGCACGGCCTACCTCCGCGCCATCGCGGCACCGGTGCCCGCCGCGCGCTTCTGTCCGACCGGCGGCATCACGCCGGCGTCCGCCCCGGACTACCTCGGCCTGCCCAACGTGGGCTGCGTCGGGGGCTCGTGGCTGGCCCCGCCGGACGTCGTACGCCGGGGCGACTGGGCCGCGATCACGGCGCTGGCGGCGAAGGCGGCCGGGCTCGCGACCGGTTCGTGACGCCTGCGCCTGGCCTCCAACCGTCACTGCTGGTCGGAGGCCATCGCGACGAGCATGGTGACGACGACGAGGAGCAGGACGCGGCTGCGGCGGATGGTGGTGGTGCTGGCTCTTCATGGTGGTTCTCCTTGGTGTCGTGGTGATGCGGTGGCGGTCGAGGGGTAGCGGTGGTCAGCGCCAGTCGGCGGTCGGGGCGAGCAGCTGCAGGCGCGCGGTCGGTGGCGCGGCGCTCGGCGACCTTGCGGTCCCGGCGGGCCCGGCGGCGCTCGGCGCTGATGCGCCGGCCCGCGCGCAGCTCGTCGGCCTGGCGGTGCGCCTCGGCGAGCTGTGCGCGGGCGAGCTCGGAGGACAGGTGGGTTCATGACGACCTCCTCTCGGCGGTGAGGACGCGGTACTCCCAGTCGTTGACGAAGGAGCCGTCGGTGGCCTGGTTGGTGTCGTGGGCGAGCGCGACGAGGTCGGCGCGGAAGGCGGCGCGGCCCTCGTCGTCCAGCCGCTGCGCGGCGGTGTAGGTCGGCCCGTAGTAGGTGAGCATGAAGTCGGCGAAGGACTCCTCGGAGAGGAAGCGCTGCGTCACGACGTGCGTCTCGGAGCGTGACGTCGGTGACGGCGTCGCCCAGGAGCTCGCGGACGACGTCCTCGTTGCCCCAGCGGGTCGGCGGCAGCGCGACCGGCGGCGGCGCGACGTGCGTGCCCACGGTCTTGAGGACGCGGCCGATGAAGCCCTCGGCGGTCCAGTTGGCCAGGCCGATGGTGCCGCCCGGCTTGCAGACCCGGACGAGCTCGGCGGCCGCCCGGTCGTGGTCGGCGGTGAACATGACGCCGATCGCGGAGACGACGTAGTCGAACGACGCGTCCGCGAAGGGCAGGGCCTCGGCGTCCGCCTCCTCGAAGGCGATGGTCGAGGCCCTCGGCCGCGGCGCGGTTGCGCGCGGTCTCGACAAGATCGGCGACGTAGTCGATGCCCGGTCACGTCGCAGAACGCGCGGGCGGCCTCGATGGCCACGTGGCCGGTGCCGCAGGCGACGTCCAGCACGGTGCTGCCGGGCTTCGGCGCGACGGCGGACAGGAGCCGGCCGGCGAGCGGGACGGTGATCCACGCGATCTTGCCGTAGTCGCCGTTGTTCCAGATCTGGTGCTGCTTGGCCTTCAGCTCCTCGAGGGGAGTGCGTGGCGATGGGGGTGAAGCTCATGGTGGTTCCTCCTGATGGATGTCCTGGTCGGATGTCCATCAGGTTCGGCTTCCGGCGGGGGTCCTCACATCGGGGCGGCTCCCGCATCTGTCGGCCGGCGCACCCCTAGGTAGGAGGTCGGCGTACCCCCACTACCCCCCTTAGATAGGGGTTCACCCCGGATGCCCAGGGGGCCGACGGCATCGCAAGGTGGAGCCACAGCACCGGACCGCCGCGGTCCGGGACCGAAGGAGGTCGACGATGCCGCGCTACCTGATCGAACGCACGCTGCCGGGCGACGGCCGCCTCGGACCCGACGACCTGGCGGAGATCGCCAGCAGCTGCCGCACCATCGCGGCGTCGTTGGGTGTCCCGTACCGATGGGTGAGCTCGATGGTCGCGGCGGGCCGTCTGTACTGCGTGCACGAGGCGGAGGACCTGGACGCGGTTCACGAGCACGTGCGCCGCACCGGTGCCCCGGCGGACCGGGTCTCCGAGATCGTGCACGAGCTCGCCGCGGCGGACGGCTCGTGAGAGCGCTGGCGGGCGCTCCGGCTGTCATCATGCCGATCATGACCACCGGCCCCTCGGTCCGACCGCACCACCAGGCCGACGAGCTCCTCGAGAGAGACCAGGAGCTCGCGCTCTTCCGGCTCGCCTTCGAGAGCGCGGCCTCCGGCACCGGGACGGGCATCGCGCTGTGCGGCGAGAGCGGAGCGGGCAAGTCCGCCCTCGTCGCGTCGGCGCTCGCAGACGGCCCGCGGTCTCCGCGTGCTCCGCGGTCAGTGCGAGCCGCTGCGGACGCCTCGGCCCCTCGGGCCCGTTCCGCGACCTGGGGCTCGCCGGTCTCGACGAGATGGTGCGGTCCGACGCGCGGCTGTCGGACATCGGTGAGCACGTCTACGCCACCCTGGGCGCCGAGCCCACGGTCTTCGTCGTCGAGGACCTGCACTGGGTCGACGAGGCGTCCGCCGAGGTGCTGCGGTTCCTTGCCCGCCGCGTCGAGTCCGCGCCGTTGGTCATGGTCCTCACCTACCGCGACGACGAGATCGGGCTGCGGCACCCCGCCCGCGGGCTCCTCGGGGACTTCGCCGGCCTCGACGGGCTCACGACCGTCCAGCTGGCGCCGCTGTCCGTCGGTGGCGGTCGCCGCCGCGGTGGCCGGCACCGGACTGGACCCCTCGCGGGTGCACGCCGTCACCGGCGGCAACGCGTTCTTCGTCTCCCAGGTCGCCAAGGAGCCGGACCGTCCACTGCCGCCCTCGGTGCAGGGACGCGGTGCTGGCCAGGGTCGCGGACGTCGAGGCCTGGGCGACCTCGAGGTGCTGCAGCTGATCGCCTGCGCGCCCGACCGGCTCGACGACCGGGTGCTGCCCTGGTCGACGTCGACCTGCCGACCCTGCGACGGCTGGACGAGACGGCGCTGCTGGCGCGCGACGAGCACGGTCTGGTTTTCCGTCACGAGCTGGCGCGCCTGGCCGTCGAGAGCACCATCCCGCCCGGCGGCACGACCGGTCTGCACCTGCGACTGCTGGACGCTCTCGAGCGCCTCGACATCGGCGACCCGGCCGTCCTGACCCACCATGCGGTGGCGGCTCGGGACTCGCGCCGAGCGACGGCGTACGCCCAGGCGGCGGCTGCCGAGGCGACGGCGACCGCTTCCAACGCGGAGGCCGCGGCGTTCCTCGAGATCGCTCTCGAGCACCTGCCCGGCACGGCGACCCGCCGATCGAGCGCGCGGGTGCTGCTGCTCCAGCTGAGCCTGCAGCAGTACCTCACCAGCCGGATCTCGGAGGCCATCGGCTCGCGCGCGCGCGAGCATCCCGCTCGCGGAGGACGGCGGGCGTAGCCGTCCCTGGTGGCCGAGG
Organism: uncultured Actinomycetota bacterium; assembly: GCA_963798045.1. Taxonomy (GTDB): domain Bacteria; phylum Actinomycetota; class Actinomycetes; order Propionibacteriales; family Nocardioidaceae; genus Nocardioides. The sequence continues at coordinate 193,775 of CAWCSB010000039.1, forward strand.
CCTACTCGGTGATGGCGGTCCTCGAGTACCACAGCGCCCGCCGACGCTACGTCGACCAGTACACCGCGCGCGCCCTCGAGATCGCCGAGGCTGGCGGGCGACCCGCCACCTCGGTGCGCACCCAGGCCAACGCGGCCTTCCTGGCGATGATCGGCAGCGACCTCGAGGCCGCGGTCGCCGGGGCCGAGCGGATCGTCGCCCTCGCCACCGAGGCCGGGATGGACGAGTACGTCACGGCACGGGCGGATGTTCAGGGAGATGGTCGACAGCCTCGGCGGGGACCAGGACGCCCGGGCCCGGGTGCTGGAGCTGGCGGGCCACGGCCCGTGACCGGGGCTGGGACGAGCTCGCATCGAGCGGCGTTCGACGTGACGCGTTCGCCGACGTCGAGCAGGGCAACCTCCGGGGCCTCCAGAGCGTCGTCGACGCGGGCCTCGCTCACGCCGCCGCTCGCGACCTGCCCGTCGCCCGGCTCTGGATGCTCGCGGCCCGCGCGACGCTGCACCTCCTCCTCGGCCGCTGGAACGCGGCGGTCGAGGACGCGCGAGTCCGTGGTGACCGGGGACCTGCTCCCGGGCTGCCTGCACCCAGACCTCGTCCTCGCCGCCGTCGGCGTTGCGACGTGGGGAGACCGAGGTCGTCGCGCCGCACGTCGAGCGCATGTGGGCGACCGCGCAAGGGCTCGAGGAGCCCATGCGGCTGCTGCCGGCCGGCACCCTGCTGGCCGAGGCGATGTGGATGACGGGTCAGCGAGGACACCCGGGTGACTCGAACTCGCCATGCGCGGTTCGCCGAGCTGGGCGGCGCCCGGACACCCGGTGGCCGGCCGGCCACCTCGCGGTCTGGCTGCGCCGTCTCGGGCTGCGCCTTCGAGGTCGCTGACCGATCGGCCTCCCCGAGCCGTTCCGCAGCAGTCTCGAGAGCCGGCACGCAGACGCCGCCGAGTGGTGGCACCGCGCCGGCAGCACCTACCACGAGGCGCTGGCCGTGGGCTGACTCGAGCGAGCGAGGAGGACCGCTCCCGCGCGGTCGGCCTGCTCGACCGGCTGGGCGCTGTCGCCGTCGCCGACAAGCTGCGGCGGCGCATGCGCGAGGACGGGCTGGCCCAGGTGCCGCAGCGGCCGCAGGCGAGCACCCGGGCCAACCCGTCCGGGCTGACCAACCGGCAGCTGGACGTGGCGCGACTGGTGGCCCGCGGTCGGAGCAACGCCGAGATCGCCGCGCGGCTCTTCATCTCCCTGAAGACGACGGAGGTGCACGTCTCGGCGATCCTGGCCAAGCTGGGCGTCCCCAACCGCAGGGCCGTGGTCATGCAGGCGGACGAGCTCGGTCTCGTCTGAGGGGCCTCCTGCAGCTCCTGCGGCCCCTAGGGCTGCGATCCCTCATGCGACGCCGCGCGTAGGGGTGCGGCCGGGTTGTAAATGAGGGGCTGCTCCCGATGCGACACCCCTCGTGCCGTCCCTAGCGTCGCCGCATGACCTACTTCCACAGCACCCGCACCGTCCGCATCCAGATCGCCCTTGGCCTCGCCGCGCTCGCCCTTTCGGCGTGTGCTTCCGCGCAAGGCACCACAGCCCACTCGATGGGCGACGAGGTCGACACCACCTTCTACTCGCTCGTCCAGGGCGACAAGCAGGGTCCGGGCACGGTTTCCGTCATCGGCGTCCGACCCGGCGAGGTCGCCGAGCTCGTCGATGGCGGCTTCGACGTGGACGTCGACGCCGCCACGACGTCCGTGCTCTACGTCGACGTGCGCTTCACCAACGCCGGCGACGTGCCGGTCGACCTGCGCGAGCCCAGCGGCGTCGACGCAGACGGCAACCTCGTGCCGTCGCTCACGGTGATCGATCTCGGCGTGCCGACGTTCGACCTGTGCCCGGCGCTCCCGGACACGCTCGAGCCCGGTGCCGCCATCCAGGGCTGCTCCATCGTCCTGGTGCCCGACGGTGTCGAGGTCGAGCAGATCTCCTACCTGGCCGACGTCAGCGAGGACTTCGTTTACTGGGAGGTGCCGTGACGGACGCCGCCGTCCTGGCCGGGGCGTTCTCGACCGCGATCTTCGTCGGCTCCTACCTGCCGATGCTGGTCAAGGCGGGCCGCACCCGCGACCTCGACTCCTACAGCCGCACCCAGCTCGTGCTGGCGACGACCGGCAACGTGGTCAACTCGCTGTACGTCTTCAGCCTGCCTGTCGGACCCATCTGGTGCCTGCACCTGTTCAACCTGGGCTGCACGTTGCTCATGCTCGCCTGGCACCTGCGGTACGCCGGTCGCACGCGTCTCGCCAACGCCGGTCGACCTGACGTCAGCACGTCAGCGGACACCACCGTCCACGCTGGGACCTGCATCGTGCTGCCCGACGGCGGGCTGGTCGAGCTGCGCCCCCTGGAGCGCGGAGAGATCGAGCCTCAGCTCACCGTGCTGCGCCGGATGTCCGAGGCGTCCAGGCACCAGAGGTTCCTGGCCCCCATGCCCCCGCGCCTGCCGGCGGCGATGCGGGCCGCGCTGAGCGACGTCGACGGCCACCGGCACGTCGCCCTGCTCGCCTCCGTCGACGGCCAACCCGTCGGTGTCGCGCGCTACATCCGGGTGGACGCCGAGGTCGCCGAGCTGGCGTTCGAGGTCGTCGACGACCACCAGGGCCGGGGCATCGGTTCGGCACTCCTCGAGGCCTTGGCCACGGCGGCGGTCACCCAGGGGGTGCGCCGCTTCAAGGCGTCGGTGCACCCCGACAACATCTCGTCGGTTCGCCTGCTGCGCCGCGTCGGTCTGCAGCTGCACCCGGTGGACGGGCTGCTCGAGGGGGAGTCACCGCTGCGGCTGGCCCACCTCGTCGCGTGAGACCCTCCGGGGTGCGCCGGTCCAGCATCGGGGGCTGGTCGTTGGTGCGCTGCAGGTGGACCGTCGACATTCCCAGTTCGTGTGCAGCGCGGCCTTCAGCGCGCGTTGGCCCCTGAACCCACCGCTCGCAGGCAGTGGTGGACGACAGCCGCGGCGAAGTCGTCGGTCGAAGCGGCGCCGCCGAGGTCCGGTGTGCGGACGCCATCGGCCAGGGCGGCTTCGATGCCGTCGACCAGGACCGTGGCGGCCTCGGGCTCGTTGAGGTGGTCGAACATCATCGCCGCGGCCCAGATCTGACCGACGGGGTTCGCGATCCCCTTGCCGGCGATGTCCGGAGCGGACCCGTGGACCGGCTCGAACATCGACGGGTACCTGCGGGGCGGGTTCAGATTGGCGCTCGGGGCCACCCCGATCGAGCCGGCGACCGCTGCCGCCAGGTCGGAGAGGATGTCGCCGAACAGGTTGGAGGCGACGATCACGTCGATCGTCTGGGGTCGCAGCACCATGCGGGCCGCCAGCGCGTCGATGAGGACGTTCTCCACGGTCACGCCCGGACTGGCGGCGACGCACTCCGCGACGACCTCGTCCCAGAACGGCATCGTGTGGATGATCCCGTTGGACTTCGTGGCCGAGACGATGTGCCCCCGACGCTGTCGTGCGAGGTCGATCGCGAACCGAGTCACTCGCTCGATCCCGGCGCGGGTGAACACCGCCTCCTGGACGGCCATCTCCTCCGGCCGGCCGCGGTAGAGCCGGCCGCCGACCTCGGAGTACTCCCCCTCGACGTTCTCGCGGACGACGACGATGTCCAGGCTGTCCACCCCGGCCAGTGGCGACGACACTCCTGGCAGGATCCGCACCGGTCGGAGGTTCACGTACTGCTGGAACTCCCTCCGGATCGGGATCAGCAGCCCCCACAGGGTCACGTCATCGGGGATGTCGGGAGTGCCGACTGCCCCCAGGAGCGTGGCGTCTCCGGTGGCCAGCTGGTCGATGCCGTCCATCGGCATCATCCGGCCATGTCTACGGAAGTGATCGGAGCCCCACTCCCGTTCCCGCCAGCGCACCGTGAGGCCGAGCGGGGGAGCGATCGCGTCGACGCAGGCCACCGCGGCGGCCATCACCTCGGGACCGATCCCGTCGCCCGCGATGACGTCGACGGTGTAGTCCGACGTGCTCATGACCGAACCGGGATGGAGATGTACTTGGTCTCGAGGTACTCGTCGATCCCGGTCCGTCCACCCTCGCGACCCAGCCCGGACTGCTTGACGCCGCCGAACGGCGCCGAGGGCGTCGACACCACGCCGGAGTTGATGCCGACCATGCCCACGTCGAGTCTCTCGGCCACATTCAGGGCGTGGTCGATGTCCTGTGTGGCGATGTACCCGACCAGACCCCATTCGGTGTCGTTCGCGCGACTGATTGCGTCGTCGACGTCGGTGAAGGTCTGGATCGCGGCCACGGGTCCGAAGATCTCGGTGGAGGCAAGGGCACTGTCCGGCGCGGTGTTGGTCAGCACCGTGGGCTCGACGAAGTAGCCGGGTCGGTCCGGGCTGCCGCCTCCCACCTGCACCGACGCGCCGCGGTCAACGGCGTCCTCGAGCAGGGCGCGCACCTTCTGGCGACTGGGCTCGTCGATGAGCGGCCCCACGTCGACGCCCGGCTCGGTGCCGTCCCCGACAGTCAGGGCGCCCATCCGCTCGGCGAGCCGCTCGGAGAACTCGTCGGCGACGCCCGCGTGGACGAAGAAGCGGTTGGCGGCCGTGCAGGCCTCGCCCATGTTCCGCATCTTGGCGTGGAAGGCGGCCTCCACCGCACGGTCGAGGTCGGCGTCCTCGAGCACCAGGAACGGCGCGTTCCCGCCGAGCTCCATCGACGTGCGCAGGACGCCGCGCGCCGCCTGCTCGAGCAGCAGCTTGCCCACCGCGGTGGAGCCGGTGAAGGACAGCTTGCGGATGACCCCGCTGTCGAGCATCAGCGGGACGATCTCGGCGGTGCGGCTGGTGGTCAAGACACTGAGCACGCCGTCGGGAAGCCCCGCCTCGGCGAGGATCTGCGCGAGGGCCAGCGAGCAGAGCGGGGTCTGCGGCGCCGGCTTGAGGATGCTGACGCAGCCCGCTGCGATCGCCGGGCCGAGCTTGCGGGCTCCCATGGCCAACGGGAAGTTCCACGGGATGATCAACAGCGAGGGGCCGACCGGCTGCTTGACCTGCAGGTTGCGAGCGAGCCCGTCGGGGCGGTGCGCGTAGCCGCCGTCGATGCGGACGGCCTCCTCGGCGAACCAGCGGAAGAACTCCGCGGCGTACGCGACCTCCCCCCGGGCCTCGGGCAGCGGCTTGCCCATCTCCAGCGTCATCAGGAGCGCGAGCTGCTCCGTGCGCTCGATGGTGAGCTCGTGCGCGCGGTACAGGATCTCCGAGCGCACCCGGGCCGGCGTCCGGGCCCAGGACTCCTGGGCCCGCCGGGCCGCGTCGACCGCCGCCAGGGCGTCGCGCTCGTCGGCGTCACCGACGTCGGTGAGCTCTTCTTCGGTGGCCGGGTTCACCACCGGCATCCGCATGCCGGACGCCGCCGGCACCCACCTGCCGCCGAGGAACAGGTCTCGTGGCACGCCGGCAAGGGCGCTCGAGTGGTCGGGGCTGGCTGGTGCTGCGGTGAGCTGGGCCTGGGTCATCGCTGTCTCTTCTCTCGGGAGCTGTGCGGTTGGCCGCTGGGTCAGAACGCTGCGGCCACGGCGTCGTGGGTGATGGCCCCGGCCCTCGTGTTGAGGCCCTGACGCAGACCGGGGTCGCGGTCGAAGGCCTCGTCCACGCCGAGCGCGGCGAGGCGTCGGACGTAGGGGAGCGTCGCGTTGGTCAGTGCGCGGGTCGAGGTGCGGGGCACGGCGCCCGGCATGTTGGCCACGCAGTAGTGGGTGATGCCGTCGACGTCGTAGGTCGGCGCGTCGTACGTCGTGGGCCGCGAGGTCTCGAAGCAGCCGCCCTGGTCGATGGCGACGTCCACCAGCAGCGTGCCAGGCGCGAGCAGCCGAAGATCGTCCCGGCTCAGCAGCTTGGGTGCCGCGGCCCCGGGGACGAGCACCGCCCCGATCACGACGTCGGAGTCCCGGAGCAGCGGGACTGTCGGTCCGCCCTGCGAGTGCAGGACCTGCGCCGACGAGCCGAACAGCTCGTCGAGCTCGCGGACCCGGTGTGGCGAGGTGTCCACGATGGTCACCTCCGCGCGCATGCCCACGGCGAGCAGCGCTGCCTGGGTGCCGACGACGCCGCCGCCCAGGACCGTGACCCGGGCCGGCGGCACGCCCGGTGCGCCGCCGAGGAGCAGACCCGGGCCGCCATGGGGGTGCATCAGGTACTGGCCCGCGGCGTGCGCGGCCAGCCGTCCGGCGACCTCGCTCATCGGCTTGAGCAGCGGCAGCTCTCCGCGGTCGTCCACCACGGTCTCGTAGGCGATCGCGGTGACTCGATGGCGCAGGAGCGCCTCGGTCAGCGGCCGGTCGGCGGCCAGGTGCAGATAGGTGAAGAGGACGCTCTCCTCGCGCAGCCGGTCGTACTCCGCGGCCACGGGCTCCTTGACCTTGACGACCAGCTCCGCCGCCCAGGCGTCGTCGAGGCCCACGATCTTGGCGCCTGCGTGCTCGTAGTCGTCGTCGGCGATCCCGGCGCCCTCACCTGCTCCGCTCTCGACGAGTACGTCGTGCCCGTCTGCGACGAGCGTGCGTGCCCCCGCGTCGGTCAACGCCACCCTTCGTTCGGCGGGCTTGGTCTCCTTGACCACTCCGATGCGCATGGTGTCCGTGTCCCTTCGATCAGTGATGTGGGCGAGCTAGGCGCCGTAGGCGTCAAGTGCCTCGGCGATCGTGTGAGCGATCAGTCCGACCTCGTCCTCCGTGGTGACGAAGGGCGGACAGATCTGCAGGGTGTTGTCGTGGATGACCCGGATCAGGACGCCCGCGTCAGTGCAGGCTTCGGCGATCGCGTCACCATCCACTCCGTCGTGCAGGTGGATGCCCGCCATGAAGCCGGCGCCGGCCCGCACCTCCTCGACCAGCTCGTGGTCGCGCAGCGGCTCGACCGCCTTCGCCAGCACCCTCTCCAGCCAGCCCGACTGCTCGACGAGGCCCTCCTCGTCGAGCACGTCCAAATTGGCGAGTGCCACCGCGCTCGCCGTGGCGTGACCGGAGTAGGTCAGCCCGTGCCGGAAGATCGGCGCGTCCGGCCCGTCGAAGAACCGGTCAGCCACGCGGGGCGACACCAGCACCCCGCCCATGGGGGCGTAGCCCGAGGTGACCCCCTTGGCCATGGTGACCATGTCGGGTTGCAGGTCCCAGCGCTGGGAGGCGAACAGCTGTCCGGTCCGTCCGAAGCCGGTGATCACCTCGTCCGCGATGAACAGGATGTCGTGGCGAGTGCAGAGGTCCGCGAGGCCTTCCAGGTAGCCCTCGACGGGGCCGATGACCCCGCCGGTCCCGATCACAGGTTCGGCGATGATCGCGGCGATGTTGTCGGGTCCGAGCTCGGCGAGGGTCCGACGGACCTCGGCGAGGTCGTTGGTGGCGATCCGGGCGGTCTCGGGGACCAGCGAGTCGGTGCCGTAGCCGTCCCGGTTGTACTGCAGGCCGGCGACACTCGTGCCGAAGGCGTGCAGCCCGTGGTAGCCACCGATGCGACTGAGCACGGTCTTCTTCTCCGGACGACCCTCGAGCTGCCAGTGCCGCCGCGCGAGCTTGCACGCCAGGTCGACCGAGTCGGAGCCGCCGCTGGTGAGCATCACCTTGGCGCCCGGGATCGGCCCGATCTCCACCAGGCGGTCGGCGAGCCGGAGCGCCGGCTCGTTCGCGAAGCGTCCGAACGTGTGATACGTCTCCAGCTTGGTCATCTGGTCGTACGCCGCGCGCGCGAGGCGCTTCCTGCCGTGCCCGATGTTGGCGTGCCACAGGCTTGCGGTGGCGTCCAGCAGGCGCTGACCCGTGGAGCTCTCCAACCACGCCCCGCTGCCGCCGGTGATCACGAGGCGCTTGGCGCGTGCGGTCGGCATGTGCGCCTGCGGGTTCCAGAGCGCTGCGCCGGGAGCGAAGGTCGGTGCTGGCATGTGCGCAACTGTAGAACAGTTGAACTGTACTGCACAACCCCGGGTTTGCGGCTAGGCTTCGGGCATGTCCGCACTCGAGGGTCTGGTGGTGCAGCGGTCCACGGCCGCTCAGCAGGTGGCGGCGGGTCTCGCCTCACGGATCGTCGCCGGCGCCTTCGCGCCGGGCGACCGGTTGCGGGAGAGCGCCATCGCGACCGAACTGGGCGTCGCCCGCAACACCGTGCGAGAGGCCGTGCGCATCCTGGAGCTCAGCGGCCTGGTGCGGCACGAGGTCAACCGGGGCGCTGTGGTCATCTCCCCCACCCCGGAGAACGTCGAGGCCCTCTACCTCGCGCGCGAGCGACTGGAGACGGCCGCGGTGTCACGCCGGGCCGAGGAGTCCGACCTGGCCGCACTGAGGAAGGCGTTCGCGGACCTCACGGACGCGGCGGCCTCGCACGACGTCCTCCAGATCGTCGACCTGGACCTGGCGTTCCACCGCGCGATCGTGTCGATGCTCCACAGCAGTCGGCTCGACGAGTTCTACTCCGAGCTGATGGTCGAGCTGCGCTTCTACCTGACTGTCCTGTCGCTGGAGGACCGCGAGTTCGAGCACCCCGACGAGATCCTCGCCGAGCACCGGGTGATCCTCGAGGCCATCGAGTCCGGCGACACCACCACAGCCGTGCATCAGGTGCAGGCCCACATCGAGAGCAACGCCCGGCGGGTCATCGAGATCCTGGTCGGTCGAGAGTGAGCCGTCACCGGTCAGGCTGAGGCGAAGCGCTCGGGACGCAGGAAGTCCAGCCCTTCCATCGGCCGTCCGTGACCCGACGCCTCGGAGGCTGCGATGGCACCGAGAGCCGAGCACATCTTGAAGCCGGCCCCCGAGAACCCCGTCGCGCAGTAGATCCGGTCACTGCCCGGCACCGGTCCGAGCAGGCCGGTCGAGTCAGAGGTGTAGAGCTCCGGATAGGCGTCCGACCGGACGATCTCGGGAAGCAGGCCTGGGAAGAACTCCTGGACCGTCTCCACCGACTCCATCACCTCGGCGGGGGTGAGCTCCCGGGCGATCGCGTCGGGATCTGCCGCAGGCCCGCCGCGATCGTCCAGCGTGGCCTTCACGGTCACCCCGTCGACCGTCGGCGCGCCGTACATGGAGCGGTTGCCGGTGATCCGGATGAAGATGGGGAACGCCTCGGGGCCGAACTGCTTGGCGTCCTGGGCCGCGAACCAGGTCAGGAAGACCCGCTTCGGGACCACCTGTCGCTGCAGGAAGGGCGGCAGCACGGCCCCCGAGCCGCTCCCCGAGGCGACGATCACCCGGTCGAACGTCCAGCTGTCGGTGTCGGTCGAGATCCGCACTCCGTCGGCCATCTCCGTGACCTCGCGGACCTTCGCGTTCTTCACGACCTGCGCGCCGTGCTCCCGAGCCACCTCCACGGCCGACAGCACAGCGCGGTCGGTGCGGAGGAAGCCCGCGCGGGGGTCGAGGACTCCGCACTCCCCCGCGGAGAGCCGGTGCTGGGGATAGCGACGCGCCATCTCGGCGTGGTCCAGGATCTCGTGCGGCGCGCCGGTGCGCCGGATGGAGTCCAGCAGGGCCGGAACATAGGGCCCGTCGGTCTCGCCGATCGACAGGCCACCGCACTGGGTCAGGATCTCCTGGCCCGACTCCTCCTCCAGGTCACGCCACAGGCGGCCTGCCTGCTGGAGGACGGGGTAGAGGTTGTGCTCGCCCCGGTAGGTCATCCGGAACAGTCGGGTGTCGCCACCCACCGCGCTGCGGGGATGCGCCGGCGTCATCGCCTCGAAGCCCACCGCGGAGATCCCGAGCTTCGAGGCCTGCCACAGCGCCATGCTTCCCACGCTGCCCACGCCGATGACGGCGAGCTGACCGTCCGTCATCTGGGCGTGTCTCCCAATTGCTGGTGGATGCCGGCGTCGTCCAGGCGCGCGCTGGCCAGGCGCCGGCACGCGCGCAGACTGGGCGTCTTCGAAGTGTCGGCGACGCCGCCAGGGCGTGATCTGGGCGGCGTCCGGCGCCGCCATGAATTGGGAGACACGGCCTAGAGCACCTTCTCCAGGAACTTCTGGGTGCGGGCCTCCTTGGGGTTGCCCAGCACGTCCTCCGGGGCACCCTGCTCGACCACCACTCCGCCGTCCATGAACATCACCGTGTCCGCCACCTCGCGGGCGAAGCCCATCTCGTGGGTGGCCACCAGCATGGTCATCCCGCCCTCGGCCAGGCTCTTCATAACGGCGAGGACCTCGCCGACGCGCTCGGGGTCCAGGGCGCTCGTGGGCTCGTCGAAGAGCATCACATTGGGGTCCATCGCCAGCGCCCTGGCGATCGCCACCCTCTGCTTCTGCCCACCCGAGAGCTGCCACGGGTAGTGGTCGCCGTGGCCAGCCAGACCGACGTCGGCCAACAGGGAGTCCGCACGCTCCGCAGCGGCCTTCTTGGCGGCGCCCTTGACGAGCACCGGACCGGACATCACGTTCTCCCGCGCGGTCATGTTGGGGAAGAGGTTGAACTGCTGGAAGACCATGCCGATGCGGGTGCGCTGCATCGCCACGTCCTTGCGGTTGCGGGCCCGGTAGGCCGTCTGCGACTCGACGAAGCCGAGGTCCTCTCCGTTGACCCGAAGGACTCCTCGGTCGACCTCCTCCAGCCCGTCGACGCACCTGAGCAACGTGGACTTGCCCGAGCCGCTCGGACCGATGATGCACACGATCTCGCCGCACTTGACGTCCAGGTCGATGCTGCCGAGCACCACCCGGTCGCCGTAGCACTTGCGCAGCCGTCTGGCATAGACGGTTCCGTCGCCGTTCATCGGGCCTCCCCCAAAGGAATCGGGTCGACGGGAGCCGGCTCGTGGCTGACCCTCGATCTCACGAGCGAGTACCTCTTCTCGATCAGGGACTGCGGATAGCTGAGCGCCAACGTCATGAGCAGGTACCACAGGCAGGCCACGATCAGCAGTGGGATGACCTGGTAGGTGCGGGCGTAGATCAGCTGGGTGCTCTGGAGCAGCTCGGCCACACCGAGGACGCTGACCAGCGACGTCCCCTTGAACATCCCGATCACCTGATTGCCGGTCGCGGGGATCACGGTCGGCATCGACTGGGGGATGATCACGCGCCGCAGCTTGGTCATGGAGCTCATCCCCAGCGAGTCCGCGGCCTCGATCTGTCCCCTGTCCACCGAGGCGAAGCCACCGCGGATGATCTCGGAGAGGTAGGCCGCCTCGTTGAGGGAGAGGCCGATGATGGCCGCCGTGGTGGCGCCCATCAGGGCGTTGACGTCGACCGCCTGCGAGACCCCGGTGAAAGGGATCCCGATCGCGATGTTGGGGTAGAGCGCCGCGATGTTGAACCAGAAGATCAGTTGCACCAGCACCGGAGTGCCGCGGAAGAACGCGACGTAGCCGGCGGCCAGCAGCCGCACCGGCCGGATTGTCGAGGCTTGCATCACCGCGACGACCAGGCCCAGCAGGGCCCCGATGACCATGGCCAGGACCGTCAGGATGATCGTGAGGCGCAGGCCGGCCAGGACCGTGGGTGCAGTGAAGTACTGGAAGACGACGTCCCACTGGTAGTTCTCGTTGGTCACCAGCGTCTTGGCGACGACGACGAAGACGAGAACGCAGACCAGCCAGGCGACGTACTCGAGCGCGCCTCGCCGGTGCAGACGCGGCTTCTCGGTGGCATCCATGCCCCCAGCCTCCTCAGCTCGAGCCCGGTCGGCCAGGTCGATGTCGACGGACATCGCTACTGCAACACGTCGGAGGTCGGGATGGCGCCGCTGCCGAGGCCCCAGCGGTCCAGGGCCACCTGGTAGGTCCCGTCGTCGATCAGGGACTGCATGGCGGCGTGCAGCGCCGGGGTGAGCGGAGAGCTCTTGGAGACACCGAGGGCAACGATGTCGTCGCCCTCCTTCTTCTGGTACTGCGGCGTGGTCAGCTCGAAGGCCTGCGGCTGCTGCTTGGCCGCCCATCCCAGCTGCGAGGTGTCGGAGAAGACGCCATCGATGCGCTTGGACGAGAGCTGGGTGAGCGCACCCTGGACGTTGGGAAGGACGACGGCTTCGACGGCGTCCTCGCCGGCCGCCTGGCAGTCGGCAGAGATCTCCGGGAGGTAGGTCTCCTGCTGCGTGCTCCCGGCCATGACCGCGATCTTCTGCCCACACGTGGACTGGTCGGCCAGGCTCAGGTCCAGAGGATTGCCCTTCGCCACGATGAGAGACGATCCCGCCGCCCAGTAGGTGATCATGTCGAGCACCTCGAGCCGCTCGGCCGTTGGGGACATGTTGGTGGCGGTGAAGTCATAGCGGTTGGCGGCGATCCCCGGGATCACGCCGTCCCAGGTCACGTTCTTGACCTGGACCTTGAGTCCGAGCTTCTCGCCGAGCAGCTCGGCGATGTCGACGTTGTAGCCGATCGGCGTCTTGTTGTCCTCGGCGAGGAACGACGTCGGAGGGTAGTGGAGATCGGCGGCCATGGTGATGGTCCCGCCCTTCTGCAGGTCCGCCGGCAGAAGCTTGACCGCCTCCGGGTCCGCCTTCACCTCGGGCAGCTCGCCCTCGGCTCCTGCGTCGGCGCTGTTGCCCGCGTCAGCTCCGTCCGCCCCTCCGCAGGCGCTGGCCGTGGCCAGAAGCACTGTCCCCAGGGCGGCTGCGACGAGATTCGTTCGGATCCTCATGGTGATTCCCTTCACACTTTGGGCTGGTTCGCCCATAGAAGCATGTCTTTCGCCGATTGTCGACAATCTGCTACCGCAATTTTGAAAATCTTTTCGGAGTCGATTGATGCACGCCGGCGCCGCGCGAGCGCAGGACACGGGTCCCGGTGAGGCCGCGCGGTCAGACGCCAGCAGGGCGTCGACACAGGCACCGTGTGGGCACCGTGTGGGCACCGTGTCGGCGGCGGGAGCAGCGACCCGGGCAGCCGTCGCCACCCGATCGCCAGATCAGTCGGACGGCTGGGTTCCACCGCGCGTCCTCGACGGCGGGGCGGTCAGATGGCTCGCGGCCACGGTCAGGTGGTCGGTGATGGCCTTGATGATCGCGTCCCGCTCACCAGTGACGAGAGCGTCGATGAGCACCTCGTGCTCGTCGATGATCTCCTCGCCTGAGGGAATCGCGATCTCGAGCCTGTTGATGCAGGTCAGCGACTGGGCGGACAGGATGGCGTAGGCATCGACGAGCCGTGAGTTGCCTGCGGCCGCGACCAGAGCCATGTGGAAGTCGAGGTCAGCGGTCGAGACGTCGCGGTGATCGCCGCGCTTGACCGCCGTGCGCAGATCGCCCAGCGCGCTGCGAAGGAGGTCCGTGGCGCGAGCCTGGGCCCCCGGGCCGCCGTCGACGATGCGCAGGGCCGCATGGCTCTCGATCGCGCAGCGGGCGTCGTAGATCTCCCAGACGTCCGAGGCGGAGAACGTCACCACCGTGACGCCCTTGTTGCGGGTCGCGACCAGGAGCTTCTGCTGCACGAGCTGCTGGAGGGCCTCCCGCACCGGAGCGCGTGACACGCCGAGCTGCTCTGCGATCCGGGCCTCGCCCAGCTGCTCACCGGGCAGCAGCGCGCCCTCGATGATCATCTGCCGGAGCTCGTCGCTGATGCGGTCCGACGTGGACTTCCGCTCCAGCGTCTTCAGCCGGTTCAGGCCCGAGACCGTCATTTGCAGCTCCCCTCGCTGATGGGCCGGTGCGCAGGACGCGGGACACCGGGCCGTCAGCATTTTCGTCACTGGCGGGTAACTTGTCAACAACGTGATTGCCGACGGTCGACAATCTTCAAACTCTGGGCTACGGTGCAGTTGCGCCCACCTGGCCGCGCCACCGCCCATCCCACACCGACGAGGGGACCGACATGTCCGACACCGTCCGCCGACCGAAGTACGTCTCCTTCGACTGCTACGGCACGTTGATCAGCTGGCCGATGACGCCCATCACCCAGGAGCTGGTCGGCGACCAGGTCCCCGCCGAGCAGTGGGACCAGTTCGTGGCCGAGTTCCGCGGCTACCGATACGACCAGGTGTGCGGTGAGTACTACCCCTACGAGCAGGTGCTGCAGGACGCCTTCGACCGGGTGTGCCGCAAGTGGGGGATCGAGTCGGACCCCAGCGCGGGCAAGCGGTTCGCCGAGGGCGTCAGGAGCTGGGGCCCCCACCCCGATGTGGTCGCGCCGCTGAAGAAGATGGGCGAGCACTACAAGCTGGTCATCCTCTCCAACGCCGACGACTCCTTCCTCGCCGAGAGCGTGCCCCGGCTCGAAGCGGACTTCCACGCCGTCTACACCGCCGAGCAGGCCGGCTACTACAAACCTCGCTACGGCGCCTTCGAGTACATGCTCGACCAGCTCGACGCCCAGCCGGAGGACTTCCTCCACGTCTCGTCGCACACCCGCTATGACCCGCTGCCGATGCACGACATGGGTTTCCGCAACCTGGTGCTGCTGGACCGGGGCTACGACCCCGTGCCGCCGGGCTACGGCATCGTGACGGTCAAGTCCCTGGACGAGCTCAACACCATCCTCGGCATCTGAGCCGACGTAGCGAAGGAGGCCCAGGGGTGAAGCTCACGCCTTACTGGCTCGACACCGCGACGCCGTCCGGTGACTACCGCGCGAACCCCCTGCCCGAGCGCGCCGACGTCGCGATCGTGGGAGCTGGCTTCACCGGTCTGTCCGCGGCACTCGAGGCGGCGAAGCACGGGGCGAAGGTCGTGGTGCTCGACGAGCACACCGTCGGGTGGGGCGCCTCGGGGCGCAACGGCGGCATGGCCACGACCGGTCTCGCGATCGGGCTCGGCAAGGCCATCAAGCGCTACGGCAAGTCACAGGCGCTGGAGATGTTCTCCGAGTACAACCGCGCCATCGACACGATCGAGGAGCTGGTGAAGGAGCACTCCATCGAGTGCGACTTCCGGCGCTCCGGCAAGCTGACGTTGGCGATGAACGCCAAGCAGGTCGGACAGATGCGCAAGACCCAGCAGACGCTTGGCCGAACTGGCGGACTACCCGGTCCACGTCGTCGGCAAGGAGGACATCCACAGCGAGATCGGCAGCGACTTCTACGCCGGCGGCATGGTGGATCCCCAAGGAGCCGGCGTCCACGTCGGCCGGTTCGCACACGGCTTGGCCGAGGCGGGCGCCAAGGCGGGGGTCACGCTGTGCGAGGACGCGCGGGTCACCCAGCTGACCCGGCGGCCTGGTGGCGGCCACGAGGTGCGCACGACCCGGGGCACCGTCCACGCCGACCAGGTCCTGGTCGCGACCAGTGGCTACACCGGAGCGCTGACGCCGTGGCTCAGGCGACGGACCATCCCGGTCGGGAGCTTCATCATCGTGACCGAGCCACTGCCGCTCGAGACGGTCCAGCGGATCCTGCCCCGCGACCGGCAGGCGTCCGACAACAAGATGCTCACCTACTACTTCCGGATCACCCCGGACAGCCGGCTGCTCTTCGGCGGTCGGGCGAGGTTCGCGCTGTCGAGCCCCGACTCGGACCTGAAGAGCGCAGAGATCCTGAGGCAGGCGATGACCACGGTCTTCCCCTACCTCGCCTCGGTGCAGGTCGACTACACGTGGGGCGGCCTGGTGGACCTGACGATGGACCAGATGGTCCACGCCGGTCAGCACGAGGGCATCCACTACTCGCTCGGCTACAGCGGCCACGGGGTCCAGATGGCCACCTACATGGGCAAGCAGATGGGCCTGTCGATGGTGGGCAAGCCGTCGCGCAACCTCTGGGAGCAGCTGCCCTACCGCGCCGTACCCGGCCACTTCGGACCGCCGTGGTTCCTCCCGATCATCGGTGGCTACGCCAAGGTCGTCGACCGCATCAACCGATGAGGAGTCTCCAGATGTACGCCGCAGACCAGCGCCTGATCGGCGAGGGCCTCGCCAGCGCCCAGTGCGTGGGAGACCCGACGGACACCGAGCTGCCGGTGGCCGCAGGTGCCCTGATCAACGGCGTCTGGCAGCGCCACGACCTCACGCTGCCGGTGACCGACCCCGAGGACGGCCGCCTGCTGGGTTACGTCGCGGACTCCTCCCCGGAGGACGTGGCCGCCGCGGTGACCGGGGTCCTCGAGTCGTTGGCCACACGATGACTGGCCGCTGTGGGCCCGGAGCGAGTGCCTCCATCGCGCCGCGCAGCTGTTGGCACAGGAGGCGCCCAGGTTCGCGCAGCTGATCGCCTCCGAGGGCGTCAAGACCATCACCGAGGCGGAGCGCGAGGTGACGCGCGGGGTGGAGACCCTCCGGCTGTCCGCGGAGGCCGGGGTGTTCCTGACCGGGGAGACCCTGCCGTTCGCGGCCAGCCAACGTGGTGGCAACCGCGTGGGCTGGTTCACCCGCGAGCCGGTCGGCGTGGTCGCCGCGCTCACGTCGTTCAACGACCCCCTCAACCTGGTGGCGCACAAGCTCGGACCGGCGCTGATCGCCGGCAACGGCGTGGTCCTGAAGCCTTCGGAGCACACACCCCTGACGTCGTTGGCGCTCGTCGAGCTGTTGGTCTCGGCCGGCATGCCGGCGCGAAGGACTGCGGTGGTCTGCGGTCGCGCCCGGACCGGTCAGGCTCTGGTGACGGACGCACGCATCGCCCTGGTCTCGTTCACCGGCGGGCCGAGGACGGCGGCGAAGATCACGGCCGCCGCCGGTCCTCGGAAGATGCTGATGGAGCTCGGGGGCAACAACCCGACGATCGTCTGCGCGGACGCTCGCCTGTCGCCCGCCGTCGAGGCGGTCGTGGACGGAGCCTTCGGCGTGGCCGGGCAGAACTGCCTCTCGGTCCAGCGCGTCTACGTCCACACCGCGATCTACGACGAGTTCCTTCGCGAGACCGTCGCCCGGACCAGCCGGCTCACGACCGGAAGCAAGCACGATCCCGGCACGGACATCGGTCCGCTCGTCACCGAGGCCGAGGCCCAGCGCGTCGAGGAGTGGGTCGGGAAGGCCGTCGCTGACGGAGCCATGGTCCACACCGGCGGAGTCCGGCGAGGAGCGTTCTACGAACCGACCGTGCTGACCGACGTCGCCGAAGGCGCCCAGGTCCTCACCGACGAGATCTTCGGTCCGGTCGTGACGATCATCCCGTTCGACGACGTCGCCAGCGCGACCGCCGCGGCCAACCAGAGCGACTACGCCCTCCAGGCGGGGGTCTTCACCCAGTCGGTCGAGACGGCATTCGCCGTCTCCGCGCAGCTGGTCGTCGGCGCCGTCGTCGTCAACGGCACCAGCGACCTGCGCCTGGACTCCATGCCCTTCGGCGGGTTCAAGGGTTCAGGGATCGGCCGAGAGGGCGTGCAGTACGCCGTGGAGGCCATGACCGAACCCAAGAACACCATCGTCAACCTGGTCTCATGACGTAGCCCCGCCGTACCTGATGCCCGTGCCCCATCTCAGCTCACACGGTCCTTGAGCTTGTAGTAGGCACCGGCGACAGGCAGGAACCAGGGTGGACCGAAGTGTCCGGGGATCCGACGAAACTCGAAGTCACGCCAGATGTTCGCCTCGGGGACGCCGGACATGTACTCGGCCATCTGGCGCCCCATGTAGGACGCCATCTGGACCCCGTGCCCGGCGTACCCCATCGAGTAGTAGACGCCGTCGTGCTGGCCGGCCTTGACCATCCGGTCGAGAGTCATGTCCACCAGACCTCCCCAGCAGTAGTCGATGCCGGCGTCGGACAGCTGAGGGAAGGTGCGCACCATCGCATCGCGGAGGAGCTTGCCGCTCTTCTCGTCGGACTGCGGACTGGACATCGCGAAACGCGCCCGCCCACCGAAGAGCAGGCGGTTGTCGGGTGTGATGCGGAAGTAGTTCAGGAGGTTCTTGGAGTCGGAGGCCACTCGTCGTGTCGGCAGGACGTCGTCGCACACGCTGGCGTCGAGCTGCTCCGTGGCGATGATGAAGCTCCCGACCGGTGCGATGCGGACCTGGTGCCAGCGGAACGGCCGACGGGTGTAGGCGCCTGTCGCCAGGAGCACCTGATCCGCCTGCATCCTTCCTCGGGACGTCTCGAGCTCGTGGCCTGAGCCTGCGCCGAGCTTGGTCAGCTTCAGCACCGGTGCGTCCTCGTGGATCGTCACTCCGGCGCGCTCCGCCGCGTCGCCGAGTCCCCGGACGTACTTGCCCACGTGGAGACTGGCGCTCTTCGAGTCGACCATGGCGCCGTGGAAGACGTCGGTTCCGATCTCGCGACGCAACTGGCTCTTGGGGATCACGTGCGTCTCGGCGCCCAGTCGGCCGTTCAGCAGGTCGGCGGTCTTCTCGAACCCCTGGACGTGCGCCGCCTTGGAGGCGAGGACCAGCTTGCCGGGGCGCGCGAAGTCGCAGTCGATGCCTTCATCCGCGACGAGCTTCTCGATCAGGTCAACCGCATGGCCGTAGGTGCGGTACAACGACGCCGCCCTGTCGAAGCCCAGCTTGGCCACCGCGTCCCGGATGCCGATCGACATGCCGGTGGTCGCCATGCCCCCGTTTCGTCCGGAGGCGCCGAAGCCGACGGTGTGCTGCTCGAACAGGTGCACCCTCGCTCCACGTCGCGCGAGATGCAGGGCCGCGACCACGCCGGTCAGGCCACCGCCGATGACGGCCACGTCGGCGCGGCCTTCCACGCTGGTCCGCGACCGCTCCAGGGACCCCTGGGGCGCGGTGTCGAGCCAGTAGGACTTGAACTTCATGTGTGCTCCTCAACGGGGGCTGGTGGCTCGACGGAAGCAGCTCGCCTCCTGATGATTGTTGACAGTCGACCATCATACACGTATGGTCGACAATCGACCAGAGCAACCGATAGCCGCCTTCGAGGCAGGGACACCAGGAGGATTCGTGGCATTTGACGTCAAGCCGAAGTTCGTGACGTTCGACATGAACGGGACGTTGATCCAGTTCCGCATCAACGACGCGATCCGTGAGGTGTTGGGCGACCGACTGCCGGCCGAGATCGCCGACGAGTTCCTGCGGGTCTGCAAGGCGTACCGGATCGACGAGTGCATGGGCGACTACAAGGCGTTCCACCAGATCGTCGCCAGCTCCATGGAGCGTGCCTCGCGCAGGCTCGGCCTGGAGTACCGCGAGGCTGATGCGCGGGCGGTCTACGAGATCGTCCCCACCTTCGGGCCGTACCCAGGTGTCACCGAGGCACTGAACCGCCTGGCCGAGGCCTACCCGCTGGTCATCGTGACGAACAGCGACACCACGCATGCCATGCGCCTCGCGGAGAACCTCCAGGCCCCGTTCGAGGTCGTCATCAGCGCTGAGCAGATGGGCGTCTACAAGCCGCGGCTCCGTGCGTTCGAGTACACGCTGGACAAGCTCGGCGTCGGGCCCGACGAGGTCGTGCACGTCTCCGCGAGCCCGATGTACGACCACCGCCCTGCGGCCGCGATGGGCATCGAGCACAAGGTCTACGTCGACCGGGGCTTCGAGCACGACGAGCACTGGCTCGGCTACGAGCGGATCACCGACATCGCCGACCTCCCCGTGCTCTTCGGTCTGCCGCGTCCTTGATGGACCGCAGGTTTGCAGGGCTCGAGCGGACGACGACCCCGGAGGGTGTCTACCGGGTGCTCACGAGAAGCCATTCTCGACGGCACCGTGCCCCCTGGTGGACAGCTGCGCGAGAGGGACATCGCGACCGATCTCGGGGTCAGCCGGTCCCCCCTCCGCGAAGCACTGAGCAGGCTCGAGGAGGAGGGCCTGGTCGTGAAGATCCCCTTCCGCGGGGCGTTCGTCGTCGAGGTGAGCGCTCAGGATGTCGCCGAGATCGCCTCGATCCGGCTGCTCGTCGAGCCGTACGCCGGCGAGCTGGCTCTCGAAGCGCTGCGCGGTCATGAGCGGCCCCGGTTGACTCAGACCATCGAGGAGTTCCATCGGGCGACGCGGGAGGACGACATCCCCGGGAGCATCGATGCGCACCTCCAGTTCCACAGGCTCTTCTACGAACTCTCGGGCCACGCGATCCTGCGCAGTCTCTGGGACGGCTGGGAGACCAAGCTGCGCTTGTACCTCTCGGTCGACCATCGCACCTACGGCGACCTGAACGACATCGCCGTCGAGCACGAGCGGCTGGCCGCGGTCGCCCTCGAGGGCGACCGGGATGCGTTCCAACGAGAGCTTGCCCAGCACTTCCGATCGGCGCTGCACCCCGCCCCCGGGGACCCAGGGCTGGTCCGCGAGGACTAGGCGGGGCGGGGCAGCCGCTCGATGACAATCTCCCGCGCCGACGCCTGGTCGACAATCAGCAATAACGATTCGCTCCATCCGACCGTCGGAGGGCGAGACCCGAAGAGGAGGACCGATGACCGAGACCCAGGCCGGGAGCGCTTCGGCCGCCGGGCGGCTCCACGCCCTCGGTCTGGAGCTTCCCGCCGTGGGGGCGAGCTCGACGTACGTGAACCACCGGACGGTGGGCTCCAGCGTTCACGTGGCGGGTCAGCTGCCCTACCAGGACGGCGAGCTCCTGGGCCAAGGCATCGTGGGTCGGGACGTCGACCTCGAGACCGCCCGCGGGCTGGCACGCCAGGCCGCGCTCCACGCGCTCGCTGTTGCCGCGGATGCGGTGGGCGAGCTGGACCGGGTCCGGATCGTGCAGATGCTGGTCTTCGTCGCGAGCACGCCCGACTTCGGTGAGCAGTCGAATGTCGCCGACGCAGCCAGCGAGCTGCTGGTCGACGTGCTCGGCGAGAACGGCCGGCACGCGCGCACTGCCATCGGTGTCGCCGGTCTGCCGCGGAACAGTCCGGTCGAGATCCAGATGGTCTGCACGGCGGAGTAGGACATGCACCGGCTTCGACGCGTACTCAACCGCCTGGTCGACCGGGTGGACACGCCGGCGCCCATCGTGCTGGCCGACGTCATGCAACGAAACATCGACCGGATGCAGGCCTTCGCCGCCGAGCACCAGCCTGGACCTGCGGCCGCACGTCAAGACGCACAAGTGCGTCGAGGTCGGTCGGCGCCAGGTCGATGCCGGAGCCGTGGGGATCACCGCTGGCAACGTCGGTGAGGCGGAGGTCTTCGCCGCGGCCGGCTTCGAGGACATCTTCCTCGCCTACCCGGTCTGGCCGTCGGGCACCAAGGGAGACCGGATCCGCCGGCTGGCGCAGACCACGCGGATGCGGGTGGGGGTCGACAACGTCGCGGCCATCGAGGCCCTCGCCGAGGCGATGGGTGGCGAACCGGACCGACTCCAGGTCGTGGTCGAGGTCGACTGTGGCGCGCATCGCTCCGGAGCGCCGCCCGCGGCAGCGGGCGACCTGGCGCGCGCAGCGCGCAAGCGCGGGCTGGTGCCGGTGGGGGTCTACACCTATCCGGGGCACGGGTCGGCCGGTGCGGGTTTCCGTGAGTCCGCAGGGCAGGACCAGCAGGTCGCGCTCACCACTGCAGTGCGCAGCTTCGGCGACGTCGGTGTCACCGCAGAGGTGGTCAGCGCCGGCTCGACGCCCACGGTCGCGTTCTCGACCAACAGCGTGATCACCGAGATCCGTCCCGGCGAGTACGTCTTCTTCGACCTCGACAACACCGGGCTCGGTGCGTGCGACGAGGACCAGATCGCGCTGTTCGTCGCCGCCACGGTGGTCAGTGACTGGGTCCCCGGCCAGGTCATCCTCGACGTCGGCACCAAGGCCCTGGGGCGCGAGGGCAGCCCGGCACGGGGCTACGGCGGCATCGCCGGGAGGAAGGCGGTCCTCGCGAGGCTCAACGAGTACCACGGGTTTGTTGCGGTGCCCGCCGGCGAGTCGCGCCCGAGCGTCGGCACGGTGGTCCCGGTACTGCCCAACCACGTCTGCCCCGTCGTGAACAGCTTCGAGGAGCTGATCGTGACCGACAGCGATGGCGCGACGCTGACGCGATGGCCGGTCGCCGCCCGAGGACTTCTGAGCTGAACGTCTGCGGAGCCTGCCCCATCGACCCACACCCCGACCCACGACAGGAGAAGCTGAGATGAGACTCGAGCAGGTGACAGCGCTGGTCACCGGCGCCAGCAGCGGGATCGGACAGGCGGTGAGCTCCCACTTCCGCCGCGAGGGCGCGCGGCTGCTGCTGACCGGTCGTCGGGAGGAGATGGACACCGCTCAGCCCGACGACGAGTACGTCGCGGGAGACCTCAACGACGAGGTGTTCGTCGCCGGCCTGGCCGACCACGCCGCCGAGACCTTCGGTTCCGTCGACGTGGTCGTCCTCAACCACGGTCTGCAGGCCAGCAGCCCACTCACCGAGATGGCGTACGACGACGCGAAGAACGTGCTCCACAGCAACCTGCTCAGCGCGTTCCTGGTGATGAAGCACTTCGCGCCGCTGATGCCCGCGTCCGGGGGCTCGTTCGTGTGCGTCGGCTCGCGGCTCGGCATGGTCGGCATGCCTGGGGAGGTGCTGTACTCCGCCGCCAAGGGCGGCCTGATCATGCTCGCCAAGGGTGCGGCGATCGAGTGGGCGCCGCGCAACATCCGCGTCAACGTCGTCGCACCCGGCCTGACCGCGACCCCGATCATCGAGTCGTCTTTCCAACGCAGGTCCGACCCCGAGGCCTACCGACGTGAGCGCGAGTCCCAGATCCCGCTCAAACGCCTCGCGACGCCCGAGGAGGTCGCAGACGCGGTCCTCTTCCTCGCATCGTCGGAGTCGTCATACATCACCGGAGCAGTCCTCCCCGTCGATGGTGGGTACACCGCTTTCTGAACGCCCGGCCCACGGGCACGGCAGCATTCCCGGTGTTGACGAGGAGGTGCCGCTGCAACGGCCGCCGGCTGGGCATCGTGACGTGTCGAAGGACGGATCCACCCGGTCCCGAAATGGACGAAGCCCCGGATCTGAGACCCGGGGCCTGCCACTACCTACGTGCGCGAGGGGGGAGTTGAACCCCCACGTCCTTTCGGACACACGGACCTGAACCGTGCGCGTCTGCCTGTTCCGCCACTCGCGCGTGAAGCGGGCCAAGGTTAGCCCAGCGGTCGGGGGCCGGCCAAAAGCCCATGGGACATCCATGGGGCAGAACAGAACGCCGTCCGGCAGCGTCCACGAGGGTGAACGGGTACCCCGATACAGTCGTGGGCGACTGCCGACCGGTGCCCGTGCCACCGCGGCTGGTCGGCATGCCATCAGGGACCAGCGAACCGGACACCGAGCGGAAGGAGGCGACGTGGGTGGGCTGCAGCGGTTCGAGCAGCGGCTTGAGAACCTCATCTCCGGAGCTTTCGCGCGTGCCTTCCGCAGTGCGGTGCAGCCGGTGGAGATCGCGGCCGCGCTGCAGCGCGAGTGCGACAACAACGCCCAGATCCTCAGCCGTGAGCGCCGGATGGTGCCCAACGACTTCCACGTCGAGCTCAGCCAGGTCGACCTCGACCGGCTCGCGCCGTACGACAGCGCCCTCGCCGACGAGCTCACCCACCAGGTCCAGGACCATGCGGACGCGCAGGGCTATGTCTTCCCGGGCCCGATCGCCATCGAGTTCGAGAAGGCCGACGACCTGACCACGGGCCGGTTCCGGATCCGGAGCAAGGCGCAGGCGCGGGTGCAGAGCAACGCCACCCACACGCAGGTCCGCCGGGCCCGGGCGGTCCTCGAGATCAACAAGACCCGGCACCCGCTCCAGCCGCCGGGCCTGGTCGTCGGGCGAGGCACCGAGGCCGACGTGCGGATCAACGACCCGGGGGTCAGCCGGCGACACATCGAGTTCGACGTGCGCACGGACGTGCGACAGGGCAAGGACGACCTCAAGATCGAGGTCCGCGACCTCGGCTCGACCAACGGCATGCTCATCGACGGCCACAAGGTGACCAAGGCCGGCGTCCGCGACGGCAGCCAGGTCCGGATCGGCAACACCACCATGACCGTGCGGATCCTCGAGGACGACGAGGACGATCCGATCTTTGGTGGCCTGGGTGGGGCCGGTGTCTGAGCTCACCCTCTTCCTGATCAGGATCGCCTACCTCGCCATCCTGTGGATCTTCGTGCTCTCAGCGATCTCGGTGATCCGCTCCGACATGTTCGGTGCCCGGGTGCCCGAGGCGGCGCGCGGAGCCGACGCCGCCCGCAAGGAGAAGCGGGGCGCGAAGAAGCAGCCGCCCAAGCGGCGCGGCAGCCCGACCCATGTCATCGTGACCGAGGGCAGCAACGTCGGCGAGCGCGCCGACCTCGAGCACGCGCCGATCCTCATCGGCCGCGGCAGCGACGCGGGCATCAAGCTCGACGACGACTACGTCTCGACGAGGCATGCCCGGATCGCGGCGTCCGGCGACCAGTGGTTCGTCGAGGACCTCGGCTCCACCAACGGCACCTACATCGGCACCGTCCGGATCACCCAGCCCACCACGATCACGCTCGGCACCCAGGTGCGGATCGGCAAGACGATCCTCGAGCTGCGGAAGTGAGTGGGACCGGGTAGTGCGCCTCGACTTCTCCGCGATCTCCGACGTGGGTCGCGTCCGCAAGGACAACCAGGACTCCGGGTACGTCGGCCCGCACGTCGTCGCCGTCTGTGACGGCGTGGGCGGCGCGGCCCGCGGCGACATCGCCTCCAGCACGGCCATCGCGCAGCTGCGCAAGCTCGAGGAGACCCCGCCCGGCCCGGACACCAGCGACAGCGACCTGCTCGGGCTGGTCAGCAACGCGCTGCACCGGGCGCACGACCGGATCGCCGAGCTGGTCGACGAGAACCCCTCCCTCAACGGCACCAGCACCACCGCCACCGTCGCGCTCTTCGACGGGAAGCGGGTCGGCATGGGCCACGTCGGCGACAGCCGCGCCTACCTCTACCGCGACGGCGAGATCAGCCAGCTCACCAACGACCACACCTTCGTCCAGACCCTGATCGACGAGGGCCGGATCACCGAGGCGGACGCGCGGGTCCACCCGCACCGCAACCTCATCCTCAAGGCGATCGACGGCCTCCACGACCTCGAGCCGGACCTGTTCGTCCTCGAGCTCACGGTGGGCGACCGGCTGCTGCTGTGCAGCGACGGCACCAGCGGCGTGCTCGACGCCGGCCGGCTCGCCGACATCCTCTCCAGCGGCACCCCCGACTACGCCGCGGTCGAGCTGGTCCGCGCCAGCCTCGAGGCCGGCAGCTCCGACAACGTCACCTGCCTGGTCGCGGACCTGGTGGAGGGCAGCCCCGACGACGCGCCCACCCAGGACACCCCGCTCCTGGTCGGCGCCGCTGCGGACATGCGCGCCCGTCGTGCCCGCGGCGCCAAGAGCGGCAGCCTGTTCCGCGGCCACCGCGCCGGCGACACCGGCGAGCTGGAGCCCATCCGCGCGGAGATCCCCGACGAGGTCGGCTTCGCCATCTCCAGCGACCCGATCGCGGACCCCGAGGCGCTCCGCTACGCGCCGATCGCACCGAGCCGCTACAGCTGGCTGAGCCGGCTGCTCGCCCTCGCCGTGGTGGTCGGCCTCCTCTGGCTGATCGGTGCGGGCGCCTGGTCGTGGAGCCAGGACCAGTACTACGTCGGCGAGGACGACGGCACCGTGGTCATCTATCGCGGCCTCGATGCCTCGCTGCCCGGCATCGACCTGTCACATCCCTACGAGAGCAGCAACGTCACCCTTGACCGGCTCTGCCAGTTCGACGCCGACGAGGTGCGCGACGGGATGAGTGCGACCAGCCTGGCCGACGCCCGCAAGACCGTGGACGACCTCGCGGGGCAGATGACGGCGGCGGAGGCGGACTGCTGATGTCGCAGGCAGGGTTCGTGATGGGGTTCGTGCACCGGCGTCGCCGGGGCGCGGAGCTGTTCCTGCTCGTGCTCGCGCTGGGCGTCGGGATCGGGGCCTACGCCGCGGTCGGCGTCGGGGTCCAGGGAGAGGTGCCGCCCGACATCGTCGGGTACGGCGCCGGGCTGGCCGCGCTCGCGATCGCCGCGCACGTCGTGGTCCGGATCGTGGCGCCGTACGCCGACCCGGTGCTGCTGCCTGTCGTGACCGCGCTCAACGGCCTGGGCCTCGCGGTCATCCATCGCCTCGACCTGGCCTACGCCGACAACCCGAACAAGCCGCACGACCTGCCGGCCAAGCAGCTGACCTGGATGACGCTCGGGGTGATCCTCTTCGTCGTCACGCTGGTGCTGCTGCGCGACCACCGGGTACTGACCCGGTTCACCTACACCAGCGGGCTGGGCGCGATCGCGCTGCTCCTGCTGCCGCTTGTCCCCGGCGTGGGCGACACCATCAACGGCGCCAAGATCTGGATCAGCGTCGGCCCGTTCAGCTTCCAGCCCGGCGAGGTCGCCAAGGTGCTGCTGGTGGTGGCGTTCGCGGGCTACCTCGTGCTGCACCGCGACGCGCTGGCGCTCGCCGGCCGGCGGGTGGCCGGGATCGACCTGCCGCGCGGCCGCGACCTCGGCCCGATCCTGGTGATGTGGCTGGTCAGCCTCGGCATCCTGGTCTTCCAGCGCGACCTCGGCTCCAGCCTGCTGTTCTTCGGCCTGTTCCTGGTGATGCTCTATGTCGCCACCGAACGGCCCGGCTGGCTGGTCGTCGGCGGCGTGCTGTTCCTGGGCGGCGCCGCGGTGTCCTACCAGTTCCTCTCCCACGTCCAGAACCGCTTCAACATCTGGCTCGACCCGATGAAGTACTACGACCAGACACCGGGGAGCGGACAGCTGGTCGAGTCCCTGTTCGGGATGGCCTGGGGCGGGCTGATCGGCCGCGGCTTCGGCGGTGGTAGCCCCGAGCGGGTGCCGTTCGCGGAGTCCGACTTCATCATCAGCGCGATCGGCGAGGAGCTCGGGCTCACCGGGGTCGTCGCGGTGATCCTCTGCTACGGCCTGATCGTCGAGCGCGCGCTCCGGGCCGCCCTCATCTGCCGCGACGGCTTCGGCAAGCTGATGGCCACCGGCCTGGCCGTCGTCCTCGCCCTCCAGGTCTTCGTCGTCATCGGCGGGGTGACCCGGCTGATCCCGCTGACCGGCCTCACCACGCCGTTCCTCTCCTACGGCGGCTCGTCCCTGGTCGCCAACTGGGTGATCGCCGCGCTGCTCCTGCGCATCTCCGACCAGGCGCGCCGGCCGGTGCCCGACCTCTCGACCGTCGACGAGGACAAGGCCGACGACCAGGCCACCCAGGTCATCAAGATGGGAGGCGCATCGTGACGACGCCCCCTCTCGAGACCTGCTACGCGCCGCCCCACGGGCGCTGCGCGGCGTTGCCGTCGCTCGGTGATGGGCCTGCAGCGCCGTCGCTCCGGCGCCTTGCGCAGCATCCCGTGGATGCGACGCTCGCGACGGCCCGAGAGGGGGCGTCGTCACGGTGAACAAGCCGATCCGCACCATCTCCATCTTCTGCCTGCTGCTGTTCGTGGCCCTGATGATCAACGCCACCTGGCTGCAGTACTGGAAGTCCGAGTCCTACGACAACGACGCGCTCAACCGCCGCGTGATCGAGGCGGCGTACGCCCGCGAGCGGGGCGCCATCCTGGTCGGGCGCGAGCCGATCGCGGAGAGCGTGGAGTCCGACGACGAGTACGACTTCCTGCGCACCTACGAGGAGCCGTTCAAGTACGCCCACGAGACCGGCTACTTCTCGTTCTACGACCAGACCGGCATCGAGCGCAGCCAGAACGACGTCCTCTCCGGCGACGACGACCTGCTGTTCGTCAACAAGCTGGTCGACCTGCTGTCCAACAAGTCGGGCAAGGGCGGCAACGTCCAGCTCACCCTCGACCGTGAGGCCCAGGACGCGGCGTTCGAGGCGCTGACCAACCTGCAGGACAGCACCGGCGCACCCGTCCAGGCCTCGGTCGTCGCACTCCAGCCGAGCACCGGCCGGATCCTGGCGATGGCCTCGCTGCCGACGTTCGACCCCAACAAGCTCGCCTCCCACGACTTCACCAGCGTCAAGGAGGACTACGACAGGCTCCAGGCCGACCCGTCCCAGCCGCTGCTCAACCGGGCCATCCAGCTGTCGCTGCCGCCGGGCTCGACGTTCAAGCTCGTCACCGCGGCGGCGGCGATCGAGAGCGGCAAGTACAACTACGACAGCGAGGTGCCGGGCGGCACGACGTACCAGCTGCCGCAGACCACCGGCAGCTCCGGCGAGATCGACAACGAGGGCCGCAGCTGCGGCACCGACAAGATCCCGTTCAGCCAGGCGATGGAGAACTCCTGCAACACCACCTTCGCCCAGCTCGGCGTGGAGCTCGGCGGCGACGCGCTCCAGCAACAGGCCGAGGCGTTCGGCTTCAACGACCACTACCTCGACGACATCCGGCCGCAGACGATCTCGAAGTTCCCCGACGACGCCACCGAGCCCGAGGCCGGGCAGTCGGCGATCGGCCAGTTCGACGTGCGGGCCACGCCGCTGCAGATGGCGATGGTCGCCGCCGGGATCGCCAACCAGGGCGTGGTGATGAAGCCCTACCTCGTCGAGTCGATCCAGTCCCCCGAGCTCGAGACGCTCAAGCAGACCGAGCCCGAGGAGTTCAACCGCGCGATCAGCGCGGAGACCGCCGACCAGGTCACCCAGCTCATGGTCGACACCGTCAACATCGGCACCGCCTCGCCCGGCGCGATCGCGGGCGTGCAGGTCGCCGGCAAGACCGGCACCGCGCAGAGCGGGATCGCGAGCGTGCCGCCGTACGCCTGGTTCGTCTCGTTCGCCCCGGCCCAGGACCCCGAGGTCGCGGTGGCCGTCGTGATCCAGGCGGCCGAGGGCATCGACCGCGGCGAGATCGCCGGCGGCACCTACGGCGGCCCGATCGCGAAGGCCGTGACGGAGGCGGTGATCAAGTGACCACTCCACAGGACCCCGGGTCGAACGGCGAGCGGTTCGTCGACGACCAGCACCGCTACCGGTTCGAGTCCCGCATCGCGA
>CAWCSB010000040.1:0-90243 GCA_963798045.1 uncultured Actinomycetota bacterium
CAGCTGCTCGGCCGCACCCCGCGGGATCACCGAGTCAGCCAGCCCGAGGCCGACCAGCTCCACCGCGATCTCGACGTCTTCGACCTCGATCCGGGTGGGTGGGTTGCGGCCGGTCTCGTGGAGCAGCTGGCGCAGCATCATCCGAGTCGAGTCGGTGGAGCGCCAGGTGGTCTCCGGCATCACCAGGCTGGCCTCGGCGAGCCGCTTGGCCGTCACCGGTCCCGCGAGCCGCTCGGGGGCGTTGCTGATGTAGACGACCTCGTCCCGGGCCACGGGCGTGATCTCCATGCCCTCGCTCGCGATCGAGCTCACCGCGATCATCGCTGCCTCTAGCCGCCCGCGCAGGAGCTCCTCGGCGACCTCGTGGGAGTTCTGGCCGATCAGCTCCACCCGGACTCCGGGGTGCCGGGCCAGCACGTCCGCGACCAGGCCCGCGCCGGCGTACAGCCGCGCGGTGCCGAACATCCCGAACCGGATCGTCCCTGTCTCGAACGACTTCACCGCCTGGGCCGCCCGCCGGGTCTCCTCGGCCGCGGCCAGCGTGCGCTCGGCATGCGGTCGGAGGGTGTCCGCCACCGTGGTCGGTACGACGCCGCGCCCCACCCGCCGGAACAGCTGCACGCCGAGCGACTTCTCGAGCGCCCGGACCTGCTCGGAGACAGACGGCTGGGCATATCCCAGCTCCGCCGCCGCCCGGGTCAGCGACCCGTGCTCGTAGACGCTCAGGAAGACGGTCAGCTGATGCAGGGAAAGCATAGGACTCTCCTAGGGAAGTCACTGGAAAGTCAGGCTACCCCTATGCCTACTCACCGGTCACACTGGAGATGTTCGGTAGCACTGACTTTCTCGCGAGTGACCTGAAGGAGGCCCCTCATGTTCGACCACCACTGCACCGCGTGTAACAAGCGCCAGTTGATCTTCCCGAGCCAGGTCACCTCGCTCGTCAACACCGAGCACGGCATCATCGTGGCCTTCGAGTGCTGGTGCGGCGCCGAGCAGACCATGCTCACCGGCAGCCGCGTCGACCACCACCAGACCGTCGCCGCCTGAGTGCACCAGGCGACTCGGGCGCTCCCTGCCGGACCGGCAGGGAGCGCCCTTTCCGTTTTGGCGCCTGACTCCGCCGATCCGTAGACTTCCGCGGGTTGCCCACACGGCAGCGCGCCGCCTTAGCTCAGTCGGTAGAGCGTCTCACTCGTAATGAGAAGGTCGTCGGTTCGATTCCGACAGGCGGCTCCGTTCAGGCTGTATGAGCCCGGGTCCTCCTTGACGGAGCGGCTCGGGTTCTTGCTTTACGGGGTTCCGGTAGGTGCTTGACGGTGGCTTCGGTTCCTCCTTGACAGTCGTTCATGGTCAGGGAGTTGAGCGTGCTGGAGCAGAAGTACCAGGCTCACGGTGTCGGAGTCGGCGGTCTACCGGGCGTTGGTGCGGTTCCGGTCGAGGAACGAACCCCCGGACGCGGAGGGACTGGCGGTGCGGCACCCAGCCCGGGCACCCCCGGTGACCAGGGCGACCTTCCCGGCGAGCGAGGTCTGCGAGCTCTCAGTCATCGAGGAACTCGAGGGCCTCGGTGACGAACTCGCGGTGGTGCTGGAAGACGCCGCCGTGCCCGGAGTTCGGGTAGATCCTCAGTCGTGCGTTCGGGATCCGGCGGGCCATGTCGGCCGAGTGGCTGCTCGCGACCATGAGGTCGTGGTCGCCGTTGGCGACGAAGACCGGTTGAGTGATCAGGGAGAGGTCGTCGGGTTTGCTCGCACCTGCTGCACGGATGGCCTTGAGCTGGGCGCGTCGGGCCTGCAGGGAGATCCGCTGGTCGCGGTCGTGGGTGCGCTCCTTGAGGCGGGCGTGGTAGTCCTTGGCGGCCTTCTTGCCCGCGGCGTCACGGGGGAAGAACAGGAAGGTGCGGGGGTCCTTCAGGGTGAGCGCGGCCTTGACGTAGGCGCTGATCGCGACCTTGTTGATCTCCTTGAGATCTCCGCTGCCGCGCGGGCCGGTCCCGGCAAGGATCATCCGGCGTACGAGCCGCGGTGCCTGCAGCGCGACCATCTGCGCGACCCCGCCACCCAGGGAGAACCCCAGGAGGTCGACCTGCTGGAGTCCCATCGCCCGGATGAAGGCGATGGCGTCCTCACCCATCTCCTCGATGTTGTCGGGCACGGATCCGCCGGATGCGCCGACGCCGCGGTTGTCGAAGGCGATCACGCGACGATGTGCTGCGATGCCGTCGATGACCCTGGGGTCCCAGGAGTCGAGCACGGCCATGAGGTGGTGCAGGAACACCACGGGAACGCCGCCGGCCGGGCCGAGCTCCCGGTAGGCGAAGCGCACTCCGCCGACGTCGATCGTGCGGGTCGGCGCATTGGCCCACTGGGTCGTCGTTGTCGTCGTCATCTGGTCCCTCGCGATCGTATTATTATCGTAAGACTTACGATCGTAAGAACATAGCGGCAAGCCAACGACGTTGGCAAGGGCTGCGCGTGGGCGGCAGCTGCCTCGATGCTCGAGGGTCAGGCGGAGAGCATCGCGGTCGCGGACCGGATGCCCTCCTCCAGCACGGCGTCGGAGAGCTTGCGATCGGACAGTGCGCGGGCCAGCTGCATCGTGCCGACCATCATCGCGTAGAGCGCGAGGGCCGTCCCCTGCGCCGAGTCGGGGTCCTCGGGCGCCAGGCGCACACAGATCTCGTCGAGGATGCGGGTGGCGCCCTTCGTGTAGGCCCGCTTGGTCTCCTTGGTGCAGCGCCCGATCTCGTCGAGCAGCGCCGCGGACGGGCAGCCTGTGTCGCGGTGGTCGCGATGGTCGCGCGAGAGATACCAGCGTACGAACTCCTCCAGGCCGGCGCGTCCCGGCGGCAGTTCGCTGAAGCCGGTGGCCTGGCGACCGAGCTCCTCGCCGACAACGGTCGCGACAAGGTCGTCCTTGGAGTCGAAATGGGCGTAGAAGGCGCCGTTGGTCAGTCCGGCATCGGCCATCAAGGTTGCGACCCCGGAACCGTCTATGCCGTCCTGCTTGAACCGGCGACCGGCGGTCTCGATGATCCGCCGGCGCGTCATTTCCTTGTGTTCCTTGGTGTATCGCACCATCGGTTGCTCCTGTTCGCATCGATGGTCGCCCTGGACGGCCAACGATCGCCATTGTAGGGCGATCGACATGTAAACGAGGAATGCTCCCAATGCGGCTAGCGGGCGAGCACCGCTCTGACCTGTCTTTGGATGTCGTCCAGGATCTCGTCGACGCTCCACGCGGCGTTCACGCTCGCCGCCATGCTGAGGAACATCACGCCGGACACGACCCGCGCCAAGGTCGCGGCATCACCGTCTGCGATGCGCTCGTCACGGCGGAGCACGGCCGCGATGGCCTCCTCGGTCTGCCCGGCGATGGTGAGCGCTTCGCCGTGATGGGGTTCGCCGGGGTCGCCGAAGACCATCTCGCGCAGGTAGGTCCGACCGTTCTCGATCTGCGCCCGGTTGCACCGCACGATCGGCCGCACGATGGAGAGGATGGCGTCCAGCGCGTCGGGGACCTTCTCGGCGGAGGCTCGCCCCTTCTCGAGCGCGGCGGCGTATGCCGCGTTCTGCACCAGCAGCAGGAGCTCGCCCTTGGTCTTGGCGTAGAGGAAAAGCGTCCCGGTCCCGATGTCCGCCTTGTCGGCGATCTGCTGGGTGGTGACCTCGTCGACGCCATGTTCGGCGAACAGCTCGCTGGCCGCGGTGGTGATGCGCTCGAGCTTGGCCTGCTTGTTGCGCTCGCGCCGTCCGACCGGCTGGGACCTTACGGACATGCGGGTCCCCTCCGGGAGCGTGGGTTCTGACGTGCCTCAGGAACGAACATAGTCACCAGCCCCGGTCAGTCCTGGTAGTGCGGGAGGATCTTGCCGTCCTTGACGTAGGTCAGTGCTGCGGAGACGTCGTAGGCGTGGATCGCCGAGGCCACGGGGGCAAGCGTCTGCGACAGCCGCTGGATCTCCGTGCCTTCGAAGAACGCCGTCCGGGCAGCCGGGTCGGCGAACCCGAGGACGATCGAGGCGTGGAAGCGCTGGTCGGCCGGGTTGTCGTGGGCGACGTCGGGGGTGTCCCAGGTCTTCTCGTTCCAGGGCAGGAACGTCTGTGTGCGCAGCTCCTTCAGCACGCCGGTGCCGATGAGCGCGGGGACAAGGTCGTTGTTGACGACCTTGCGGAACCCGCGCCCACGGACGCCGTCACGGCGGCGCAGGTAGAGGACGGCGCGGGCGCGGGCGTGGTCGGCCGGGTCGGCGACGTCGTACCAGCGGGAGGTGCCCGGCAGGCCGGCGTACAGCAAGGTGCGCCGGAAGACGTTGATCTCGTCCTGGAACGCCAGCTTCGTCTGGGCGCGGCCCTTGAGAGGCGAGAGGGCCGACTGGAAGGTGACCTCCGCAACCCCGTCGACCTTCCGGTCGGCGGGGATCCGGGTCTCGACGCCCAAGGTGGTGGGCCAGAGGCCGGGGCTGTCCTCCGCGAGGTGGAGCTGTCGGTACTCCTCCAGGCCCGGGCTCGCGGCGATGATGCCGGAGTGCGGGCCCTTCCAGTGGTCCATCCCCTTCTGGCGGGGCTGGTCGGTGCGCATCCACAACAGGATCGACGAGCTGAAGTGCTTCCTCACGCCCACCTGCGGGTTCGACGTTGACGTGCTCATGTCTCTACTTCCTTCTTCGTCGCCGGCCGGGCGGGTCAGGCGGCCAGGAAGTCGGCGGCGACGGGGGCGAACTTCTCGTGGTACTGGAAGACACCACCGTGGCCGGAGTCGGGGTAGATGATCAGCTCGCTGCCCTTGATGCGGCGGTGCAGGTCCTCGGAGAGGACCGAGGGAACCATGCGGTCGTGGTCGCCGTTGGCGATCAGGGTCGGCTGGGTGAACGTCGAGAGGTCCGACGGGGCCGAACGGCCGTACCTGGCGATCGCCTTCAGCTGGGTACGGAACGCCTTGATCCCGATCTCCTGGTCGCGGTCGGCGGTGCGCTCCTGGAGCCGCTTGACGAACGCCTTCCCGGCGAGCTTGCCGGCGGCGTTGCGGTTGAAGAACAGGAACTCCTTGGGGTCCGACCGGGTCAGGGTCGCGCGCAGGATGTCCCAGTAGGTCACACCGATCACCTTGTCGATGTCCGTGCCGCCACGCGGGCCGGTCCCCGTCAGCACCAGCCTGCGGACCAGGTCTGGGTGCTTGACGATCAGGTCCTGGGCGATCATGCCGCCCATCGAGAACGAGAAGACGTCGATCTGGTCGAACCCGAGCGCGGTGACGAACTCGTAGGCGTGGTCGGCCGCCTCCTCGATGGTGCCCGGAACCTTTCCCGTGGACGCGCCGACACCGCGCTGGTCGAAGGTGATGACGTGCCTGTTCTTCGCGATGGCGTCGACGATGCGGGGGTCCCAGTTGTCCAGGGTTGCGGCCAGGTGCACGAAGAAGACGACGGGGATGCCGCCCTTCGGACCCAGCTCGCGGTAGGCGTAGGTCGTGCCTCCAGTGGTGACGGTGCGGGCCGGTGCCTTCGCGTACGACGTGACGACGGGTTCGTTGTTGGTGGTGCTCATGGTGGTGCCCCTTCGGGGAGTTGGCGATGCGGATTGAACTGACTGGACTCAATAATGAGTGAACTCAGATAGGTTGTCAAGTCGTGGTCGCGGTGGCACCGGCGATCCACGGCCGTCCTTCAGACCGCGTCGGGCAGGAACTCCGCGTAGCGCGCAGCCGCCGGCTGGTGCAGACCGCCGCGGACGTCGCGAGTCATGTCGTCGGCGATGACCTCCAGCGCGCCGGCCTCGATGCCGTCGAGCACCTGGCGCACCACCTCGGCGGGGGTGGACTTGGGCGCATCGACGCCGGCCGCCATGTCGGTGTCGACGTAGCCCATGTAGACGCCCACCACCTGCACGCCGCGCGGGCCGAGCTCGAGGCGCATCGAGTCGGTTGCACTCCACAGGGCGGATTTGGAGACGCTGTAGCTGCCGCCGAGGGCGAGCCACGAGAGGATCGATGCCACGTTGACCACCACGCCGGAGCGCTCGGCAACGCTGTCCGCAAAGGCCGCCGTCACCGCCAGGGGTCCGAAGAGATTCACCTCGAGCTCGCGTCGCAGCTGCGAGGTGTCGTGGTTCAGGACGGGCGCCGCGGCGAGGATCCCGGCGTTGTTCACGACGACGCTCACGTCGTCGGCGACCTCGGCAGCTCGCGCCACCGAGTCGACATCGGTGACGTCGAGCTGAAGGGGCACCACGCGTGAGTCGGTGCCGACGATCGTCTGCGGGTCCCGCGCGGCGGCGTACACCTTGGACACGCCCCGTTCGACGAGCTGGTTGACGAACTCGCGTCCGAGTCCGCGGTTGGCGCCGGTCACCAGGGCGGTCCGTGCGACTAGCTGGGTCATCTGATCTCCTTGTGGTCGTGAACATCGGTTGTTGCGTCTAGGTCTGTGAATCGGGCCGTGCGGTCTGGTCGATGAGCGTGAGGGCGCACTCGAGACCCTTCTCGAGCACTTCCGTCGAGAGGTCGGGGTCGGCCACCGCGCGCGACAGCTGAAGGGTCCCCACGATCAGGCTGAAGACGTTGACCGCCAGTCCGTGCGCCATGCCTGGATCGCCTGGTGCGAGGCGGAGTGCGATCTCGTCGATGACGGTCCGGGCGCCGGCGGTGTAGGCCCGTCTGATCAGCTCGTCAGAACGCCCGATCTCGTCGAGGAGGGCGGCCGATGGGCAGCCTGCGGCGGGGTGATCGCGGTGCTCGGGGGACAGGTAGGCGCGGACGAGCTGCTCGATGCCCGCCAGGCCCTGGTCGAGCGCCCCCAACCCGGCAGCTTGAAGGCGTAGCTCCTCCTCGACGACGCTGGCGACGAGGTCGTCCTTGGACGCGAAGTGTGCGTAGAAGGCGCCGTTGGTCAGACCGGCGTCCGCCATCAGGGGGGCGATGCCGGAGCCGTCGATGCCGTCGCGCTTGAGCCGGCGCCCGGCAGCGTCGATGATCCGGCGCCGGGTCGCGTCCTTGTGATCCTGGCCGTATCGGGCCATCCGTTCCTCCATGCCGGGGTGTTGTTTCTACGTCCTGCCGCTTGCGCTTACGATCAGCATACCTTATGGTCGGACGACCGTAATAGTATGACTGACAGACAAACTGCAAGGAGCT
This sequence comes from uncultured Actinomycetota bacterium, assembly GCA_963798045.1. Lineage (GTDB taxonomy): Bacteria > Actinomycetota > Actinomycetes > Propionibacteriales > Nocardioidaceae > Nocardioides. The sequence goes on from CAWCSB010000040.1 coordinate 7,135, forward strand.
CACCATGACAGCGCAGCAGCCAGTGGCACTCGTGACAGGCGCCTCGTCGGGCATCGGCAAGGAGGTTGCTCTCCGCCTGGTCGAGGCCGGGTTCCAGGTGGTCGGGACGAGCCGCGACGCATCAGCGCTCACCGGTGGTGAGGGCCTGACCTTCGTGGACCTCGACGTCTCGAGTGATGTGTCAGTGGCGGCGGCAGTGGAGCACGTGCTGGGGCGGTTCGGCCGGCTGGACGTTCTGGTCAACAACGCGGGCTCGTTCGACTCCGCCATGGTGCGCCCCGACGTACTCCTTCCGGCTTACGAGCAACAGGGGAAGACGTTCGCCAAGGTGATGGCGGACTCCACCAATGACGGCGACGACCCGGCCACCGTGGCCAAGGTCATCTTCACCGCGGCCACCGACACCAAACCCAGGCTCCGCTACACCGCCGGCGTCACCGCCGGCCGAGTCAGCGCCCTGCGCCGCTACGTCCCCGCCCGCACCTTCGACAAGCAGATCCGCAAGATCAACCGCTTCGCCGGCTGACCACATATCGGACAGCCACGCCACCACCAGGCGGCGGCTCCAGCGCAAGTCCCTGCGTCACGCGTCCACACGGATCTTCCGTGCTTCCTCCGGCGCCACGCCGCGGCCGACGTCACCGGTAGGCAGCCGGTGGGTGGCTCGCGGGCCGGTGCCCACTGCGATCGCGGCGATCGAGCACGCGACGGCGGTGAAGAGAGCCACTCTGAGCCAGTTGGCCGAGTCCGAGCCGACGAGTGCGCTGGCGATGGTGGGCGTGAACCCGGCCAGTGCGAAGCCGAACTGGGTGCCGATGGCCATGCCGGAGAGACGGACGCTGGTCGGGAAGTACTCGGCGTAGGTGGCCGGCCACACCGCGTTGGGCATTGAGTAGACGAAGCCGGCCAGGGCCACTCCGAGGACGAACATCAGGACGACCTGGCCGTGGGCGAGCGCGCCGAAGAACGCGAAGGAGAGGGCGGCACTGCCCAGAGCACCGGTGATGAAGACGGGCTTGCGGCCGATCCGGTCGGACAGACGTGCCCACAGCGGGATCACCGCGATCGCGACGAGGTTGGCGACGATGGCCAGCCACAGCATCGTGGTCTCGCTGATGCCGATGTCGTAGTCGTCCGAGGTCGCCAGGTTGAGCGCGAACACCGCGAACATGGTGTTCACCATGGCGATGAACGACGCGAAGAAGACCCGCAGCACCGCTGTTCGGTGCTCGCTGAACAGGACCGCCAGCGGACTCGGGGAGTCGCTGTCGTTCTCGGCCTGGGCTTGGAACTCGGGCGTCTCGTCCAGGCGACGCCGGATGATGAGCCCCGCCACGACCACGACGGCACTGATCCAGAACGGGACTCGCCATCCCCACGACTGCAGCTGGTCGTCGTCGAGGGCTGCCGCGAGCGGCAGGAAGATTGCCGGTGCCAGGATCTGTCCGCCCTGGGTGCCGCTCAAGGTGTAGCTGGTGAAGTAGCCGCGGCGGTCGTCGGGCGCGTGCTCGAAGGACATCGAGTTGGCGCCCGCCTGCTCCCCGGCAGCCGAGAGACCCTGGACCAGGCGCAGCACCACCAGGAGCACCGGGGCCAGCAGACCGACCTGCTGGTACGTCGGCAGGCAGCCGACCAGGAACGTCGAGATCCCCATCATGAGGATGGTCCCGATCATCACCCGCTTGCGGCCGAGCCGGTCGCCGATGTGACCCATCAGGAACGAGCCGACCGGACGCGCGACATACGCGACGCCGAACGTCGCGAACGCGGCGGCGTTGTTGGCCGTGTCGTTGCCCTCCGGGAAGAAGATGTCGGGGAACACCAGCGCGGCCGCGGTGCCGTAGATCGCGAAGTCGTAGTACTCCAGGGCGCTCCCGAACCACGCGGCCACGGCTGCCTTGGCGGGCGTACGTCGTTGCTGCTTCTCGGCCTGACTGCGCTCGTTCATCTCTGCACGGTTACCCGACGACCTCACCAGGGCACGCGGTTGCCAGAGTTGCCACCGGTTGGCTTCTCCTACGTGGCTGCGGGCGCCGGGCCGGTGGAGTCGCGCAGCACGAGCTCGGTCGGCAGGAGCACTCGGGGCTGGTCGTCGGACGCCCGGGTCTCTGCGGTGAGCAGGAGCTCCACCGCGGATCGGCCGAGATCGACGTGGGCCCCGCCCAGGGTGGTGAGCCGGGGGGTGCACAGGTCGGCCGCGAAGATGTCGTCGAACCCGACGACGCTCATGTCGTCGGGGACGCGCAGCCCGCGCTGCTCGAGGCGCTTGATGACCCCGATGGCCAGGAGGTCGTTGTGGGCGACGATCGCGGTCGTGCCGGCGTTGACCGCCGCGTCGGCAGCGGCGCCTCCCTGGCTGACCTTTGGCGTGAAGGGACCGATCCGGCGTGCGCCGATCCCGGCCTGTTCCGCGGCTGCGTTCAGGGCGGCCCACCGGGTCCCCGCCATCCAGGAGTTGGCGGGGCCGGCCAGGTAGACGAGCTCGCGATGCCCGAGCGAGGCCAGGTGACCGACGATCTGCCGGCACCCCTCGACGTGGTCGAGCACCACGCTCGCCAACCCGGGCAGCTCGCGGCTCATGAGGACGAGGGGACGCTGGGCGGAGATCTGCTCCAGGTTCTCGTCGGGCAGCCGGCTCGCGGCCAGCACGAACCCGTCGACGGCACCTGCCAGCCTCTGGATCTGGTCCCACTCGACGCGTGGTGACTCCTCGGCGTTGACCAGCACGAGGGTGTACTCCGAGACCCGGGCCCGGAGCTCGGCGCCCCGGATCAGCTCGAAGTAGTGCGGGTTGGTGATGTCGGAGACCACCATCGCGACCGTGTGGTGCCGCCCGGAGAGCAGCGCGCGGGCGTGGGGGTTGGGGCGGTAGCCCAGCTCGGCGGCGACGGCGAGGACCCGCTCGCGGGTGCCGGCCGAGACCCGGCCGGGCCGCGAGAACGCGCGAGACACCGTCGAGGTGGCCACACCGGCAGCGGTGGCGACGTCGTAGATGGTCGGGCCGGGCACGGGTCCACCCAACGCGATCTGGCAACACGATGGCAACCCCTTGCCATCGCTTTGCCGTCCTCCGTACTTTCCGGCGTGTGACCGAGCGCACTGCCCCGGAGGTGCCGCAGGGCCGGCTTGCCGGGTTCCTGTCGCAGCCTCCCCGGCCGATCGCGCGGCTCGTCCGGGTCATCACCGGGATCGAGCTGGCGCTGGGGGTCGCCTGCATCCTGCTGATCTTCGGTCTGGTGCTGCTCCAGGCCGCGCAGCGCTACCTGCCCCTCGACGGTTGGCCCTGGACCGGTGAGCTGGCCAGGTTCGCGCTGGTCTGGCTCACCTTCGTCGTCGCCGGTGTCCTGGTGACCACGGACTCCCACATCTCGATCGAGATGATCGACGCCATCCACAGCGAGCTCGCGCGCCGCGTGGTCCGCGTGATCTCGTGCCTGATCGTCGCCGCGATCGGCGTGAGCCTGTGCGCCGAGGCCTGGGAGCTGGTCCACACCCAGGGCATCCTGAAGTCCCCTGCGCTGCGGATGCCGATGTCGTGGCTCTACGCCGTCTCGCTCATCGGGTTCGTCAGCATCGTCGTCCGCGCCCTGGTGGCGGCACTCAGGTACGCCGTCCTGGGCGTGCCCGAGCCGTCGTACGCCGACCACGTGGATCTGGCGGCCGAATGAGCGTCTCCCTATGAGTGTCGTCGTCCTGTGTCTCCTCATCGCCGGGCTGCTGGTCATCCGGGTGCCGGTGTCGTTCGCGTTCTTCGGTCCGTGCCTGCTCTACATGCTCACCAGCGACCAGTCCGTCGGTCTGGCGCTGCGACTGGTCGCCAACTCCACCGCGAGCTTCCCGCTCCTGGCGGTGCCGCTGTTCATCCTGCTCGGCTGCATCGCCAACCACGCCGGCATCGCCGACCGTCTCTTCGACTTCGCGCTTGCCCTGCTCGGCCGCGTGCGCGGCAGCCTCGGCTACGTCAGCGTCGGAGTGAGCCTCGGGTTCTCGTGGATGAGTGGATCGGCCGTCGCCGACGCGGCCGCGCTCGGCAAGGTCGAGATCCCGGCGATGCTCCGGGCCGGGTATCCCAAGCCGTTCGCGCTCGGGGTCGTGGGCTCGTCGGCCCTGATCGCGCCGGTGATGCCGCCGAGCATCCCCGCCGTGATCTACGCCGGCCTCGCCGGTGTCTCGACGGGGGCCCTGTTCGCCGCGTCGGTCGTGCCGGCGCTGCTGATGGCCTTCGGGCTCTGCGTGGTCGTCTTCCTGTGGGTGCGCCGGATGCCGAACATCGAGCGCACGGAGTTCGCGTGGGGCCGGGTGTGGGTCACCGGCCGCCGGGTGATCGCGCCACTGGGCGCCCCGGTGATCATCCTCGGTGGGATCCTCGGCGGGTATGTCACCCCGACCGAGGCGGCGGCCGTCGGAGCGGCCTACATGGCGATCCTCGGCATCGCCTACCGGACCCTGCGGCTGCGCGACGTCCCGAAGATCCTGGTCGAGGCCACGGTCACCACCGGCAGCATCATGCTCATCGTCGCGTCGGCCAACCTGCTGGGCTACGTCTTCGCCAGGGAGCGGGTGCCCCAGGACCTCTCGGAGGCGATGCTTGGCCTGACGAGCAACGCCACGGTGTTCCTGCTCGTCGTCTTCGCCCTGTCGATGGTGCTCGGTACCGCCCTGGACGCGGTGGCGGTCCTCACCCTGACCGTGCCGATCCTGCAGCCGCTGGCCCTGCAGTACGACGTCGACCCGATCGCTCTCGGCGTCCTGATGATCGTCTCGCAGATGATCGGGCTGCTGACTCCGCCAGTCGGCACCGTCGTCTTCGTCCTGCAGGCGATCACCCGGGCCACGATGTCCGAGGTCTTCTGGGGCTCGGTGCCCTTCCTGGTGCCGCTGACCCTGCTCTGCTTCGGGATCATCTTCTGGCCCGACGCGATCCTCTACCTGCCCGAGAGGCTGGGACTGTGACCGGGCCGGCGGCACCGCGCTCGTGGCTGGCCGGTCTGATCGGGCACGGGGTTGGCCCGTCGCTCACGCCGGAGCTGCACGAGCGCGAGGCGCAGCGGCAGGGTCTTCGCTACGTCTACAAGGTCGTCGAGCTCCCAGCTGGTCCGCTCGACTCGCGGCGGCTCGAGCGGCTGCTGGCCGGTGCGATCGAGCTCGGCTTCGACGGGCTCAACGTCACCCATCCGGTGAAGCAGGCGATGGTTCCGCTCGTCGACGAACGCGACTCCGCGGTCGAGGCGATCGGGGCGCTCAACACGGTGCTGATCCGGGGCGGCCGCACGACGGGCCACAACACGGACGTGACCGGGTTCCTCAAGGCTTTCGAGCTCGGACTCCGCAACGTCGACCGCGACAGCGTCGTGCTGCTCGGCGCCGGCGGTGCCGGGACCGCCGTCGCGCACGCCCTGGTGCAGCTCGGCGTGCAGCGGTTGCTCGTCGTCGACCCGGACCAGCATCGGGCGGAGGTGCTCCGGCGTTCACTCAGCGCGCTCCCGATCAAGGTCGAGCTCTCGCCGGTCTCCCGGTCCGGGCTCGCCGACGCACTGGCGCTGAGCTCCGGAGTCGTCAACGCGAGCCCGATGGGGATGGCCGCCCACCCCGGTTCGCCGGTGCCGGACGGTCTCCTCAGACCGGACCTGTGGCTGGCCGACATCGTCTACCGCCCGATCGACACCCCGCTCCTGCGAGCGGCGCGGGAGGCCGGGTGCACCGTGCTCAACGGAGCGGGAATGGCGGTCCACCAGGCCGCCGACGCCTTCGAGCTGATCACCGGGCGCCCTGCCGACCGGACTTCGATGACGCGTGACTTCGACGACCTCGTGGCGGCCGAGGCCACCCGTGGCCCGTCTGCGATCGACCCGCCTCGGGACAACACTGAAGAAAGGAACGGCTGATGACACTGGGAGTCAAGGCAAGACGCAGGGGGAGGGCAGCGGTCGCGGCCGCGTGCCTCGCGCTCCCGATGACGCTCGCCGCGTGCGGCGACGATGACGAGAGTGGTGGTGGTGGCGGGGAGGCCGGCGAAGAGGTGACGCTCCAGCTGGCGCACAGCTACACCGAGACCCAGCCGCAGCATCGCTGCGGAGCGCAGGTGATCGCCGACGAGGTGGCCGGCGCCGATGTCGGGGTGACCGTGGAGATCTTCCCGGCGAGCCAGCTCGGAGCCGACGCGGACCGCATCGCCTCGGTGGTCTCCGGTGACATCGACATCGACATCCAGGGCGCCTCGGCGCTCGGTGCGGTCTACGAGCCGGTGAGCGTGCTGGACGCGGCGTACGCGTTCGACGACAGCGACCACCTGGCGCGGTTCTTCGACAGTGACGCCTCCGCAGACCTGCTCCAGGGCTTCGAGGACGAGACTGGCGTGCACACGCTCGGCGCGTGGTCGGCCGGCATGCGTGAGTTCACGGCCAACGAGCCCATCCGTGAGCCCGGTGACCTGGACGGGCTGCGGATGCGGTTCCCGAACTCGCCGCAGTTCCTGATGAACGCCGAGGCCCTGGGAGCCGACGCGACGGAGGTCGCCTACGAGGAGCTGTTCCTCGCCCTGCAGCAGGGCACAGTCGACGGCCAGGAGAACCCGATCACCAACATCTCGGCGAGCAGCCTCCAGGACGTGCAGGACTACATCAGCATGTCCAACCACCAGGCCAACAGCAACCTGGTGATCATCGGGGCGGACGCGTGGAGCGGCCTCTCGACCGAGCAGCAGGACGCGCTCACCGCGGCCGTCGACGCCGCCGAGGAGCAGGTGCCCGGATGCGTGGCCGAGGACGAGGAGAAGATCCTCGCCGAATGGGCGGACTCCGGCACGATGGAGGTCGTCGACGACGTGGACGTCGACGCGTTCCGGACCCAGGCCGACGAGTACCTCCGGGACAACTTCACCGCCGACCAGCTGGAGATCTACGAGGCCATCCGGGGCGAAGCGGAGTGACCTTCGCGGGGGAGGTCCAGACCTTCCGGGGACCGGTGCCGGCCGACGGACTCGGCACGACCTTGATCCACGAGCACGTCTTCGTGGGTCACCCGGAGCTCGATCTGAACCTCCCCCATCCCGAGTGGTGCGAGGACGAGGCGGTTGAGACGGCGGTCTCCGGCTTCGAGCGGCTGTGGGCGCTCGGGGTCAGGACCGTCGTCGACCTGACGGTCCTCGGACTCGGCCGGGACGTCGCCAGGGTCGGTCGCGTGGCCGCGCGGACTCGGGTGCAGCTGGTCGCCTCGACGGGCTACTACACGCCCGACGTGCTGCCGGCGTACTTCCGCACCCATGGTCCGGGCCGGCTGGTCGGGGGGCCGGATCCCCTGCTCGAGCTCTTCCTCCGGGACATCGAGGAAGGCATCGCCGACACCGACGTGCGGGCGGGCATGCTCAAGGTCGTCACGGACGAGCCTGGCCTCACCCCCGACGTACGACGGGTCATGGAGGCCGCCGCAACGGCGCAGCGGCGCACCGGTGTGCCCATCACCACCCACACCCACGCGCCGTCCCGAAACGGACGTGACCAGCTCCGCTTCTTCCTCGAACGCGGAGTCACCGCCGACCGGCTCGTCATCGGCCACTGCGGGGACAGCCAGGATCTCGACTATCTCCGCGAGCTGATGGACACCGGGGCCACCATCGGCATGGATCGCTTCGGCATGGAGCACGTCCTGCCCGACGGCGCCCGGCTTTCGACAGTCCTGGTCCTGCTGCAGGAGGGGTACGCCGACCGCATGGTGCTCTCGCAGGACGCGGCGTTCTTCAGCCGGGTGACGCCGCCGTCCTGGCGGGCAGCCCACGCGCCGCACTGGAACATGGAGAACATCTCCCGGCGGATCGTCCCGCGGCTTCTCGAACAGGGCGCGTCCGAGGACCAGATCCATCAGCTGCTGGTCCTCAACCCGGCCCGGGTCCTCGCACCCTCTACGCCGAGCGAGTGAGGAGCGAGCCCCGTGAGAACGTCCATCGCCACCGTCTGTCTCAGCGGCACCCTCGTCGAGAAGCTGCACGCCGCCGCAGCGGCGGGGTTCGACGGGGTCGAGATCTTCGAGCCGGACCTGGTCGCCTCGCCGGCCAGCCCCGAGGAAGTGGTCGCGCTCGCCCAGCGGCTGGGTCTCTCGCTCGACCTCTACCAGCCGTTCCGCGACGCGGAGGGCGTCACTGACGCCGAGTTCGAGTCCGTGCTGCATCGCGCGCGGGCCAAGTTCGAGCTCATGCAGCGCCTCGGCATCGACACCATGCTCGTCTGCAGCAACGTCGGGACGGCGACGATCGACGACGACGCAGTCTCCGCGGCGCAGCTGCGAAGGCTCGGCGAGGTGGCCGAGACCCACGGCGTCCGCCTGGCCTACGAAGCCCTCGCCTGGGGACGGTACGTCGACGACTACCGACGCGCCTGGCGCATCGTCGAGCTCGCCGACCACCCGGCCGTGGGCGTGTGCCTCGACAGCTTCCACATCCTGTCCCGTGGTCACGACCCTGCCGAGATCGAGCGGATCCCCGGAGACCGCATCTTCTTCCTGCAGCTGGCCGATGCCCCAGCACTGATCATGGACGTCCTCTCGTGGAGCAGGCACTTCCGGCTGTTTCCAGGCGAGGGCGCCTTCGACCTGAGGGCGTTCGTCGGCCACGTCCTCAGGGCCGGCTACACCGGGCCGCTGTCCCTGGAGGTGTTCAACGATGTCTTCCGGCAGACGGATGTCCGGCGCACGGCCGACCAGGCCAAGCGCTCACTGACCTGGCTGGAGGACCAGGTTGCCCATCTCGGGCTCACCGCGGGTCGCGTCGACCAGCCCACCCGGCTGCCCGACATCGGTCAACCGGCCGCGATCGACTTCGTGGAGGTCAAGGCCGAGGACACCGGCGAGGTCGACGTCCTCCTGCGCCAGCTCGGCTTCACCTTCCGGGGCCACCACCGCACCAAGCCGGTGCGGCTGTGGACCCAGGGTCGGGCCCGGGTCGTGTGCAACGAGGGGCTGGCACGGGAGTGGACGCCGACCCTGGCCGCGGTCGGCTTCGAGGTACAGGACGCCGCCGCCTCAGCCGAACGCGCCCGCCTGCTCGAAGCCCCGACCGTGTTCCGGCGTACGCACGCCAACGAGGAGCAGCTCTCGGCGTTCCGGGCGCCCGACGGGACCGAAGTCTTCCTCGCCGGGCTCGCGGAGCAGGACGCCGCGTGGGTGCCGGAGTTCGAGGGCGGCGACGCGACCGCGGGCGATCTGCACCTGACTGCCATCGACCACGTCAACCTGTCCCATCCGTGGCAGGACTTCGACGAGGCGGTGCTCTTCTACAGCAGCGTCCTGGCGTTGCATCCCACGAGCAGCCAGGACGTGGCGGCGCCGAGCGGACTGGTCCGCAGCCAGGTGGTGCGCAGCGACGACGGCGGAGTCCGGCTCGCGCTCAACGTGGCACCTCTCGCGTTCGACCATCCGCAGGGCTACCCCCAGCACGTCGCCTTCTCCAGCGACGACGCCATGGCAGCAGCCAGATCGGCCCGCGAGCGCGGACTGCAGCCCCTCGCGATTCCCGCCAACTACTACGACGACCTGATGGCGCGGTTCGACCTGCCGTCCGCGCTCGTCGCCGAGATGCACGAGCTCGGCGTGCTCTACGACCGGGACGAGACCGGCGACTTCACGCACTTCTACACGCGCACCATCGGCTCGATCTTCTTCGAGGTCGTCCAGCGGCGCGGTGGCTACGACGGGTACGGCGCCGCCAACGCGCCGGTGCGCCTTGCGGCACAGCACGCACAGGAGGACTGAGCCAGGCGACCTAGCTGACGGGCATCGTCCAGGTCACGGCGACCCGGCAGCCGGGCTCCGGGCGGCAGCTGACGATCGTCCCGTCGCTCGTCCGGATCGCCGTCAGCAGGGCAGCGAGCCGTTCGGCGGCGACCACGACGGTGTTCCAGGTCATCGGCGCGCTCCCGATGAGCTGGACCATTGCTCCCATGGTGAGCTTGCCGCGCAGCGGGTGCTCGTCCCGGGTGCGGGTCACGCTGAACCAGCCGTCCCAGTACGCCGAGTCCGGACCGCGTCGGGTGCCGAACTCGTAGCGGACGTAGCCGACCTCGTGGTCGGCGTCGAGGACGCAGGCGCCGTCGCGGAGCGGCGAGCCGAACCGGTCGCACAGGTACTTCTCGTTCTGCGTCAGCACCGCAGCCAGCAGGACGGTCATGCCGGACGCCTGCAGGGGTCAGCGGATCGATCTCGGGGTGGAGCGGCGGACCTGACGCGCTTGGGGGAGCTCACGCCAGGCCCGCCTGCGCGGGGGGTGAAGTTGGCAGTGAAGATGGCGGTTCGGGCGCCTTCCTCGTGCCGGGTGAGGACCAGCTGCTCTACGACGGTGACGTGCCGGAGGTCCGGGACCACGACTCCGTGGGCTGCCTCGTCGCGGGTGACCTCGGTCATCAGCGCGTCGAAGGCTCCCGGGGCCGAGCCCCTCTCGACGTACACGGCGCCGAGGCTGAACGCCTCTCGATGGGCGAAGGCCTCGAGCTGGGCCTCCACCCCCGGCAGGTCGGCGCGGTCCCTGAGCAGGTCGGCGCGGATGTAGCCGAGCAGCACCGGACGCACGTGGCTGGTCATGACCGGTCGCTCCGCCACCGCTCGAGGCATTCGCACGACCAGCTTCGCAAGATGGGGGGTGCGGACGGATCGCGACGCATCGGGGGACCTCGAGTGGTGGGGAACGACTCGTTACACGGTCCGTCATCGGCCCACGCCCCGGATCCGGACAGATACGGGGATCACTACCTAGATCGCGGGCTAGGTAGTCCCTGGACCCTGGTGACCCTGCGCGGCGACCCAGCTCGAGACCTGGCCACGGGAGGTCATGCCCAGCTTTCCCAGGATGTTGTCGACGTGCGTCTCGACCGTGCGCTGCGAGATGACCAGCCGGGCCGCGATGTCCTTGTTGCTCAGCCCCTCGGCGAGCAGCCCGGCGACCTCCCGCTCCCGCCGGGTCAGCCCACCGGGAGTCACTCGCGCTGCGCTCCGTGGGTGGCGCGTGCGGCTCGGCCGTACCGTCTTCCTCGTCCAGGGCCAGCGCCACCGCCTGGTCGAAGGAGTACGACGCACCCTCCGCGAAAGCCTGCTCGAAGGAGGTCGACTCGAACACGCCATCACCCTGTGCCCCCCGCAGTGCGTCGGCGGACCGCTGGTCGAACACGCTGTACGCCGTCGTCTCGTCGACCTTCGCGCCGCTGGTCCGCCAGACGGCCTGGGAGGCGCCCAGCAGTCGGGCCGCCCGTTCGCCCGGCTCCGCGAACGCGGCGCACCACGACAGGGCCTGGACTCCGAAGCTGATGCCGGTGAGGTCGTGCATCGGCAGGAACATCCGCACGGATCGTCGCAACGACCGCGTCGCCCGGTCGAAGTCGCCGGCTCGCCACTGCGCGATGCCCACGGCCCACAGCGCATAGCCCGTCGACGACTGGGCGCCGTGTCGCTCCGCCAGCGCCAGTGCCTGCTGGCTGAAGGTCTCGTCCTTCGGATCCTCGAGGAAGAACGTGCTCGCCGTGAGCAGGATCAAGGTGTCGAACTCGCCGAGCGCGTTCCCGAGTGCCTGGAACTCCCGGCGAGCCTGCTCCAGCACCTCGATGGCGCCGGGGAGGTCGCCCTGGTAGAGCGTGGCCTGCCCTCGACACTCCTTGATGCGGGCCAGCAGCAGCGGGTCGTCGAGCCCCGCGGCGATCTCGTCGCACTCGGCCAGCATCTCGGCGTTCCGCTCGAAGTCGGTGGCAAACATGGCCAGGTAGCTGGCGGCCCAGAGTGCGTACGCCCGGGCCGCCGTCTGCTCGGTGGCCACGTCGAGCGCCCGGGTCAGGTAGCGATAGCCCTCGCGCAGGAAGCCGGCGAACCAGAAGTTCCAGATCGGCGCCGCGATGTCGAACGCCGCGGCCGCCTCGCCTCGGTCGCTGAGGCAGAACTCCAGGGCCGCCCTGAGGTTGCCGGACTCGCGCCGCAGCCTGAGGAACCAGTCCGCCTGATGGGGGCCGAAGCCCTCGGCGGCGAACTGTCCTGCCACCGACCGGTAGTGGTCGCGGTGCCGGAGCTGCAGGGCCAGCACCTCGTCGGCGTCGGTGAGCCGCTCGGCGCCGTACTGCCTGATGGTCTCGAGCATGTGATACCAGGCCGTGCTGTGCTCCGTGGCCTGCTTGCGGACGATGATCGACTTGTTGACCAGGCTGGCGACCAGGCTGAGGACCTCGTCGCGCTCGATCGAGTGGTTGGAGCACACGTGCTCGGCCGCGTCGAGGTCGAAGCCACCGGCGAACACCGACAGACGCGCCCACATCAGCTGCTCCGCCGGTGAGCAGAGGTCGTAGCTCCAGCCCACGGTGGCGTCCAGCGCCTGCTGCCGGGCGGGCGCCGCGGGCCGGCCACTGGTCAGCAGCCGGAACCGGTCCTCGAGCCGTTCGAGGACCTGCGCCGGGGAGAGGATGCGCAGCCACACCGCGGCGAGCTCGATCGCGAGCGGGACGCCGTCGAGCCTGCGGCACAGCTCGACCACCGCGGCCCGGTTGGCGTCGGTCATCTTGAAGCCGGGCGCAACCGCAGCGGCGCGCTCGAGGAAGAGCGTCACCGACTCGTAGTGCGTGGCGTCGCCCGCAGGGACCTCGGGATCGGGGATGGAGAGCGGGGGGACCGACAGGATCTGCTCTCCCTCGACACCGAGCACGTGTCGGCTGGTGGCAAGGATCCGCAGGCCGGGTGCGGCGGCGAGCAGCTTGCTGGCGAGCACCGCGCAGGCGTCGGTGAGGTGCTCGCAGTTGTCGAGCACCACGAGGAGCTGCTGCCCTTCGAGGTACGCCGCGAGGTCGGCCGACGGGTCGGCCGAGACCTGGCGCAGCTCGAGCGTGTTGGCGACGGTGTGTGGCACCAGCTGCGGGTCGTGCAGGGCGGCGAGCTCGACGAACCAGACGCCGCCGGGAAAAGTACGGCGTACCTCGGCCGCCATCCGCAGCGCCAGCCGGGTCTTGCCGACGCCGCCGACTCCGGTCAGCGTCAGGATCCGGCTGCTGGCGAGGAGCCGCCGGGTCTCCTGCAGCTCGCGGCGCCTCCCCACGAAGCTGGTGAGCTCGGCGGGCAGCGCGCCTCGACCTGCCCCTGCCGGCTTCGTAGCTGCCATCCCGGACTCCGCCTCTGCTGTCTGCTCCCGAGACAGCCACCGGGTCGCAGGGGTTGTGGGTACCCCGACGCTCGGAGACGCACCCCTCGCAGTGGTCAGTCTATGACTGATGCCGTCCGGTGAGGGGGATCGTCCTGCCCGCCAGCGCCATCAGCCGCTGGGTGTCGGTGGCGTCGGCAGGTGGCGTGGTCGGTGGCTTGACCAGTCCGATCTCGATGGTGTGCTCGGTGCAGGTCAGCTCCACGACTCCGGTCATCCCCGGGATCCAGTCGGGAGGGAACTCGACGGCGCGGCCCAGGCTGGCCGAGACGTCCCAGGCATGGGCGGCGGCGTCGATGAGGGCGAAGTTGATGACCACGGCTCCGGGCAACGCACCGAACGGCGTCTCATGGGACGCGGTCATCACCCCGTCGGCGTGCCAGAGCCGGACCACCTGCTCCGTGACCTCGGCGGCGATCGGGACCAGGTCCCCGTCGTAGGGCACGGCTGCCATGGCCTCCTCCTGCGGCATGAGGTCGTGACCTGCCACGAGCCCGGCCCAGAAGAGCTGGTTCTTGAGCGCATGGCTGGCGAGGCGGCGGACAGTCCAGGGCGGGCAGTTGCTGGCGATGTCCATCTCGTCGTCGGTGATCCCGGCCACGACTCGGCCCAGCTCGTGCTCCGCCTGGGCCAGCAGCGTCAGGTCGTCCACATCGCACTCCGTCCGGACCGGGCCAAGACTACTCACGCGCAACTTGTCAGACTGACGGCGTGAGCCGGGTGGTACGCCGAGGCAACCTGCCGAGGTCGGCGACGACCTTGATCGGGCGTGACGGCGCGCTGGCCGAGATCGCGGCGCTGGTCCGCAAGCACCGGCTCGTGACCCTGAGTGGTGTCGGCGGAGTGGGCAAGACGCGGCTGGCCCTGGCCGCCGCGGCACAGCTGGCCGACGAGTTCCCCGACGGGGTGTGGCTGGTCGAGCTGGCCCCCGTCGGCGATCCCGACGCGGTGCCCGACGCCATCGCCAACGCCCTGGGCATCACGCCACAGGGCGACTCGCCCGTCATCGACACCCTCGCCGAGGCGGTGGCCGGTCGCCGGCTGCTCATCGTGGTCGACAACTGCGAGCACGTCCTGCCGGCGGCCGTCGCGGCCATCGAGCAGGTCAGCGCCCGTTCAGACACACCTCGGATCGTCGCGACGTCGCGGGAACGGCTCGTGGTCGCCGATGAGGCAGTCGTCTCGGTCGCGCCGCTGGCGCTCGACGGTGGCGTGACGTCCGACGCGGTGACGTTGTTCGTGGAGCGGGCGGGCACCGTCCGGCCCGGCTTCGGCATCTTCGACGAGCAGACCGCGGCTGCGGTGATCGAGGTCTGCGAGACGCTCGACGGGCTGCCGCTCGGCATCGAGCTCGCCGCGGCGCGGATGGCTGCGATGAGTGCGGCCGAGGTGCGGGACCGGCTCAGCGACCGGTTCCGGCTGCTGACCGGGCCGGAGCACGGACCCGACCGGCAGTCGACCCTGCGCAGCACCGTGGCGTGGTCCTACGACCTGCTGGCCGACGCCGAGCGCGCGGTGCTACGGACGGCGTCGGTGTTCGCCGGCGGCTTCGACCTGGCGGCGCTGTGCTCCGTCGGCGAGACGAGTGACGACGTGGAGGCCCTGCGGCTCCTGGACTCCCTGGTGCGCAAGTCCCTGGTCGTCGCCCATCACGGTGCCGCGCGGACGCGGTACAGCCTGTTCGAGACCATCCGGACGTTCGCCCAGGAGATGCTCTCGGAGGAACGAGAGGCCCTTCTCGATCGGCATGCCGCGCACTTCGCGACCGAGGCGGCGCGGCGATGGGAGCAGTGGAACGGGCCCGGCTGGCACCACGAGGTCGACTGGGTGCAGGCCGAGCTGGCCAACCTGCGGTCGGCGTTCCGGTGGAGCGCCGACCGGGGCCAGCTCGCGGTGGCGACCGACGTCGCCGCCCACGCAGCGCTGATGGGCTTCTCGGTCGAGCTGTTCGAGACGATCGGGTGGGCGGAGTCGCTGCTGGAGGAGGCGGCGCGTGCCGACGTCCGGCGGCTGCCCCGGCTGTATGCCGCCGCCGGGTACGCCTGCTTCGTCGGGCGGGCCGCGGCCGCGACGGCGAACGCCCACCGCGCCACCGAGTTGGAGGCCCAACCCGGGTACGAGTCGTGCGAACTCGGCTACGCCACCTTCATCGAGGCCCTCGGACAGGTCTACTGCGGGAACCTGGCTCGCTATGTCGAGCTCACCCGCGATGTCGCCGGGCTGCCCGGCACCAGTCGGGCGTACGGGATCGCGGCCTACGTCGACGGGCTGCAGTCGGCAGGCCGGGTCGACGAGGCGCTGGAGCTCACCGAGGCGGCTGTGGAGGCGGCGCGCGACCTGGGCAACCCGTACTGGGTGGCCTACACGTCGTGGATCGTCGGGCTGGCCTGGTCGAAGGCCGACCCGCAGCGGGCACTGGCGACCTGGGACGAGGCCGTGGCCTACATCGGTGCGCACGACGTCCGGTTCTTCGAGGGGTTCATGGCGCGGGACGCCGCGCTGCTGCACACCTCGGACGGCCAGCTCGAGACGGCCCTGACGCTCTTCGGCACGTCGATCGACGCGTTCTTGCGCACCGGCGCGGTGGCCCAGCTGCTGATCACCCTCGCCAGCCTGCCGGCCCTGTTCGAACGGCTCGACCGTCAGGCCGTCGCGGGCACGTTGCTCGGTGCCATGGCCAGGGAGCCGGCCAGCTTCCACCACGTTCCCTCGCTCGCCGACCTCGGCCAGCGACTTCGGGACACGCTGGGCGACGAGCGGCCCGAGCGGTGGGCCGCCACCGGCGCGGGCCTGGACCTCCAGGAGGCGGCGGCCTACGCGCTCAACCAGATCGACGTGGCTCGCCAGGCACTCGTCGTCGCGGCTCAGCAGGGCGCGTTGGCCGGCCTGACCGCCAGGGAGATGCAGGTGCTGGTGCTGATCGCCGAGGGAGCGACCACGCGCGCGATCTCCACGCGGCTGTTCATCTCGGCGAAGACCGCCGACAACCACATCCAGCACATCTACACGAAGCTCGGCGTGACCAACCGGGCGGCGGCCACCCGATGGGCGCTCGACCACGGGGTGGTCGAGCCGACTGCGGGGTGACCCGGTCGCGCCGAGCTGACGACCCGGAATGAGGAGATCTCCTCATGTGCTCGGCGGCGCATCGTTGGAGTCTTCCGTCATCCAGCCGACACGAGCTGGCGAGGGAGGGAAAGACCAATGATTCTGGCAACGACGAAGGTGAAGGACCTGGACCACTTCCTGAAGGTCTACGGCACGGCCGGCGCGGACAAGCGCGGGTCGCACGGGTCGAAGGGCTCCACGGTCTACCGCGACCCGATCGAGGAGGACCGCGTGTGGGCTGTCTTCGACTGGGACGAGGCGGGCTGGACGGCGTTCGCCACGGACCCGGAGACGCCCGGGATCATGCAGGAGGCCGGCCACCTCGGCAGGCCGTCGCTGGGTGAGTTCCTCGGAACCTTCTCCGCCTAGCACCTGGCACACGCCGTCGCAGCGCGACCCGGAAGATCCGGGTCGCGCTGCCGCCGTTCGGGGGCGAAAACAGCCCTTGACAACTTTTCTTGTCAATGCAACGGTGGCGTCATGCAGGACGTCGAGGTCATCGAGAGCGCGGAGGCAGCCGCCGCCGCGCTGGATCCGGTCCGGGCCCGGCTGCTCGGCGAGCTGGCCGTCCCGGCCTCGGCCGCCGGGCTCGCCGCCCGGGTCGGCATCGCCCGCCAGAAGGTCAACTACCACCTCAAGGCGCTCGAGGCGCACGGCCTGGTGGAGCTGTCCGAGGAGCGCCGGCACGGGGGCATCACCGAGCGGGTGCTGCAGGCGTCGGCGGGGTCGTACGTCGTGTCGCCCGCGGCCGTGAGCGCGTCCGCGGCCGACCCTGACGCCAACGCCGACCACCTGTCGGCGGGCTACCTCGTCGCGCTGGCCGGGCGACTGGTGCGCGAGGTCGGTGCCCTGGCGCGACGGGCCGGCGCGTCCGGCAAGCGCCTTCCGACGCTGACCATCGACACGCAGATCGGCTTCCGGTCGGCCGAGGACCGGGCTGCCTTCGCGGACGACCTGACCGCCGCAGTGCTCGACCTGGCCGCTCGCTACCACCACGACGACGGGCGCAAGCACCGGCTCGTCGTCGCCGCCCACCCACTGCCCGAGGAGATCGCATGAGCACGACCCCGAACGTCCCGTACCGCCTGGAGTTCAGCGTCGAGGTTCCGGGGAGCCCGGAGCAGGTCTGGCAAGCCATCGCCACCGCCAAGGGCATGAGTGCCTGGTTCCTGCCGACCGAGATGGAGGAGCGCGAGGGCGGTTCCTTGCACTTCTCCATGGGCCCCGAGATGGGCTCGGACGGTCAGGTCACCGGCTGGGACCCGCCGCGCCGCATCGTCTACCAGGAGGACTGGGCCGCCCTCATGGGCAAGGAGTCGGATGCGCTCAGCCCGCTGACCTCGGAGTTCCTCGTCGAGGCTCTGTCCGGCGGCACCTGCGTCGTACGCGTCACCAGCAGCGGCTTCGGGACCGGCGCCGCCTGGGAGTCGGAGTTCTGGGACGACATGGGCGCCAGCTGGATGCCGTTCTTCGACAACCTGCGGCTCTACCTGTCGCACTTCCCCGGCCAGGAGGCCACGCAGCTCGAGGTCGCTGCCTCCCACCCCGGCGACGCGGAGGCACTCTGGTCGACCCTGCACGACGCGCTCGGGCTGGGCGACGAGGGCGCGACCGTCGACGTGCGCGGTGCCACCGGCACGCTCGAGCGCGTGGGCGAGCGACAGGCGCTGGTCCGGCTCACCGCCCCCGTGCCCGGGATGCTCAGCGTCTTCACGCACGGCATGGGCGACGGCACGGCGACAGCCGGCGTGCGGGCGTACCTCTTCTCCGCCGACGCCGCCGACTACGTGCGGCGCGAGGAGCCGGGCTGGCAGGCCTGGCTGCAGGGCCTCTCCATCCCGGCCTGAACGGGCCACCCCAGTAGGAGCTTGGCCCCTTCAGACCGGGGGCAGCACGAGGGTCCAGGCAATGGCCTTCGCGGAGGAGATGCCGGAGGTGGCGGAGAGCGCCGGGACGGTCCCGGCGACGACGTCCCCCTGGTCCGCGAGGGCCACCGTCAGGAAGCCAGTGCCGCTGCCCGCCGTCGTCGCGCGCTGGACGAGCGTGGGGGACAGCGACCAGGTGTGGACGGACGCGCCCTTGTCGGCGTAGTAGCGCAGCACGGTGGACTGGTTGCTCGCCACCACCGCGGACGGTGCGGCGTGCGTGCGCGTCGCGGTGCTGCCCTCGGCCCGGCTGGTCGGAGTCGAGGGCAACCCGGCTCCGCTGTAGGCCACCAGCACCACGCTGGTCTTCGAGACTGCGTCGAGCTCGACCCCGAAGGTGGTGCCGGCGAGACCGGGGCCCGCGGTCCTGCTCAGCACCCAGGACCTCATGTCGGTGCTGTCAGACACCGTTCCGAGGACGGTCCAGCCAGTCGGCGGGGTCATCGTCGCTGCCCGGTTGGTCGTCACGAAGGCCACCAGCCGGTCGTCAGGCTGCACGGACGCGGGGATGAAGACACTCGGGTGCCTGGTGTTGGAGTCTGAGGATGCCCCCAGCCGCCACTCGGGTCCGACCGGCGGCGGTGGGTCGTCGTCTGCGACCACCTGCTGGGTTGCGGTGTCGGTGGCGTCGCTGTCGTCGGTGACGGTGAGCGTCACGGTGTAGGTGCCGGTCGCGGCGTACTCGTGCTGGGTCGTCGCCGTCGTCTCCGAAGCGATCGCGCCGTCGCCGAAGTCCCAGTCGTAGCCGACCACCTCGCCGTCCGGGTCGTCGGAGGCGCTCGCGTCGAAGGTGCACACGGTGACGTCGCAGGTCGCGCTGAAGGCCGCGACCGGATCGCGCGGCGGCGGCGGACCGGAGGAGACGAGGACGACGGAGTACTCGGCACCCCCGCCTCCGGCGAGGGTCGCACCGCTGATGCCTGGGACGATCACCGGGGTCGTGCGGTTGGTCGTGCTGCCGTCGCCGATCTGGCCGGTCGCGTTGTGGCCCCAAGCCATCAGACGGCCGTCGGAGAGCACCGCCATCCCGGTGTCGCGACCAGAGCCGACCGAGGCCACCGACGACAGGTTGAGGACGGTTCGGGGCAGAAGCCTCTCGGTGGTGGTGCCATCGCCGAGGTTGCCCCGATAGTTGCGTCCCCACGCGGCGACCGTGCCGTCCGTGCGCAGGGCATAGGAGTGGTGCGCCCCGGCGATGACCTGCTGGACTCCACTCATGATCGGGGCGGGTGAGACGCGATCGGTCCGGGTCCCGTTGCCGAGCTGGCCGTAGTCGTTGGAGCCCCAGGCCCAGACCGTGCCGTCGCCGGTCAGCGCGAGGCCGTGGTCGCGTCCCGCGGCGATCCCGACCACGTTGGTCAAGGTGCCGACGCGGACGGGCGTGGTCCGGCGTACGACGGTGCCGTCCCCGAGCTGACCCTCGTCGTTGCGCCCCCATCCGACGACGGTCCCGTCGGTCCGGATCGCGTAGCTCATGTTCCGGCCGGCCGCGATCGCGACGGCATTGTTCAGGCCCACGACTGTGACCGGGCTACGCCGCAGGGTCGTCGAGCCATCGCCGAGCTGGCCGTCCGCGTTGAGCCCCCACGTGCGGACGGTGTTGTCGGACATCAATGCCAACGACAGGTTGTGGCCGGTCTCGACGGCCTGGACGTTGGCCAGCCCCGGCACCTGTGTGGGTGTCGAGCGGTTGGTCGTGGTGCCGAGACCGAGCTGGCCCTCGCCATTGCTGCCCCACACCCACACGCTGCCGTCGCCGCGCAGCGCGATCACGTGCTCGCGGCCACCGTGCAGGTCGACGACGTCGGCCAGCCCGGTGACGGGACCGGGTGTCCGCCGAGCCGTGGTGGTGCCGTCGCCCAGCTGGCCGAACGAGTTTCCCCCCAGGTCCAGGCGACGCTCGGGGCGACCAGGGTGGCATCGGCGTCGCTCGTGCGGGCGCCCGCGAGCGGAGCCAGGGTGGCAAGCCCGACCACTCCGCTGACCACGACGCTGGCCGCGACGCTCGCCGCCGTTCGGCCGGTCAGCCTTGTCAGCACCGCGCACCGTCTGCTCGCATGGCAATGACGCTAGGTAGCCCAGCGCCGCACCGCGCCCCCCAAATCGGGGGATTGTGGTCACTTTCGTTTGGTGGCACTGTCACAACCGTGGGGGGCAAGCGGATCGTGGCCTTGGCCGCGTGCGCAGTGGTCGTCTTCTTTCCCGCGCCCGTACGAGCGGCTCCAGCCGGCACTGTGAACGTGCCCTCGACGCTCGAGACCGAGCCGACCGGTGTCAGCGGGGACACCGCGGACGACCCGGCCATCTGGGTGAACAGCACCGATCCCGGTGCCTCCCTCGTCATCACCAACGAGAAGATGGCGGGACGGATCTCGGTCTTCGACCTCAGCGGCCAGCTCGTCCAGCGCATCACCGGCACGAAGGCGTTCTTCGGGAACGTCGACGTGCGCGGCGACGTGGTAGCGGCGGCGAACTCGGGGATCGTGGTCTACCGGGTCACCGGCACGGTCGACGGCCCCAGGCTGGTCGCCGCCCGCGAGGCGAGTGGCAACGCGCAGACCGCGGGCGAGGGCCTGTGCATGTACGACCCCGGACAGCCAGGAGTGCCGGACGGCCTGTTCGTGGTCAACATCAACCGCCCCGACTTCCGCGTGCGGATGCACCCGCTGACCGACGCGGACAACGACGGACTGCTGCTGGTCGGGGAGCCGGTCCGCGACTTCCGCCTCAGCAGCGAGGCCGAAGGTTGCGAGATCGACGACGCCACGGGGGCGCTCTACATCTCCCAGGAGGACGTCGGGATCTGGCGCCACGACCTGACCGCACCCACGGGACTGGTGCCTCCGCGCACTGCGTTCGCTTCCATCGGCGCCACACTCAGCTCCGACATCGAGGGACTGGCGCTGGCGAGCGGCGTGCTCTACGCCTCGTCGCAGAACGTCGCCTCTCCCCGGTTCAACTGGTTCAGCCGCTTCGATGCGGCCAGCGGTGCGTTCCTGGGGAGCTTCCGCGTGTCCGAAGGCGCCGGCTCCGAAGACTGCGACCAGACCGACGGCGTCGACGCGTACGACGGCTACCTCGGTGAGACCTTCCCGCAGGGCCTCTTCGTCTGTCAGGACGGCTTCAACGACGCTCCCGGGACCTCGGGGACACAGAACTTCAAGTACGCACCGCTGCAGCTCCTCGACGGCGTGCCCTGACCGACCGGATGTCACGCTCGACTGCATGACAACATCCCCCGAGGCGACTGCGCCTCATCACCCGGTGGTGACCCACGTCCTGACCAAGCGGGCCGAGGACGTGCAGCTCCGGGTCGCCGACGCGATCACCAGGTTCGCCGGCTCGATGCGCTTCGTCTACCTGCACGTGGTCGCCTTCGCCGCGTGGATGCTGCTTGCCGAGGGCAGCCCCTGGCCCACGCTGACGCTGGTGGTGTCGCTGGAGGCGATCTTCCTGTCGACGTTCGTGATGATCGGGCAGAACCGGCAGGCGCTGTTCCAGCAGCTCAAGGCCGACCACGACTTCGTGGCGCAGGAGCAGGAGCTGCACACCAACACCGACCTGACACGCATGATCGCCGATCTGACCCGCGAGATCCACGCGAGCGTCGTCCCGGGAGCGGCCACCACCTCGCACTAGCCCTTGCCGTCCGCGCGGCCCGTGGCCTTAGGTGGTCCGGGTGGACCCCCTGGCCGAATCCGTGCTGCGGCCTCTGTGGCTCGACAACGCCGCGCGGCCGGCGCCGCGGCCGGCTCTCGACGGGCCCGTCGACACCGACCTCTTGGTCGTGGGTGGCGGGTTCACCGGCCTCTGGACGGCGCTCCGGGCGGTCGAGCGACAGCCCGGCCGACGGGTCCTGCTCGTCGAGGCTGACCGGATCGCGGAGCACGCGACCGGGCGCAACGGCGGGTTCTGCGAGGCGAGCCTGACG
Source organism: uncultured Actinomycetota bacterium (assembly GCA_963798045.1). Lineage (GTDB taxonomy): Bacteria > Actinomycetota > Actinomycetes > Propionibacteriales > Nocardioidaceae > Nocardioides. The sequence goes on from CAWCSB010000040.1 coordinate 29,249, forward strand.
CACGGCGAGGCCAACGGCCGGGAGCGGTGGCCCGACGAGTACGACGCGATGCACGAGCTCGGGATGCGGAACCTCGACGAGATCGAGCAGGCGTTGGGGCGCTACGGCATCGACTGCGGATGGGCGCGGGGCGGGCAGCTCACCGTGGCGACGCGCGCGCACGAGGTCGCGGGGCTGGAGCCGGAGGTCGCCGGCTTCCTCGACTCGGCGGCTGTCCAGCAGCTGGTGGCCTCGCCGACGTACCTCGCCGGCCGGCTCGACGCGCACGAGGCGGCGATGGTCGACCCGGCCCGGCTGGCGTGGGGGCTGGCCGACGCCGCCGAGGGGCTGGGGGCGCGCATCGCCGAGGGCACCCGCCTCGGGTCGCTGAAGAAGACAGGCGACGGGGTCGCGGCGACCACCAGCGGGGGAGTCGTGCGGGCGAAGCACGTGGTGCTCGCGACCAACGTCTTCCCCGGGCCGCTGCGTCGCAATGCCTGGCGGGTGGTGCCTGTCTATGACTACGTGCTGGCGACCGAGCCGCTGACCGAGCAGCAGCTCGGGGCGCTGCGGTGGGACCCGGGCATCGGCGTCGCCGACTCCGGCAACCAGTTCCACTACTACCGGCTCACCCCGGACCGCCGGATCCTGTGGGGCGGGTACGACGCGATCTACCACTACGGCCGCTCCATCGACGCCAGTCACGACGACCGGCCCGAGACCTTCGAGATCCTGGCGCGGAACTTCGCCGCGACGTTCCCGCAGCTCGAAGGCATCCGGTTCACGCACCGCTGGTCGGGAGTGATCGACACCTGCACCCGGTTCTGCGCGTTCTACGGCACCGCCCACCGCGGGCGCACGGCGTACGCCGCGGGGTTCACCGGGCTCGGGGTCGGTGCCTCCCGGTTCGCCGCCGACGTGATGCTGGACCTGCTCGCCGGCCAGGCCACCGAGCGGACCCGGCTGAAGATGGTCCGCGAGAAGCCCCTCCCGTTCCCGCCCGAGCCCCTTGCCTGGATGGGCATCCAGCTCACCACCCGCTCCCTGGCCCGTCACGACCGGACCGGACGCCGCAACCTCTGGTTGCGGGCGATGGACAGGCTCGGCCTCGGGTTCGACTCGTGAACGCGGACCCGGTCAGCGGGCCAGGCGGTAGCGCAGGTGCACGACCTCGGGCGTGCTGACCTGACGGACCAGCTCGAGCTCCTGGATGTCGGCGGGCAGGTGGTCGAAGAGCCGCTTCCCCTGCCCGAGCAGGACGGGTATCAGGTGCAGCTCGAGCTCGTCGAGCTCGCCCGCCTCCAGCAGTGACCGGCCCGCGCCGCTGCCATGCACCAACACGTCGGCGTCGCCGGCTGCCTCGCGAGCAGCGGCGGCGCAGGCGGTGACATCGGTCATGAACTGGACACTGCCGGGCGGCGGCTCCTCCGGCACGTCGTGGGTGAGCACGAAGATCGGGACGCCGTCGTGGTGATCGCCCTGCCAGTGGTTGGCCAGCTCGTAGGTGTGTCGCCCCGAGATGAACGCGCGCGTGGCCATCGCCTCGGCGTACCGGTCGCCGTGTGGGCCGGGCTCGTCGCGGTGGTCGAGCCAGTTGAAGAGCCGGAACCCGCCGACGCCCATCGGGTCGTCGTGGTCGTCCTTCGGACCGGCGACCAAGCCGTCGAGGGACATGGACATGTCGAGCCGGATGTTTGCCATGTTCAGCATCCTTTCCCGCGGGAACTGTGCCCAATCGAACTCACGCCCGGTACGTGATGTGCGAGTCGCGCGTGCATGCGAGTCGGCCCGGGTTCTTGCAATCGGCCACCCCGACCAGCAGTGCAACGTAGCGTCGGCGACAACCACCCGCCACAGTTGACAGGACATCATGCGTTTGCTCGAGGACTGCCCGCGCTGACGCTGATCGCCACTTTGGCACTCGCTACCGCCTGTACAACCGGCGCGCCCGAGACGGCATCGGGCCCCCAGGAGGCAGACGGGTCCGCGACGTCGCAAGAGTCCGACGACCCAACACCCCTCGACGTGGCATGGAGCAAGCTCGAGAAGGTCGCGGGCAGCCGATCGGTCGATCTGGCCGACCTGACCCTCCCACCCGCGCCGGACGGCTTCACCGATGCGGACGTCCGGGCACTGGCGGACCGGCTCATCGACCTGGTCCACCGGTCGATGGCATCCGAGCTGAGCGGCATGACTGCCGACGAGGCTGTCGACCACGTGTTTGCCCAACTGCCAGCTCAGACTCTCGTACAACTGAAGGACGACGTCGCGGCGAATCAGACGAAGCTGAGCTTCGCCTGGCAGTGGGCACTCGCGTCCCGGTTCCCCAACGACGCGGTGGTCAGTGACCCGAGGTACCTCGATGGCCGTCTCTCGGCGAAGAGCGTTCGCAGCTCAAGCGGCACGTACCTCTCGGTCGAGTTGGAGACCCACATTGCCAGCGAGGTGTCGATCGGCGAGGACACTCGCACTGTGGTGCTGAAGCGTGGTCTCTTGATCAACTCCTTCCAGCCGCAAGGGATATCCGAGAAGACATGGCCGGCCGTGGGATTCAGCTCCGACGTCTATGGAGCGGACCTGTGCCTAGGCTTCCGCTCCAACATCGTGGCGCCGGCGGTCAATGTCCGCACCGTCGAAAAGGGGGTTGAGGACCTGCGCGAGGACCTGGGCCGCAAGGCAGTGAGCGGCGCCGGAACCATGAGCTCGGAGGACTTCGCCTTCATCAAGAGGCAGCTCGCGAGCTGTTGAGGCTGGCTGATCCGCTCCCGAGGGCGGCAAAGACTTCGGGCTGACCGAGCGGACTGTCAGCGACCTCGCTACTTCTCCCGCACCAGGTGCCGGAGAAGTAGCAGCGTCCACGCAGCGACGTATCGTGCAACTGTCGGTGTCGGTGTCGGTGTCGGTGTCGGTGTCGGTGTCGAGGAGGAAGCCATGCGCAACGAGGCCATGGAGCGGCTGGACGTCCTGGTCGGATCGTGGCAGGTGACGATGCAGAACGCGTGGTTCCTGGAGCCAGCCGACCAGGGTGCGGCAGGGTCGGCGACGGTCGAGTGGCTCGGCGACGCGTTCGTGGTCTTTCGATGGACGATGGAGGGGGACGTCGGAAGTGCCAAGAACGAGATGGTCATCGTTCTCGGTCGCAGCGACGCGCAGGACGCCTACTTGGCCTTCTACCACGACGAACGAGGTGTCTGCCGGGCCTTCGCCATGACCTTCGAGGGTTCGGAGTGGAACCTGAGCCGCGAGGACCCCGACATGCACCAGCGGTTCATCGCTGACGTCGGACCGGACCGGATCGCGGGTCGCTGGGAGGCGTCCGAAGATCAGGGATCAACCTGGCGCAAGGACTACGACCTCGTGTTCGAGCGACGTCAGCCGCGCTCGTAGTCCTCGTCATCGTCGTCCGGGACCTCGAGCTCCTGCTCGAGGACGTCGGCCTCGTCGGCCTCATCGAACGGCGGGTGCTCGCCGGGCAGTAGTTCGTCGTCGGATGGTCCGGTTGTCATGGCTTTCTCCCAGGGTGGTGGAGTCGGGGACGCCTTGGCCAAACGAGGAGCCTCGCCCGATCGACCGGTATCCAAACCGCGGGCTCGGAATCCGCTTCTCCGAGGTCGCGTCTACTTCACCAAGGAGGCGTACCGCAGGGCGATCTCGGCGCCCACCCGGGCATTCTCGCGGACCAGTGCGATGTTGGCGGTGAGACTGCGACCGTCGGTGAGCTCGACGATCCGCCCGAGGAGGTACGGCGTCGCGTCGCGCCCGCCGATGCCCCGGGCGTCGAGGTCGGCCAGCGCCTGGGCGATCACCGGGTCCATCTCCGACGCCGGGATCTCGTCGGCGGCGGGGATCGGGTGCGCGACCACCAGGCCGCTGGTGAGCCCGAGCGTCCACGCTGCATCCATCGCCCGGGCGATCTCGTCGGGGCCGTCGGCCCGCAGGGGCGCCGCGAAGCCGCTGCTGCGCGAGTAGAACGACGGGAACTCGTCGCTGCCGTCGACCAGCACCGGCACGCCGAGCGTCTCCAGCTTCTCCAGGGTCAGGCCGATGTCGAGGATGCTCTTCACGCCCGCGCAGACCACGCAGACAGCGGTGGTCGACAGCTCGGTGAGGTCGGCGCTGACGTCGAACGACGTCTCCGCCCCGCGATGCACGCCACCCAGTCCGCCGGTGACGAAGACCCGGATCCCGGCCAGCGAGGCGATCCGCATCGTCGCCGCGACGGTCGTGGCCCCGTGGCCGCCGCGGGCCATGATCGACGGCAGGTCGCGGACGCTGGCCTTCACGACGTCCGGGTCGCTGGCGAGCAGCTCGAGGTCGTCGGCCGACAGCCCCACCTTCGGGGCCCCGCCCAGCACCGCGATGGTCGCCGGCACCGCGCCGTGCTCGCGGACGATGCCCTCGACCTCGGTCGCCATGGCGACGTTCTGGGGGTAGGGCATCCCGTGGCTGATGATCGTGCTCTCCAGCGCGACGACCGGCAGGCCGGCTTCCAGCGCCTGGGCCACCTCGGCGGTCAGCTCGATCCTTGAAGGTCTCGTCACGGGGCCATCCTCGCGCGCAGGTCCGGGCGCACCGTGTGTGGGCTGGCGACGGTGAGCGCGGCCGCCTCGTGGCCGTAGTGGGCCGCGTCCTCGACGCTCGCGCCGCCCAGCAGCCGGTGGCAGAACGCCGCCAGCATCGCGTCACCGGCTCCCGTGACGTCAACCAGTGAGACCTTCGGCGCCGGCAGCTCCACCTCGCCGTCGCTCGTGCTGAGCAGCGAACCGGCTCGGCCCCGCCGTAGCCAGACGACCTCGACCCCGCGCTCGTGCAGCTCCTCGACGGAGCCCAGCACGGCCAGCTCGTCCTCGTTGGGCGTCACCGCGAACACGTTGCGCACCAGCGGCGCGATGCGCTTCGACTTGGGCACGCTGACCGGGTCCAGGATCACGCGCACGCCGGCCGCCGCTGCCGCGTCGAGCACGTGTGTCACGGTCCTGACGGGCAGGTTGCCGTCCACCACGACCAGTGCCGCCTGGGCGATCATGGACGTCGGCACCAGGTCGGGGGTCAGCGCCTCTACCGCCGCCATGTCGGCGACTCCGGCTATCAGCTCTCCGTCCGCGTCGAGCACTGCGACGTACGCGCCGGTGCTCGACCCGACCCGCACCGCGTGGCTCACGCCGACCCCGGCGGCACCGGTCTCACTGAGCAGCCACGCGCCGTCGACGTCCGCGCCGACCGCCGTGATCAGCTCGACCCGGGTGCCCAGCCGCGCGAGGTTCTCCGCCACGTTGCGGCCCACGCCGCCGGGCGTGCGCACCACCGTGCCCGGCGTGCTGGTCAGGGGCACGAGCCGCTCGGAGGTCCGGGCCTTCACGTCGACGTTCGCGCCACCGACCACCAGCACATGCTTCACGTGGGCACAGTATTCAGGCCCGGGCCATTCGCTCCCGGGTCGCCTCGGCCCAGGGGCTCCACAGGAACCAGCCCGGGCAGCTCACGGACCAGCTCGCGGCGGCCCGGTCACCTCGACGGCGCCCGACCGCACCGCCTCGGCCCAGGTCAGCGGTCCGTTGAAGATGTCGCTGTAGGTCGCGGTGGTCGCGCGCAGCACCACGTCGGTGTCGAAGCCCGGGTGCTGGTGGCAGACCGACACCTCGCCGTGCTCGAGCACCAGCCAGACCGTCATCGGGTCGGGAGCGGTGAACACGAACTCCAGGACCACCCGGCGGTCGGGGAACCGCGCCGGGTCGGTGCGGCGGTGCATCCACCACATCAGCGTGTGCGGGTGCACCTCGTGCGGGTAGAGCTCGTCGAAGAGCCACTCGACCGCCCACCGGCCGAACGCGTCGATGATCTTCTCGAGGTCGCGCCCGGCGGGCGTGAGGTGGTACTCCGACGACCACCGCTCCACCACCCCGCGCTTCTCGAGGTGGCGCAGCCGGGCGGTCAGCAGGGACCGCGAGATCCCGGGCAGGCCTCGGGCGATGTCGTTGAACCGGGTGTTGCCGAGCACCAGCTCACGCACGATCATCGGCGTCCACCGGTCGGCGAGCACCTCGGTCGTGAGGGATACGGGGCAGAACCGTCCGTACTCCGGCATGCCCCATGGTCGCACCGGCCCCGGTCGCAGTCCAGAAGTTGTACCGGCCAGGTCCAGAACCTGCACTATTCGTGCCCGGCGTCGGACGCGGACCCTCTGGGTATGACGACTCTCGAAGACACCCGCACCGACACCCTTCTCGACCGCGCGGCCACCGTCGCGCCCGTCCTGGCCGAGCACGCCGGCCGGCACGACGTCGAGGGCACCTTCGTGTCCGAGGCGCTGGACGCCATCCGCGACGCCGGCCTCCTCGCCGCCGGCGTACCGGTGGAGCTCGGCGGGCTCGGCGCGGACAACCGCGCGCTGGCCGAGCTCCAGCGCGAGCTGGCGCACCACTGCGGCTCGACCGCGCTCGCCACCTCGATGCACCAGCACGTGGTCTGCTTCACCGCCTGGCGATACCGCCGCGGTCTCCCCGGCGCAGAGGCGACCCTGCAACGGGTCGCCGAGGAGGGGATCGTCCTGGTCTCCACCGGGGGCGGCGACTGGACCCACCCGCGCGGTGAGGCCGTCAAGGTGGACGGCGGATACCTGGTCTCGGGCCACAAGCGGTTCGCCAGCCAGTCCACCGCCGGGACCGCGATGTCCACCATGGCGACCTACGACGACCCCGAGGAGGGTCGCCGGGTGCTCAACCTGGCGGTCCCCTTCGCGTCCGAGGGCGTCAGCGTGCTCGACAACTGGGACACCCTCGGCATGCGGGCCACCGCCAGCAACGACGTCGTGCTCGAGGACGTCTTCGTGCCCGACGAGCGGGTGCTGGCCAACCGGCCGTACGGCGTCGTCGACCCGCCCCTGCAGGTGATCGGGAGCATCGCCTTCCCGATCGTCTCCGCCGCCTACCTCGGCGTGGCCGAGGCGGCGTGCGCCGCAGCAGTGCAGGCCGCGCGTTCCCGGGCGGCCGATCCCACGGTGCGCCGTCAGGTCGGGCTCATGCAGCACCGGCTCCAGGTCGCGAGGTGGTCGCTCGACGCGGTCCTCGACCAGGTCGGCCCGGACCCCGCGCCGTCGATGGAGACCCTGACCGCGGTGATGGTGGCCAAGCGCGAGATCGCACTCGCCGGCATCGAGGTGTGCGACCTGGCCATGGAGGTCGCCGGCGGATCGGCGTTCTTCCGAGGCTCGGTGGTGGAGCGCTGCTACCGGGACATCCGGGCGGCCAAGTTCCACCCCACCACGCCCGAGGACACGCTGCTCCTGGCAGCTGACCAGGTGCTCACGGCTGGGTCATGACCGGGGCAGCTCCTTCTTCATGACCTTGCCCGAGGCGTTCCTCGGCAGCTCGTCGAGGATCACGATGTCGCGCGGCACCTTGTAGTTGGCGAGCTGGTCGCGGACGTGGGTGCGCAGGTGCTGGGCGTTGGCCTTCGCTCCCGGCCTGAGCACGACGTAGCCGAGCAGCCGCTGCCCGAACGAATCGTCCGGTACGCCGATCACGGCGGCCTCGACGACGTCGCGGTGCTGTCCGAGGACGGCCTCGACCTCGGCCGGGTAGACGTTCTCGCCGCCGCTGATGATCATGTCGTCGACCCGGCCCTCGACGTTGAGCCGTCCTTCGGCGTCGAGCCGGCCCAGGTCGCCGGTCAGCATGTAGCCGTCGAGGTGCTCCTTGCTGCTCTGCCCTTCCTTGGCGTTCGTGTAGCCCTCGAACGGCGTGGTGTTGAGCACCGCGATCTGGCCGACCTCGCCGACAGGCAGCTCGGTGCCGTCCTCGGCCAGGATCCGCAGCCGGCAGCCACGCACGGGCCGCCCGGCCGAGCGGGGGTCGAGGCGCAGGTCCTCGGGGGTCGCGGTCGCGATCATCCCCGCCTCGGTGGCGTTGTAGTTGCTGTAGACCACGTCGCCGAAGGTGTCCATGAACTCGATGAGCGCTGTCGGCTCCATCGCCGACCCGCTCGCGGTCACGAACCGCAGGGCGGGCAGCTGGAAGCGGTCCTTCACCGTCGAGGGCAGGCCGACGATCCGCTCGAGCATCACCGGGACGACGGCCATCCCGCCGGCGCGGTGCCGGGCGGCCATCGCGAGGATCTCCTCGGGGTCGAAGTGCCGGCGCATCACCACGGTGTTGGCCATCGTCGCGGCCAGGACCAGGCAGCCGAACCCCCAGGCGTGGAACATCGGAGCCGCCACGACGACGGTGTCCTCGGCGCGCCACGGGACCCGCTCGATGATCGCGACCAGGTCGCCGGCGCCGCCACCGGTGCCGCGTCGCGCCCCCTTGGGTGCGCCGGTCGTGCCACTGGTGAGCAGCACGACGTGCGGGCTGCTGGTCGGGGGCGGTGCCTTCCGGCCGAGGTGGTCGTCGACCAGGCCGTCGACGGTCAGGCCCTTGGCCGGCTCGTCCTCCCACGCGATCACGTGCACCGGCCCGCCGTCCGCGACGCCGGGCAGGTCGGCCAGCGCCGCGGCGTACTCCTGGTCGTAGATCAGCACGTCCACGTGCTCGCGGCCCAACAGCTCGGCCAGCTGCGGCGCGGAGAAGGCGGTGTTGAGCAGCACCAGGTCGGCGCCGAGCTTGCCGGTCGCCACCAGCGACTCCACGAAGCCACGGTGGTTGCGGGCCAGCAGCCCGATCCGCCCGCTGCTCCCGTCGACGCCCTGCGTGTCGAGGTGGGCCGACAGCGCGGCAGCAAGCGCGTCGGTGCGCGCCTCGAGCTCGCCCCAGGTCAGCGCGCCCCGCTCGTCGATGAGCGCGAGCCCCTCGGGGCGGCGCGCGGCCGCGAGGCTGGTCCCGGTCATCGCGGAGAGGCCCTGGCGGCGGATCGCGCCGGCCATCTTGAGGTACTTGTCCGGCCGCAGCGGTCCGAGCAGCCCGGACCGCGCGATCACCCGCGCGTTCCCGAGCTGGGTGCGCACCCCGCCCGACTCCGCCATGGCGGACACCCTAGGGCTGATCAGGTGACCGTCGGAGGTGGTCCTGACAGCCGACCAGGTAGGCCTCCTGGGTCCACGGCCGGAGCTTCTCGACCTCGTCGGGACCGTCGAGCCGGAAGGCATGCAGGTGGTTGCGCGGCGAGAACGTCTCGACCCTGGTGAACGCCTCGTCCTCGACGCGCCGCGCCAGCACGAGATGGCCGAGCGCCCACTCCTTGCGGAGGGTGAGCTGGGCGAACGACATCCGCACCTGGAACGCGATCCGGGTCTTCTCGGGCAGCACCGTGACCGGGCCGTTCTCCTCGAGCAGCGCGAGGAAGGCGGCGTACGTCGCCCGGACCGCGTCGCTGCGGCCCTCGAGGTGGTGTATCAGGTCGAGCGGACCGCAGGTGTGGCTCTGGTGCGGGTTTGCGAACCGGCGGCTGCACCCCGGGCAGACCCAGAGTGGACGCTCCTCTGCCTCCACTCGGGCATCGTCCTAGCCTGAGCCCGTGTCGTCCACGGAGCCAGACGTCGTCCGGGTGCGGCTGCCCACGGTCGAGCTGTCGTGCCTCACCTGGGGTCCCGGTGACGGACCACTCGTGGTCGCGCTGCACGGGTTCCCCGACACCGCGTGGACCTGGCGTCACCTCGGGCCGCACCTGGCCGGCCGCGGCCTGCGGGTGGTGGCGCCGTTCCTCCGCGGCTACGCGCCGAGCGGGCTGGCCACCGACGGCTACCACGTCGGCGCGTTGATGGCCGACGCCGTGGCGCTGCACCGCGAGCTCGGCGGCGACGAGCGGACGGTGCTGGTCGGCCACGACTGGGGCGCGATCGCGGCCAACGCGCTCGGGGCGCACCACGACTCGCCGTACCAGCGCATCGTGACCCTGGCGGTCCCGCCACTTGGAGCGATGCAGGGTGCGCCGGTCCGGCTGACGCCGCGGCAGCTGCGGATGAGCTCGTACACGATGTTCAACCAGCTGCCGCTGCTCCCCGAGCGCACCGTCGACCGCTGGCTGCCGCGCCTGTGGCGGGCCTGGTCGCCGGGCTACGACGGCGCCGAGGACGTTGCACTGGTCCGCGCGGCTTGGCCGACCCGGGCGCACGTGGCGGCGGCAGTGGGCTACTACCGGGCGATCCGCGCGCCGTGGGCCGTCCCCGCGGAGTACAAGGCGTGGGCGAGGACCCTCAACGGCATCCCGACCGTGCCCCAGCTCTGCCTGCACGGCGCCGACGACGGCTGCCTGCAGGCGGCGTACGCCGAGCACGCGGCCGGCAACCTGCCGGACACCGCGACCTTCGAGCTGGTCGCGGGCGCGGGTCACTTCCTCCAGGTCGAGCGCCCCGAGGTCGTCAACGGGCTGATCGCCGACTTCCTGTCGCACGACTGAGCGGGGGAGAGGTCCGGACCCGATCAGCGAGGACGGCGCTGGTTGCGCTCCTCGGCGGCCAGAACCTTTCCCAGAGCGTTCGTCACCGCGACGATCTCGCGGTCGGAGAGATGCCCGGTGAAGTGCTCCTCGATGCCCGCGAGGTAGACGGGCGCCACCGCGGCCAGCCGATGCCGGCCCTCGCTGCTGACCTGCGCGTAGGAGGAGCGCTTGTCGTCAGGGTTGGGGGATCGGTCGACCAGTCCGGCGCGCTCCAGCTCCTGGACGACGCGGCTCACCCTCTCCCGGCTCACGACGGACTGGGCTCCGAGCTCGCTCATCGTGAGTCGCCGGTCCGGGGCCGCGTTCAGCACCAGCAGGACGTCGTACCAGGTGAGTGGCAGACCCGCCCGTGTCACCTCCCGCTCGAGGCCGGCGGAGTCCTGGTCAGCAAGGAGATCCGCATCGAGATCGAGGTCGAGACGGTCCTCCAGCCCGCCGGGTGACCCCACCCGCGGGGTGTGGTTTCCCGCACCGTGACCGCCGGAAAACCGTGCGGCCCACCTGCCGCGAGGTGCGGCCCGCCCCGTGTCCCGCGACCCCGCTGAGTTCCTACCTTCCTTTCATGCCTGAAACAGCACTGTCCGCATCCCGCAAGACCAACCACCAAGGAGTCACTATGTCCAACGTCCTCTACCGCATCGGCCACTTCGCCGGGCGTCACCCGTGGCGCGTCATCGGCGCCTGGCTCGTCGTCGCGGTCTCGATCTTCATGCTCAACACCACCACCGGCGGCGACTACGACGAGACGTTCACCCTGCCCGGCTCGGAGTCCCAGGCTGCGGCCGACGCCATCCAGGACCGCTTCCCGCAGGAGACGCTCTACGCCTCCAACGTCATCTTCCACTCGGAGGACGGCCTCACCGGTCCTGACCAGGAGGCTGTGATCGAGCAGGCCGTCGAGCAGCTCGCCGCCGGTCCGAACGTGATCGCGGTGAGCAGTCCCTACGACCCACGAGGGCCGACCCTCAGTGAGGACGGTCAAACCGCCTTCGCCACGGTGGGCTTCGACCTCGACAAGATCGGCAGCGCCGAGTTCGACGCCGCCGAGGAGGCCGTCCAGGCCGTGCGTGACGCTGGCATCCAGGTCGAGTACGACGGTGGCCTCGGCTACGCGAACGTGGCAGCCGCCGGCAACAGCGAGCTGATCGGCGTCCTGATGGCGATCGTCATCCTTGCGATCGCCTTCGGCTCGCTGGTCGCCATGAGCCTGCCGATCGCCACGGCCCTGATGGCCATCGCGGTCGGGAGCAGCACGATCGGGGTCATGGCCGGCCTCGTGCCCGTCCCGAAGATCGCCGGCGTGGTCGCCATGATGCTCGGCCTCGGCGTCGGCATCGACTACGCGCTGTTCATCCTGTCGCGGCACCGCCAGAACCTGGCCGCCGGCCAGTCGGTGCCCGTGGCCATCGGTCGCGCCAACGCGACCGCCGGACTGTCGGTGCTCTTCGCCGGTGTCACGGTGATCGTCGCCATCCTCGGCCTCAAGGTCTCGGGCGTGCCGATGATGGAGATGATGGGCTTCGGCTCCGCGATCATGGTCGCCGTCGTCATGATCGCCTCGATCACGCTGCTGCCCGCGATGCTGGGCGTCGTCAAGCACCGCGTCAACAGCGCCCGGGTCCCGTTCGTCAAGCAGAAGCCGGCCTACGACCCGAACGCCGCTTCGGCGCGCTGGGCCGCTCGGGTCGTCGCCAAGCCGGTGCGCTACGGCGTCGCGGCAGCCGGGGTCCTCGTCGTGCTCGCGGTTCCGGTGTTCTCCATGCACCTCGGGTTCGCCGACGCGGGCAACGACGCCCCGTCGTCGACCACTCGCAAGGCCTACGACCTGATGGCCGACGGCTACGGCCCCGGCACCAACGGTCCGCTCCAGGTGGTGGTCGACAACGGCGGGGAGACGATCCCCGAGGCGACTCTCGACAAGGTTGCCCAGGGTCTCGCCACCCAGTCCGGAGTGGCGTCGGTGGACACACCGGTGACCAACGACGAGGGTGACCTCGCGATCATCGGGGTGACCCCCACGACGGCTCCGCAGGACGCCCGTACCGACGAGCTCCTCGTGCACCTTCGCGAGGACGTCATCCCCGCGGCGGTGGACGGCACCGACGTCGAGGTGTCGATCACCGGCTCGACCGCACTGACCTCCGACGTGTCGTCGCGGCTGCAGCAGCGGATGCCGTGGTTCCTCGGCGCCGTGATCGGCCTGTCGTTCCTCGTGCTGATGCTCGTGTTCCGCTCGGTGCTCGTGCCGCTGAAGGCCGCCCTGCTGAACGTGCTCGGTGTCGGTGCGGCGTACGGCGTCATCGTCGCGGTCTTCCAGTGGGGCTGGGGCGCGAGTCTGATCGGCGTCCACGAGAACGTGCCGATCATGCCGCTGGCGCCGATGCTGATGTTCGCGATCCTGTTCGGCCTCTCGATGGACTACGAGGTCTTCCTGATGAGCAGGGTCCGCGAGCAGTACCTGAAGCACCTCGACCCGCGGCGTGCCGTGGTCGAGGGCGTCGGTTCGACCGCTCGGGTGATCACCAGCGCCGCGCTCATCATGATCAGCGTGTTCGCGTCCTTCATCCTCGACCTCGACGTCACGACCAAGATGTTCGGCATCGGCCTGTCCGTCGCCGTCTTCCTGGACGTCACGCTGGTCCGGATGATCCTGGTCCCGGCGGCGATGAGCCTGCTCGGGCACCGGGCCTGGTGGCTGCCGGCCTGGCTCGAGCGTCGGCTGCCGACGATCGACATCGAGGGTGGCGAGCACGACGGCGAGGAGCAGCCTGCTGCTGCCGAGCCGGAGCGTGAGCTCGCTCTGGTCTGATCGCACCCCCGCAACAAGCTGCGGCCGGTCCCTCTCGGGGCCGGTCGCAGCGTCGTTAGGGTGGCCCGCGTGCGCGGCGCGGTGCTCGTGGAGGGCCAGAGCGACCGCGAGGCGGTGCTGGCGCTGGCGGACAAGCGCGAGGTGGCGCTGGCCGACCGGGGCGTCGAGGTGGTCGCGATGGGCGGGGCCACCAACACCGCTCGGTACGTCGCCGAGCTCGGCCCTTGCGGTCAGGGTCTGCGCCTGACCGGGCTGTACGACGCCGGTGAGGAGCGGTTCGTGCGTCGTGGTCTCGAACGTGGCGGTCTGCCCCCGGCGTCGGGACGCGCCGGCCTGGTGGCGCTCGGGTTCCACTGCTGCGAGCGCGACCTCGAGGACGAGCTGATCCGGGCACTGGGGGTGGAGCGGATGCTGGCCGTGGTCGAGGCGCACGGTGAGCTCGACTCGTTCCGGGTGCTCCAGCAGCAGCCTGCCCAGCGCGGACGCCGCACCGAGGACCAGCTGCACCGGTTCCTGGGCGCCGGATCGGGGCGCAAGGTCCGCTACGGGCGGCTGCTGGTCGACGCGCTCGACGAGGACGAGGTGCCTGCGCCGCTGACCGCGGTGCTCGCCGACGCGCTTGCGTGACCGGCGCCGGCACAGGTGCGACGATCCGGGCGTGATGCTCCGGACCGCCGTACTCGCCGTCGCCGCGACCCTGCTCGCCGTCCCTCCCGCGGACGGAGCGGGCCGCGACCTGTCGATCAGCCAGAGCGATCCGACCGGAGACGTGAACATCTTCGACGGCGGCGGCACCAAGCCGACCACCGGCCAGCGCAGGTCGATCGACCTGGTGCGGTTCACCGTGACCAGGCACGGGGACGACGTGCGGTTCGCGTTCCGCATCGCTCGCGTCGCCGCGGGCCGGACCTTCGACCAAGTGGTCGAGGCGCAGTTCCTGAAGCCCGGCCGGGACGGCTTCGAGCTCAGCGTGCTGGCCAACCCGCAGCACAAGAACGGCACCGCCTACATCGACGACACCGCCTGCCTGATCGACGTCCGGACGTCGCGCCGCACCGGCACCGTCCGCCTCGACGTGCCCGACCTCTGCATCCCGGAGGGCGCCGGCGTGCTGCGGGTGTCGACGTACACGCAGGAGAAGAACGGCTCGGGGCCGGGCTTCTCCGAGGACACGATGCGCGTCAAGGGGCGAGTGTCGCTGCGCTGAGCGCCGGACGTGCGAGGGCGACGGCTCCCGAACGCAGCCACCCCCCACCGGGGCTGCGGCGCACATGGGGATAGGAGCCGTCGCCTACCGAGAGACTTCTCGGTCGTCATGCAGTCTAGATCGGGAGGGTCCGGGCTTCCATACCTCCGTTGGGGTACATCGTTCCCCGAGCGACAAGACCTCCGGAATCCTCGTCGGAGACCACCGCGATCGTGAGCCCCGCCGACCGCAGCGCCGCGCTCGTGCCGTCGACCTGGCTGCGGCCGGTCTCCACGAGCACGTGGCCGTCCGGCCGCAGCCACGCCGGCGCCTCCGCGATCACGCGACGCTGGACGGCGAGCCCGTCGGGACCGCCGTCCAATGCGACGCGGTGCTCGTGGTCGCGGGCCTCGCGCGGCATCAGCGCGATCGCCTCGGTGGGGACGTACGGCGCGTTGGCCACCACCACGTCCACCGTGCCGCGCAGACCCCTCGGCAGTACGGCGTAGAGGTCGCCCTCGAAGACCCGCTCCGCGGGCAGGTTACGCCGGGCACAGGTCACCGCCACCGGGTCCACGTCGACGGCGTACACCTCGACACCGGGCACCCGGGAGAGCACTGCCGCCGCGATCGCCCCGACACCGCAGCCGAGGTCCACCACCACCGATCCGGGCCGGACCAGCGCCACCACCTCGTCGACGAGCAGGGTGGTGCGCTGTCGCGGCACGAACACACCCGGCGCGACCGCGAGCCGGAGCCCGCAGAACTCCACCCAGCCGAGCAGCGGCTCCAGAGGCTCGCCGGCAGCGCGGCGTTCCGTCAGCGCGTCGAGCTCCTCGACGGACGTCGCCGCCTCGGCGAGCAGCCCGGCCTCCTCCTCGGCGAACACGCACCCGGCCGCGCGCAGTCGCCGTACGAGGCGGTCGAGCTCGTCAGCAGGCAGGTGCACGCTCCGCATCATCGCTGGCCGGGTCGCGGCGCACGACAGCAAACACGAACCAGCGCATCGCGCAGTACATGAAGATGCCCTCGCAGGCGCCCGCCGCGATCCGCGCCGCCTGGTAGGGAACGCCGACCGCTGCGAGCCCCGTCGTCACACCGAGCAGCACGACGCCGAAGTTCACGGCCACCGCGCCGGCGTACCTCAGGCTCTCCGGACCCAGCGGAGCGTCGGACCGGAAGTTGAGCACCCGGTTGAGGAGGTAGTTGACCGAGAGGGCGACGGCGTAGCCGATCGTGACGGACACCGGCAGCGGCCAACCGAGGCCGTCGTGCACGACCGTCAGCAGCAAGAGGTCGAGCGCGAAGGTGAACGCGCTGATCAGCAGGTAGCGGACCAGCGTCGGCGAGAGCACGCGCGGACGCTAGAGACCCCACGTGAACGGCGGGACAACGTCACCCGCCCAGTAGGAGGGTGCTGAGCAATTCGTCCGGCCGAGCGCCGCGATGGACGCACGGTGGCGGCGTTGCCGACGCTCGAAAGACGCCCAGCCTGCCAGCGCGCCGGCGCCTTGCCATCGCACGCCCCTCGCGACGCTCGACTCCGAACGCCTTGCTCAGCACCCTCCTAGTCGAGACGTCCCGTCCGCCGCGCCCACTCCTCGAAGAGCACCGTGCAGAACGGCGGCACCGAGGAGGCGAGCGCGAGCAGCGCGGTCGGCAGCGACCAGCGCTGCGTGCGCCAGGTCAGCAGGGTGACCACCACGTAGGTGAGGAAGACGGTTCCGTGGATCGGCCCGAACAGCTGCACGCCCTGCTCACCCGCGTCGACGACGTACTTGAAGAACATGCCGGTCAGCAGGCCCAGCCAGCTGAGCGCCTCGGCGACCGCCACGACGCGGAACGCCGTCACCGTGCCGCTGCCCGCGCGCGCGGGATCCTGCGTGCGCAGCCAGAGCAGGCCGGCGACCGGGAGGACGGCGGGCACGAAGCCGTATCCGATGCCGTAGTCGGACCACACCGTGGCGTCGGGGAACCAGTCGTCCGCGAGCAGGCTCACGGTCCCGACAGCCAGGACACCGGCCAGCTCGATCCAGAGCATCCGTGACGCGAAGGCGGTGCGGCCCTCCGAGGCCTGCCGGATCGCCAGCCAGCCGAGCGCGTAGGTGACGGCGGCGAGCAGCGACAGCGAGTAGGCGACCGGAGCCTCGTCGGCCTTGGTCGCGAGCTGGACCAGCGATCGGGCGCCGGCGGCAAGCGTGAACAGCGCGTAGACGAGCAGGAGCACCTGGTGCGCGCCGGAGCGCGAGGTGCCGGCAGGGGCGGGTTCGGCCTCCCCACGTTCGAGCTGGGTCACAGCGTCATCACGATCCGCACGCTCACGACCGCGACCACCGCCGCGGCGACGCCGACCACGCCCAGAGACCAGCCGCCGGTGTCGTCCTGCACTGAGCGCAGGGCCAGCGGCATGATGCACACCGAGGCGAGCAGGTAGCCGACCTGGGTGCTGACCTCGTCCGGCTTCCGTCCGGACAGGATCACGCCGAGCCCGACCAGTGCACGGAGCGCGACCAGCGCCGCCAGCATCCAGCCCATCGAGTCCAGCCATGGCGGTCGCTCGCGCCAGCGGTACGCCGACCATGCGGCTACCAGCGCCACCAGCACGGCGTACCCGACCACGATCCAGCTGATCTGGTCGAGGACTGCCACCCGGCCATTGTCCCGGCCGGCCAACGGTCATCGATCAGGAGGTGGCCCGTCGGACGACCTGTCCCCACACTAGAACGTGTTCTAGTGTGGGTCGGTGACCCCCGACGTGTTCGCCCCCGCGCGCCTCGGGCCGGTCACGCTGCGCAACCGCACGGTGAAGGCGGCGACGTTCGAGGGCCGCACGCCGGACGGCGAGGTCACCGACGGGCTCATCGACTACCACCTCGCGGTGGCGCAGGGCGGCGTCGGGCTGACCACGGTGGCCTACCTCGCCATCGCGCCGGAAGGACGCACGCATCGCGAGCAGATCGTGGTCGGCCCGGACACCGAGAGCGGGCTGGCCAGGCTCGCGGAGGCGATCCACCAGACCGGCGCGAAGGTCGCCGGTCAGGTCGGCCATGCCGGCCCGGTCGCGAACGGCCGCTCGAACGGCGTGCACGCCCTGAGCGCGAGCCGGATGCCGAGCCCGCTGTCGATGCAGATGATCCGTGCCGCGTCCGAGCAGGACCTGACCCGCATCACCGCGGCGTACGTCGACACCGCGCGCACCCTGGTGCGGGCCGGCTTCGACGTGCTCGAGCTGCACATGGCGCACAGCTACCTGATCTCGTCATTCCTCGCGCCCGGTCTCAACCGCCGCAAGGACAGGTACGGCGGCCCGCTCGAGAACCGCGCCCGGCTGGCCCGGCAGGTGGCCCGGGCGGTGCGCGAGGAGGTCGGCGACGCGGCCGCGGTGACCGCGAAGATCAGTGTCAGCGACGGGTTCCGCGGCGGTGTGACCACCGACGAGAGCCTGGACGTCGCCGCGATGCTCGAGGCCGACGGCAACCTCGACGCGCTGCAGCTCAGTGGCGGCAGCTCGCTGATGAACCCGATGTACCTCTTCCGCGGCGAGACACCGATCAAGGAGTTCGCCGCGGCCATGCCGCTGCCGGTGCGGCTGGGCATGCGGACGCCGATCGGCAAGAGGTTCCTCAAGGAGTACGAGTTCCACGAGGCCTACTTCCTCGACAAGGCGCTCCGCTTCCGCGAGCGGCTCTCGATGCCGCTGATGCTCCTGGGCGGGATCAACCGCCGGGACACGATGGACAACGCCATGGCGCAGGGGTTCGACTTCGTCGCGATGGGCCGGGCGCTCCTGCGCGAGCCGGCGCTCGTCAACGAGCTGATCGCGGGCCGACAGGCCGACGGCGTCTGCATCCACTGCAACCGGTGCATGCCGACGATCTACACCGGCACCCGGTGTGTGGTCCTGGACCCGGCGGACAAATTCCCCGGCTGACCGGGGAAATGGGCAGTTGTCAGGGGTTGCAACCCCCGACAGGTGACAGTTTCCCCGGCTGACCGGGGAATTTGACCGCGCGCGTCTACCGCAGAACTAGAACCTGTTCTAGTCTCCACGCATGGGTCAGGTCATCCCCGAGAAGCCGCTGCGTGTCGTCGTCTGGTCGACGGGCACCATCGGCCGGCACGCGATCGCGGGCGTCGACGCCCACCCCGACCTCGAGCTGGTCGGCGTCTGGACGTCGACCGACGCCAAGGAGGGCAGGGACGCCGGTGAGCTGGCCGGGCTCGGCCACGAGCTCGGGATCAAGGTCACCACCGACCGGGCGGCGCTGATCGCGCTGGCGCCGGACGCGATCGTGCACACGGCGATGGCCGACGACCGCGTCTTCGAGTGCATCGACGACCTGGTGTCCTTCGTCGAGGCCGGCATCAACGTCACCAGCAGCGGGCCGGTGCTGCTGCAGTGGCCGGAGGAGATCCTGCCGCCCGAGATGATCGAGAAGATCAACGACGCCTGCCGCCGGGGCAACGCCTCCATGCACATCAACGGCATCGACCCGGGCTTCGCCAACGACGTGCTGCCGCTGGTGATGACCAGCCTCAGCCAGCGCATCGACGAGGTGCGGGTCATGGAGATCTGCGACTACTCGACCTACTACCAGCCGGTCGTCATGAACGACATCTTCGGCTTCGGCAAGCCGATGGACGAGGTCGGGATGATCTTCCACCCCGGGATCCTGACCATGGCCTGGGGCAGCGTGGTCCGCCAGATCGCGGCCGGCCTCGACCTCGCTCTCGACGAGCCGCTCACCGAGGAGGTGGACCGCCGGGAGGCCGAGTGGGACACGCCGTCGGTGAGTGGCGACGTCAAGAAGGGGACGATGGGCGCGGTGAAGTTCGCTGTCGTCGGGAAGGTCGACGGCGTTCCACGGGTCGTCCTCGAGCACATCACCCGCACCGACCCCGCGCAGGTCCCCGAGTGGGAGAAGCCGCCGGCTGGCTCGGACGGCTGCTACCGCATCAAGATCACCGGCGAGCCGATGATGAACGTCGACTTCACCCACCACGGCGAGCATGGCGACCACAACGTCTCCGGGATGATCACCACCGCGCAGCGCATCATCAACGCGCTGCCCGCCGTGGTCGCGGCCGAGCCGGGCATCGTCCGGGCGATCGACCTCCCGCTCGTCACCGGCCGCGGCCTGGTGAGCAAGTGAGCATCCTGGACAGGTTCGCCATCGAGGGCCAGGTCGCGATCGTCACCGGCGCCGGTCGCGGCCTCGGCGCCGCCACCGCCGTCGCGCTCGCCGAGGCGGGCGCCGACGTCGTCATCTCCGCGCGCACGGCCGACCAGCTCGAGCAGGTGGCCGCGCAGATCCGGGAGAAGGGCCGCAAGGCGGTCGTCGTCCCGGCCGACCTGAGCGACCTCGACGCGGTCGCCGGGCTCGCGCAGACGGCGTACGACGAGCTCGGCCGGATCGACACGATCGTCAACAACGTGGGCGGCACCTTCCCGCGCGGCTTCCTCGAGACCAGCCCGCGGTTCCTCACCGAGGCGTTCAGCTTCAACGTCGCGACCGCCCACGCGCTCACCCGCGCAGCGGTGCCGTTCATGCTCAAGAGCCCGGACGGCCAGCAGTCGGTGGTCACCATCAGCTCGATGATGGGCCGTACGGCGGACCGCGGCTTCGTGGCCTACGGCACCGCCAAGGCGGCGCTCGCGCACTGGACCAGGATGGCCGCCCAGGACCTGGCGCCGCGGATCCGGGTCAACGGCATCTACGTCGGCTCGATCATGACCAGCGCGCTGGAGTTCGTCGCCGGTCAGCCGGCGATGATGGACCAGCTCGAGACCAAGACCCCGCTGGGCCGGGTCGGCGAGCCGGAGGACATCGCGGCCGGCGTGCTCTACCTGGCCTCGAGGGCGGGCCAGTACGTCACCGGCAAGCTGATCGAGATCGACGGCGGTATCCAGCAGCCGACCCTCGACCTGGGCATGCCTGACCTCGAGCCGTCGGACTAGCCGAGCCCCGCCTGCAGCCGCTCGACGGGTGCCGTCGCCGCCTCGTCGGGCGTACGTCCCACGATCGCGTCGACCAGGTAGCGCGGCCCGCGGACGGCCTCGCCCTCCGACCACGGCACCAGCCACAGGTGGAAGTGCGCGTAGGCGTCCATGGTCGCCCACTGGTAGACGCGGTCACACCCGGTCGCGGTCCGGACCGCGTCCAGGAGCCGCCCGGTCACCTCCGCCACCGTGGCCCGCTCCGTCGCGTCGAACCCGGCCTGGTCGGCCACGTGCCGCCGGGTCTCCAGGATCACCGTCCCGGGCTTGATCGCGTTCGCCGACCTGCCTCCGGACGGACTCCGTGAACCACGGCTTCGGGTCGCCCCAGCCGAGGTCGGTGACACCCAGCTCGCGCAGCCTGGCGACGGCCAACAGCCTGTGGTGCGCTGCGAAGGTGAGCACGTGGGCGACCATCGCGCCGTAGGTCATCACCATCGGGGCTTCGGGGTGGAAGGCGTCGACGAAGGTCTCGTCGAAGCTGCTCCTGGGTCAGCTCGGCCGCGTGCCGGACCAGCTGGTCGACCACCCACACGTGGTGCTCGACCATCTCGACGACCACGTCCATGCTGTCCATCCTGTGCCTCGCCGGGAGCCGCAGGCCAGCCGGAGGATGGAAGTGGACGCCGTTGCGCGACTCGATCCTGAACCGCGCCGGGCGCCGTCGCCACGTCGAGGGCGCGACGCCGTACTCGCGTCGGAACGCGCGCGTGACGCCGCGAAGTGATCTGTCACCACTGCGGCTCCCGGCACCGGATCGTCATGCCCTCGAGTGTGCGTGAACGCGGGCCGGTCCGCTTGACCGAGTTCGTGCCTCTAGGGTCGGAAGCATGACCTCGTCAACCACCCCCACGGCGTACGCCGTCTCGCCGGACTCCGGCGAGCACTGGACCGCAGAGGGCGCCTGGCCGGTCGCCGAGGGGATCCACCGGATCCCGCTGCCGTTGCCGATGGACGGGCTCAAGGCGATCAACGTCTACGTCATCAGCACCGACGAGGGGCTGGTGCTCATCGACGGTGGCTGGGCCATCCCGGAGGCGCGCGAGCTGCTGGACCGGTGCCTGCGCTCGATCGGGTCCGGGTTCGGCGACATCCGGCGGTTCCTGGTCACCCACATCCACCGCGACCACTACACGATGGCGCGGGTGCTGGGCCGAGAGCTCGGGGTCGACGTGGCGCTCGGTCGCGGCGAGGAGCCGGCGATCGACGCCCTGAACGATCTCGAGACCTACACCGAGAACCCCTTCGCCGGCCTGCTCCGCACCGCCGGTGCCCTCGATCTCGCCGAGCTGTGGAACGAGGGCAGGAACGACGAGGACCTGCCGGACCCGGCCTGGTGGGAGTACCCCGACAGCTGGCTGGACGGCGACCACGAGATCCCGGTCGGCGCCCGCACGCTCGACGCCGTCTCCACGCCGGGCCACACGCCGGGCCACTTCGTCTTCGCTGACCGCGCCGATGAGCTGTTGTTCGCCGGCGACCACGTGCTGCCGACGATCACCCCGTCGATCGGGTTCTCCTTCCCCGCCGATCCGCAGCCGCTCGGCGACTTCATGGCCTCGCTGACCAAGGTCCGGGCCCTGCCCGACCTGACGATCCTGCCCGCCCACGGTCCGGTGGCGCCGTCGTCGCACGCCCGGGTCGACGAGCTGCTCGCCTTCCACGAGAAGCGGCTGGAGCACAGCGCGGAGGCGCTCGCCGCCGGGCCGCTCAACTCCGCCCAGGTCGCTGGCCACCTCGGCTGGACCCGGCACGAGCACCACTACGACGAGCTCGACGTCTTCAGCAGGGGTATGGCCGCGATGGAGACCAAGGCCCACCTCGAGCTGCTCGTGGCGCGAGGCGAGGTCACCCGGTCGGAGGATGCCGACGGCGTCGTCACCTTCGCCCTGGTCAGCCCCCCGACACCCTCACTCGGAACGCCGAACCATCGGTAGGTGAGGGATGCCGTCCTCGAGGAACTCCGCGCCGTCGACCTCGAAGCCGTAGCCGGCGTACCACCCGGCCAGCGGTGCCTGCGCGTCGAGCACGATGTCGCGGTCCGGGCAGACCTGGATCGCGGCGACCATGACCTGGTCGGCCCAGCCCTGGCCGCGCACGGTGCGATGCAGCGCGACCCGGCCGATCCGCCAGACGGCGCCCTCGTCCAGCACCCGGGCGCAGCCCACCACCACGCCGTCGTCGTCCTCCATCACGACGTGCCGGGTCTCGGGGGCCAGGTCGAGTCCGTCGAGGTCGGCGTACGCCGCCTCCTGCTCGACCACGAAGACGTCCTGGCGCAGCTTCCAGAGGCTGTACGCCGTGAGCGGGTCGAGCGCGGCGAACGGGACGGCAGAGAGCTTCATCCCAGGAACTCCAGCGTCTGACGCCAGGCTCGGCCGGCCTCGGGGATGAACGGCAGGATCGGGTAGACGTGGAGCAGCCCGGGCTCCTCGACCGACGTGAGCGGCCAGCCCGCCTCCCGCGCGCGCCGGGTCAGCAGCCGCCCTCCGGGTGCGAGCGAGTCGCGGGTGCCGAAGAACATCAGCGCCGGCGGCAGCCCGGCCAGGTCGCCCAGCCCGGGCGACACCTCGGGGCGGCCGAGGTCGTCGGGCGAGCCGGCCCACCACTCGGCGTACGCCTGCATCTTCCCGATGAACAGCCACGGGTCGTCCCGCGTGACCTCGTGGGTCTCCGGGGTGCTGATCGTCAGGTCGACCCAGGGCGAGATCAGCAGCAGGTGGGACGGCTGTCGGCCGCCCCGGTCGCGCAGGGCGAGCGCGACCGCGAGGGCCAGCCCGCCTCCGGCCGAGTCGCCGACGAGCACCACGTCCTCCGAGGAGTCCAGCAGTCGCTCGACCAGGTCGACGATCGGCCCGTGCGCATCGCGCCAGGTGTGCTCGGGGGTCAGCGGGTAGTCCGGCATCACCACCCGGGCGCCGAGCCCCGTGGCCAGGCGGGCGGCGTACCGCACCTGGTAGGGGTCGATCGGCGCGACGAACCCGCCGCCGTGGACGTAGACGACGGTCCGGCCGGGCGACTGACCGCGCCGGGTCAGGGTGTACGCCGGGAAGCCGGGAGCAGGAGAGTCAGCGCAGGAAGCTCCTCGCGGACCACGGCGTAGCGACGGCTGAACAGCGGGACCGCACCGGTCGGGAAGCCGCGGTCGAGGGTGGCGTGCCACTTCTCCAGCCGAGCCCGCTCGACCTCCGGGCTCTCGAGGTCGCGGGACCTGCGCAGTCGGGGCACCGCCTGGGCGAGCAACGCGTGGCGGCGACTGGGCATGCGCGAAATCTTTCACATCGCCCGATGTCACAGTCCCGCGCCGCCCGGTGTCTCGTGGGCATCAGGCAACTCATCCTTCCGAGGTTGACGCAGAGAGAGGCGGAGCGATGCCCAGCACCAGCACCTTCCGGATCCCCAAGGCCGAGATCAGCGGGGTCTACGGCGCGATGATGAAGCTGTTTGCCAAGAAGAAGCTCGGCGGCGAGTTCCCGGACGGCGGCTACGTCTACTTCCACCACAAGCCGCTGCTGAAGGCGGTGATGTCCTTCGAGGGCAAGGTCGACAAATGGGACGAGCTGGACCCGCAGCTCAAGTCCTACGCCCAGCTGGTCAGCGCCGGCGTCATCGGCTGCTCCTGGTGCCTCGACTTCGGCTACTTCAAGGCACACAACGACCGGCTCGACCTCGACAAGGTCCGCGAGGTCCCACGCTGGCGCGAGTCCGACGTGTTCACGGCGCTGGAGCGCGACGTCATGGAGTACGCCGAAGCGATGACCGTCACGCCGCCGACCGTCACCGACGAGATGGTCGCGCACCTCGTCGACGAGCTCGGCGCGCCGGCCGTGGTCGAGCTGACCCAGATGGTCGCCCTCGAGAACATGCGCTCGCGGTTCAACTCCGCGGCCGGGCTGCAGAGCCAGGGCTACTCCGACGTCTGCGAGCTGCCCCTAGCACAGCCCGTCGTAGCCTCGCACTCATGAGCACGGCCTCCGACGCGACGGACGCCTTCGTCGCCCACCGCAACCTGCTCTTCACGGTCGCCTACGAGATGCTCGGCTCCGCCGCCGACGCGGAGGACGTGCTGCAGGAGACCTGGCTGCGGTGGGCCGACGTCGTGATCGACGAGGTGCGCGAACCCCGGGCGTACCTCGTCCGGATCACCACCCGGCTGTCGCTCAACCGGATCCGCTCGCTGTCGCGCCGGCGGGAGCAGTACGTCGGCCCGTGGCTGCCCGAGCCGCTGCTGACGTCTCCCGACGTGGCCGAGGACGTCGAGCTCGCCGACAGCGTGTCGACCGCGATGCTGCTCGTGCTCGAGACGCTCACGCCGACGGAGCGGGCGGTGTTCGTGCTGCGCGAGGTCTTCGACCTGCCCTACGACGAGATTGCGGACGCGGTCGACAAGTCCCCCGCCGCCGTACGCCAGATCGCGCACCGTGCCCGCAGCCACGTCGAGTCCCGCCGCCCGCGCGAGGTGGTCGACAGCGAGCAGCGGAAGATCGTGATCGAGCGGTTCATGACCGCCGTCTCCACGGGCGACCTTCAGTCGCTGATGGACGTGCTCGCCCCCGACGTCGTCCTCATCACCGACGGCGGCGGCGTGAAGCAGGCTGCCCTGCGGCCGATCCACGGCGCGGACAAGGTGCTGCGCTGGCTGGAGGGGGTCATCGCGCGGGCACCGGGCATGCCGAGCATCGAGCTGACGACGGTCAACGGCGCCTCGGGCCTCCGGCTCCTACTCGACGACGAGCTGGACACCATCGCCACGATGAGCCTCGACGACGGCTTGGTCACCGGTCTCTACTTCGTCCGCAACCCGGACAAGCTCGAGCGCATGGACGAGGAGGTCCCGCTCTCCCGTTGACGTTGACCCGGCGCAAACTTTGCGCCGGGTGAACAGTGCGCGGGTTGACCCGGCGCAAAGTTTGCGCCGGGTCAACGTATTGTTGGGGCCACGACAGGGGAGCGCCCAGAGGCGCTGAGAGTGCGGAACAGCCGCAGACCCTTGAACCTGCTCCGGTTAGCACCGGCGAAGGGAGTCACGGCAGATGAGGCGCATTCATGTGTGGAGGCCTGTGTGGGCGGCAGCCGCAGCGACCGCACTGCTCACCACGTCCTGCTCGCTGGTGGGCGGGGACGACGGCGGTGGTGACGACAGCAAGCGGGTGGTGCTGGTGACCCACGAGTCGTTCGTCATCTCCAAGGAGCTGCAGGCGCAGTTCGAGGAGGAGAGCGGCTACGACCTGGTGGTGAAGGCCTCCGGCGATGCCGGCGCGCTCACCAACAAGCTGGTGCTCACCAAGGACGACCCGACCGGCGACGCTGTGTTCGGCATCGACAACACCTTCGGGTCGCGCGCGATCGACGAGGGCGTGCTGGCGCCGTACGCCGCGACGCTGCCGGACGGCGCCGACCAGTTCGCACTGGCGGGCGACACTCAGCCAGGTGGGGGCCATGACCTGACGCCGGTCGACACCGGCAACGTCTGCGTCAACGTCGACGACACCTGGTTCGCCGACCAGGGCGTCCCGGAGCCCCAGACGCTCGACGACCTCCTGAAGCCTGCCTACAAGGACCTCTTCGTCACGCCCGGCGCGACCACGAGCTCGCCCGGGCTTGCCTTCCTGCTCACCACGATCGCGGCGTACGGCGAAGACGGCTGGCAGGACTACTGGAGCCAGCTGATGGCCAACGGCGCCAAGCTGACCCAGGGCTGGTCCGACGCCTACGAGGTCGACTTCACCCAGGGCGGCGGGGGCGGTGACCGGCCGATCGTGCTGTCCTACGACTCCTCGCCGGCGTTCACCGTCGACGGCCAGGGCGGCACCACCACCAGCGCCCTGCTCGACACCTGCTTCCGCCAGGTCGAGTACGCCGGCGTGCTGGCCGGCGCGCAGAACCCCGAGGGCGCGCAGGCCCTGGTCGACTTCATGGTCAGCCGGCCGTTCCAGGAGGCGCTGCCCGACGCGATGTACGTCTTCCCGGTCGACGCCGGCGCCGCGCTGCCACCGGACTGGGCGAAGTTCGCGCCGCAGCCCGACGACCCCTACACCGTCGACCCGGCCGAGATCGCCGAGCACCGCGACGACTGGCTGCGCGACTGGAGCGACGTCACCAGCCGGTGAGGACCCGGCGGCTGCTCACCCTCGCCGGCCTGGCGCTCGGGCCGGTGCTGGTGCTCGCCGTCTTCTTCGTGCTGCCGGTGAGCGGGATGGTGGGCCGCGGCTTCGTGGTCGACGGCCGGTTCGACGCCGGCGGTGTCCTCGACGTGCTGGGCAGGTCGCGGACCCACCGGGTGCTGTGGTTCACGGTCTGGTCAGCGGGGCTGGCCACGCTGGTCAGCGTGGTGCTGGGACTGCCCGCGGCGTACGCCCTGCACCGGCTGGCCTTCCCGCTGCGCAACGTCGTCCGTGCGCTGCTGCTGGTGCCGTTCGTGCTGCCGACCGTCGTGGTCGGGGTCGCGTTCCGGCTGCTGGTGGGGGAGTCCGGGCCGCTCGGCTTCCTGGGGCTGGACGGGACCCCGGTCGCGATCATCGCCGGCCTCGCCTTCTTCAACGTCGCGGTCGTGATCCGCGCGGTCGGCGCCGCCTGGGAGTCGCTCGACCCGCGGCCGGGCGAGGCGGCGGCCGCGCTGGGGGCGACGCCGGCGCAGGTCTTCCGCACCGTCACCTTCCCGGCCCTGCGGCCGGCACTGGTCAGCGCGGCGAGCGTGGTCTTCCTGTTCTGCGCGACGTCGTTCGGCGTGGTGCTCACCCTCGGCGGGCTGCGCTACTCCTCGGTCGAGACCGAGATCTACCTGCTGACCACGCAGCTGCTCGACCTCCGGGCCGCCGCCGCGCTGTCGATCGTCCAGCTGCTCGCGGTCACCGCACTGCTCGTCGTCGCCGGCCGGCTCCGGGCCGTCCCCGACCCGACCGTCGAACGGCGCACGGCTCGGCCCCGGCGGCCGGGTCGCCAGGACGCCGGCCAGCTCGCGCTCACCGCGGTCGCGCTCGCGCTGGTCGCCGCGCCGGTGCTCACGCTGCTGTTCGGGTCGCTGCGGGTCGACGACACGTGGAGCCTCGCGAACTACCGGCACCTCACCACGGTCGGCCGCGGCAACGCGCTGCTGGTCCCGGTCACCGACGCGCTGGTCACCTCGCTGCGGACGGCGGTGGACGCGACCTGGATGTCGCTGCTGCTCGGCGGGTCGATCGCGGTCGTGGTCAGCCGCCGCTCGGTCACCCGGGGCGAACGCCGGCTCCGCAGCACGCTCGACGGGTTCTTCATGCTGCCGCTCGGCGTCTCCGCGGTCACCCTCGGCTTCGGCTTCCTCATCACCCTCGACCAGCCGCCGTTCGACCTGCGCGACTCGCCGCTGCTCGTGCCGGTCGCCCAGGCGCTGGTCGCGCTTCCGCTGGTGGTGCGCACGCTGGTGCCCGTGCTCTCCGGGATCGACGACCGCCAGCGCCAGGCCGCCGCGTCGCTGGGCGCCGGCCCGCTGCGCGGGTTCGCGACCGTCGACCTCCCTGTCGTGTGGCGGCCGCTGCTCGCGGCCGCCGGCTTCGCGTTCGCGGTCTCGCTCGGGGAGTTCGGCGCGACGTCGTTCCTCGCCCGCGACGAGCACCCGACCCTGCCGGTGGTGATCTACCAGCTGATCGGCCGACCCGGCAGCGAGAACTTCGGCATGGCCCTGGCCGCCTCCGTCGTGCTGGCCGCGGCCACCGCGCTGGTCGTGCTCGTCGTCGACCGGCTCGGCGTCCGGTCGGTGGGGGCCTTCTGATGCTGACGCTCACCGACGTCTCCGTGTCGTACGACGGCGCACCGGCCGTCCGCGACGCGAGCCTCGAGCTGCCCGACGGGCAGGTGCTCGCGGTGCTCGGCCCGTCCGGCTGCGGGAAGTCGACGCTGCTGCGCGCGGTCTCCGGCCTCGAGCCGCTGATCGGCGGCACCGTGGCCTGGGACGGCTCCGACCTCGCGCGGACGCCGACCCACAAGCGCGGCTTCGCGCTGATGTTCCAGGACGGCCAGCTGTTCAACCACCTGACCGTGGCCCGCAACATCGGCTACGCACTGCGGCTCCGGCGCTCCTCGGGCATCGCCGCCCGGGTCGACGAGCTGCTGGCCCTGGTCGGTCTGGAGGGGTACGCGGACCGGCTGCCGGCGACACTGTCCGGGGGTGAACGGCAGCGCGTCGCCCTGGCCCGCTGCCTCGCCGTACGACCCCGGCTGCTGCTGCTCGACGAACCCCTCTCCGCGCTCGACGCCGGGCTCCGCCACCGGCTCGCGACCGACCTGCGCGCCATCCTGACCCAGGAGGGGATCACCGCGCTGATGGTGACCCACGACCACGAGGAGGCGTTCACCGTCGCCGACCGGCTGGCGGTGATGCGGGCCGGCGAGATCGTGCAGCAGGGGGCGATCGACGAGGTCTGGCGCGCGCCCGCCGACCCCCAGACCGCCCTCTTCCTCGGTTATGCCCGCGTGCTCGAGGGTGCGGCCGCCGCGGTAGTCCGTGACGCAACGGCCCCGAGCAACCGTTTGCCCGGGGCCGTTGAATCACGGACTACCCGACCGCCGCGGCTGGCCGTACGCCGTTCGGCGTTCCGCGTCGAGCCGGACGGTGAGCTGAGCGGCACGGTGACTGCGGCGCGGGTCACGCCCGAGCAGGTGCGGCTGGTGGTCGACGTGGACGGCGTCGGCGAGCTCGACGCGGTCGCACCGCTCGACGAGCACCCCGGCATCGGCCAGGCGGTGCGGCTGGCGGTCGACGCCACCCGCACCGCGCCGGTGGGTGGCTGAATGCGGTCGCGTCATCCGGGGGCGCCCTCCCTACACTGACCTCCGTGTATCGCCGCGCCTGGGT
Source organism: uncultured Actinomycetota bacterium (assembly GCA_963798045.1). Classification (GTDB taxonomy): domain Bacteria; phylum Actinomycetota; class Actinomycetes; order Propionibacteriales; family Nocardioidaceae; genus Nocardioides. The sequence continues at coordinate 58,425 of CAWCSB010000040.1, forward strand.
CCTGATGGCCTTCCTGGCCGCGGGCATGGCGGCGTGGGCGATCACCGAGGCGATCATCCTCGACAGGAAGCTGGTCGACCCCGAGGGCAGCTTCCTCGGCCCGTCGTACATCCGGCTGCCGCTCCTCCTGCTCGGCGCGCTGCTGCTCGACCTCCTGCCGCTGACCATCTACAACTCCTGGCGCCAGCCGCGGGCCATCCCGCAGATCGTGCGCAACCGGCTGCGCACGCACTGGAACAAGGAGCGGATCATCCTCGTGGCGTCGGGGATCACCAGCTTCTACGTCGTCTACGTGACCTACCGGAACATCAAGTCGTTCCTGCCGTTCGTCATCGAGACCAAGTACGACCGCGAGCTGCACCTGCTCGACCATGCGCTGCTCTTCGGCCACGACCCGGCGACGATCCTGCACACCGTGCTCGGCACCGGCGTCGCCGCGCACGTGCTGTCCTACGTCTACCTGTGGTTCCTGCCGATGGTGCCGCTGGTCGTCACCGCGTGGCTGGTGTGGGCGCGCAACCTGTCCTACGGCTACTGGTTCGTGACCTCGCAGTGCCTGGCCTGGGTGCTCGGCACGATCTCCTACTACGCGCTGCCGACCCTCGGGCCCGGCTTCGAGTACGTCGCCCTCTACAACGACCTGCCGCGGACCCCGTCCGGCAGGCTCATGGACTCGCTCGCGTACACGCGCGACGACGTGGTCAACGGGACGCTCAGCAACGCGGTGCAGTCGGTGGCCGGCTTCGCGAGCCTGCACTGCGGCATCACCATGCTGGTGGCGCTGATGGTGCAGTACACGATCCGCGTCAGGTGGCTCCGGATCGCGGTCTGGGTCAACTTCGTCATCACCGTGGTGGCGACCCTCTACTTCGGCTGGCACTACATCGCCGACGACGTCGCCGGCATCCTCATCGCCCTGGTCAGCTTCTACGTCGGTGGCCTGGCGAGCGGCCAGAAGTTCGAGAAGCGCGGGCTGCACTCGCACCCGACCACGACCACCTCGGCGGTCCCGATCCTGCGCGACTGACCCCTCGACGAGAATTACATCTGTGTAGTTCGTCAAGGCGACACGCCGATGAATCCGAGAAATGTGGCCGTTTCGGGTTGACGGGGGCCCAGATCGCCCTACGGTTGGTGTTCGTGCGCCGCAAGTGACACATGTGGGATGTGTGACTGGCGGGGCGCTACGAGACCGACTCGGGGAAGGAGCCGGTCGCGAGCCGTATGAGGGGTCGAGGCCGTGCGTGCGCGGAGATTTGTTGCGGGGTTGGCGCTGTCGTGCGCCGCGAGCCTCGCCGTGCCGGCCGCCTGGGCGACGGATCCCGACGGCCCTGACGGCACCGATGGCGCCGATGGCACGGTCTCCCAGCTCGACGTGGACGCCGCCGAGTCCGCGGTCGACGCCGCGGCCGCCGATGTCGCGTCGGTACAGGGCAAGCTCGCCACGGCTCAGCAGCGGCTGGAGTCAGCGCAGATCGCCGCCGCGAAGGCGGCCGAGGCCTTCAACGGCGCACGCTACGAAGCGCAAGAGGCCGCGCAGGCCTCCCGCCTCGCCCAGGAGCGAGCTGTGGCCGCGGCCGCCGACCTCGAGCGGCAGCGCGCGGCGTACGCCGATGCCGCGGTCGCGTCATACGAGTTCTCGCCCCAGCTCACCGCGCTCGGCGCGATCAGCCAGGCCGACGGCATCACCGAGGTGCTCGAGAGCACCTCCGCGCTGCAGAACGCCGAGTCCGCGCTGCAGGGCCGGTACGACGCCTACGACGCTGCTGCCACGGTGGCCGAGGCCGCCGACGATCGCGCTGCCGACGCGCTTGAAGATGCCCGCGCCGCGGCCCAACGGACCAGGGACTCCCGCGACATCGCCCGCTCCGCCGAGGCCGAGGCGGCCGACCAGGCCGACACCTACGCCGCCGAGCGGGATCGCATGATCGGACAGCTGGCCCGGCTGCAGGGCATCAGCGCCGGTCTCGCCGAGGAGCGGCAGGACGAGCTCGAGGCCCAGGCAGCCGCCGCGGCGGCCGCGGCAGCCGAGCAGGAGGCCGAGGACGAGCAGGAGCAGACCCCCACGGCTCCGCCCACTCCCACCGCGGCGCCCACGCCCACCGCGGCGCCCACGCCGAGCGCGGCGCCCACGCCGACCGTGGCACCGACCCCCACGGCGCCGACCCCCACGGCACCGACGCCGACCCCCACCACTCCGCCACTCCCGCCCGCCCCGCCGACCAGCGGCGACCCGGCGGCCGCGATCGCCTTCGCCCGCGCCCAGCTCGGCGAGCCGTACAAGTACGGCGCCGCCGGCCCCAGCGCGTGGGACTGCTCCGGCCTGACGATGATGGCGTGGCAGGCAGGCGGGAAGTCGTTGCCGCACTACTCGGTGGCGCAGTACCAGCAGTCCACCCCGATCTCACTCGCCCAGCTCCAGCCGGGTGACCTGATGTTCTGGGGCGACCAGGGCCCGACGTCGATCTACCACGTCGCGATCTACACGGGCAACGGGATGATGATCCACGCCCCCCGGCCGGGCAAGACGGTCGAGGAGGTGTCCATGTACTACTGGACCACCCCCAACTACTTCGCCCGGCCGTGACCTCCGCCCCGGACCGAGCACCAGTAGCCTCGCGTCGTGGCCAGCGACACCACCGCGCCTGCGGACGAGCAGCCTGACGAGGACTCGCCGCAGGCAGCCGCGCAACCGCCCGAGCCCGAGGCGGCCGGTTACGTCCAGCCGACGGTCGACGTCCCCGCGCTGACCGCGCTGCTCGACGGCCACTACGCCGAGGTGCGGCAGCTGGTGCGCACGAACCTGGTCGAGTACGCCTCGATCCTCGAGGAGGCCGAGACGCTCGACCGGACGGCGTTCCGGGAGCGGGTGAGGGACGTCGTCCTCGAGATGGCCGCCACCGGCCAGACCGGCATGGGCTTCCCGAAGGAGTACGGCGGTGGCGGTGACGTCGGGGCGTCGTTCGCGGCGTTCGAGACCCTGGCCTTCGGCGACCTGTCCGTGCTGGTCAAGGTCGGCGTCCAGTTCGGGCTGTTCGGCGGGGCGATCCTCCAGCTCGGGACCCAACGGCACCACGAGAAGTACCTCGCCGACCTGGTCACGGGGAAGGTGATGGGCTGCTTCGCGATGACCGAGACCGGGCACGGCTCCAACGTGCAGGCGCTCGGCACGGTCGCGACGTACGACGCCGGGGCGGGCGAGTTCGTGATCACCACCAAGGAGCCCGACGCCAACAAGGACTACATCGGCAACGCCGCCGCCCACGCCGAGCTCGCCGTCGTCTTCGCGCAGCTCGAGGTGGCCGGGGAGGGGCACGGCGTGCACGCGTTCGTGGTCCCGATCCGCCAGGACGGGCAGCCGGCGTCCGGCGTACGCATCGAGGACGACGGCCTCAAGATGGGCCTCAACGGCGTCGACAACGGCCGGATCTGGTTCGACCGGGTGCGGGTGCCGCGGGAGGCGCTGCTCAACCGGTTCGCCGACGTGTCCGAGGACGGCACCTACTCCAGCGAGATCGAGAACCCGAACCGCCGCTTCTTCACCATGCTCGGCACGCTGATCCAGGGCCGGGTCTGCGTCGGCGGGGCCGGCATCAACGCCAGCAAGGTCGCGCTCGCCATCGCGGTCCGCTACGCGCTCAGGCGCCGGCAGTTCGAGGCGACGTCGGAGGACGAGGAGGAGCTGCTGCTCGACTACGGGCAGCACCAGCGCCGGCTGTTCCCGCTCCTGGCCCACACCTACGCGCTGCACTTCGCGCAGGAGGTGGTCGCAGGCCAGTGCCACCAGGTGTTCTCGGGCGAGGTGGGCGACGAGAAGTTCGTCCGCGAGCTCGAGTCGCGCGCCGCCGGCACCAAGGCGCTCGGCACCTGGCACGCGACCCGCACCATCCAGGAGTGCCGCGAGGCGTGCGGAGGCGCCGGCTACCTGGCCGAGAACCGGTTCACGGCGCTCAAGGCGGACACCGACGTCTTCACCACGTTCGAGGGCGACAACACCGTCCTGCTCCAGCTGGTCGCCAAGGGACTGCTCACCGACTACTCCTCGGGCTTCCAGGACCTCGACCAGCTCGGGATGGTCCGGTTCGTCGCCGGGCTCGCGGTCGAGACCGTGGTCGAGCGCATGAACGTGCACAAGCTCGTCGAGCGGGTGCGCGACCTGCTGCCCGGCGGCGACGAGTGGGACCAGGAAGCAGGGCTGCTCGACCCGCAGTACCAGCTCGCGATGCTGCGTTTCCGCGAGGAGCACATGCTGGCCGGCGTCGCCCGCCGCCTCAAGCGCGGCATCGACGATGGGATGAACCCCGGCGAGGTGTTCTCCCTGGTCCAGGACCACGTCATCCACGCGGCCCGCGCACATGTCGAGCGACTGGTGCTGGAGGCGTTCGTCGAGAAGACCGCGGCGCTGGAGGACGGCGACAACAAGGTCGCGCTGAACCTGGTCTGCGACCTGCACGCGCTGGCCACCATCGAGGCGGACCGCGCCTGGTTCATGGAGCACGGCCGGCTCACCGGCAGCCGTTCCAAGGCGATCAGCCGCGAGATCAACGAGCTGTGCCGCAAGCTCCGGCCACTCGCCCGCGACCTCGTCGACGCGTTCGGCGTGCCGGAGGAGATGCTGCGGAGCCGGGACCTGATCGGGTGATGGCCGGCCTGCCGAAGCTGCCCGGTCCTGGCGCCGTGATCGGGGTCCGTGGCTGGTCCGACGACCCGCTGTGGGGGTCGTTCTACGACTGGACGGTCGAGCACCGGACCGTCGGCCGCGCTCTCTGGGCGGCCGGGATCCAGAGCGACCTGCGGCTGCTGTACGCCGCCGCGGGCGAGATCGGCCGCCAGCCGGAGGGCGCCCGGGTGCTCGACGTACCGTGCGGCGGCGGGGTCGCCGTCCGTGGGCTGCGCACCGACCAGGGCATCGACTACGTCGCCGCCGACATCTCCCAGAAGATGCTCGACCGGACCGCGAGGGTGGCCGCCGAGCACGGCGTCGCCGACCAGGTCACCACCCGGGTCGCCGACGTGGAGGCGCTCCCGTTCGAGGACCAGTCCTTCGACCTCGTCGTCTCCTTCACCGGCCTGCACTGCTTCCCCGACCCGGCCCGCGCGGTCGTGGAGATGGCGCGGGTGCTCAAGCTCGGCGGCGTGATCAGCGGCAGCGCGATCCTGAACGACACCGGGCTGCGGTTCGAGCCGATGCGGCGGGCGGGGCGCCTCGCCGGGCTGCTGGGCCCCGGGTGCACGTCCGACCAGGTCCAGCGCTGGCTGGCGCGCCAGGGCGTGGCAGACGTGACCCTCGACGTCTCCGGCGCGATGGCCTACTTCCGCGGCGTCAAGCGGTCCGGTTTCACCGCCAGCTGGGGATCACACCTAGCCGGTAAGACTGCCAGCGGACTCAGTACGGCGGTGGCTCGTTGCCCTCGCGCTGGAACGACGCCCGCACCTCGGCCTCGGCGTCGGTGCGGCCGACCCACTCGGCGCCCTCGACGGACTTGCCGGGCTCGAGGTCCTTGTAGACCTCGAAGAAGTGCTGGATCTCCAGCCGGTCGAACTTCGGCACGTGGTTGATGTCGCGGATGTGCTCGAGGCGCGGGTCGGTCGACGGCACGCAGAGCACCTTGTCGTCGCCGCCGGCCTCGTCGGTCATCCGGAACATGCCGATGGCGCGACACTTGATCAGGCAGCCCGGGAACGTCGGCTCCTGCAGCAGCACCAGTGCGTCGAGCGGGTCGCCGTCGAGTCCGAGCGTGTTTTCGATGAACCCGTAGTCGGCCGGATACTGCGTCGAGGTGAACAGCGTGCGGTCGAGCCTGATCCGTCCGGACACATGGTCGACTTCGTACTTGTTGCGCTGGCCCTTAGGGATCTCCACGAGCACGTCGAACTCCATTCAGGCATCCTCCCGCACAATGGGCTGGTTCCGTGACGCGACAGGGGTGAATGGTGCCGGCAGGTGATCGAGGCCACGGTCTCGTCGGTCGGGCGCTGGTCGCGCTGCTCGTCGTGGCGGTGCTGCTCGGCGGCGTCGCGGCCTGGCGACTGGACCTCGTCGGGAGGCTGACCGACGACGACCCGAGCGCGGGTACGCCGGCCGGACCGGCCGCGATCGAGCCGCCGCCCGGCCTCGAGCTGCCCGCACTGACCGACCCCACGCCGGTCGACACGCCGGTGACCCCACCCGGGCGGATCGACCCGGCGCTGGTGCAGGCCGCCGTGGCGCCGTACCTCGCCGACCCGGCGCTCGGCCCGCACGTCGTGGGCGTCGTCGCCGACCTCACCGCCGACCGGCCGGTCGTGAGGCTCGGGGACGGTGCGACCACGATGCCTGCGTCGACCACCAAGCTGCTGACGGCGACTGCGGCGCTGTCGGTGCTCGGACCGGAGACCCGGTTCACGACGCGCGTGGTCGCCGGCGGCAAGAAGCGGATCGTGCTGGTCGGCGGTGGTGACCCGTTCCTCGCCTCGAAACCACTGCCCGCGGCCTACCCCGAGCATGCCGACCTGCGAACCCTCGCCGCGCAGACCGCTGCCGCGCTGCGGCAGCAGGGCCGGACCTCGGTGCAGCTCGGCTACGACGACTCCTTCTTCTCCGAGCCGTCGTTCAACCCGGCCTGGCCGGCGCACTACCTGCCCGAGAACGTGGTCTCGCGGGTCACGGCGCTCTGGGTCGACGAGGGCCGGCCCGCCGTCGGCTCCGGGCGGGTCGACGACCCGTCGCTGTACGCCGCGCAGACGTTCGCCGCCGCTCTGGTCTCCCACGGCATCACCGTGGTCGGCGTCCCGACCCACGGCGTCGCGGCGGGCGGGCGCGAGCTGGCGTCCGTGCAGTCGGCCCCACTCCGCGAGATCGCCGCGCGGGTCCTCGAGGTGAGCGACAACGAGGGGGCCGAGGTGCTCGCGCACCAGGTCGGGAAGGCGGTGTCCGGCAGCGGGACGTTCGCCGACGGGGCCGCGGCGGTCACCCAGACCCTCGAGGGCCTCGGGGTCACCGCGGACTTCGAGATCCACGACGGCAGCGGCCTGTCCCGCGAGAACCGGATCACGCCGCTGGCACTGGTGCAGGTGCTTCGGTTGACCCTCGACCCCGCGCACCCCGAGCTGAACGCCGTAGCCACCGCGCTCCCCGTGGCCGGCTTCACCGGGTCGCTCACCAACCGGTTCGACCAGCCGTTCCCCGACTCGCGTGGACTGGTGCGGGCGAAGACGGGGACGCTCAGCAACGTCAGCAGCCTCGCGGGCATCGCGGTCGACCAGGACGGCCACGAGATGTTGTTCGCGCTGATGGCCGACCAGATTCGCAAGCCCGACGAGACCAAGGCCCAGCGCGCGCTCGACGCTGCGGCGGGCGCGCTCGGCGCGTGCCACTGTGGCTCACCTCCAAACTAGACCCCTTTGGTCGACTAAGGTGGTCGCATGACCGTCGACACCCTTCCCCTGCCGACGTACGACGACGCCGTTGTGGTCGTGCCCGCGCCCGACGCCGGACCCGGCAACTGGTCCGGTGCCGCCTCGGCGGTCCTCGTCGACGGCACCTTCTGGCTGACCTACCGCGTGCGCCGGCCGCTGACCGAGGGCCGTGGGGTCGCCGTCGTGGTCGCGCGCTCCGACGACGGGGTCGCCTTCGAGCCGGTCGCCGAGGTGCAGCGCGAGGCCTTCGGCTGCGAGTCGTTCGAGCGTCCCGTGCTCGTCCCGGTGCCCGGCCTGGGCTGGCGGCTCTACCTCTCCTGCGCGACCTACGACTCCAAGCACTGGTGGGTCGACTCGCTCACTGCACCCACGGTCGACGAGCTGCCCGCCGGTCAACCGCAGGTGGTGCTGCCCGGTGACGAGCGGGTCGCGGTCAAGGACCCTGTCATCCAGCACCCGACCCGCACCGGCGAGGAGTGGGTGATGTGGTTGTGCTGTCACCCGCTCACCGAGCCCGGTCACGAGGACCGGATGACCACCCGCCGCCTCACCTCGCCCGACGGTCTCGCGTGGACCGACCAGGGCGAGGTGCTCACCGGCCGGCCGGGGCACTGGGACGCCCGCGGCGCCCGGGTCACCGCGGTCATCTCGCCCGACGCCGTCCTCTACGACGGCCGCGCGGACGCCGAGTCCAACTGGCACGAGACCACCGGCGTCGCCCGCTGGGACGCTGGTGTCGCCGGAGGCCGGCTCGTCGCCACCGACGACCCGCCGATCTCGTCGCCGTACTCCGACGGCGCGTTCCGCTACGCCGCCGCGGTGCCACTGCCGGACGGCCGGACCCGGTTCTACGTCGAGGCCGCCCGTCCCGACGGCGCCCACGACCTCGTGACCGTTGTCCGCTGATTCGGGGCATCATGTCGCCATGACGCAGACACCGGCGGCCGGGTGGTTCGTGGACCCCGAGGACGCCACCCAGTTCCGCTACTGGGACGGCTCGGCCTGGACCGACCACCGCTCGCCGCGCGGGCCGGCGACGACCGACCAGCTCAACCAGGCCGCTGGAGACCTGGCCGACGGGCTGTCGCGCGGGTTCACGGCGGTGGGGACCTGGGTCAACCAGAACACCGCGCTCGCACCGCAGGCGGGCGTGCCGACGTTCGCGTCGGTGGCCGGGGCGTCCCGTGACGAGCCAGCTCGCCAGCCGCTGTCAGTCAACGCGCACCTCGTGCTCGCGCCGACCGACCTGGCTGGGATAGCGGCGGTGTTCGCCCAGGCCCAGACCGTCGTGACTGCCGAGGGCGCGACCCTGGACAACGAGCACTGCCGGCTGGTGCCGAACCCGTGGGATCCGGCGGTGCCCAACGGCGTGGCCGTCTTCGTCGGCGCGATCATGGTCGGTCGGCTGCCGGCCGACCTCGAGGCGGCGTACTGCCCACCGCTGGCGCAGCTCACCAGCAAGGGGCTCCTCGCCACCGCGGTCGCCGACCTCTGGGCCCAGGGGGCGCCCGGTGCGGTCACCGCGGCGCGGGTGACCGTCGACCTGCCCGAGGTCTCGTCGCTCTCGTGATCCGCCCCCTCGTTGCGGCCCTGCTCGCCGCAGCAGTGGCCCTGCCGGCGGCGCCCGCCGAGGCGGGGTACACCCCGATGCCCTACGACCCGCTGCCGACGTCGTACGAGCAGCTGCCGCTCGGCCCCGCGACCACGCTGGCGTGGTGGCAGGCGAACAAGCTGCACGCTGGTGGTACGACGATCCGCACCCGCCTGCACGCGCTCGCCGCTCGCGCGGGCACGACCGTGATCGGGAGCGGCTGGTCCTACCCCGGCCGCAGGAGCACGGCGGTCGTCGTCCGCGGCGGCACGACCCTGGTGCGGCTGCCCATCGCCGGCCACATCCGCGGTCCGGAGATCTCGGCGGACGGTCACTACATCGCCTGGCTCGACGAGCAGGCGAGGACCCGGATCGCGGAGGATCTCGACCGGGTTCGCTACCGGCTGGTCCTCTACGACGCGACCACGTTCCGGGTGGTGGCCGACCACCGCGAGACCCGCGAGGTCGAGCGCGAGGACGGCATCAACGGCCTGTCGCTGCTCAGCGTGGCCAACACCGGGCAGGCGCTGTTCACCCGCAGCTCGGCCGGACCCTACGTGCTCGCGCCGGGGCGGAGGCCCGTCAAGGTCAAGGGCCACCTCACTCAGCTGCGGGACTGGGACGGCTGGCCGCTCGGCATCACGACGTTCCGCCGCCGCGGCGGCTCAGACCGGGGCCTCTTCGGCACCGTGTCCCGGCGCGGCCGGTTCCATCACGTCGGCACCACCAGCACGGGGTACGGCAAGTGGTCGCCCACGGGGGACGCCTTCGCGTACGACGTCGAGGGCGTCTTCCAGACGACCTACTGGGTGGACCGGCCGGCAGCCGGGACCACCGTCCAGCTCGGGCTTCCGACAGATCGTGACCAGCTGTCCGTGCTGGGCTGGGACGGTCCTGCGTCGGTACTCCTGTGGGACGCCGCCTTCGAGGCGCCGCAGTTCCTGCGCTGCGATGCGGCGACCGGCGCCTGCCAACGCGTCGACGGTGGACCGGTGGCCGGCCGGCGCGTCGTGGTCCCCCGAAACTAGTGCGGGACTCCGACCCGCTGCTCGAACGAGCCGCGGCTCTCCGCGGAGCGCCAGAGGTTGAACGGCTCTCCGGTCAGCTCGCTGAGCAGCGCGATGTCCTCCTCGAAGTACGGCAGCAGCCGGGCGCGCGCCTCCGGGGACAGCTTCGGCCGGTGTGACTCGCCCGAGCTGAGCTGGGCGATGAGGGGGACACTCGCGGCGCGCCAGACCTCGGGCGGGGCGAACTGCCCGAGCCACGCACCGGTGCGCACGGCCCGGCCGAACACCGCGGTGCGCCAGCCGGGCTCGGCGTACGTGCGCGAGTTGTCGCGCGGGATCGACGAGAGATGGCTCTCGGAGATGCCGAGGAACCTGCACACCTCGTCGACGGTCCGCGCCGGCGTCTCGACGATGTCCCGGTAGCGCACGACGAGTACCCGCTGGCGGTCGACGTAGCGATACAGGTGCTCGAGCTGCCGGCCGTACAGCCCCAGGTCCTGGTAGCGCCAGAACGGCGCCCAGCCGGCGTCGATCCGCTGCTGCTGCCGGCCGAAGGCCCGCTCGAAGTCGGGGTCGCGCTCCAGGCCGTCCGACCAGAGGTGCATCCAGTTGCTGTACGCGCGGTCGATCGGGTCGCGGACGACGGCGATCAGCTTCACGCCGGGCAGGTGCTCGGCGATCCGGCGGTGCGCCGGGTAGCTCCACAGGTAGAACGGCGTGCTCTCGCCGCGGACCTGGTGCTCGGCCGCGGGCCGGAACAGCGCGTCGTAGTCGCGGCGCCGCCAGGTCCACTCCTGCTGGGAGTGGGCGTCGCCGGGGCCGATCCAGTGCGGAGGCGGCGCGTCGCCGCACAGCCAGTACTTCGGCTCCTTCGGCGTGGTCGTGAAGACCTCGGGGTGCTGCGCCAGGGCCGAGTGCAGCGCGGTGGTCCCGGCCTTGGGCGCGCCGATGATGATGAAGTCGGGGCGCTCCGGCCTGGTCATGCAAACAAGACTAGTTCAGTCCAGTTACATTGGAAAGAGCGGGGAAGGCCCTAGGAGCGGGCCTCCCCGCCCCAGTTCGCCAGCTTGGTGGCGATCGCGCGCAGGTCGGCGCGCCAGACGTCCTCCGACCCCGGCGGCAGCACGTCGTCCCACTCGATCGTCGGCGAGCCGATCACTCCTGTGAGGCGGGCGGTGCGGCCCACGAACCACGTGTGGGCGTGCGCGCCGCCGTCGCCGTACCGCAGCACGTGGCAGCGGGCGACGTTGTCGAGCCCCTCGACGATCCGCACCAGCCGGGTGGAGATCCGGCCGTGCTGCGAGGCGAGCTCGTCGTCGAACTGGCCGAAGTCGACATGCAGCCGCGGCTCCAGGATCAGCACGATCGGCAGCCCGCTCGGCTGCCCGAAGTGCTTGAGCACCCAGGACTCGTCCTCCCAGACGACGTTCTCCGGTGGTACGCCGAAGCACGACGGGCACGGCTTGTCCGCCGTCTCGCCGGCGCGCGGCGGGTCGTCGGCAGGGTCCGGGAGCACCCGCGGCACGATCGCCCCGTCGACCACCTCCCACGGGAAGTTGTCCCACGCGTTGCTCGGTGGCGCGGGGAGGCGGCCGCCGTTCTCGACGACCTCGCGGATGCGGGCGTGGACCTGCTCGGCTGACTCGGCCATGTTCGCAGCCTGCCAAACGGACCGGCGGCTCCCGGACCCCGGGGGCCCCTCCTAGTGTGGTGTCCGTGCCCGACGTCACGCTGCCGTCCGCGCCCGAGCTCCCCGGTGCCTCGCACCTGCACTCCGGGAAGGTGCGCGAGCTCTACGAGCTCACCGACGGTCCACACGAGGGCCGGCTGCTGATGGTGGCCAGCGACCGGATCTCGATCTTCGACTTCGTGCTCGACAGCACCATCCCGGACAAGGGCGAGCTGCTCACCCGGATGTCGCTGTGGTGGTTCGACCAGCTCGCCGACCTGGTCCCGCACCACGTCGTCTCGACCGACGTGCCCGAGCAGGTCCGGGGTCGCGCGGTGATCTGCGAACGGCTCGGGATGTACCCCGTCGAGTGCGTGGCCCGCGGCTACCTGACCGGGTCCGGGCTGCTCGACTACCGCGCTACCGGCGAGGTCTGCGGGATCCCGCTGCCCGAGGGGCTCGAGGACGGCAGCCGGCTCTCCGAGGCGATCTTCACGCCGGCCACCAAGGCCGACCTCGGCGAGCACGACGAGAACGTGTCGTACGCCGCGGTGGTCGAGACCGTCGGCGCCACCCGAGCCGACGAGCTGCGCCGGCTCACCCTCGACGTCTACGCCCGGGCCGAGGAGATCGCCCGCGAGCGCGGCATCATCCTGGCCGACACCAAGCTCGAGTTCGGCTCCCGTGGCGACGGGACCACGGTGCTGGCCGACGAGGTGCTGACGCCGGACTCGTCGCGGTTCTGGCCGGCCGCCGAGTGGCAGCCCGGCCGCGCACAGCCGGCGTACGACAAGCAGATCGTGCGCGACTGGGCGCTCTCTGCGGAGTCCGGCTGGGACCGCGCCTCGGGCGAGCCCCCGCCGCCGCTCCCTGCCGAGGTGATCGAGCGCACGCGGGCGCGGTATGTCGAGGCCTACGAGCTGCTCACCGGCACCACCTTCTGATGCGCCGGTTCGGCGGTCGCGTGGAGTTCTCCTGCGACCGCGAGACGGTGTTCGACTACTTCGCCGACCCGCGTCGCCGGCCCGAGTGGCAGTCGTCGCTCCGGCGAGTGTCGGAAGTCGACGGTGAGCCACGCGTCGGCCAGACCTGGGTCGACGAGACGAAGGTCGGGATCAAGCCTCGGATGCGGACCACCGAGCTCGACCGCCCGGTGCGATGGAGCGAGTCCGGCACGTGGCGGTTCGTGCGCGCCGACCTGACCCTCGACCTCGCCGAGACGCCCACTGGCTGCTCCGTGGACTACAGGTTCCGCATCCACGCGCTCGGCCCGCTCGGCCTCGCGGCGACCGCGGTGTCGGCGCCGGCCGTCGGCGCCGACGTCAGGCGGGCAGCGCGACTGCTCGCCGCACGGGGCTGAGCAGCGCGACCCCGAGCACGGCGAACAGCAGCATCCAGCCGCTGATCGCCAGCCTGGCTCCGTCAGTGGGCGTCACGATCAGCGCGGGGAACATAGGCACGAAGACCCAGGCGCCCAGCGCCAGCACGATCCCTCGCCGCCAGCCCTCCCAGACCTGGGCCCGCGACATCGAGATCCCGGCCAGGGTCAGGCCGACGCCCATGGCGGTGCAGGTGACGCCGTACAGGCCTCCGAGCACCGCCGCGATCCCGCTGTCGACGCCTGAGTCCGCCGCCGCGATGGCGACGACCTCGGTGACGGCGAGGCCGGCCATGCCGACCACGGCGGCGGCCCAGCCCCACCTCGCCGGGCGGGTGTCGGGGAGCACTCCGGCCCAGTGCAGCGCGAGGAGCCCCGCCAGAAGGCCGAGGTGGTGGATTCCGAACCAGACCTGGACGGCGGCGAACGAGCCGGCGGAGAGCGGGTAGCTGAACCGGTCGACGACGACCGAGGGCTCGACGACCGCGAGCGCGAGGCCGCTGGCAGCGCCCAGGACGCCGGCGGCTAGACAGAGGAGAGCGGAGGTTCGGACCCGGTCCATCACAACCTTCTTTCGTTGTAGTTTGACACTAGAGTGGGACTCTAGTGACGTAGACCAGTAGCGTGGGCCGGGTCATGCCCGATGTCAAGAGCTCACGCCGCGACAAGTCCGGCCACACCAGGGCGCGCATCATCGAAGCCGCGCACGCGGAGTTCCTCGATCGCGGCTTCCACGGCGCGACCATCGCCTCGGTGGCCACCCGTGCCGGGGTGGCGACGCAGACGGTCTACTTCGTCTTCCACTCCAAGGCCGAGCTGATCAGTGCGGTCATCGACGCGATGGTCATGGCCCCCGACCCTGCGACCGGCGAGGTGCTGCCACCCGACGCGACACCCTGGTGGCAGGAGATGGTCACCGACCCGGACCCGGTCTCGTGCCTGCAGCGCTTCGTGCGCGGCGTCGCGCCCCTCTACGAGCGTGCCGCTGCCATCAGCGAGGTGCTGCGCGCCGCCGCTCTGACCGACGACGAGGTGCGCCGCACCCACGAGCACCACATGCGGCTGCAGCGTGAGGGGTTCGGTGGCGTGGTGCGCATGCTGGCGGAGAAGGGCACGCTCCGAGACGGTCTCGACGAGGCCCGGGCGACCGATGTCCTGCTCACGGTCTTCGGCGACAGCACCTACCACCTGCTGCGCACCGAGCACGGCTGGAGCCACGAAGCCGCGCTCGGCTGGTTCGAGTCGGTCCTGCCCGACCTGCTCCTCGGCACCTCTGGTTGAGCGGCGGGTCGGTGGCTAGGTTGGCCGCGTGACGACCTACAACCTGGCCAGCCTGCTCGAGAACAGCGCCCAGAAGTACCCCGAGCGCGAGGCGATCGTCTTCCCGGCCACCGGCCGGCGGATGACCTACGCGGAGGTCGACGCGGTCGCCAACATGGTGGCCAACCTCCTGGTCAGCAAGGGCATCCAGCCCGGCGACAAGGTGGCGCTCAGCTGCCCCAACCTGCCGTACTTCTCGCTCGTCTACTGGGGCATCCTCAAGGCCGGCGGCACCGTGGTGCCGCTCAACGTGCTGCTCAAGGCCCGCGAGGTCGCCTACCACCTCGGCGACTCCGACGCGAAGGCCTACTTCTGCTTCGAGGGCACCCCCGAGCTGCCGATCGGCGCAGGAGGGGTACGCCGGCTTCCAGCAGGCCGACGGCTGCGAGCACTTCTTCGTCATCACCCCCGCCCTCGACGGTGGGTCGCCGTTCGAGGGCATCCAGACGTTCGGCCAGGCGCTCGGTGGGACGGAGCCGACGTTCGACTCCGTTGAGACCGACGAGGACGACACCGCGGTCATCCTCTACACCTCGGGCACCACCGGTCAGCCGAAGGGCGCGGAGCTGCGGCACCGCAACATGCGCGACAACGCGCTGCTGGGCGAGTCGCTCTTCGAGGTCGACCCGGAGATCCCCGAGAGGTTCCTGTGCGTGCTGCCGCTGTTCCACTCCTTCGGCCAGACGGTGATCCAGAACTCCAGCGCCGCGACCGGGAGCACGGTGGTGATGCTGCCGAGGTTCGAGGCCGGACCGGCCCTGCAGCTGATGCAGGACGAGGGCATCACGTTCTTCGCCGGCGTGCCGACCATGTACTGGGGCCTGCTCGGGGCCCTGAAGGAGGCCGGCGACTCTGTGGACGTCGAGAAGCTGGCCGCAACGCTGCGGGTCGCGGTTGCCGGTGGCGCGGCGCTGCCGGTGGAGGTGCACAAGAACTTCAAGGACAAGTTCGGCGTGACCATCCTCGAGGGCTACGGGCTCTCCGAGACCTCACCGGTCGCCAGCTTCTCGCCGTTCGACGCGGAGCCCCGCGTCGGTTCGATCGGGATCCCCATCCCCGGTGTCGAGATGAAGCTGCTCCAGCCGGGGACCTGGGACGAGGTGAACGCCGACAACAGCGACCCGGACGCCATCGGCGAGATTGCCATCAAGGGCCACAACATCATGAAGGGCTACTACGGCCGGCCGGACGCGACCGAGGAAGCCATCCAGGACGGGTGGTTCCGCAGCGGTGACCTCGGCCGCCGCGACGAGGACGGCTGGTACTACATCGTCGACCGGTCCAAGGACATGATCATCCGCGGCGGCTACAACGTGTACCCGCGCGAGATCGAGGAGGTCCTGATGACCCACCCCGGCGTCTCGCTGGCCGCCGTGATCGGCGTGCCCCACGAGAGCCACGGCGAGGAGATCAAGGCGGTCGTCATCCTCGAGGACGGCGCCACGGTCACCGAGGACGAGCTGGTCGCGTGGGGCAAGGAGCAGATGGCGGCGTACAAGTACCCGCGGGTGATCGAGTTCGTGCCCAGCCTGCCGATGACCGCCACCGGCAAGATCCTCAAGCGCGAGCTCTCATGACGCTGGCTTCTCGATGACTCTGGGCAGGGCCGCCGGCTTCTCGATCGCCGCGCTCATGGTGCTGGTCGGCGCTCTCTGGACCGGTCAGGGGCTGGGCTGGATCGGTGGCAGCTCGATGAGCGACGATTCCACCTGGGCGATCGTCGGCCCGATCGTCGCCGGCCTCGGGGTGGCGCTGGCCATCTCGATCGTCGGCCGGATCCGTCGGGGACCGGACCAGCCCGGGCCGCCGGGACGATACGGCAAGTAGGGGCTCAGGCGAAGGGGTCGGGCAGGCCGCCGGGGAGCTTGGCCAGCAGCTCGCGGGCCTGGGCCAGCGACTTGTGCTCGACCAGCACTTCGTACTTGGTGGCCACGACGGCGGTGACGGAGGAGAAGTCGCGCTGGCCACGGGCCATCGCGTAGCCGACCAGCGCCCAGACGACGCCGAAGACCGCACCGAACAGCATCGTGGCGATGAGCGTCGCGAGGAAGCTGTCGTCGTCGGCGAACAGCGAGAGCACCAGACCGACGAAGAGGCCGAGCCAGATGCCCGAGAGCAGGCCGCCGAGGGCCACCCGGCCGGTGGTGAGCCGACCGGTGATCCGCTCGATCCGCTTCAGGTCGGTGCCGACGATCATGCACTGCTCGACCGGGAACTTGTTGTCGGAGAGGAAGTCGACGGCCTTCTGTGCGGCGGCGTACTCGTCGTAGACGGCCAACGACTGCGGGAAGTCCAGACCCAGGGGCGAGGCGTTGGCCCGGCCGGCGGAGGGGGTGCCCATGCTCATGGGGTCAGTCTGCCCGACCTCCGTGAACGACCTCTCAGGGTGCGCTTGGGCTGTCCTTGGAAAGCCGCGTCATCCTCGCTGGGTGGCCGACGACACTCCTCCCGCAGCTGAGCGAGCCAAGAGACGCCGCCGCGTCTTCCACACCGCCGGGCTGACCGCCTCGGCCGCCGTGCTCGCTCTCTCGATCCAGGCCGGCTCGCTCAACGGCGACGACGACCCGCCCGTCAACCAGTACGGCGATGCGACCATCCTCGACCCCGACGCCACTGAATAGAATGAAGGCGTGCCCAAGGTCGTAGTCGACGTGATGCCCAAGCCGGAGATCCTCGACCCGCAGGGCAAGGCCGTCCTCGGCGCCCTGCCGCGGCTCGGCTTCTCCGGTGTGACCGAGGTCCGCCAGGGGAAGCGGTTCGAGCTCGAGCTGTCCGGGGAGGTCACCGACGACGTCCTCGAGCAGGTCCGGCAGATGGCCGAGACGCTGCTCTCCAACCCGGTGATCGAGAACTTCGCCATCTCCGTCGACGGGGCGAGAGTCGAGCAGGACGCGTGAAGGTCGGCGTCGTCACCTTCCCCGGTTCGCTCGACGACGTCGACGCGCAGCGGGCGGTCCGCTTCGGCGGCCACGAGGCGGTCGCGCTGTGGCACGGCGACCACGACCTGCGCGGGGTCGACGCGGTCGTCCTGCCGGGTGGCTTCTCGTACGGCGACTACCTGCGCTGCGGCGCGATCTCCCGGTTCTCCCCGGTGATGACCGAGGTCGTCGAGGCCGCGGGGCGGGGGATGCCGGTGCTCGGCATCTGCAACGGCTTCCAGATCCTGTGCGAGTCGCACCTGCTGCCGGGCGCGCTGATCCGCAACGACCACCGCAAGTTCGTCTGCCGCGACCAGCGGCTCCGCATCGAGAACAACCGCACCGCGTGGACCTCGTCGTACGCCGAGGGTGCCGAGGTCACCATCGCGCTCAAGAACGGCGAGGGCGGGTTCGTCGCCGACGCCGAGACGCTCGAGCGGATCGAGGGCGAGGGGCAGGTCGTGGCCCGCTACCTCGAGGACAACCCCAACGGCTCGATGCGTGACATCGCGGGCATCACCAACGAGCGCGGCAACGTGGTCGGCCTGATGCCGCACCCCGAGCACGCGGTCGAGGAGCTCACCGGCACCGGCACCGACGGGCTCGGGTTCTTCACCTCGCTGGCCGCGGCGACGTTCGCCTGACGCCGGGCGCCCGCGCTGACGCCGGGCGGCGGACCCCCGTCCGCGCGCCCGGCGTACTAGCGCTTCCCCGCTGGCGCTGCGTACCCCCACAGCGCCAGACGTCTCTAGCGGTTGCCCGCCTGCAGCGCGGCCCACGAGGCGGGGCCGACCACGCCGTTCTCGGTGATGCCGTTCTTGACCTGCCAGGCGATCACCGCGGCCTGGGTGACGGCGTCGAGGTTGCCGCTGATCGCCAGCTTGTGCTTGGCCGAGGCGGCGTTCAGCGCGCGCTGGACGCGGCGCACGTCCTCGCCGGCCGAGCCGAGGTTGAGGGTCGGTGTCGGACCCGCGCTGAGCAGGGTCATCCAGGCGGACCGCGAGAACATGGCGGTCCGGCGCAGTCCGACCTGACGCTGCCAACGCTTGACCGACTTCGTCAGGCGGCCGCTCCAGGCGCCCTTGACGCGGCCCTTGAAGACCCCCTGCTCCTTCAGCAGGCACTTCAGCGTGGCCACCTGGCCGGGGTTCGGCTTGTGGCTCCGGGAGGGGGACTTGAGCCGCGGGTAGTTGGTCTGGTCGACGGGGGTGCCGTGGCAGTGGCCCACCGGTGCCGTGGGCGCGGCGCTGGAGTGGAGGTCGAGGTAGTTGCGGTCGATGTTGATCGTCACCCCGCCCCACGTCTCGTTGTGTCCGCCCTGGAACTGCTTCATGCGGCCGCCCGGCCGCCAGCCCGTCCTCGCGGATGTAGGTCGTCGAGGTGTTGGCCTGGCCGTCCCACCGCGCGATCCAGATCTGGTCGGGCAACGTGAACGTCCCGGGCCGCAGCACCCGGGCGTCGTCGAGCGACTTGATGCCCGAGCCGGCACTCGAGTAGACGCCGGAGACGTAGCCCAGCGCGTGCAGCTGCTGGGTCCACGCGCTGAGGAAGAACAGGGAGGACTCACGGCACGCGGTGTTGGTGACGTCGTACCCCTCGAGGTCGTACCACAGCGTGCTGCCCGGCACGATCCCGAGCGCCTGGGCCGTGGCGACCGCGGTCGACGCCTCGGCGGTGCCCTGCTTGGACGCCTTCCGGTAGGCGCCCGCGGCGTTGAGCTTCGTGCTGATCACGGGGTCGTTGCCGTAGCGCGGGAACGACGGGTTGCACGCCGCCTGCGGACCGAGGGTGATCGGCAGCAGACGCCAGCCCTGGGCCAGCTGGGTGCTGATCCAGGTGGGGGTGAGGTTGGGCTGGTCGCGGCAGCCGCGCGAGGCGCCCGAGATGTAGATGCCGACCGCGCGGAACGGCGACGCCGCCAGCCACGCGTCCATCTTCCACTGCTCGGGGGCGTGGCACTGGTCGAAGCCGAGGCCGGTGAAGGTGCCGGGCGTGACGGGGTTGGCCGCGAGAGCCGAGACCGCCGAGGCCGAGGAGGTCGGCCCCTCGGCCCCGGCGGGCGCCGTGGTCAGCCCGACGGCCGTCAACGCGACTGTCGTGGCAGTCAGCGCGAGGCCGGTCAGGATGGTGCGGACCGACGCGTCGGTCCTCGTGGGACGAGGCATCTGGTGGCTCCAGGGGGAAGTCGGGGGCCGGGTTGCCCCAGCACCGTAAGTCACACCAGTCACACCCGTCACGGGGTTCGGTCTAACTACAAACTTGTAATTCGTTTCCGGCTCAACGGTGAGTTACAAGCGCCGGTCAGCCGGTCAGCCGGTCAGGCGGCCACGGGCTCCTCGGCCGGCTCGGCCTCGGCCTCGATCCGGGGTCGCCGGTTGGCGAGGGCCACGAGTCCGGCGACGCCGGCCAGCGCGGCCATCGCCGCCGAGGTGAGGAACGCCGCCCGGGCGCCGGGGAGGAACGACCCCGGGACCGAGCCCGCGGCGTACACGCTCACGATCACCGCGAGCCCCACCGCGCCGCCGAGCTGCTGGAAGGTCTGCAGCAGTCCGGAGGCCGCGCCGGCGTGCTCGGGCTCGACGCCGCCGAGGACGATCGCCGTCACCGGCATGAACACCAGGGCCGCCGACACCCCGTTGATCACCATCGGACCGAAGACGCCGCTGAGGTAGGTGTCCCCGGCGCTCAAGGTGCTGAGCCAGACGAAGCTGATCGTCAGCCCGATCGAGCCGGTCACCAACATCGGCAGGACGCCGACCCGCTCGATGAGCTGCGGGGTCACCCGCGACATCGCGAAGATGCCGAGGGTCAGCGGGAGGAAGGCCAGCCCCGAGGCCATCGGGCCGAAGCCGAGCTGGTGCTCGATGAACTGCACGGCCAGGAAGAACATCGACAGCTGGCCGCCGACGACCAGCGCGATCACCGCGAGGCCGCCCACTCGCTGCCGGCTGCGCAGCAGGGCCGGCCGGAGCAGCGGGTGCGCGACCCGACGCTCCGTGAACCCGAGGACGACCAGGAGCGCGGCTCCGAGCACGAGGCCCAGCACTGTCCGTGAGGAGCCCCAGCCGTGCTCGGGTGCGCCGATCAACGACCAGACCAGCGCGACAGCGCCGCCGGTCGCGGTCAGTGCACCGACCACGTCGAACCGGCCCGGGCGGCGCGGGGTCTCGTCGACGTACCGCCGGGTCAGCGCCAGCACGGCCAGCCCGATCGGCACGTTGATGAACATGGTCCAGCGCCACGAGCCGATATCGGTGACCGCGCCGCCCAGCAGCAGCCCGATGGACAACCCGCTCGACGAGACGGCACCGAAGAGGGCGAGGGCCCGGAGTCGAGCTGGCTCGTCGGGGGCGCTGGTGGTGAGCAGCGCGAGAACGCCGGGCGCGGCCATCGCCGCGCCGACGCCCTGCAGGGCGCGGGCGGCCACGAGCCACTCGGGCGTCTGCGCCAGCCCGCCCAGGAGGGAGGCGAGGGTGAAGACGGTGACGCCGCCGAGGAACAGCCGGCGCCGCCCGAACACGTCGCCGAGCCGGCCGCCGAGCAGCAGCAGGCCGCCGAAGGCGAGGGTGAAGGCGTTGAGCACCCACGAGAGCGACGCCGGGCCGAAGCCGAGAGCGGTGTCGATCCGCGGGAGCGCCACGTTCACGACCGTCGCGTCCAGGGTGAACATCAGCTGGGCGACGAGGACGATCGCGATCCCGGTCGCGGCGCGGCCGGCGTGGTCGGGGAGGTCGACCGGACGGGTTTGCGCCAGGTCGGGTGAGATGGTGGAGGTCATGTCGAAGAGGTCCTGTTCTCGGCCGGTGGGCCGATGTACTCTTTGATCCGGAGGATGGCTCCGCTTCCTCGAATACGATACGGAGACTGTCTCCGTTTAGCAAGGCAATTCCGAAGTTGGAGTGGAAAATGCGTTCGGACGCGAAGCGCAACTACGACCGCCTCGTGGAGGCCGCTCGTGCGGTCTTCCGTGAGCAGGGCTACGACGCCTCCCTCGACGAGGTCGCCAAGCGCGCTGGCGTCGGCCCGGGCACGCTCTACCGGCACTTCCCCAACCGCGACGCGCTGCTCGACGCGATCATGCAGAGCTGGGTCGAGAGCGTCGACGAGGCCGTCGAGAAGACCCTCGCCTTCGAGGGGCCACCGCGCGACCTGCTCCTGGGCTGGTTCCGGGAGTACGTCCGGCTGATCAGCATGCACAAGGGCGGTCCGGCCAAGATCACGTCCGCAATGGGCGACCCCGACTCGCCGATCCGCACCAAGTGCCAGGTGCTGCACGGCGCCCACGACCGGGTGATCGCGGCACTCCGCGAGCAGGGCGCCCTGCGCGACGACGTCGAGACCCTGCAGGTCATCCGGCTGGTCGGCGGCATCGCGACGGTGGCCGACCAGTCCGAGCTCGACGACGCCGCGGTCCTCCCGCTGCTCGAAGTCGTCGCCGACGGGTTGGTGCGCGTCTAGCCGGGGTAGAACAGTCGCGTGGACCCCGAGGACGAGGCCCCCCGCGCTGCTGCGCCCGGGTGGCCGCCGCCGCACCCGTCCCCTCCGCTCCCACCGCCCCGCGAATATGGCACCCCCGGGACGCCGCTCGCCTGGCGCCCGTGGCTG
The DNA here is from genome assembly GCA_963798045.1 of uncultured Actinomycetota bacterium. Lineage (GTDB taxonomy): Bacteria > Actinomycetota > Actinomycetes > Propionibacteriales > Nocardioidaceae > Nocardioides. Next base: position 80,311 of record CAWCSB010000040.1, read on the forward strand.
TTGGGGCTGCTCGCCGTGGTCGCCGTGGGAGCCCTGGTCACGGTCGGGCTCGTCGTGCTGCTCCCCGGTAACGGCGACGACGGGGGTGATGCCGTCCGGCAGCCGACGACGTCGGCGTCGCCGTCGGCCACTGCCGGGTCGACGCCACCGGCCCCGCCCGCGCCGTACCGCTGCTGGGACGGCTCGGACGCCCAGGAGCTGAAGGACTGCTCGCGGCCCACCGGCGTCGAGGGGCTGCGGTGGGCCTTCCCTGCGATGGCCGACGACAAGTGCGGCAAGGCCATCAAGGGCGCCGACGGGTCGGTGCTGCGGGTGCTCTGCCGGCACGTGCTCGCGGACGGCACCAAGATCGGGGTCGGCTACTTCGAGTGGCGCTCGGTGCAGGACGGTCAGGACTTCTACGGCGCCCAGGGACTCGCGTCCACGAAGGCGAAGGAGCCGGGCGGGCGTCCCGTCGCCTTCGGGTTCTTCGGCGTGCAGGGGGACGTGGTGAAGTCCGCGAACCTCTTCGTCGACGAGCCGCTCAGCTCCACGATCACCTTCCCGGTGAGCGTCACGCCGACAGCCGAGGACGTGCAGGCGCTCTCTCCGCGCCCGTTCGACCAGCTGAGGGGAGTGCCTGCGGACTAGCTGAGGACCCGGATCAGCCCGGGCTCGGTGGCTGGGCCGGTGGCTGGGCCGGCCACTGCTGCTGGGGGTGGGGCGGTGCCGGGTGCGTCCCGGGGTGCGGGGGAGCCGCGCGCTCGGGCAGCAACGGGCCGTAGGTGCGCCGGAGCTGCACAGGGATGGTGAGCGCGCAGATCGCCAGCGCAGGCAGGGTGAACAGCAGGGCGGTGGTCGCCGCGCCGAGGTAGACGGTGAAGTCGTCGCCGCTCCGGCCCACGGCCACGAGCACGATACCGAGGATCGGGACCGCGGCTGCGAGACTCACCACCGAAAGGCGGTTGAGCGTCGCTCCGCTGAGGAGCGCCACGATCACGCACGAGACGACTGCCACGACCAGCCACATGGCGGCGTCGGCGATCGCGGCCCCGGGGTAGGAGTCCGCCGCGATCAGGCTGAGCAGGAGGCTGATCGCCACGAGGGCTGCGCCCCCGGCGACGAGACCGAAGGCCAACCGGGCGGTGTGGAGCCAGCCGGTGATGGGGTGGGCCGGGCGCGCGACGCGCAGGCTCGGTCGGGACAGCGCGAGGGCACCGGCCGCGGACAGGGCGAAGACGCCACCGACCGGGGAGTCCCAGCGCTCGATGGGGCCGAGGCCGGAGTAGGCGCTGAAGACGCCGTCCCCCGAGTCACCGGTGAGCAGGGCCACTCCGGCAGCGGTGAGACCGGCCGTGCCGAAGACCAGCACGCCGGAGAAGTGCCGGGTGACCGCCTCGCGCGCGCTCCAGCCATAGACCAAGAGGACGAGGAGCAGAGGCGCGACGAGCAGCGACATGAGCTCGGCGGGCTCGTCGAGCAGGAAGGCCTCGCCGGTGAGGTCACGGAGCACGAACGCCGCGAACTGGGCGACGCTCACCACCACGGCAGCTACGGCGAGCGTGCACGTCACAGCCCACCATCGGCGGTCGTCGCGCAGTGCCAGGTCCTCGTCGGCGGCGCGCGGCTGGGCGGCGAAGAGCGCACCCGCGAGGGCGAGCGCCACACCGGGCCCGAGACCGCCCTCGAGGAACTCAGTGGCGTGCACCAGGTCGTTGACGATCGCTGCCAGCACGCAGACGACCACCGGGGCGTTGGCAGCGAGCTTCAGCAGCTGTGCCTGGTCTCGGCCCAGCCCGGGCACGACTCCCGATGCGGCGACATATGGGATCGCGAGCGAGGCCACAGCCACGAGAGCGCTGAGGATGACCCACCAGTGATCGGTCCCGTCACCGTCGATGTCCCAGGGCTTGCCGAGTGTCGCGAAGAGGCAGACAACGGCCGCAACGTCGCGCACGTAGTCGCCCACCGGCACCCCGGCGAACGGGTTGACCACCGGGGGACGTGGGACCGACGGACGGGCGGCGGGTGGGGGCGCTGGGACCGGTGTGCCGGGCTGCCAGGTCGGCTGCGGGCTGACCGGCTGCGCGGAGGGTCGGGCGGGCGGCGGTGCGTAGGGCGAGATGGACTGCCGTGCGGGTGGCGGCTGTGGGGCGGGCGGCGTCCGGTCGGTGTCGTCGCTCGGCGCCTCGGGGGCTTCTGGCTCCGGCGCCGCGGCCGCGTCGGGGAAGCGCTGACCGCACGAGGTGCAGAATGATCCGCCCTCGCTCGGTGCTCCGCAGAACCCGCAGAACCTGGCCATGCGCGACCTCCCCGTCCCCTGTCCGACCGTGGTGGCCGCAAGTTATCACCGGCTCGTAGTCGCGACCTTCGCGTTCGCCGGGCGGATGTCGCGGTGCGGAAGCGCTCGACCCGGCACGAACTCGCATACATTGGCGCCCTCAGCCGGCACCACCGCACCTCTTCGAGGCCCTGTGAACGACGACCATCGCCCCACCTGTCCCCGCTGCGGACACCAGGACGAGGCCGGGATGCGCTTTTGCACAGAGTGCGGGGGCGCACTGGCAGCCGTCGCTCCCGCACCGCTGGCCCGGGCCTGTCCGCGCTGCCACGCCCCGGTGGGCGCCGGGCTGGCCTTCTGCACCGAGTGTGGTCTCGCGCTGCCTGCCCCGGGCGCCACACCCCATGCCTCGGCACCCGGCCTCGGCCGCCCCCCGCCGGCCTGTGCGACGTGCGGGGAGCGATTGCCCCCGGGCCTGCGCTTCTGCACCAGCTGCGGGACGCCCGTCGGTGGCGCGGCGGCGGCCGCGGCCCCGCCTCCGGTCCCTATGTACGCCGCGCCCACCACCGCGGCCCACCCGTCGATGCCGCCGTCCGTGCCGGGACGCAGCCGGGTCTGGCCCTGGGTGGCGGCCGCGGTCGTGCTCCTCGCAGGTGTCGTGGGCGGCGGCTACGTCCTCCTCACCCGTGACGATGACGGCTCCTCCGAGGTCGCGTCTGACGACGGCTTGTCGATTGAGGAAGACGACGGCGACGACGACGCGGCCGCGGACGTCACCGACCCGGCGGAACCCTCTGGCGAGGAGTCGGAGGGCGCGGGCGCGACCGCACCGGCAACCACGGATCCCGCGCCCGCGGCGGCCGTGACGTGCTGGAACGGGTCGCTCGCGTCGAGCGCCGGCGCGTGCTCGCGTCCCCAAGGCCTGGCCGGGCTCGCCTACGTCTTCCCGTCGATGGCCGACCAGGGGTGCGCGACCGAGTCCGGCTCGGCGCCGGGCCGCAAGATCCTGATGCAGTGCACGGGCTACCTGGCGGACGGCACAGCGATCACGATCAACTACTCCCAGTGGGCCTCGGTGTCGGCGGCGATGGACCACTACCTGGGCAAAGGCCTGATCCAGACGTTGACGGCGAACGGCATCAACACCTTCACGGGCTACACCAGCACCGGGGTGCTCAACAACGCCTGGATCTACGAGAAGGAGCCCTACAGCGCCTCGGTCTACGCCCCCAACCGGGCGGCGATGACCGAGGCCCTGGCCCTGCTCGTCGTCGGCAGGCTGGCGACCGAGGTTCGCGGCGGCGCGAGCTGAGCGAGCGGTGGTGTCGGCCAATCACTTCGGGCGCATCGCACCACGTCGTGCTCGGTAGGTCGTGACGTGACGTCCCGATCTGCGCGCGGGCACGTCGCCACGCTCCTCTGGTTCGCCACCGGGATGCTCTGGGTGGCCCAGGCGACCGTCCCGTGGACCCGACGCGGCGCCTTCTCCTCGTCCTCGATGCTCGACGGGGCGCGCCTGCTGAGGAGCGGACTGGTCGACGCCGCGGCGCCACGATGGGCAGCGCTGCTGCTGGTGCTCGTCCCGACGCTGGGGGTCCTCTTGGGCGCCACGGCGGCACTGCGCGGCACGGCCGTGTGGGTGGCCCGCATGATCTGTGTCTCTGTAGTGACCGTCGCGTACACACTCTTCGTGCACAATGTCGCCGGCGCGAACCTCACGAAACTCGGACCGGGAGGCTGGTTGACCGGCGCGGGGATCCTGATCGGCGCGCTGGGGTTGGCCTGGACGCGCGCGACATGGGGTCAAGCAGCGAGGGAGCGTCCGGGATGAGCGGGTTCTGCGGACAGTGTGGTGCGGCCAGTGCCGCGCCGGACCAGCGATTCTGTCAGGCGTGCGGGGCCGCGACGACCGCCGCGGTGCCCGCCGCCGCGGACGTGCAGGCACCTGCAGCGGTCGACTACGCGGTTCCCGCCGACGTGCCGCGCCGCGAGAGGAGTGCGTCGGTCGGGAGGATCCTCGGCTCCGGTGCCGCCGTGCTCGCCGTGGCCGCGGGAGGTCTGGTCGCCTGGCAGGTCCTGGGCTCGTCCGGGGGCGCAGCCTCGCCGGAGGACGCTGTGCGTCAGTTCGTCACCGCCGCCACCGAGCAGGACATCGTCGGTGCGCTCGACGTGGTCAACCCCGGCGAGGTCGAGGGCCTGGACAGCCTCTACGAAGCCGCCCGCGACCGCGCCGAGGACGAGGGTCTCGTCGGTCACGGCGACATCGCCGAGGCGCTCGACGTCACGATCGACGACCTCGAGCTGGATGTGGACGAACAGGGCGACTACTCGGCGTTCGTCACGATCCGAAACGCCGACTACACGGTGACCTACGACCCCGACAAGCTCACCGACCGGCTCGACTTCGTCCGTGACGAGTTCCCGGGCGCAAGGGAGTGGAGCGGTGACCTCACCGGCCTGCTCGAGGACGAGGGTGTGGACCTGGACCGGATCGGGATCAGCACCATCAAGGTCGACGGCGCGTGGTACGTCTCGGTAATCGGCACCTCCCTCGACAGCGTGGTCCACGAGGCGAGCGCGAACGACGACCGGAGCTACATCCCGAGCTCCTCGGACTACGACGCGATCGGTGAGGACCTCGAGCCGATCGTCGGGAAGGATCCGGACGAAGCCCTGACGAACATCGCCGACGCGTTGTACGACCAGGATGTCGAGCAGGTGCTGGCCAACTTCCCGGCGGACCAGGTGCGCGCCATGCGGCCCTACGTCGAGGTGGCCGAGGACTTCCTCGCGGACTGGGGCGTGTCGCTTGACGGCGGCATCTCCGACCTCGACCTCGAGACCGAGGACCTGTCGGGCGATCTGGTCAAGGTCGTGATCGACGACGGCACCGGGTCAGTGTCGATCACCGACGACTACGGCACCTCCTCCGGCGAGGGGACGATCGACGGGCGCTGCCTCGAGGGCACCAGCTACGAGTCCTACGACGGCTACGACGACGTCGACGAGGGCAGGGTCTGTCTTGACGGCGACGTCGTCGACTACAGCGGAATCGACGAGCTCTACGTCGTGATGCGTAAGGTCGATGGGGGCTACCAGCTCGACCCGCTGGCGACCGCCGTCGAATACGCCTCTCGCGCCGTGGAGGCCGTCCCGTCCTCGGCGATCGACGAGGCGCTCGGCGAGATCTGCTACGAGGTACAGGGCTACGACGAGACCGGATGCCCCTCGTGACCCAGCGCAGTACCGACGGCGATGCCTAGGACGTCCCGGGCCGTGCGCGGCCTGCTCGGGGGCCTGCTGGTCGCGTCCGCGATCTCGTGGTCGGCAACCGGTGCGGTGCCGGGCGCGACTGGAGTGGAGCGTGGGTCCCGCATCGGGCGGCCACCGGTCACCAGCCTGCCGGCGGCCGCCAAGCCACCGGCCCCAGCATCGACCTGCGCCGAGGTCATCGTCTACGTGGTCCGCGGCTCGGGGGAGGCACCCCAGCCGGGCCCGGCCACGTACGGCGAGACGTGGGATGCCTTCGATCCGATCGATCCCGAGACGGGTGGGTCCAGCATCGATGCGAACCGGGTGCTCGACGTCGACAAGTCCGGGGACCGCACCGTCGACACGAAGACCCCGTTCCTCTACGACCTGGTGCAAAAGATCCACGAGCGCGTCGGCGGGCAGCTTCGCCTGAGCTGGGCTCCCATCAAGTACAACGCCGTCCCCGTGAGCGACTTCAACCCGGGGTTCGCGCTGTGGCTGGTGCACGGCTACCCCAGCTCGGTGACCTCAGGCATCCGCGAGCTGCACCGCACGTTGAAGCGGCAGTGGGAGCGGTGTGGCGACCAGACGCGTTACGTGCTGGCCGGCTACTCGCAGGGTGCCGACGTCGTCAATTCCTACCTGCGCGGCAAGATCGTCACCGGCTCGTCGTCGTTCGGCATCGGAACGGTCCACGAGTACCTCGGACCCTCGTCGGACATCCGGGGGCAGATCGCGTCCGTGGCCTTGATCGCCGATCCCAACCACGACCCTCACGACCCCGAGTCCTACAGCGACGAGGATGCGCGATTGGCGCAGAAGGGCGGCCTCTACGGCGTCCGCGCGGGTGTCCCGGAGCAGGTGGCGGGCGTGACCGACTCGATGTGCCTGTCCGGGGACTCGGTCTGCGGTCGCGGCGTCAGGATCCCTGACGCCGAGGGCAACAAGATCCACTCCGTCGGCTACCGCGACTTCATCCGCTACCCGGTGGAGTGCCACCTGGCCGATGAGCCGGACGACGACGTGTCTGCCACGACGTGCCTGGCGGACCGGATCGTCGAGCGGCTGGGGGTGCGCAACCTGGTCCGCCATCCCCTGGACGAGGCCGCGAGCGCACCGGGATCGTCTGGCCGCGACGTCGCGTTCTTCATCGACACGACCGGGTCGATGCAGGACGACATCGACGCGGCTGTCTCCTTCGCAAGCAACCAGGCCGACCGGATCGTCGCGCTCGACGGCCGGGTGGCGCTCGTGCAGTACCGCGACGCCGAGGACGATCCACCCGCGGAGGTCGTCACGCCGTTCACCTCGGACATGTCCGAGTTCCAGAACGGCCTCGCGACTCTCCTCGCCGACGGCGGAGGTGACGACCCGGAGGGTCTGCTGCACGCACTCATGGTCGGGTTCGACCAGCTCGACTGGCAGTACGGCGCCACGAAGGCGGCGGTGGTCCTGACCGATGCGGACTTCCACGAACCCGATCTCACCGGCGGTGAGACCCTCCCGCAGGTGGAGCGGCGGTCCCTCGAGATCGATCCGGTCAACGTCTTCCCGGTCGTCGGTGAGGTCGGTCGATACGGCGACCTGGCCGCCCGCACGTTCGGGGAAGTGATCACGAATGACGGTGGCGACACCGAACTCGCGCTGGGACTGGCCCTCGACAACATCGCCGCGCGGCCCATCGCGGTGCTCAGCAACGGGACGTACCACGCCTCCCCCGGACGTGAGGTGCACTTCGACGCCTCCGGGTCCTCGGCCTCGTCGAGCCTGATCGAGGAGTACCGGTGGGACCTCGACGGAGACGGGTTCAGCGACGAGGTCACGGCAGGACCGACAATCAACCACGCCTACCCCGCCGGATACTCCGGCTTGATGCAGGTGTTCGTGGTCGACGACCTCGGGCGCACTGCGAACGCGTCGGCCACCGTGCTCGTTGACGAGGAAGCAGCGGTGACAGTCTCGCCCGTCGTCCCGACGGCCACGCGGATGGACGCCGACGCTCAGCGAGACGACGATCACGTCCTGCTGGACGTCTCCTGGGACCCTGGTGCCGAGGAACCCGAGCGGTGGGTGATCGCACTCGATGGTGACCCGGTGGTCACGGCGGATGGCGACGCCGAACACGCCGCCGTACCCGTGGACCAGCAGCCCGAGGCCTGGACCATCTCCCTCGTGCCGATGGATGCGGACGGCAACTACGGGGCCTCATTCGATGCCGTGCTGGAGCCCGTCACCGCGGCCCGGCCGTGGTACCGGCGGGTGGAGGTCTGGGGCGCGGCGGTGCTGGCCGGGCTGCTGGGTGCAGCCGGCCCCTGGTGGCTGGTGCGCCGCAGGCGGCGCCGGTCGATCATCGGGCCGGGGTTGGCGACGTGACCATGTTCTGCGGACAGTGCGGGGCGCGGACGACACCCAATGCCAGCTTCTGTAAGGACTGCGGTGCGCCCGTCCGCCCGGCCCCGGTCGCCACCCGCCCACTCCCGTCGCCCATCCCCTCGGCCAGCGCGCGGAGACGGCTCACCGCCGCGGTCGTCGTCACCTGCGGCGTCGTCGCCGCGCTGGTGACCGGTTGGGCGGTGCACCTGATCCCCGTCGGTCCCTCCGAGGCGCACGGGGTCGGCATTGCGAAGGCCGCGGACGGGCTGGACCAGGGAGAAGAGGACGCGGTGTCGCCGACCGGCTCGTCGACGGTGGACGCGGACAGCGCCCTGACGGCGTTCCGCACCGCTTGTGGCGAGCTGCTCGACATCGTCCCGACGGCCGCCGTCTCGACGGAGACGGCCGTCCAGGTCACGCTCGAGGTGCGCCCGGTATGCCCCGAGGGCGAACGGATCGGGTCCAGCCGGTTCCGCGTGGTGCTCCGGAGCAGCGGGGCGACAGCGGGCGATGGCTCTGCCAGGACCGTGATCGCCGATGGAACCTTCGACCTCTCGAGCGACTCGCTGCTCGTCCCCGGCTTCGGGGACCCCGGCTCCAAGCTCGTGGCCGACTTCGGGACCGGAACGGCGTTCCTGGCCCCCGACTCGCTGGCCGCGGACATCGCCGATGGTGTCGTGCTGGTCGAGTGCGAGGCAGTCGACGGCGAGCCGTCGACGCCCCTGACCGAGGACGTCGCACCCGACGGCTCGACGACGACCGTCGCCGCCGGGATCAGCGAGACCGTCGACGACCCCGAGGAGACCGCGCTCGCCATCCTGGAACGTCAGGCCGCTCTCGACGACCCGAGCGTGTCTGAACTCGAGGGCGCCTGGGTCGCGCAGCTGTCGTCGAAGACGCAGGGGACCTACGACGCGCACGATGGGCGGTCGTACTCGCTGGCGGACATCTACCAGCTGTTTCTGTCGCTGCGCCTGAAGTACCCCAACGTGCTGCTGCTCAACAGCAGTGACTGGGCGTCGTACACCCTCGACGGCTACTGGGTGGTGATCGCCGGCGTGCCGTACTCCAGGCCAGGTGAACCGAACCGCTGGTGCACCGAACGTGGTATCCCTGCGTCGCAGTGCTTCGCCAAGAAGCTCGCGCGACGGCGCGCCGACGGGGACGACGAAGCACCGGTGATGGACGGGCGGACCGGTACAGCCGGTCGGCAGGGTGAGGAGAACGCTGTGGACCTGTGGATGTCGGACACGATGAGGGCGACGCGTCCCGCGGCGAAGGGACCGCATTTTGACCGGCCCTCAACGGGTCTGCGGCTGGTGCGGAGCCCAGTCCCTGCGGGGTGCTTCCTTCTGCACGTCGTGCGGACGGCCTGTGGCGGCCGCGCACCGCCTCCGCCCACGGCCCCGCTCGCGCCGGCTCCCCGTCGGCGGGCTGGTCCTCGCCCGAGCCGCGGCCGGCCGTCGCCGTCGCTGGGTCGTCGTCGGCGCGGTCTCGCCGTCCTCGTGGTGGTTGGGGCGGGCACATCGCGGTCACGGTCTTCGGTGGCTCGGACGGGAGGTCTGGCCGGGGGTGGACACCTTGTATGGCATCACCTCGGAGCCGGAGAAGGCCTGGACCTTCGACACCGACGGGGAATACGCCAGGTCTCGGCTGCGGGTGACACCACCATCGTGAGCGTGGGCGACTCTGGGGGTGTCATCGCGCTGGACAAGGACAGCGACGAGACTGGAGCGCGACGACTCCGCCTACGGTTACGCCTACGTGCTACGACGACGACGACCTGGTCCTCGTGCAGGGCTTCGAGGACTACGGCTGGGTCTCCTCTCGACACGACGGCGAGCAGCTGTGGTTCGACGACGACGGCGACGGCGCGTATGGCCTCGTCGACGGTCGACGGTCGGAGACCTATGACGAGGAGGACTCCACCAGCGAGATCGCGTGCTGGACCCGAGGTCCGGGACGAAAAGTGGTCCATTCCCGGAGTCGAGAGCAGCCAGGTCGCCGACAACGCGATCTTCGTCGTCAAGAGCGGCGACCTCATCAGT
>CAWCSB010000041.1:0-22514 GCA_963798045.1 uncultured Actinomycetota bacterium
CCGCGTCGCTGTCCGGGCCGGACTGGGTGCGGACCTGGCCCATCGTGCCGAGCAGGTTCTGGATGTGGTGGCCGAACTCGTGGGCGAGGACGTACGGCTCCACGAAGTCACCGCCCTGGCCCCCGAGCTGCCCCTCGAGGACGTCCTTGAAGAACGTCGTGTCGAGGTAGATCGTGCGGTCGGTGGGGCAGTAGAAGGGCCCGACATCGCTGCCGGCGTTGCCGCAGCCCGTGGAGACGCCACCGGTGAAGGTCTTGATCTGGGTCGGCTGGAACTGCGTGCCGGCCTGCTCCGGGAGCGTGGCTGCCCAGTACCTCTCGAGCGACAGCGCGACGGCTTGCCGGGCGCAGTCCGCGCTCTCGTTGGCGTCCTCGCCGGTGCGGCACTGCGCGTAGCGGTCGGTCGTCTGCTCCGGGCCGCCGGCGCCGATGCCACCGCTCCCTCCGCCGGCCAGCTGCGTGATGACGAAGATGATGATCACGATGATGGTCGTGCCGATGCCGCCGCCGGTGATGCCGCCGATCGGAATGTTCCCCAGCCCGCCGCCACCGCCGCCTCCGCGGACGTCGGTGACCCGGCCACCACTGATGTCGGCCTTCGGGTTGAAACGCACGGCCACACCCTAGGGCACCAGTGCCCGCCGATGGCTGGTTGCGGACCGTGGCCCCGTACCCTTGATCAAGCCATGATCACCGCTCACCAGCTGGAAGTTCGCGCTGGGGCGAGGCTCCTGATGGCAGACGTCAGCTTCCGCGTCGGGGCGGGTGACAAGGTCGGGCTGGTCGGGCGCAACGGCGCCGGGAAGACCACCCTCACCAAGATCCTCGCGGGCGAGGGGCTGCCGGCCGCCGGCCGGGTCGAGACGACCGGGGCGGTGGGATATCTGCCGCAGGATCCCCGCACCGGCGACCTCGACATGCCCGTCCGCGAGCGGATCCTCTCCGCCCGCGGCCTCGACGACGTCGTACGCCGGCTGCGCTCGTCCGAGCTCGAGATGGCCTCGGCCGACCCCACCGTCCGTGACCGGGGGATGCGGCGATACTCGGCCGCCGACTCGGAGCTGCACGCCGGGGGTGGCTACGCCGCCGAGGCGGAGGCTGCCCAGATCGCGTCGTCGCTGGGCATCGCCGACCGGCTGATGACGCAGCCGCTGCGGACGCTCTCCGGCGGCCAGCGACGCCGGGTGGAGCTGGCGCGGATCCTCTTCTCCGGCGCCGAGGTCCTGCTGCTGGACGAGCCGACCAACCACCTCGACGCCGACTCGATCGTGTGGCTGCGGGAGTTCCTGCGCTCCTTCCGCGGCGGGCTCGTGGTGATCTCCCACGACACGGCCCTGCTGGACGCCACGGTCAACCGGGTGCTGCACCTGGACGCCAACCGGGCCGAGGTGGACGTCTACAACCTGGGCTGGAAGGCCTACCTCGACCAACGCGAGACCGACGAGCGGCGCCGCAAGCGCGAGCGGATGAACACCGAGAACAAGGCCAAGACGCTCACCGACCAGGCGAACCGGATGCGCGCCAAGGCCACCAAGGCGCAGGCGGCCCAGTCGATGCTCAAGCGCGCCGAGAAGATGATGGCCGGCCTGGAGGGCGAGCGGCAGAGCGACAAGGTCGCCAGGATCAAGTTCCCTGCGCCGGCTCCCTGCGGCCGGACGCCTCTCACCGCGGCCGAGCTGTCGAAGTCCTACGGGTCGCTCGAGGTGTTCACCGACGTCGACCTGGCGATCGACAAGGGAAGCCGGGTGGTGATCCTCGGGCTGAACGGCGCGGGGAAGACCACGATGCTCCGCATCCTGGCCGGCGTGGACACTCCCGACACGGGTGAGGTCGTGGCGGGTCACGGCCTGAAGATCGGCTACTACGCCCAGGAGCACGAGACCCTCGACACCGCTCGCACGGTGCTCGAGAACATGCAGAGCGCCGCGCCGCAGCTCACCGACAGCGAGGCCCGCAGCGTGCTCGGGTCGTTCCTGTTCTCCGGCGACGACGCCCACAAGCCCGCCAAGGTCCTCTCCGGCGGTGAGAAGACCCGGCTGGCGCTCGCCTCGCTGGTGGTCTCCAGCGCCAACGTGCTGCTGCTCGACGAGCCCACCAACAACCTCGACCCCGCGTCGCGCGAGGAGGTGCTCGCCGCCATCCGCAGCTACGAGGGCGCGATCGTCCTCGTGACCCACGACGAGGGCGCCGTACGCGCCCTGGAGCCCGACCGCGTGCTGCTCCTGCCCGACGGCGACGAGGACCTCTGGAACGACGACTACGCCGATCTCGTCGCCCTGGCGTGACGCTGACGGTCGGTGCCACCACTTACGCTCGGCGCATGACCTTGACGTGCCGACGAGATCACCGCCGCGGGGCTGCACCTCGACATCAGTGACGCCGTCGCGACGGTGACGCTGAGCCGGCCGGAGGTGCGCAACGCGCAGACGCCGGCGATGTGGGCGGGGTTGGCGGCCATCGGGGAGCAGCTGCCCGACCTGACCCGCGTCGTGGTGGTCAGGGGAGCGGGGCAGAGCTTCAGCGCGGGCCTGGACCGGGCGATGCTCGACCCGGCGGCGGGTGACGTCGCACAGCTGCTGCAGCTCGACGACGAGGCGATCAGCAAGGCGATCGAGGGCTACCAGCAGGGGTTCACCTGGCTGCGCGACCCGCGGTTCGTGAGCATCGCGGCGGTGCAGGGCTACGCCATCGGGGCGGGGTTCCAGCTGGCGCTGAGCTGCGACTTGCGAGTGGTGGCCGAGGACGCCCAGTTCTCGATGAAGGAGACGGCGCTGGGCCTGGTGCCCGACCTGACGGGAACAAAGCCGCTGGTCGAGGCGGTTGGCTATCAGAGAGCGCTGGAGATCTGCGCGACCACCCGGATGGTCGGGGCCGAGGAGGCGGTGTCCATCGGGCTGGCGCTGACCGCCGTACCTGCCGACAGGTTGGACACGACGGTGGCAGACCTCGCCCAGGCACTCACGGCGAACGTCGCGGGCGCGGTGGCTGAGACCAAGGCACTGCTCCAGTCGGCGGCCGAGCAGGACCTCGAGACCCAGCGGCGGCTCGAGCGGGAGGCGCAGGTGCGTCGCTTCCGTGAGCTCGCCGCGTTGTTCCAGAACAGTCAGGAGTAGCCACATGTCCGGGATGCACGGTGCCGGCGCGGGCGTGGCCTGGCGTCACCTGCGTTCCGACCGCTCGGTGGTCAACAACCGCATCGACCGGCGGACGGTGGGCCGGGTGCTCCGTTTCGCCGGCCCCCACAAGCGCCTGATCTCGGGGTTCCTCGCGATCACCATCGTGGATGCCGCCATGGTCGTCGTCATCCCGCTGCTGGTGCAGCGGATCGTCGACGACGGCATCCTCAAGGGCGACCGTGGCCTGGTCACCTGGCTGGCCGTCGCCATGGCCGGCGTCGCGGTCTTCAGCGCCCTGCTCAGCATCCTGGGCGGCTGGCTGTCCAGCCGGATCGGTGAGGGGCTGATCTACGACCTCCGGACCAAGGTCTTCGGACACGTGCAGCGCCAGTCGCTGGCCTTCTTCACGCGGACCCAGACCGGCGCGCTGGTCTCGCGGCTCAACAACGACGTCATCGGCGCCCAGCGCGCGTTCACCTCGACCCTGTCCAGCACCGTCGCCAACACCATCGCCGTCGTGGTCGTGGGCATCACGATGCTCGCGCTCAGCTGGCAGGTGACCCTGCTCTGCCTGGCGCTGTTCCCGCTGCTCCTCCTGGTCAGCCGGTTCGTCAGCATCCGGCTGGCCGGCCTGACCCGCCGCCAGATGGACGGCAACGCCGACCTCGGCAACGTGATGACCGAGCGCTTCAACGTCGGTGGGGCGATGCTGCTCAAGCTGTTCGGCCGCCGCGGCGAGGAGGACGACCTGTTCGCCGAGAGGGCGGCAGTCGTCCGTGACCTCGGCGTCCGGATCTCACTCGTCACGCGCATCTTCGGGGCGGCGATGATGCTCATCCCCGCGCTGGCCACCGCCGTCGTCTACGGCGTCGGGGGACAGCTCGCGATCAGCAACAGCCTCACCGTCGGCACCATGCTCGCGCTCGCCACCCTGCTGCTCCGGCTGCTCGGCCCCCTTCAGGGCCTCTCCAACGTCCGGATCGACGTGATGACGGCGCTGGTCAGCTTCGAGCGGGTCTTCGAGGTGCTCGACCTGCCGAGCCTGATCCAGGAGAAGCCGGACGCCGTCACCCTGCCCAGGGAGGCCAGTCGGCTCGAGTTCGACCACGTCGCCTTCACCTACCCCAAGGCGGACGACGTCTCGCTCGCGTCCCTGGAGGCGGTGGCCCGCGTCGAGTCGCGCGACCACGTGCAGGTGCTCCACGACGTGACCTTCGCGGCCGAGCCGGGCGAGATGGTCGCCCTGGTCGGCCCGTCCGGCGCCGGCAAGACCACGATCACCCACCTCGTCGCGCGTCTCTACGACGTCGACGCGGGTGCGGTCCGGGTCGGTGGCCACGACGTCCGCGACGTGACGCTCCAGTCGCTGGAGGACGTCGTCGGCTACGTCACCCAGGACGCCCACATGTTCCACGACACGATCCGGACCAACCTGCTCTACGCCAACCCAGGGGCCGGCGACCGAGAGGTCTGGTCGGCCCTCGAGGCCGCCCAGATCGCGACCTTGGTGCGGGCGCTGCCGGACGGGCTCGAGACCGTGGTCGGCGACCGCGGCTACCGGCTCTCGGGCGGCGAGCGTCAGCGGCTCGCGATCGCCCGGCTGCTGCTCAAGGCGCCCGCGATCGTCGTGCTCGACGAGGCCACCGCCCACCTCGACTCCGAGTCCGAGGCCGCCGTGCAGCGCGCCCTCGACGCCGCGCTCGAGGGCCGCACCTCGCTGGTGATCGCGCACCGGCTCTCCACGGTCCGCAACGCCGACCTGATCCTGGTCGTCGACGGCGGCCGGATCGTCCAGTCCGGCACCCACGCGCAGCTGCTGCGCGCAGGAGGGCTCTACGCCGACCTCTACCGCACCCAGTTCGTCGACGACGTACCCGCCTAGGCTCATCGGCGTGGACCTCCAGCTCGCCGACCGCGTCTACGTCGTCACCGGGGGCGCCCGCGGCCTGGGCCGAGCCACCGCCGACGTCCTCGTCGCCGAGGGTGCCCGGGTGGTGCTGTCCGGTCGTTCGCAGGAGGCGCTCGCCGCCGCCGTCGCGGAGCTGGGGGACAGCGTGGTCTCGGTGGCCGCGGACAACGCCGACCCGGCGACGCCCAGCCGGTTGATCGCTGCTGCCGAGGAGGCGTGGGGCCGCCTCGACGGCGCGCTGATCAGCGTCGGCGGCCCTCCAACGGGCGCGGTGACCGACGTGACCGATGAGCAGTGGACGGCGGCGTTCGAGTCGGTCTTCCTCGGTGCGGTGCGCGTGGCCCGTGAGGTGGCGGCCCGGCTCGAGGCGGGCGGCGCGATCGCGTTCGTGCTCTCCTCGAGCGTCCGCAGCCCGCTGCCCAACCTGGCCGTGTCCAACGGGCTGCGCCCCGGGCTTGCGATGGTTGCCAAGACGCTGGCCGACGAGCTCGGTCCCCGCGGCATCCGGGTCAACGGGCTGCTTCCGGGGCGGGTCGGCACCGAGCGGGTCGCCGAGCTGGACGAGGCCACCGGGGACGCCGCCACGGCGCGTGAGAAGGCCCTCGCCACGATCCCCCTCGGTCGCTACGGCGAGCCCGCCGAGTTCGGCCGAGCCGCCGCCTTCCTGCTCTCGCCGGCGGCGTCTTTCGTCAGCGGCACGATGCTGCCCGTGGACGGCGGCATGCTCCGGGCCATCTGACCCGGTAGACCGGCCTCATCCCGGGCTGGCAGGCTGCGGCCGTGGAACACCGCACCCTCGGCCGCACCGGCCGGCCCGTCTCCGTCGTCGGCCTCGGCACCTGGCAGCTCGGCGCGGACTGGGGTGACGTCTCCGAGTCGGACGCCCGCGACGTCCTGGAGGTCTCCGCGGAGCACGGCGTCACGTTCTTCGACACCGCAGATGCCTACGGCGACGGCCGCAGCGAGCGGATCCTCGGGCAGTTCCTTGCGGCCCACCCCGACGCCGGGCTCACGGTGGCGACCAAGATGGGGCGCAGGGTCGACCCGGTGGCGGAGAACTTCACCGCCGACAACTACCGGGCCTGGGTCGACCGGTCGCGGCGCAACCTCGGCACCGAGCGCCTCGACCTGGTGCAGCTGCACTGCCCGCCGTCGGCGGTGATCGAGGACGACGCGACGTACGACGCCCTCGACGCGCTGGTCGCGGACGGCTCGATCGCGGCTTACGGCCTGTCGGTCGAGACCTGCGACCAGGCGCTGGCGGCCATCGCGCGGCCCGGGGTGGCCTCGATCCAGATCATCCTCAACGCGTTGCGGCTCAAGCCGCTGGACCAGGTGCTTCCTGCTGCCGCGCAGGCGGGCGTCGGCATCATCGCGCGGGTGCCGCTTGCCTCGGGGCTGCTGTCAGGCAGATACACCGCCTCGACCACCTTCGCTCCCGACGACCACCGCAGCTACAACCGCGACGGCGGCTCGTTCGACGTGGGGGAGACCTTCTCGGGTGTCCCGTGGGAGGCCGGCCTGGCCGCCGCGGTGGCCTTCTCCGAGCTGGTCGGGCGACTGCCCGGCGCGCCGACACCCGCGCAGGCCGCGCTGGCGTGGTGCTGGCAGCAGCCGGGGGCGACCACGGTGATCCCCGGCGCCCGCAACCGCGAGCAGGCCGTCGCCAACGCGGAGGCCGGCCTGGTGCCGCCGCTGGGGGCGGACTTCCTCGACGGTGTCCGGGCGATGTACGACGAGCGCATCCGGGAGCTCGTGCACTCACGCTGGTGAGCTACTGGCTCGCGCGCTCCCGCTCGGCCCTCTCCCGCTCGATCTGAGCCTTGGCGGCGTCGGCCTGGAGCCGGGCCTTCGACTTCGGCCTCGGCTTCTTCTGCGAGCGGACCAGCCGCTCGCCGCGGGGACCGTTGCGCCACTCGTCGTAGAGCAGGTAGCAGAAGCCGAAGATCGCCAGCAGTCCGAAGAACCACCACTGCAGCCCGTAGAAGAAGTGCGGCCCGTTGTCGAGCTCGGGCAGCTCCGCCGGCTCCAGGGCGGTGTCGGGCTCGGGGTCCTCCGACCTGAGCTCCACAAAACCGCCGTAGACAGGGTGTCCGATCGCAGGGCCGATCGCGTCGCTGCTGATCGCGCGGGCGGACAGGTCCGCGACCCGGGTGCTGTCGCCGCTGCCGTTGGCCCGGACGTAGCCGGTGACCTCGACCTCCCCGGCCGGCGGGTCAGGGATGTCGTCCCGGTTCGCCCCGCTCGGGTCGGTCTCGAGCCAGCCTCGGTCGACGAGCAGGGCGGTGCCGGTGGAGGTGACCAGCGGTACGACGACGTCGACCCCCTGCACGCCGCCACGGTTCCGGTAGCGGATCACGACCGTGCCCGCCTCGTCGTAGGTCCCTGTCGCGCTGACCACCCGCCACTCGTCCTGCTCCGACGGGTCGCGGTCCGGGCTCAGCACGTCGGCCACGGGCGCGACCGCGCGGTGCTCGTTGGTGCGCACGACGGTGTTGTCGGCCTTGCGGTCCTGCAGCCGGCGGAACTGCCACTCGCCCAGCCACCACGCGGCGTACGCCAGCACCACGACGACCAGCGCGAACACGATCCAGCGCCGGCTCAGCAGGAACCCCAACGAGCGCACGCCGCCACGCTACTTCGGAGGATCCGAGCCCGACGTCCCACCCGTGACCCGCCCGCACCGGCCCGACCTAGACTGGGGTAATGCAGCCGCTCGCAGACGCCTTCGGCCGGGTAGCCACCGACCTGCGCGTCAGCCTGACCGACCGCTGCAACCTGCGCTGCACCTACTGCATGCCCGAGGAGGGCCTCGACTGGCTCCCGCTGGAGTCGCAGCTCAGCGATGACGAGGTGGTCCGGCTGATCACGGTCGCCGTGGAGCGGCTGGGCGTGCGTGAAGTGCGGTTCACCGGCGGCGAGCCGCTGGTGCGCCGCGGGCTGGTCGACATCGTGCGCCGTACGTCGGCCCTGGAGCCGCGGCCGGAGACCTCGCTGACCACCAACGCGCTGGGCCTGGCCAAGACCGCGCAGGCCCTCAAGGACGCCGGCCTCGACCGGGTCAACGTCAGCCTCGACACGATCCGCTCCGACACGTTCCACGAGATCACCCGGCGCGACCGGTTCGCGGACGTGGTGGCCGGCCTCGAGGCCGCCCAGGCCGCCGGCATGGGTCCGGTGAAGGTGAACGCCGTGCTGCTGCGCGGCGTCAACGACGACCAGGCGCCCGACCTGCTCGAGTGGTGCCTGGAGCGCGGCTACGCGCTCAGGTTCATCGAGCAGATGCCGCTCGACGCCCAGCACGGCTGGAGCCGCGAAGGCATGGTCACCGCCGACGAGATCGTGGCCGCGCTCGAGGAGCACTACGTGCTGGTCCCCGCCGTGGAGCCGCGCGGCAGTGCGCCGGCCGAGCTGTTCCTCGTCGACGGCGGGCCCGCCACGGTCGGCATCATCGCCTCGGTCACCCGGCCGTTCTGCGGTGCTTGTGACCGGGTCCGGCTCACCGCCGACGGCCAGGTCCGCAACTGCCTGTTCGCCCGCGAGGAGTCCGACCTGCGCACGGCCATGCGCGCCGGAGCGACGGACGCGGAGCTGGCTGAGCGCTGGGTCGTCGCGATGGCCAACAAGCTGCCGGGCCACGGCATCGACGACCCGACCTTCCTGCAGCCGGACCGGCCGATGTCGGCCATCGGCGGTTGACGGAGGACCTGGTCAGCGGTCCAGACCGCTGAGGGCGCTCTAGACGCTCTCGTCGGCCCCGTCGACGTGCTCCACGACCTCCTTGAGGAAGCCGCGCGCGCCCAGGAAGTCCGACAGCGACCCCTTGTGGTCGGCACACGCGAGCCAGACCTTGCGGCGCTCCGGGGTGTGCAGCTTGGGGTTGTTCCAGCGCAGCGCCCACACAGCGGGAGCGGTGCAGCCCTTGGCTGAGCAGATGTCGGTCATCAGTCCTGAAATGTGAAAGTGGTGCCGGCCAACCACGGGGAGAGCTGTCCGGCACCACACCGCCCGAGCAAGCCCACGCGGCCCTAGAAGTGTTCCACGTCCGCGCCGGGAATCAAACGACGGGGCCGAAATTTCTCAGCGACCCTGGCCCCCGGTCTCGAGTTCGCGGCGCTCAGGGCTCTGGTCGACGAGCGCGAAGCCGTCGCCCTTGGTGGTGACGGCGTTCGCCATCACCACGGCGACATAGGGCAGCAGGAGCGCCCCGACGATCAGGATCGGCCAGAGCCAGTGGATCTCGAGCAGGGAGGCCACGATCGCCCCCACGAAGCACAGCGTGCGGATGCCCATCGAGAACAGGTACCGCTTCTGGCGCGCGGCGATGTCTTCGTTGCGGCTGGCCGCTGCCGAGGTGATGCGGACCGCCTCGGGCTCGCGGCTGCGATCCCGGGCCATTACCCCACTCTACGCCGCGGTCGGAGGGTCCCCGACCCTCGGTACAGTCGAGGGAACCGACCGCCCAACCACACAAGCGAGGCCCCGCATGACCAACCGCACCTATCGCGTCACCGAGATCGTCGGCACCTCGCCCGAGGGGCTCGAGAAGGCGATTCACAACGGCGTGGAGCGGGCCGCCATGACGCTGCGGCACTGCGACTGGTTCGAGGTCACCGAGGTCCGTGGCCAGATCAAGGACGGCAAGGTCGAGCACTTCCAGGTGGGGATCAAGGTCGGCTTCCGGCTCGAGGACGAGGAGTAGCCACGGCGCTCACGCCCGACCAGGTCGACGGCCTCGGCGTCGCGCTCAACGAGGCTGACTGGCATGACCTGACGGTCGACGAACCCGCTGCGAGCGTCGACATCCTGCTCACGGTGCTGTCCCGGGACGAGACCGGCGCCGAGACCTCTGACCCACGCCGGACATTGCGGCTGACCGGCTGCTCGCGGCTGGCGGCGTCCTACCGCGCCGGCACGTGGGACGATGCGGACGCGCCTGTGCTCCCGCTGGATCTGGCGGGGCTCGACGGGCTGCTGCGCCGGCACGGCGGAGGCCCCGTCTACGGCTGGGAGTTCGTGGACTCCCCGCGGAGCGAGCGCCAGTTCCGCACATGGGAGCGACGGCTCAGCCTCGACCTCCCGATGTCAGGTCGTGGCGGCCACCACCTGACGCTGTTCCAGGACCTCGGGGGAGTGCACCACCTCGACCTGCGGGTGTGGTTCACGGACGTCTCGGTGCTCGACGGCACGGGCGGGCGGCTCGACCTGGACGCGTTCATCGCCGGCGGCGCGCGCTGGTGGGAGGCGATGTACGCCGGAGAGCGTTCCGACCTGGCGCCTAGCATCGTCGCCGCCGCGCCCGAGCCGGTGCGGCGGCGGCGATGGACCCTATTTCGGCGTACTCCCCGGTAGACGCTAGCGTCGCTCCGGTGACCGAGGAGAGCCAGACGCAGGGCAGTCCAGGCGGCCGGTCGGTGCTGGTCACCGGCGGCAACCGGGGGATCGGACGGGCGATCGCGGAGGCGTTCGTGGCGCAGGGCGACAAGGTCGCCGTGACAACGCGCAGCGGCGGTGCCCCCGACGGCACCCTCGACGTGCGCTGCGACGTGACCGACCCCGAGCAGGTGGAGGCGGCGTTCGCGCAGGTCGAGGAGGCGCACGGACCGGTCGAGGTGCTGGTGGCCAACGCCGGCATCACCCACGACACGCTGCTGCTGCGGATGTCGGAGGAGGACTGGTCCTCGGTCATCGAGACCAACCTGACCGGCTCCTACCGGCTCGCCAAGCGGGCCGCGAAGGGGATGCTGCGGCTGCGCCGTGGCCGGATCGTCTTCGTCTCCTCGGTGGTCGGTCTGCTGGGCTCCGCCGGGCAGGTCAACTACGCCGCGTCGAAGGCCGGCCTGGTCGGCATGGCCCGCTCGATCGCCCGCGAGCTCGGTTCGCGGTCGATCACGGCCAACGTCGTGGCGCCCGGGTTCGTCGAGACCGACATGACCGGCGTGCTCACCGACGAGCAGAGGGCGGCGATCAAGGCGCAGGTACCGCTCCAGCGGTACGCGACGACGGACGAGGTGGCCGCCGCGGTGACGTGGCTGGCCGGCGACGGAGCGGCATACGTCACCGGGGCCGTGATCCCCGTCGACGGCGGACTCGGAATGGGCCACTGAGAGGGTTGAGTGACATGAGCGGCATTCTTGACGGCAAGCGCATCCTCGTCGCCGGCGTGACGATGGACAGCTCGATCGGCTTCGCGGCCGCGAAGTACGCCCAGGAGCAGGGCGCCACGGTGCTCATCTCCAACTTCGGGCGCGCACTCGGCATCACCCGGCGGATCGCCAAGAGGCTGCCGACCGAGCCGCCCGTGCTCGAGCTCGACGTGACCGACGACGAGCACCTGGCCGGGCTGGCCGACCAGGTCCGCGAGCACGTCGACGGGCTGGACGGCGTCGTGCACTCGATCGCCTACGGCAACCCGGAGACGCTGCTGGGCGGCAAGTTCCTCACCGGCCCGTGGTCGGACGTCGCGCAGGCGGTCCAGGTCTCGGCGTACTCGCTGATGTCGCTGACCGAGGCCGCCCGCCCGCTGATGTCCTCCGGCGGCTCGGTGGTCGGGCTGACCTTCGACGCGACGGTCGCCTGGCCGGCCTACGACTGGATGGGCGTCTCCAAGGCGGCTCTCGAGTCGACGTCGCGCTACCTCGCACGCAACCTGGGAGAGCACGGGATTCGGGTCAACCTGGTCTCCGCTGGCCCGCTGCGCACCCTCGCCGCCAAGGCGATTCCGGGGTTCAGCGACCTCGAGGACATGTGGAGCGACCGGGCGCCGCTCGGCTGGGACAACGCCGACCACGAGCCGACCGCCAAGGCGATCTGCGCCCTGCTGTCGGACCTGTTCCCGGCGACCTCCGGCGAGATCATCCACGTCGACGGCGGCTTCCACGCGACCGGCGCCTGAAGTCGAGTCCGATAGCGTCCCGGGCGTGGCTGACGAACCCGCGTCCCTGGTCGAGCTGCGGATCCTGGAAGGCCCGAACCTCTACTTCCCGCGCGCCGCGATCAAGCTGACGCTCGACATCGGCGGGCTGGCCGCCGTGCCGGAGGAGACCGCGAAGCGGTTCGCGCAGCGCATCGGGCTCCGCAACGCCCGCCCCGGGAAGCCCGACACCGGGTTCCGGCAGCGGTTCGCGCTGCGCGCGGTGGGCCGGCTGGTCCGGGCGATCGCGACCGAGTCGGGCGCGACCCGGCTCGCCGTACGCGTGCGGCCCACCAGCGACCAGCACCAGATCGTCGTGGCCTTCCCGTGGCGGCACCGCACCCGGGCGCAGGTGATGGGTACGGCGGTCGCGGAGGTGCTCGACGCCGTCCCCGGGGGCGAGGTCGACACCGTGGTCGGTGCGGCGGCGGCCCGGGTCGCCGCGGCCGACCCCGGAGCCGCCCCGCACACGATCACGCCGAAGATCCCGGTCGTCGCGGTGACAGGCACCAACGGCAAGACCACGACGTCGCGGATGATCGCGCACATCGCCCGGACCTCAGGCAAGCTCGTCGGCTGGTCGAACACCGACGGCATCTACATCGACGGCGAGCTGGTGGAGGCCGGGGACTACTCCGGCCCGTCGGGCGCGGGGCGGGTGCTGGCCCACCCGCAGGTGCAGCTCGCGGTCACCGAGACCGCGCGCGGGGGCATCCTGCTCAAGGGGATCGGGTTGACCCGCAACGACGTCTCGGTGGTCACCAACGTGTCCGCCGACCACCTGGGCCTCCAGGGCATCGACACCCTCGACCAGCTCGCGGAGGTCAAGGGCGTCGTCCCGCACATCACCCGGAAGGACGGCTGGGCCGTCCTCAACGGCGACGACCCCCGGGTCTTCGCGATGCACGGGACGATCAAGGCGCAGCCCTGGGTGTTCTCGCGCGACCCGGACTCACCGGCGATCCGCGAGGTGCTCAACGCCGGCGGGCGCGCCACGACGGTGATCGACGGCTGGATCTCGGTGCTCCTGCCCAACCGCGACCCCGACCCGCTGGTCGAGCTGGTCGACGTGCCGATGACGCTGGCCGGGCTGTCCCGCTTCAACGTCGAGAACAGCCTCGCCGCCGCATCGGCCGCTCTGGCCATCGGGATCCCGCGCGAGGTGGTGGTCGAGGGACTGCGCACGTTCCTCCCGGACGCCGAGCACAACCCGGGGCGGATGAACTTCTTCTCGCTCCCCGGCCAGGTGTCGGTGGTCATGGACCTGGCCCACAACGAGGCGGGCCTCGAGGCATTGCTGGAGATCATGAACGGCGTCCGCCAGCCCGGCTGCCGTCTGCTCCTCGGCCTCGGCGCGGTGGGGGACCGCACCGATGAGCTGATCGAGCTCCTCGGCGAGATCGGGGCCCGCGACAGCGACGTGATCGCGATCGGTCACAAGAAGCAGTACCTCCGCGGCCGGACCACCGATGAGCTCGAGGCCCTCATGCGCGCCGGAGCCGAGCGGGTCGGCGTGACCGACATGCCGGCGTACGACACCGAGGTGGACTGCCTGGCCGCGCTGGTCGACCGGGCGAAGCCCGGCGACGTGGTGGGGTTGATGTGCCACGCGGAGAGGCAGGAGGCCTACGACTGGATCGCCGAGCACGGCGGTACGCCGGACGGCCCGGAGACGCTGCGCGACAAGGTGAAGGCCGCCCAGGCCGACTGATCGAGCCTGCGTACTCAGGCGGTAGGGCCGGCGCCGCTGCCACCGTCGGGGTATGGAGCCCTACCTGTTCACCATCGCCTTCTGGCTCGGACCGGGGCTCCTCGCCGTCGGTCTCGCGCTTCTCTTCCTGATCAAGGTCTGGCCGAAGGTCAACGGGTCGACCAAGGCGGCAGCCTGGATGGTCGGCGTCGGGTTCGGGTTGTGCCTCGTGGACTTCGTGTTCATCGTGTGGTTGCTCTCGACAGTCGACTGACCGGATTGGCCCAGTTGGGTCGGCTCGAATCGGCCCGTTTGGTCTGGATGCATCCCGTCTAGCGTTGAGCACATGACCACGACGACCGAGCACCTTCACCAGATCCCGCAGCGCCTCGACTTCGACGCCGCCGTGCCGGCGTTCAGCAAGGCCGTGGCGCACCTCGACAACGCCACCAACCGCGAGCTCGACCGGGTCGGCATCCCCGTGGGACTCCGCGACCTCCTCAAGCTCCGGGCCAGCCAGCTCAACGGCTGCGCCTACTGCGTCGACATGCACTCCACCGACGCAGCCACCAACGGCGAGCCACAGCAGCGCATCCACGCCGTGAGCATCTGGAAGGAGTCGCCGTTCTTCACCGACAAGGAGCGGGCGGCGCTCGCCTTCACGGAGTCGGTCACCCGGGCCACCGAGACCCACGTGCCGCAGGAGGACTACGACGCGGTCGCCGCGCACTGGTCCGACGACGAAGTCGGCGCGCTGGTCGCCCTGATCGTGACCATCAACGTCTGGACCCTGATCGGCGTAGCGACCCGGACCTGGGAGCCCAGCCTGGCTGACTGACCTTGCGCTGCTGGTTCCAGGGCCAGGTCATCAGCGCCCACACACCCGCGATGAGGGCGATCTCGGCCACGACGTAGACCGGCCAGGGACCGAGCAGGTCCAGGATCGTGCCGCTGCTGGGCTTCTCCACGAGGAAGCCGTAGTTGGTGTCGGTGAGCACGTCGAAGACGTACACGACAAGCGCCCACGCAGCGGTCATCGCCACGGTCCCGACGTAGTCCCGCCACCGGGGCGTGAGCCGCAGACCCCACACCAGGTAGATCGCGGCCCAGACGATCAGCCAGTGCATGCCCCAGTAGCCGAGGAACTTGGGGCTCGGGACGTCCGCGTTCAACCAGGGCGTGATCAGTGCCTGACTCGTCAGCACCAGTCCCCAGAAGTAGGTGACCGAGGCGGCGAACCGGGAATGCGTCCACAGCGCCACCACCGCCGCGATCCAGGCGAAGTCGCAGAGCTGCAACGGCAGCGTCGTGTCGAAGTCGTACTGACCCGGCAGGAAGTCGACCACCTGCATCGGGATCGTGAAGGCTGGGATCGCGAGCGCGAACCAACGGCTGAAGGTGCGGGCTGCCGGCGTGTCTCGGTGGGCGCACCCGATTCGGACCACCGGCCAGACCCCTGCGGCGAAGATCGCCAGCATCACCCAGTGAGTGCTGCTGAAGTTCTCGAAACCGCCCACGTCCTCCAGTCTGCGTCCGTCGCGCCGGCCAAGGCAGGGCCTGCGTACTCAGGCGTCTCGGAGCTGGGCCCGAGACTCAACCCTCGACCGGCACCGGTGCTGCGGCCACGAAGTCGGGGTCGGCGGCCGGTGCGTCGGAGGTGACGCCGGCACCGGGCTGAGCCTGGGGGGACCAGTTCTCGAGCTCGATCATCACCTCCGCGTGCTTGTCGACGCAGATGACGACGAGGTCACCCTTGTTGGCGCGGGCCAGCGCGTGCCGGACCGCCTTGATCTCGTCGAGGTCCTGCTCGACCTGCTTGCAGCGCGCGCCCTCCGCCATCGCCGCTCGGACACCCTCGATGACGAACTCAGCCACCTCACCGCGCTTGCGGCCGCGGAGCGCCACGTCCTCACGGACGATCACGACGTCGAAGTGCTGGGCGGCGATGTGCCCGAGCTCGCGCATGTCCTCGTCACGGCGGTCGCCCGCGGTGGCGATGACGCCGATCCGGGACGGCCGGGCCAGCTCGTGCGACGACTCGAGCGTCTCGCCGACCCGGTCCACGAAGTCGCCGAGCATCTTCATGCCGGGAGCGTTGTGGCAGTAGTCGACGATGACGTTGACGCCGTTGACCTCGACCTCGTTGAGGCGTCCGGGGGAGAGGTAGTAGTTGGTCGAGAACGAGCGCAGCCCCTGCCGGATGTCGTGCAGCGGGGCACCGGCTGCGAACGCCGCTGCGGCCGCTGCGAGTGAGTTCTGGACGTTCATCCGGGCCCGGCCGCCGAACGTCGCCGGCAGCAGGTGGGTCCAGGCGAGCTGCATCTCGCGGGGCCCGTGCTTCACGACGATCATCTCGCCGCGCTCGGACGGGTTGAGGACCAGCGCCTTGCCACCACGCCGGCAGTGCGCGTCGATCATGTCGCGTGTCTCCGAGCCGGGCTCGTCCATCGAGAACCACACCACCTGGCCCGAGCACCGCCGCCGCATCTCGCGGACCAGCGGGTCGTCGGCGTTGAGCACCGCGTGGCCGTCGCGGGGGACCGCCTCGACCAGCACCGCCTTCACGTCGGCGAGCTGCTCGACGGTGTCGATGCCGCGCAGGCCGAGGTGGTCGGGCTGGACGTTGAGCACGACGGCGACGTCGTTGCGCTCGTAGCCGAGGCCCTCGCGCAGGATCCCGCCGCGCGCGACCTCGAAGACCGCGAAGTCCACGCGGGGGTTCTGCAGCACCATCCGCGCCGAACGCGGGCCGGACGCGTCGGCCCGGATCACCAGCCGCTCGTCGATGACGACGCCGTCGGTGGAGGTCATGCCGACCTTGCGGCCCATGCCCTTGAAGATGTGGCTGATCATCCGCGAGGTGGTCGTCTTGCCGTTGGTGCCGGTCACGGCCACGATCGGGATCCGCGAGGTCGCGCCCGGCGGGAACAGCATGTCGATGACCGGCTTGGCGATGAACTGCGGCTCGCCGATGGTCGGGTGGGTGTGCATCCGGAACCCCGGCGCGGCGTTGATCTCACAGATCGCGCCGCCGGTCTCGCGGACCGGCTCGGTGATGTCGGGGCAGATGAAGTCGATGCCGGCGATGTCGAGGCCGACCATCCGGGCGGCCTCCTCGGCGATCTCGACGTTCTCCGGATGCGCCTCGAAGGTCCGGTCGATCGAGATGCCGCCGGTGGACATGTTGCCGGTCAGGGCGAGCTTCACCATCTGCCCCTCGGGCGGCACGTCGGACATGGCGTAGCCCTGCTCGCGCACCAGCTCGATCGCGGAGTCGTCGACCTTGATCCGGGTCAGCACCTTCTCGTGCCCGACGCCGCGGCGTGGGTCGGCGTTCGCGGTGTCGACGAGCTGCTCGACGGTCGCCACACCGTCACCGGTCACCGAGGCGGGCACCCGCTCGGCGATCGCAGCGATCCGGCCGTCGATGACCAGGCAGCGGTAGTCCTTGCCGATGATCAGCGACTCCACCACGATCACGCCACGCCGGGACTGCTCCTCGGCGATCGGGAACGCCGCTCGCACGTCCTCCTCGTTCTGGAGGTCGAGGCAGACCCCGCGCCCGTGGTTGCCGTCCAGCGGTTTCACGACCACCGGGTAGCCGATCCGCTCCGCCGCGCGCACGGCCTGGTCAGCGGTGCGCACGGTGTCCTGCTTGGGGACCGGGAGGCCGGCGGCGCCGAGCAGCCGGGTGGTGAGGTCCTTGTCGGAGGCGATGTCGACTGCGATCGCGGACGTCGCCGAGGTCATCGTGGCGCGGATCCGCTTGGCGTGGACGCCCTGGCCGAGCTGGACGAGCGAGTACTGGTTGAGCCGGATCCAGGGAATGTCCCGCGAGACGGCCTCGTCGAGGATGGCCTGGGTCGAGGGGCCGAACGCCGTACGTTCCGCCCGCAGGATGAACGCCTCGAGCGCCTGCTCCCAGTCGAACTCCGGGTCCGCCTGGACGAGGTGGTTGACCAGGCGTACGGCGAGGCGGGCGGCTTCGAGCCCGACCTGCTCGTCGGCGTACCCGAAGATGACGTTGTAGTGGCCGGGCTGGCCCTTGACCTGGCGGGTCTTGCCGCGGCGGATGTCATGTCCCACGACCTGCTGGATGGCCAGCGCGGTGTGCTCGGCGACGTGGCCCAGCCAGGTGCCCTCGTGGAGCCGCTCGACGAACCCGCCACGCTTGCCGCGCGAGCAGGAGTGCTCGCGCAGCCCGGGCAGCATGTCGAGCAGGTTGTCGGTGAAGCCGGGGATGGTGTTGGTCGGGAACTTCTCCAGCGACCCGAGGTCGACGACGAGATGGATCGCGCGTTCGTAGGACCAGACGTTGGCCCCGCGGTAGACCCGCGTCTCGAGGATGGTCAGGTCGGGGGTGGGTCGCTCTGTCATGCGTCGTCTCCGTGCGAGTCGTGTCCTGTTGGTCGGGTGCGTCGGGTGCGTCGAAGCCGCCGTCGCAGCACGCTCGGGGAGGCGTCTCCAGCCGCGATGTCGCGCGCCATCTGGCGCAGGTCGTGGCCCGCCTCCTCGATCTCGGCGGCCTCGAGCGGGTCGACATGGGTCTCGAAGGGCAGCAGGGTCCGGGTAGCGAGGTCGAAGCGAGATCCCTGCGGCAGCACGTGCAGCACGACGCCGCTGGCCAGCAGCGGTGCGGAGCGCTTGGCGTCGAACGCGTTGGTGGTGATGTTGCTGGGGTCCAGGATCGTCACCGCGCCGCGGCCGACCACGGTCAGCACGTCGTCCCGCACGATGGCTGCGGTGTCCTCGTCGATGCCCAGGCCGAGCAGCTGCGGTGACTGGGCGACGATCATCAGCAGCCGGCCGTAGCGGTTGCGCTGCTCGAAGTGCTGGTCGATGACGGTGCTCGGGAGCAGACCGAGCCCGGCCGCCATCTGCGTCATCCGCTGCTTCGGGGTGCTGCCGCCGACCCCGAACGCCAGCATGTGGCTGGACTGGATGGATGCACCCGCCGACGTACCGCCGACGACCGCGCCCCGCTCGTGCGCGGCGACGATCGCGTCACCGACCGGGGTGCCGCAGACGATCGAGCTGAGCTTGAGCTGGTTGCCGCCCGTCATGAAGACACCGGTGGCCTTCTCGAGCACACCGACCAGGTCGGGGTCGTGGGCCTGCTCGCGGCTCTCCGGCCGCACCATCGTCACCTCGGCGGCACCCTCGACGCGGAACAGCGCGTCGTAGACGTCGACGATCTCGTCGCCGAGGCTCGACGCGGTCGGGATCACCGCGATCCGGGCCTGCGGGCCGCCGCTGGCCGCAACGAACTCCCTCAGGATGCGGCGCTTGCGCAGCTTGTCCTCCGCGCCGCCGATGATCATGAGGGGTCCCCGGGGCATGGGTGCCACCCTAGGGCGCGTGCCACACTCTCGGCGTGAAGACCCTGGTGGTGATGCGGCACGCCAAGTCCGAGCAGTCGGGACCGAGCGACTTCGAGCGCCAGCTGACCGACCGCGGGACCGTGGATGCAGCCGAGGCCGGGCAGTGGCTGGCCGGCCGCGGTGTCGAGCCCGATCAGGCTCTGGTCTCGGCCGCGGTGCGCACCCAGCAGACCTGGGAGGCCGTCAACGAGACCGGCGGCTGGGACCTCGAGGGCACCCCTGAGGACTCGCTCTACGAGGCCGGCACGGAGAGCGCCCTCGACCTGATCCGCGAGACCGAGGACGTCATCCGGACGCTCGTGGTCGTCGGCCACAACCCGACCATGGCGTCGCTGGCTGCACTGCTCGACGACGGTGACGGCGACGAGGAGGCCGGCAACGAGATGGCCCTCGGCTTCCCGACCAGTGCGTTGGCAGTGTTCTCGTTCGACGGCGACTGGAGCGACCTCGATGAGGCCTCGGCGAGCGTGGTGGCCTACCACGTCGGCCGTGGCTGAGTCCCAGGCTCGTCACACAGGCGGGCTCGGCGTGACGATGCCCTCCGCGGCGTCGGCGGCCTCGATCTCCTCGCGGGAGATGCCGAGCAGGTAGAGGATCGTGTCGAGGTAGGGCACGTTGACCGAGGTGTCCGCCGCGTCCCGCACCACCGGCTTGGCGTTGTAGGCGATGCCCAGTCCCGCGGCGTTGAGCATGTCGAGGTCGTTGGCGCCGTCGCCGATCGCGATGACCGACCCCTCGTTGAGACCGAGCTCGGCCGCGAACTCGCGCAGTGCCCGCGCCTTGCCTGCGCGGTCGACCACATCGCCGACGATCTCGCCGGTCAGCTTGCCGTCGACGACCTCGAGCTCGTTGGCTCGGGAGAAGTGGATGCCCAGGTCGTCGGCGAGCCGCTCGGTGATCTGGCTGAAGCCGCCCGAGACGAGTGCGAAGCGGTAGCCGAGCCGGCGCAGGATCCGGACGAGGGTCCGGGCGCCCGGCGTCAGGACGATGGCGTCGTACACCGCGTCGAAGGCTGACTCCGGGACTCCCTCGAGCAGCTTGACCCGTTCCCGCAGCGACTTCTCGAAGTCGAGGTCACCACGCATCGCCGCCTCGGTCACCTCCGCGACCTCGTTGCCGTAGCCGGCGTGCTCGGCGAGCATCTCGATCACCTCGCCCTGGATCAGCGTCGAGTCGACGTCCATGACGATCAGCCGCATGCCGCGGCGCTGCAGGTTGGCGGGTTGTACGGCGACGTCGATGCCCTGCCGGGCGGCCTCCGAGGCCAGCGTCGTGCGGAGGGTGTCGGTGTCGATGCCGGAGACATGCAGGTCGATCGCGGTGACGGGGTAGCGAGCCATCCGCTCGATGCGGTCGATGTTGGCGCCGCTGTCGGCGATCCGCCCGGCCACCGCGGCCATCTGCGCGGCCTTGAGCGGCGTACCGATCACCGTCACGTGCGAGCGCCCATCCCTCCGCGCCTTGTTGTCACCGGTGCCGCGATCGATCTCCACGTTCATGCCCAGCTCGCGGGCGGTGGCCTCGACGGCGTCGCGAAGGTTCTTCCAGTCGCGCGGGATGGTGACCAGTACGCCGAGGATGAGCCGGCGTCGCAGCACGATCTGCTCGATGTCGACGACCTCGACACCTGCCCGGGACAACGTCGTGAAGACCGCCGAGGTGACGCCGGGCCGGTCCTTGCCCGTGAGGGTGATGAGCAGCGTCTCCGGTCGCTGGCCCCGATCGTGGTTCATCGGTCGTCACGGTATCGCCGGGCACCGGTTGTCGGTGGTCGGGTCCATGGTGGGGAGATGATTTCCCCAACTGCGGGCGCTGCCCTGACCCGGATGGCCGATGCCATCGACGCCCAGGACTGGGAGGGCCTCGCCGCACTGCTGGCACCGGACTTCCGGGCCAGCTACCACCACACCGGCGAGGAGTTCGACGGCGAGCAGTTCGTCGCGCTCAACCGCGACTACCCCGGCCAGTGGCGCTTCGTCCGTGAGGTCGTGGTCGACGCCGGCTCGACGGCCGTGCTCCGGGCCCGGATCAGCGACGCTGCCGGGGCGAGTCCCGAGAGTCACTACGTCGCGTCGTTCGGCACCGTCGACGACGCCGGCCTCCTGATCGTCCTCGAGGAGCTCTGGGCCGAGGTGACCGCTCCTCCGCAGGGCGAGCGCCGACCGGACACGGCTGTCGGCGGGCGCGCCTAGCGTCCTGGACATGACGACACATCACGCCCTCGACTACGTCGAGATCAGCGTCACCGACCTGGCTCGCGCCCGTGAGTTCTACGGGCAGGCGTTCGGCTGGCGGTTCAACGACTACGGCCCCGACTACGCCGGCATCCAGACGGCCGACGGTGCCAGCGAGGTCGGTGGCCTCGGTGTCGGCCGCGCCACCGGCCCGGGAGGCGTCCTCGCGCTCCTCCGCTCGGACGACCTCGACGCCAGTGTCGCGGCCGTCGAGTCGGCCGGCGGGAGCGTCGTCGAAGGCCCCTACGACTACCCCGGCGGCAGGCGGTTCATCTTCGGCGACACCGACGGCAACGTGCTGGGCGTCTACCAGCCGTCGGACGCCTAGGGCAGGCCTAGGAGTCCGGTGGCCACACCTCGGGGGAGGCAGCGGCGACCAGCGCCCGCCGGCCCGCGCGTCCCAGGGGCAGCAGCGCGGCGCGCCGGGCCTCCGCCTCGAGGGCGGTCTGCGCGGCGCCGTCGTCCTCCAGGGCGAGCGCCACGATCTCCAGGGCCTGGCGGCCCCGCTCGGCGAGCTCCACGCAGCGCGGCGGCACACCCGGTGGCGCGGTGGCCCGGGGCCGGTGCCGGAGGTTCATCAGCCGGTCGGCAACCTCCGGACGCCAGTGCGCCACGTCGAGGACGGCGAGCGCGTCAGCCGCCTCCGGCAGCGCCGAGCGCAGGGCCCGGTCCGCCTCGCCCACGTCGGGCAGCTGGCGGCGTTCGGCGGCCATGACCGACCAGGTCACGGCCGCGCCCACCCGGACCGGCACCAGTCCGTGCAGACCGAAGCCCGCGGCGTCGAGCGCCACCACCGCCTCGCCGGCCTCGAAGGCTGCCGCGTTGAAGGCCGCCGGGCCGCCCAGCCCGACCGGGTCGCCCTCCGCCGGCAGTGCGGCTCCCAGGGCGTCGGCACCGGCCGCCCGGAGCCGGCCGAGGCCGGTGATCAGAGGCTCGGGATCCGAGTCCGGAAACATCACCAGGTGCGTCGCGTCCTGGTCGACGACCGCGTCGATGAGGTGGTCGGCCACCACGTGTCCGCGCAGCCAGGCCGTTCCCCACCACGCCAGCCGCACCGCGGCAGGCAAGGAGCTCACGTTTTTCCGGGGTCCCCGCGGAAACGCGAGCTCTCCGCGCGCAGCGCGCTCACCGAGCGATTTCGTGGGGTGGTCACGCCCGGCGAGGTTACGCCGGGATCCGCCTGATCCGGTCAGTAGGGTGGCGGCCATGGCCGCCGTCCTCGAGTTCGCTGGAGTGACGGTGCGCAAGGGCAAGGCCACTCTGCTCGACGAG